>NZ_CM128248.1:3465831-4158998 GCF_052828545.1 Jiulongibacter sp. NS-SX5
TTGACAGCACCTTGACGGGTCCTGGTGGTTCATATGAGTTTGACGGTCTACAGCCTGGAGATTACTATGTGACTTTCCCTACGACAGCTGATGTAGATGGAGATACAGGAGAACTGACAGATGAAAATGTAAATGGTGAAGCAGATGATTTAGGGTCCGATGATAGTGATGCTAACCAAGCGACAGGAGATACAGATGCTACCACATTAACAAGTGGTGAGCATGAGCCAGACTTGGATGCAGGTTATTATGTACCAGCCAGCCTAGGAGATACGGTCTTTGTAGATGTGAATGGCAATGGACTTCAGGATGCTACAGAGCCTGGACTAGAAGGCGTGAAGGTCATCCTTCATGGTACTACGGGTTCAGGAGAAACGGTTCTTGACAGCACCTTGACAGGTCCTGACGGATCCTACCTGTTTGATGGTCTTCAGCCAGGAGATTACTATGTGACTTTCCCTACGACAGCTGATGTAGATGGCGACACAGGAGAATTGACAGATGAGAATGTAAATGGTGAAGCAGATGATTTAGGGTCCGATGATAGTGATGCTAATCAAGCGACAGGAGATACAGATGCTACCACATTAACAAGTGGTGAGCATGAGCCAGACTTGGATGCAGGTTACTATGTACCGGCCAGCCTTGGAGATACAGTCTTTGTAGATGTGAATGGCAATGGACTTCAGGATGCTACAGAGCCAGGACTAGAAGGCGTGAAGGTCATCCTTCATGGCACTACGGGTTCAGGAGAAACAGTACTTGACAGCACCTTGACGGGTCCTGACGGATCCTACCTGTTTGACGGTCTTCAGCCAGGAGATTACTATGTGACTTTCCCTACGACAGCAGATGTAGATGGAGCCACAGGAGAATTGACAGATGAAGATGTCACTGGCGGAGACACTGACGCAACAGATACCAACGAAGACTCTGATGCCGATCAAACGACTGGAGAAACAGAAACAGTAACGCTTGAAAGTGGCGAAGAGGAAGAGAGACTGGATGCAGGTTATTATGTACCAGCCAGTCTTGGAGATACAGTCTTTGTAGATGTGAATGGCAATGGACTTCAGGATGCTACAGAGCCAGGACTAGAAGGCGTGAAGGTCATCCTTCATGGCACTACGGGTTCAGGAGAAACAGTACTTGACAGCACCTTGACAGGTCCTGACGGATCCTACCTGTTTGATGGTCTTCAGCCGGGCGATTACTATGTGACTTTCCCTACAACAGCAGACGTAGACGGAGCGACAGCAGACCTTACGGATGAGAATGTGAACGGAGAAGCGGATGATGAAGGAGCAGACGACAGTGATGCCGACCAGACAACAGGAGAGACTGATGAAGTAACTCTGACAAGTGGTGAGCATGAACCAGATTTAGATGCTGGGTATTTTGTGCCAGCTAGTCTAGGAGATTATGTATGGTATGACTGGAACAATAATGGTATTCAAGATGCTGATGAGGAAGGGATAAAGGATGTTATCGTTTTACTTGAGGATGCTAGTGGAAATCCGGCAACTGACAAAGATGGAAACCCTGTTTCTTCGGTAACTACAGATGAATTTGGTTTCTACGAATTTGTTGATCTCAAGCCAGGGAATGAATATGTGGTGGTTTTCTCTACTCCAGCAGATTATATGGCTTCTCCTCAAAATGAGGGCACAGATGATACTATTGATTCAGATGCTGATGAAACTACAGGAAAATCACCTGTTGTCGTATTAATTTCGGGAGAACATAATCCTACAATTGATGCCGGGTTTACTCAGGTAGCAGACTTGGAATTGATCAAATTGGTAAATGATGGTAGACCAAATGTTGGAGATGTTGTAACATTCAGTATTGAGGTTCTTAATAATGGTCCTCAAGCAGCGACGAATGTGGTTGTGGTAGATTCTCTACCGAATGGTTATGGCACGATCAGCAATATCAGTGATGCAGGCGTACAGTCAGGCAGCACGATTAACTGGAGTGTAGCCAGCATAGCAAGTGGAGCTACAGAGACCCTGACGTTTGACGCAGTGGTACTAGCCCCAGGTACTGGAGTAGAATACAATAATGTCGCTAAGATTACTGAGGTAGATCAGTTTGATTCCGACAGTGATCCTGAGAATAATGCAGATACAGACGGTGATGGTCTGATCGGTTCAGAAGACAATAATCCAAACGATACTGGAATTGACCCAGACGATGAGGACGATGCAGATGACGAGCCGGTGTTACCACAGGTAGCAGACCTGAGCTTGGTGAAACTAGTGAATGACGGCACACCGAATGTAGGTGATGTGGTAACGTTCACGATCAATGTGAAGAATGACGGTCCAGATGCAGCGACGAATGTAGTTGTTGTAGACTCTCTTCCGAATGGTTACGGTACGATCAGCAATATCAGTGATGCAGGCGTACAGTCAGGCAGCACGATCAGTTGGAGTGTAGCCAGCATAGCAAGTGGAGCTACAGAGACCTTGACGTTTGAGGCAGTGGTACTAGCCCCAGGTACTGGAGTAGAATACAATAATGTCGCTAAGATTACTGAGGTAGATCAGTTTGATTCCGACAGTGATCCTGAGAATAATGCAGATACAGACGGTGATGGTCTGATCGGTTCAGAAGACAATAATCCAAACGATACTGGAATTGACCCAGACGATGAGGACGATGCAGATGACGAGCCGGTGTTACCACAGGTAGCAGACCTGAGCTTGGTGAAACTAGTGAATGACGGCACACCGAATGTAGGTGATGTGGTAACGTTCACGATCAATGTGAAGAATGACGGTCCAGATGCAGCGACGAATGTAGTTGTTGTAGACTCTCTTCCGAATGGTTACGGTACGATCAGCAATATCAGTGATGCAGGCGTACAGTCAGGCAGCACGATCAGTTGGAGTGTAGCCAGCATAGCAAGTGGAGCTACAGAGACCTTGACGTTTGAGGCAGTGGTACTAGCCCCAGGTACTGGAGTAGAATACAATAATGTCGCTAAGATTACTGAGGTAGATCAGTTTGATTCCGACAGTGATCCTGAGAATAATGCAGATACAGACGGTGATGGTCTGATCGGTTCAGAAGACAATAATCCAAACGATACTGGAATTGACCCAGACGATGAGGACGATGCAGACGACGAGCCGGTGTTACCACAGGTAGCAGACCTGAGCTTGGTGAAACTAGTGAATGACGGCACCCCGAATGTAGGTGATGTGGTAACGTTCACGATCAATGTGAAGAATGACGGTCCAGATGCAGCGACGAATGTAGTTGTGGTAGATTCTCTACCGAATGGTTACGGTACGATCAGCAATATCAGTGATGCAGGCGTACAGTCAGGCAGCTCGATTAGCTGGAGTGTAGCCAGCATTGCAAGTGGAGCTACAGAGACAATGACGTTTGACGCAGTGGTACTGGCACCAGGCACTGGAGTAGAGTACAATAACGTCGCTAAGATTTCTGAGGTAGATCAGTTTGATTCCGACAGTGATCCTGAGAATAATGCAGATACAGACGGTGATGGTCTGATCGGTTCAGAAGACAATAATCCAAACGATACTGGAATTGACCCAGACGATGAGGATGATGCAGACGACGAGCCGGTGTTACCACAAGTAGCAGACCTGAGTCTGGTGAAACTAGTGAATGACGGCACACCGAATGTAGGTGATGTGGTCACGTTCACGATCAATGTGAAGAATGACGGTCCAGATGCAGCAACGAATGTGGTTGTGGTAGATTCTCTACCGAATGGTTATGGCACGATCAGCAATATCAGTGATGCAGGCGTACAGTCAGGTAGCACGATTAACTGGAGTGTAGCCAGCATAGCAAGTGGAGCTACGGAGACATTGACGTTTGACGCAGTGGTATTGGCCCCAGGCACTGGAGTAGAATACAATAATGTCGCTAAGATTACTGAGGTAGATCAGTTTGATTCCGACAGTGATCCTGAGAATAATGCAGATACAGACGGCGATGGTCTGATCGGTTCAGAAGACAATAATCCAAACGATACGGGTATTGACCCAGACGATGAGGATGATGCAGACGACGAGCCGGTGTTACCACAGGTAGCAGACCTGAGTCTGGTGAAACTAGTGAATGACGGCACACCGAATGTAGGTGATGTGGTAACGTTCACGATCAATGTGAAGAATGACGGTCCAGATGCAGCGACGAATGTAGTTGTTGTAGATTCTCTACCGAATGGTTATGGTACGATCAGCAATATCAGTGATGCAGGCGTACAGTCAGGCAGCACGATTAGCTGGAGTGTAGCCAGCATAGCAAGTGGAGCTACAGAGACCTTGACGTTTGACGCAGTGGTACTGGCACCAGGCACTGGAGTAGAGTACAATAACGTCGCTAAGATTACTGAGGTAGATCAGTTTGATTCTGACAGTGATCCTGAGAATAATGCAGATACAGACGGTGATGGTCTGATCGGTTCGGAGGATAATAATCCAAACGATACTGGAATTGACCCAGACGATGAGGATGATGCAGACGACGAGCCGGTGTTACCACAAGTAGCAGACCTGAGTCTGGTGAAACTAGTGAATGACGGCACACCGAATGTAGGTGATGTGGTAACGTTCACGATCAATGTGAAGAATGACGGTCCAGATGCAGCGACGAATGTAGTTGTTGTAGATTCTCTACCGAATGGTTACGGTACGATCAGCAATATCAGTGATGCAGGCGTACAGTCAGGCAGCACGATTAGCTGGAGTGTAGCCAGCATAGCAAGTGGAGCTACAGAGACCTTGACGTTTGACGCAGTGGTACTGGCACCAGGCACTGGAGTAGAGTACAATAACGTCGCTAAGATTACTGAGGTAGATCAGTTTGATTCCGACAGTGATCCTGAGAATAATGCAGATACAGACGGGGATGGTCTGATCGGTTCAGAAGACAATAATCCAAACGATACTGGAATTGACCCAGACGATGAGGATGATGCAGACGACGAGCCGGTGTTACCACAAGTAGCAGACCTGAGTCTGGTGAAACTAGTGAATGACGGCACACCAAATGTAGGTGATGTGGTAACGTTCACTATCAATGTGAAGAATGACGGTCCAGATGCAGCAACGAATGTGGTTGTGGTAGATTCTCTTCCGAATGGTTACGGTACGATCAGCAATATTAGTGATGCAGGCGTACAGTCAGGCAGCACGATTAGCTGGAGTGTAGCCAGCATTGCAAGTGGAGCTACAGAGACCTTGACATTTGACGCGGTGGTACTAGCCCCAGGCACTGGAGTAGAGTACAATAACGTAGCTAAGATTACTGAAGTAGATCAGTTTGATTCAGACAGTGATCCTGAGAATAATGCAGATACAGACGGTGATGGTCTGATTGGTTCAGAAGACAATAATCCAAACGATACTGGAATTGACCCAGACGATGAGGATGATGCAGACGACGAGCCAGTGTTACCACAAGTAGCAGACCTGAGCTTAGTGAAAACTGTAAATGACCCAACACCAAATGTTGGTGATACTGTAGTCTTTACCATTCAGATTAGAAATGCTGGTCCGAATGATGGATCTGGTGTACAAGTGAAAGATTACGTGCCAAACGGTTATGTGAATGTTCATGATATAAGTGGCGGTGGAATAATCTCAAACGATACCATTGTATGGTCTGGTTTAAATATTCCGAATGACGCGATTCCTTTACTTTCATTCAAAGCTATTGTTCTCTATCCAGATGCTGGTGTTGAATTTGACAACCTTGCAGAAATTACAGCCTCTGATCAGTATGATCCAGATTCAGATCCGGAAAGCGGTATTGACCCTGACGGTGATGGTCGTGTTGGTACTGAGGATACAAATCCAAATGATCAGTCGATTGATAATGACGGAGAGGATGATGAAGATAATGAGCCAGTAATTCCATGTACGACTACAGCCACTTTAGTCGCAACAGATGTGAACTGTTTCGGTGAGTCTAATGGAAGTATTGACTTGACTGTTGCCAATGCGACTGAACCAATAAGCTACTCTTGGAGTAATGGTGCATCAACACAGGATATTTCAGGATTAGCTGCTGATACATACAGTGTAACTGTAACAGATGTGAATGGTTGTACGGCTACAGCAAGTGTAGTTGTTAACGAGCCACCACTTTTAACAGTGACAGCTCCAGATGTAGTACTGGATTGTTATGGCGATGACAATGGAACATCAACAGCAGTAGCAACCGGTGGAAACGGAGGCTATGAATACAGTTGGACTAATGGTCAGTCAGTAGCGACAGCTACAGGCTTATCAGCCGGAACATATACAGTAACGGTTACAGATGCTAAACACTGTATGGCGACTGCGACGATTGCAGTAACCGAGCCACCAGTATTAACAGTAACAGCACCAGATGTAGTACTGGATTGTTATGGAGATGACAATGGAACATCAACAGCTGTAGCAACCGGTGGAAACGGAGGCTATGTATACAGCTGGACAAATGGTCAGTCTGTAGCGACAGCTTCAGGCTTATCGGCCGGAACATATACGGTTACCGTAACGGATGCTAAACACTGTATGGCGACTGCGACGATTGCAGTAACTGAGCCACCAGTATTGACAGTAACAGCACCAGATGTGGTACTGGATTGTTATGGAGATGACAATGGAACATCAACAGCAGTAGCAAGCGGCGGAAACGGAGGCTATGTATACAGCTGGACAAATGGTCAGTCTGTAGCGACAGCTACAGGCTTATCGGCCGGAACATATACGGTTACCGTAACGGATGCTAAACACTGTATGGCGACTGCGACGATTGCAGTAACTGAGCCACCAGTATTGACAGTAACAGCACCAGATGTGGTACTGGATTGTTATGGAGATGACAATGGAACATCAACAGCAGTAGCAAGCGGCGGAAACGGAGGCTATGTATACAGCTGGACAAATGGTCAGTCTGTAGCGACAGCTACAGGCTTATCGGCCGGAACATATACAGTTACCGTTACGGATGCTAAACACTGTATGGCGACTGCAACGATCGCAGTAACTGAGCCACCAGTATTGACAGTAACAGCACCAGATGTGGTACTGGATTGTTATGGAGATGACAATGGAACATCAACAGCAGTAGCAAGCGGCGGAAACGGAGGCTATGTATACAGCTGGACAAATGGTCAGTCTGTAGCGACAGCTACAGGCTTATCGGCCGGAACATATACAGTTACCGTTACGGATGCTAAACACTGTATGGCGACTGCAACGATCGCAGTAACTGAGCCACCAGTATTGACAGTAACAGCACCAGATGTGGTACTGGATTGTTATGGAGATGACAATGGAACATCAACAGCAGTAGCAAGCGGCGGAAACGGAGGCTATGTATACAGCTGGACAAATGGTCAGTCTGTAGCGACAGCTTCAGGCCTTTCGGCCGGAACATATACAGTAACGGTTACAGATGCTAAACACTGTATGGCGACTGCAACGATTGCAGTAACAGAGCCAACTCAGCTTAAAGTAAATCATTCAACGATAGATGTAACTTGTTATGCTGGAACAGATGGTAGTATTACAGTTACGCCATCAGGAGGTAACCCAGGTTACACATATTCATGGAATACTGGTGCTACAAGTCAGACTTTAGAGAACTTATCGGCAGGAACTTACTCTGTAACGGTGACAGATTCTAAAGGATGTACTGCTACAGTGAGTGCCACAGTAGGTCAACCAGATCCTTTAGTTGGAAATGCGAATGTGAATTCTCCGGTATGTAAAGGCTCCTCAATAAACTTTACAGCAACTGGAGGAACGAATTATTCTTGGACTGGTCCAAATAGTTTCTCTTCACTTGAGCAAAATCCTTCAATCGCAAATGCAGTTGAAGTAAATGCAGGAATATATTCTGTTACAATTACAGATGTTAAAGGATGTACTGCTACTGCTACCGTTGAGGTTAAAATTACTTCGATACCGGAATTTAGTGATATTGAGGACGAGGTATGTGAGGGTGAGACGCTAAGTCTAATAGGACCAAACTATGGTGATGGTTATACCTATCTATGGACTGGTCCGGCTGGCTTTAGCTCAGCCACTAGAACAATTAGTATTCCAAATGCGAAGCAAAGTAATGAGGGTGTATATACCTTGGCCATTACTTATCAAAACTGTACGATAGAAGGTTATGCAACAATAGATGTCAAGCCTATACCAGCTGCACCTACAGTTAAAATAGAAGGTCCTGAAATTATCTGTACTCTTGGTACAGTTAAATTGGTAGCCGAAGGGTGCACAAGAGGTGAAATCTTATGGTCCAATGGAATGACAGGATCTTCAATAACGGTTTCGACCGAGGGAACATACTATGCAACGTGTACTGTGGATGAATGCGTGAGTCCTGGCTCAAACTCAATTGAAATCAAAGAAGGTGATAAGCCATTAAAACCTGTAATTTCTTCGAATAAGACGATTTGCTGTGATGGTGAAACGGCAACTTTAACCACCTCTGAATGTAATGGTGATATTAAATGGAGTACAGGTGAAACTTCAGCTTCGATTGAGGTTTCTGTTGCAGGAACTTACACCGTGACATGTACAAATGCTTGTGGAACAAGTGAGTCTTCAGAGCCTGTTGAAATTTACACAGGGTTTACTCCTACAGTTCCTGTAATTACGGTTGATGGTAGTGATCTTTGTACTAATGATTTTGCTGTGCTAAAAGCAACAAATTGTAATGGTACAGTGGTGTGGAGTAATGCACAGGAAGGAGATATTATTCAAGTAACTGAGCCAGGAACTTATACTGCATATTGTCAAACAATTTGTGGTAATTCAGAAAAGTCAAACGAGGTGAAAGTGACTTCAGGTAACCCACCATCAGCACCGATGATCTCAACGGACAAGACGATCTGTTGTGATGGTGAGAAGGCAACGTTGACAGCAACGGGCTGTGATGGAACAATCACCTGGAGCACAGGAGAGACTGGAGCGAGCATAGAAGTAACTGCCTCAGGTAACTATACGGCTACGTGTAGCAATAACTGTGGAGAAAGTAGTTCGTCGAATAGCATCGAGATTCAGAAAGTACCAAATCCAACGGTACCAACGATCACCTCGAATAAGACGGAGCTATGTAACGGAGGAACAGCAATACTGACAGCGACCGGATGTAACGGAACAGTGAAGTGGACCACGGGAGCAACCGGAGCGAGCATCACGGTATCAGCATCAGGCGTATACAGTGCAGTATGTGAGACCTTATGTGGCACTTCAGCGAAGAGCAATGAGATAACGATCAATACAGGCAACCCACCATCAGCACCGATGATCTCAACAGACAAGACGATCTGTTGTGATGGTGAGAAGGCAACGTTGACAGCAACAGGCTGTGATGGAACAATCACCTGGAGCACAGGAGAGACTGGAGCGAGCATAGAGGTAACTGCCTCAGGTAACTATACGGCTACGTGTAGCAATAACTGTGGAGAAAGTAGTTCGTCGAATAGCATCGAGATTCAGAAAGTACCAAATCCAACGGTACCAACGATCACCTCGAATAAGACGGAGCTATGTAACGGAGGAACAGCAATACTGACAGCGACCGGATGTAATGGAACAGTGAAGTGGAGCACGGGAGCAACCGGAGCGAGCATCACGGTATCAGCATCAGGCGTATACAGTGCAGTATGTGAGACCTTGTGTGGCACTTCAGCGAAGAGCAATGAGATAACGATCACGATAGGTAGCACACCATCAGCACCAACAATTACTTCTAACAAGACAGAAGTATGTGGCGATGAGAAGGCGACCTTGACAGCAACGAACTGTGCCGGAACGATCACCTGGAGCACTGGAGCGACAGGCTCAACGATTCAGGTAGGAGCAGGAACGTACACGGCAACGTGTAGCAACTCTTGCGGAACTTCAGGCAACAGCAATAGCGTAACGATCAATACTGGCAACCCACCATCAGCACCGATGATCTCAACAGACAAGACGATCTGTTGTGATGGTGAGAAGGCAACGTTGACAGCAACAGGCTGTGATGGAACAATCACCTGGAGCACAGGAGAGACTGGAGCGAGCATAGAGGTAACTGCCTCAGGTAACTATACGGCTACGTGTAGCAATAACTGTGGAGAAAGTAGTTCGTCGAATAGCATCGAGATTCAGAAAGTACCAAATCCAACGGTACCAACGATCACCTCGAATAAGACGGAGCTATGTAACGGAGGAACAGCAATACTGACAGCGACCGGATGTAATGGAACAGTGAAGTGGAGCACGGGAGCAACCAGAGCGAGCATCACGGTATCAGCATCAGGCGTATACAGTGCAGTATGTGAGACCTTGTGTGGCACTTCAGCGAAGAGCAATGAGATAACGATCACGATAGGTAGCACACCATCAGCACCAACAATTACTTCTAACAAGACAGAAGTATGTGGCGATGAGAAGGCGACCTTGACAGCAACGAACTGTGCCGGAACGATCACCTGGAGCACTGGAGCGACAGGCTCAACGATTCAGGTAGGAGCAGGAACGTACACGGCAACGTGTAGCAACTCTTGCGGAACTTCAGGCAACAGCAATAGCGTAACGATCAATACTGGCAACCCACCATCAGCACCAATGATCTCAACGGACAAGACGATCTGTTGTGATGGTGAGAAGGCAACGTTGACAGCAACGGGCTGTGATGGAACAATCACTTGGAGCACAGGAGAGACTGGAGCGAGCATAGAGGTAACTACCTCAGGTAACTATACTGCTAAGTGTAGCAATAACTGTGGAGAAAGTAGCTCATCGAATAGCATCGAGATTCAGAAAGTACCAAATCCAACGGTACCAACGATCACTTCGAATAAGACGGAGCTATGTAATGGAGGAACAGCAGTACTGACAGCGACAGGATGTAACGGAACAGTGAAGTGGAATACGGGAGAAACTGGAGCGAGCATCACGGTATCAGCATCAGGTGTATACAGTGCAGTATGTGAGACCTTATGTGGCACTTCAGCGAAGAGCAATGAGATAACGATCACGATAGGCAGCACGCCATCAGCACCAACAATTGCTTCTAACAAGACAGAAGTATGTGGCGATGAGAAGGCGACCTTGACAGCGACGAACTGTGCCGGAACGATCACCTGGAGTACCGGAGCAACAGGCTCAACGATTCAGGTAGGAGCAGGAACGTACACGGCAACGTGTAGCAATTCTTGCGGAACCTCAGGCAAAAGCAATAGCGTAACGATCAATACAGGTAACCCACCATCAGCACCAATGATCTCAACGGACAAGACGATCTGTTGTGATGGTGAGAAGGCAACGTTGACAGCAACGGGCTGTGATGGAACAATCACCTGGAGCACAGGAGAGACTGGAGCGAGCATAGAAGTAACTACCTCAGGTAACTATACGGCTAAGTGTAGCAATAACTGTGGAGAAAGTAGCTCATCGAATAGCATCGAGATTCAGAAAGTACCAAATCCAACGGTACCAACGATCACTTCGAATAAGACGGAGCTATGTAATGGAGGAACAGCAGTACTGACAGCGACCGGATGTAACGGAACAGTGAAGTGGAATACGGGAGAAACTGGAGCGAGCATCACGGTATCAGCATCAGGTGTATACAGTGCAGTATGTGAGACCTTATGTGGCACTTCAGCGAAGAGCAATGAGATAACGATCACGATAGGCAGCACGCCATCAGCACCGACAATTGCTTCTAACAAGACAGAAGTATGTGGCGATGAGAAGGCGACCTTGACAGCAACGAACTGTGCCGGAACGATCACATGGAGCACTGGAGCAACAGGCTCAACGATTCAGGTAGGAGCAGGAACGTACACGGCAACGTGTAGCAACTCTTGTGGAACCTCAGGCAACAGCAATAGCGTAACCATAAGTCAGGGTAACCCACCATCAGCACCAACAATTGCTTCTAACAAGACAGAAGTATGTGGCGATGAGAAGGCGACCTTGACAGCGACGAACTGTGCCGGAACGATCACCTGGAGTACTGGAGCAACAGGCTCAACGATTCAGGTAGGAGCAGGAACGTACACAGCGACGTGTAGCAACTCTTGTGGAACGTCAGGCAACAGCAATAGCGTAACGATCAATACAGGTAACCCACCATCAGCACCGATGATCTCAACGGATAAGACGATCTGTTGTGATGGTGAGAAGGCAACGTTGACAGCAACGGGCTGTGATGGAACAATCACCTGGAGCACAGGAGAGACTGGAGCGAGCATAGAAGTAACTACCTCAGGTAACTATACAGCTAAGTGTAGCAATAACTGTGGAGAAAGTAGTTCATCGAATAGCATCGAGATTCAGAAAGTACCAAATCCAACGGTACCAACGATCACTTCGAATAAGACGGAGCTATGTAATGGAGGAACAGCAGTACTGACAGCGACAGGATGTAACGGAACAGTGAAGTGGAATACGGGAGAAACTGGAGCGAGTATCACGGTATCAGCATCAGGCGTATACAGTGCAGTATGTGAGACCTTATGTGGCACTTCAGCGAAGAGCAATGAGATAACGATCACGATAGGTAACCCACCATCAGCACCGACAATAGCTTCTAACAAGACAGAAGTATGTGGCGATGAGAAGGCGACCTTGACGGCAACGAACTGTGCCGGAACGATCACCTGGAGCACTGGAGCGACAGGCTCAACGATTCAGGTAGGAGCAGGAACGTACACGGCAACGTGTAGCAACTCTTGTGGAACATCAGGCAACAGCAATAGCGTAACCATAGGTCAGGGTAACCCACCATCAGCACCGACAATTGCTTCTAACAAGACAGAAGTATGTGGTGATGAGAAGGCGACCTTGACAGCGACGAACTGTGCCGGAACGATTACTTGGAGTACTGGAGCAACAGGTTCAACGATTCAGATAGGAGCAGGAACGTACACGGCAACGTGTAGCAACTCTTGTGGAACGTCAGGCAACAGCAATAGCGTAACTATAGGTCAGGGTAACCCACCATCGGCACCAACAATTGCTTCTAACAAGACAGAAGTATGTGGCGATGAAAAGGCGACCTTGACAGCGACGAACTGTGCCGGAACGATTACTTGGAGCACAGGAGCGACAGGCTCAACGATTCAGGTAGGAGCAGGAACGTACACAGCGACGTGTAGCAACTCTTGTGGAATCTCAGGTAACAGCAATAGCGTAACGATAGGTCAGGGTAACCCACCATCAGCACCGACAATTGCTTCTAACAAGACAGAAGTATGTGGTGATGAGAAGGCGACCTTGACAGCGACGAACTGTGCCGGAACGATCACCTGGAGTACTGGAGCAACAGGTTCAACGATTCAGATAGGAGCAGGAACGTACACGGCAACGTGTAGCAACTCTTGTGGAACGTCAGGCAACAGCAATAGCGTAACTATAGGTCAGGGTAACCCACCATCGGCACCAACAATTGCTTCAAACAAGACAGAAGTATGTGGAGATGAGAAGGCGACCCTGACGGCAACGAACTGTGCCGGAACAATTACCTGGAGCACTGGAGCAACAGGCTCAACGATTCAGGTAGGAGCAGGAACCTACACAGCAACGTGTAGCAACTCTTGTGGAACATCAGGTAACAGCAATAGCGTAACCATAGGTCAGGGTAACCCACCATCAGCACCGACAATTGCTTCTAACAAGACAGAAGTATGTGGTGATGAGAAAGCGACCTTGACAGCAACGAACTGTGCCGGAACGATCACCTGGAGCACTGGAGCGACAGGCTCAACGATTCAGGTAGGAGCGGGAACCTACACGGCAACGTGTAGCAACTCTTGTGGAACGTCAGGCAACAGCAATAGTGTAACGATAGGTCAGGGTAACCCGCCATCAGCACCAACAATTGCTTCTAACAAGACAGAAGTATGTGGCGATGAGAAGGCGACCTTGACGGCAACGAACTGTGCCGGAACACTTACTTGGAATACCGGAGCGACAAGCTCAACGATTCAGGTAGGAGCAGGAACATACGCAGTAACGTGTAGCAACTCTTGCGGAACCTCAGGCAACAGCAATAGCGTAACGATTGGTCAGGGTAACCCACCATCAGCACCAACGATTGCTTCTAACAAGACAGAAGTATGTGGCGATGAGAAGGCGACCTTGACGGCAACGAACTGTGCCGGAACACTTACCTGGAGCACTGGAGCGACAGGCTCAACGATTCAGGTAGGAGCAGGAACCTACACAGCAACGTGTAGCAACTCTTGTGGAACTTCAGGTAACAGCAATAGTGTAACGATAGGTCAGGGTAACCCGCCATCAGCACCAACAATTACTTCTAACAAGACAGAAGTATGTGGCGATGAGAAAGCTACCTTGACAGCGACGAACTGTTCCGGAACAATCACCTGGAGCACTGGAGCGACAGGCTCAACGATTCAGGTAGGAGCGGGAACCTACACGGCAACGTGTAGCAACTCTTGTGGAACGTCAGGCAACAGCAATAGTGTAACGATAGGTCAGGGTAACCCGCCATCAGCACCAACAATTGCTTCTAACAAGACAGAAGTATGTGGCGATGAGAAGGCGACCTTGACAGCAACGAACTGTGCCGGAACGATTACCTGGAGCACTGGAGCGACAGGCTCAACGATTCAGGTAGGAGCAGGAACGTACACGGCAACGTGTAGCAACTCTTGCGGAACCTCAGGCAACAGCAATAGCGTAACGATAGGTCAGGGTAATCCGCCATCAGCACCGACGATTACTTCTAACAAGACAGAAGTATGTGGAGATGAGAAGGCGACCTTGACATCAACGAACTGTGCCGGAACGATTACCTGGAGCACTGGAGCGACTGGCTCAACGATTCAGGTAGGAGCAGGAACCTACACAGCGACGTGTAGCAACTCTTGTGGAACATCAGGCAACAGCAATAGCGTAACGATAGGTCAGGGTAATCCGCCATCAGCACCAACAATTACTTCTAACAAGACAGAAGTATGTGGCGATGAGAAAGCGACCTTGACAGCAACGAATTGTGCCGGAACACTTACTTGGAGCACTGGAGCGACTGGCTCAACGATTCAGGTAGGAGCAGGAACCTACACTGCAACGTGTAGCAACTCTTGCGGAACATCAGGCAATAGCAATAGCGTAACAATTGACGAAGGACAACTTGAAGATGCACCTGTTGTTTCAGCAGATAAACTTGAGTTGTGTGGTGACGATATGGTAACACTTACTGCTCTGAATTGTAGTGAAACAGTAAGATGGAGTACCGGTGCAACCGGATCTACTCTTACCGTTACCATGTCAGGTACCTATTCTGCGGTATGTGTAAACAGTTGTGGTGACAGTGAAAGAAGTAACCTGATTGAAATCAAATCAACAGGTAGACCGAATACACCAATTATTGCTACCGATAGAGTAAGCGTATGTGGAGATGAGAAGGCTACACTTCTGGGTATTGGTTGTGATTACGAATATGTATGGAGTAATGGTGCTACGGGTGAGAAGATTCAGGTAGCTGCAGGTAATTACACTGTGAAATGTGTGAACTCATGTGGTGAATCTGATGATTCAAACGTTATGCAGATAGTAGCGAATGGTGCTCCTTCAGAGCCTAAAATTCTGGCCAACAAGACAAGTCTATGTCTTCCTGATTCAGCGATGATTGTGGGAACTGTATGTTCTGGAACTATCACATGGAATACAGGTCAAACTGGAGATACCATATATGTGAAAACTGCAGGAACGTACACTGCAACTTGTACAAACGACTGTGGTACTTCTATGATCTCAGATCCAATCGTGGTGACTACAGGTGGTAAACCATCTGCTCCGATGATCACTGCAAGTGCGGATGAAATATGTGAGAATGAAACTTCGGTTCTAACTGCCAGTGGTTGTAACGGAACAGTAACATGGGGAACTGGTGCTACCGGAGCCACATTAAATGTGACTGTACCAGGAACATATACTGCTACATGTACAAACTCTTGTGGAGTTAGTGATGCATCTGAAGGAATCGAAATTAAGCGTAAGGTCAATGGCTGTGGAACGTGTGAGGTTGAGAAGCCAATTATCACTGCTTCTGAGACATCAGTTTGTGAAGTGAAAGATATTACCCTAGCGGTTTCTAATTGTACAGGTTCTGTAATCTGGTCATCTGGCCAGGTAGCAGATACCATTACAGTAAGACCTTTCACTACCACGAAATACACGGCCATTTGTAAAGAGGGAGACAATTGCATCAGTCAGCTTTCGGCTCCGGTGACTGTGACAGTAGGTCAGACTAAGAAACCAGTGCTAGCATGTAGTGCAGACCTGGTTTGTCCTGGAGAGCCTGTAGTACTTAAAGCCTACGGATGTGTAGGTACGGTAACCTGGTCAAATGGAGAGGTTGGCGAGTCTATTACAGTGACTCTGGATGAGAGTACCAAGTTTACAGCAAGCTGTAGTATTGGTAGCTGTGTAAGCCCGTCAGCAGATTCTCTTGAAATAGCTGTTGGTATTCCTAACAAGCCATTCATTAGCTGTAAAACAACTGCTATATGTCTGGGTGAGACAGCAACACTGACAGGGTCAGGTTGTACTGGAACCTTAGTATGGTCTACAGGTGATGAAGGCGGCGTGTTAAATGTGAAACCTACTGAAATTGGTACTTACACTTACACTGCCATTTGTAAATCAAATGTGGGAGATTGTGAAAGTCCGGTTTCTAATATGGTGACCGTTTCAGTAGGCGGTAGCGTAGAAACCCCAACGGTCATTGCAGATATTTCAAATAACTGTCCGTTTGAAACGGTTGACTTAAGCGGTGCTCTTATGAGTGATCCTTCTGCAGGAGGTGCCTTTGAATTCCACGTAAGTAATTCAATCAACTCTGCATTGGTTACTAACATTGGTATGGCAACTGAAGGAACATACTATGTATTTGAGCGTAGCTCTCTAGGATGCTACAGTTCTCCTGCTCCTATTAATGTTTCTATCACAGATTGTGGAGAAACAGGAATTGGGCCGGATAGCACTGACTATGTTGACATAGCAGTCTTTAAGTCGGGCTCTTCTGATATGGTAGATGTTGGAGATACAGTAGTGTATACGGTTACGGCTGTAAATGCAGGTTCTAATGAAGCAACTGCAGTACAGATTAGAGATATCCTTCCGGATGGTCTTGGATTTGTGAGCACTTCTCAGAACAGTAACTTCGGAGACGGTATTATCACAATGATGGCTGATACCTTGAGTGCTGGTGATAGCTTGGTGATGACTTACCTGACTAAAGTTAATGCGGCTGGTAAGATCATTAATAAGGCAGAACTGTTCTCTGTAGATCAGATAGACACCACAATGTCAAATAACTCTGCTGAGTTTGTCATCAATAACCCAACAGATCAAGGTCTGATTGGCGTAGCCAAAGAAGTAGGTGACTTCACCGCTCTGGGCAATAGCCAATATGAAGTACCTTATACAATCTATGTCTCTAACATGGGAGGTGTAGATCTGGATAGAGTTCAGGTTATGGATGATCTTGACAGAACATTCAGTAATGGTTCGGTAATCGTAAGCGACACCATCGAAGTGACAACAGAAGGTACGTTAACCGCTAATCCGAACTTTACGGGTAGAGGTGATGATCAAGGATTGTTGATCGACAGCCTGAGTACATTGAAAGTGGGTGAGAGCTTTGCCATTAACTTCAAAGTAGTGGTAGATATCTCGGGAGCCAGTACAGATAAGTACTTCAATATTGCGACAGCAACTGCTAATACTAACGGTGATGAGGTAAGTGATACTTCAACCAATGGTATAGATGCTGATCCTGATAATGACGGTGATCCTAGAAATAACGATGAGCCTACTCCGGTAGAGTTTGGTGACGACTCATTAACGGTTAGCCCGTCAATAGGAGTAGCACTTAGCGTGGTAGACACGATGAAACATGATGATATCAGTTATGATATCACCTACAGAGTAATCGTGGGTAATCTGGGCAATGTAGATCTTACAGATGTGAAGCTGATTGACAGTCTGGATCAGACCTTCAGTGATACCCTAACGTATGAGATTATCGGTACGCCGGTTTCTAACTCAAACGGTGGATTGAAAGTCAATATGGACTTCAACGGTAATACAGAATCTGATCTACTGGTGGGTGACTCTACTTGTGTGCTTCAAGTTGGTAAGGCAGATACTGTGTTCTACACGGTAAGACTTTACCATGAGGGCAACGAAGGGCCGTATTATAATAATGTTATCGCCTATGGCGATGCCAACGGTACGGCGGTTTCTGATACCTCAAATGACGGTGCAGAAATTAAAGTAGAGCTATCTGACCCAACTGTGGTCACTCTGCCTCTAGGTTCATTGATCGGCTCGGTGATTATTCCTGAAGGGTTCTCTCCTAACGGTGACGGACTCAATGACAACTGGAACCTTGAGATACCTCAGGGTGCTGAAGTAGAACTACTCGAGGTTTACAACAGATGGGGTCATCTGGTTTGGAGACCTGAAGTTGATAACGGCTCTGTAGAGCTAATGAAGTGGGATGGTAAGTCTAACCAAGGTATCAGATTCGGTGCTGAAGAATACGTTCCGGATGGTACGTACTTCTACAACATCAAGTTGAAGTCTGATGACAAAGCCAAGGTTGGATATATTACTATCCAGAGATAAGTAAATAATTGAAACTTTATATACCGGTGCCCGTCGATGCTTTGCGTCGGCGGGCATTTTTTTGACCCTATAAGAATGTGAGTTTTACTAGGTCTGCAATCTTATAAAGAAGAAATGCTTCTTGTCGAGGTCCAGGCCAAAAACACTTATTGAATGATTTTTGAAGTATTGACCCAATATTTGAAAGTATTATTTAGGCTTCGTTAAAGAATAGATTTGAGTCTTGATTGATTTGCAATGCAAAAAGAATGTACAATTCATTAAATGAATTTAAGCCACAATTACTTCAAAGGCCAGAGAATGGCGTTTGCCAAAAGCAGTTTACCATCTTCTAAAATCCCTCTAAACGCTGGATTTATAGCAAATAGATGTAGCCCACCTTTTCCGAAATGGTAAGTACCTGCAATAAAACTATTTGGAAGATGCTCGGCAGCTACGGAGCCAACATAACCACTTATGTATTCGCTATAATCGGTAGTAATAGACGTTAGCTTAGAGTTTAACTGAGTTTCAAAAAGGGGAAGTTCTGTTAGAAGAACAGCCGGTTTGGCATTAAAGCCTTTACCTAAAAGAGTATTATCGTTAAGGTTAAGGTGAAAAAGGGCACCTTGAAGAAGGTTTTCCGGGGCGTTTTTATTTTTGGAGTAAGTTATCTGGTCAATATTTTTACGGTGCAGCTTAAGGATATCCAGATTTCTGGCGATCTGCATACCATTCTGTATGAGCACAAGTTTCCCTCCATCTGCCAGCCACCTTTTGAATCTGTCTTGATTGAAATTAATATCTCTGTAATTCCCATCTGGGAAAACAAGAACATCAAATTCCTCTAATATCTCTTTGGTGATTCGGGTTGGGCTAAGTCGCGTATAAGGTATCTTCCATTCCTGCTCAAATTGAGTCAAAAGATCCCCGAGCATATTAGCGTGAGTATCTTCCCCATAAATCAAGGCTACTCGAGGTAATGTGACTTCATATTCTGGTTTGGCAATACTACGCCAATCTTTTCTCTCAATCGGTTTTGGTTGTAGTTCTCTATTTTGCAGCTCTTCCCACAGAGACTTCCAGGTAGCATCGCTGGCCTTACCTTTTGAAAAGTAGATTTGAGTCTTGTTTAATGAATCAAGTCTGTACACTTCAGAACCGGTCTGAAGGGCTCTCATTAAGAATGCTGCAGAGGCACTGGAATGATAGTCAAGGCCAAATTGTTCCTGTGGGATTATTGACTCTTGGCTCTGGTATTTTGTATAGTTTTCAGGTGAGATATTGTCTACGGCATAAGCCTCTATACTGAAAAGGTAAGGTGCCGCCCACGCTGTAATATCGTAGGTTTTGAGGTCGGCCATTTGGGTAGATGGTTCAAATAAAACCTTCAGCATTGCCGATCTCTTTTGATCAGCTGGTATAACCAAATCTCCGGGGTGAATCTGAATGTTAAGGCTATCTCTTATCTGGTAGCTGTAAGCGAGCTTCTGCCGGCTTGTTAGGTGCTGGAAATAGATAATCTCATTATTGTCAAGAAAGTCCCTGAGAGGCTTCGTTTTGGCTTTATCGGCGTTACGAATGATATATGTACCATCCACATTCATTGCCTGAAAGTAGTCGGCATAAGAATGTAAAATAGAAGTCCTGATGTCGGGGAGTTTGTCAATAAGTGTTTTACTGACCTCGAAATGCTTTTGAACCCTTTTTTCTAAAGTAACTGTGTCTTCTTTGGCATTGACATAAAAAATACCTGCCTCATCTGAGCCACCCTGTTCAAAAGTTAATCCAATGGAGCCATTGAAAGTGGCGTATGAATCGGCGTAAGACGGGTATAGAAGATCAAACTCATCCTCAGTATAAAAGGGCCACTTTTTCTTTTCAAATAATGATCTCAAGAAAGTGCTGATTTGATAGGTGACCTGCTTTTGGTCATTGTTGACAATTTTATGGACAGGCTCTGCCGATGGTGGGAAAAAATAGGTTTTCTCAGGCTCCATTTCATGAAAATCTCCGTGTATATGTGGCATCCATTGCTGATAAAGGGCCATGCGTTGTTTACTTTCGGGCTGCACCTGCCAAAGCCAGTCTCTGTTTAGATCGCTGAGGTAATGATTGTAACGGCCATGGGGCCAAGCCTGTTTGTAAATGGCATCAAACTCATTCGGTTGAATTGTGGGGTTTTGTGTTTGACCAAACCATTGAACATAGCGTTCTCTTCCGTCAGGGTTTTGATTTGGGTCAATCAAAACGACGAGTTTATCGCTGATAGGATTTTGCGAAATATGAAAAAGCAATTCTAAAGCGGCTTCAGAACCTGAGGCTTCATCTCCATGAATATTATAACTCAGCCAAATGATGAGCTTGTCTTCCTTCTGAGCCTTTTTTTCTGTGATGTTAATATGCTCATTTCTGATCTGTTCAAGATTCTGAAGATTCTTTGCAGAAGCGGCGACAACCAGAAATAAGTTTCGTCCCTCCGGAGTTCTGCCGTAAGGGATTTTTTTGAATCTACCGGGTTGACTATTAATGATATAATTGCAGTATTGCTCAATCTCAGAATGATAAGAGAACCTTTGTTTGAGGTCTCTTTGAAGATACAGAGTAGGGTTTTGGATTTTTTGGCCGGAGGCAAGAAACCCAATTAGACTTAGGAAAACAGTGGTTAGCATTTTCATGAAGGACAAAAGTACGGAAGAAGTGTGAAATGCTAACTCACAGATAATCATGTGTTTTTAAAAATGTTTGATAAATATTTAAAATATTTTTGAGTCAGGTGTTGTGTAGTTCAAATGAACCATATACTTTTGCAACTCAATTCGGAAACGAGTTGAGACATAATGTCAAAATCAGGTAAGATTTGCCGCTTCCTGAAGCGAATTATGGGACCAGTCGGCCCGTTCGTCTAGCGGTTAGGACACGGCCCTTTCACGGCTGAAACACGGGTTCGATTCCCGTACGGGTCACAAAGCCTCTCACGTTAGTGGGGGGCTTTTGACATTTATAGGGTTCTCAAAAAAGTATCATTGATAATTTAATAATCACAATCGGAATCAACCGAGGTCTCGAATGATTTCGATTCCCGTACGGCAACGCGGTTGGCGGTCAAGCCTCTCACGAAAATGGGGGGCTTTTGACATTTATGGTGTTCTCAAAAAAGTGTTAGAGCTGATTTCATTTTCACGGCTGAAATCAGTTGAGGTCTCGATTTATTTCGATTCCCGTACGGCAACGCGGTTGGCAGTCAAGCCTCTTACTAAAGTGGAGAGGATTCAATTGCGAAATGAAACAGTAGTTGTGTTTTTAATTAAAATACTCCTATCTCAATTTGAGACATGCTCTTGGATCAAATTGATAATAAAATCCAACGAAACGAAAAAAGCCCCGCATTTGCGAGGCCTTATTATTAACGTTCTGTAATTATTAAGACTTGGCCTTATTCATGTCATTTAGTAGTTGAACTAAGGGAACAAGATGCTCGGACTTCTTAATTGAGATTCTCCTGTTTTTAGCTTCTCCGGCAAGTTTGTTCACGCCTGTTACTTTGATCACATCCTTTCCATTTGAAACTTCAATGATCTCACCTTCCGGAGTTTCTAAAAAGTATTTGTCTTTCAAAGTGATGTATTTCGCAGGCATTGGTTTGGTTTCCAATGCTCTTGGTGCTTGTTCAGGTCTGAATTTTGTTTCCTTTTTTGCCATTAATCTATAATCGCCCATGACCAATAATTGAAGAAAGCCTCGTGTCTTCTGATTGTCTTTTTCATAGTTCTTAACCACATAAACATGGTTTTTTATTTTAACCAAGTCAATCATTTCTGAAGGGTCCAGCTCGTAATTACTATCTCTTAGTTTGAAGTAAAATACATCCTTATGGCTGTTGTAATTCATTGGCATGTTTTTAACATCGCCATTCTTTGTATAAACTTCGGCCATTTGGTATTCATCATACACCAGAGGTGTTCCCTCAATACTCGGATCCAAACCATCTGAGTTAATCTGTCTGGTTTGTGCCTCATAAACTCGCAGGAAAAAATTATCAGAGGCCTCATCGCCATTATTGACAATAAGCTGAGCATTTGATAGAAGTGTAACAAAGCAGAGGCTTGTTAATAAGAATATCTTTTTCATTTTAGTATTTATTGACTTTGGTAAAAATAAGAAGATCATTCAGTTCGTAACGATTCTCCCCAATAAATCATACTGATTGTATCTTTCAAGGGTGTTTTTGCTCTTTTCTACTATAGTGTCGAAACTAATTGGCAATGAAAACCCCCATTTGTATTAACCTCTATTTATACATTCTTGGTATGTTTTCATGTAAACAAATTGTAAAACTTATGTAATGGATTTGTGCTTCGGTGGAATCATAGTAATCCACTAAAAAAGCTTTTTTGAGGCTTCTAGATTTCATTTTTATAGACAAATAGTTTGTGTTTGACCATCGTGGGTTTGACTTAAAAAAAAGGAAACGATCCCTTAATCTTCAAATCGTTCTTTTGCGGCTTCAAACAAAAAACTATTATTATGAAAAAACGTTACTTGATTGCTCTTTTTTCGTTGAGCATCTTAATGGCTTTGCCAGGGTTTAGCTCTCCGCTTTACCTTACAAAGCACGCCAAAAATACCCTTTTAAATAATGAGCTGGAGGGCAAGGTGCTTGACCAGAATGCCGTTCCGGTTATTGGGGCTTTGATCAGAATTAAAGGCTCAGATACTGTAGTAATGACTGATGAGAACGGTCAGTTTGCACTTTCATTGCCTGAAGGCAAATCAACTATCTCAGTTGAAATCCTCGGTTATAAAACTAAGGAAGTTCAAATCACGGATTTCAAGAGTAAATTAGAGATAGTCCTGGAGGAAGATCTTCTACTTTTAGATGAGCTAGTGGTGACAGGATATTCTACAGAAAGTAGAAGGAATATTACTTCGTCTATTGCTACGGTTGATCCAGCTGAAATCAGCACCTTACCAAAAGCTGATGTGGCAGAAATGCTACAGGGTAGAGCTGCCGG
Organism: Jiulongibacter sp. NS-SX5; assembly: GCF_052828545.1. The sequence goes on from NZ_CM128248.1 coordinate 3,489,470, forward strand.
TGTTCAGGTCATGAGTGATAACACCCCGGGTGGAGGTAATGCCATTAGAATCAGAGGATTCAGTACGATTAATAATAACGAGCCTTTGGTGATTATTGATGGTGTTCCTGTGGCCAACGGGCTTAATACATTAAACCCGAATGATATCAAGTCAATGCAAGTCCTTAAGGATGCTGCCTCGGCTTCTATTTATGGTTCTCGTGCTGCTAATGGTGTGGTTTTAATTACTACAAAAACAGGTGGTAAAGACGAGAAGCCAACAATTGAATTGAACAGCTACGCTGGTGTGCAGCAAGCTTTTAATTTGCCGAGAATGTTAGATGCTCAGGAGTATGGCGACATGCTTTGGCAAGCCTCAAAAAACGATGGCAAGGTTCCTTCACATGATATTTATGGTGATGATCCAAACACTTCAGTAGTCCCAGCTTATCTTAATGATGCTCAGACGATTCCATCTGGCAATACCGATTGGGTTCAAGAGATATTCAGACCTGCGGCTATCCAATCCCATAATCTTACGCTGACCAAAGGTGGCGATCGCTCTTCTCAGGTTTTCTCACTGGGTTACTTTAATCAGGATGGTGTGATCAAAGAGACAGGCTTTAACCGCTTTACTGGAAGGTTTAATTCGTTTTATAAGGTGGCCGATTTTCTTACAATTGGTGAAAACTTAAATGCTTCTTACTCTGAGAGAGTGAGTGTTGGTACCAACAGATCATTGGGGAGTATCGTGTATAATGCGTATCAATACCCATCAATTATTCCTGTTTATGACAATAATGGAGAGTTTGCTGGTAACCCAATTAATGACCTTCAGAACCCATTGGGTCAGCTGACTAGAAGCAAGGATAATTCAACTAAAGAGGTAAAACTCTTTGGTAATATTTATGGTGACATCTCTATCGGTGACTTTACATTCCATTCATCTGCGGGTCTGGATTATTTGAATAGTAACTCCAGAAGTTTCTCTCCGGTATTTAATGAGATTTTGACATTGAATCTTATCAACTCTCTTTCTACCAATAATGCCAGCAATTACCAGATGACTTTTACCAATACCTTGAACTACAAGAATAATATTGGTGATCATAATTTTGATGTGATTATAGGGCAAGAGGCCGTCAAGTATTTTTACGAAGGCTTCTCGGCCTCAAGACAGTCTTTCATGTATGAAACTGATAATTTCTGGTTCCTGAATTACGGAACAGAAAATCAGCTGAACTCTGGAAGTGCTAACGGTAGGGCTCTTAATTCCTACTTCGGGAAACTAAATTATAATTTAGGAGAGAAATACCTTCTTACTGCTACTTTAAGACAAGACGGAACTTCAAGACTGGTAGGCGAAAACAAATGGGGGACTTTCCCGGCCTTTTCATTAGGATGGAGACTTGATGAAGAAGAATTCTTCAATAAAAACTCAGCAGTCTCTTCAGTATTACTAAGAGGTGGATGGGGAAGAACTGGGAATCAGCAGGTACCATCTTACTCAACTATCAGAAGTTATACCAGTTATAATACAAATTCTAATTACGGAATAGACGGTTCTCAAAATACAGTACAGACCGGCTTGGTGGAGTCAAGAGTAGCAAACCCTAACCTCAAATGGGAAACCACCACTCAGACTTCACTTGGAGCAGACCTAGGGTTCTTAGATGACGCCTTACAGGTAAGTGCTGAATACTACTTCAAAAACACCAAAGACATTCTGGTATATGCTTCATTGCCATTGACTTATGGTGGTAGTAATGATGGTGTATGGGTTAATGACGGTAAAATGAGAAACCAGGGTTTTGAGTCAAATATTTCCTATAATGGACAGGCTCGTGACCTTTCTTATGGAGTCAATTTGAACTTTACGAGTTTCAAAAATGAATTGACCGAGCTAAATAATGCCACTTATTTGGGTATCCCTTCTTCATCATTACACAGCATTAATTTCGGGCAAGAGGTCTCTAGAAGTGCCGTAGGTCAGCCTATAGGTTCTTTCTTCGGTTATGTAGCTGATGGTATTTTCCAGACAGCAGCTGAGATAGACGCTTATGGTGCACAGCCAAATGCTCAGCCGGGTGATTTGAAATTTAAAGACCTGAATAATGATGGCGTGGTAGACGGCGATGACAGAACCTATATCGGTTCTCCGATTCCAGATTTTATGCTCGGCTTTACCTTAGATCTAAACTACAAAGGTTTTGATGTAAATGCATTCTTCTCTGGAAGCTTTGGCTCAGAACTGTATAACCTGACCAAATACAAAACGTATTTCTTTAACCAGGCGGCCTATAATAAGAGTTCGGCAGTATTAGATGCCTGGACTCCTCAAAACACTGATACTGATATACCGAGATTGTCTTTGGATGATGCTAACAATAATATCAGACCTTCAAGCTACTACGTAGAAGATGGTTCTTATGTGAAACTGGGTAATCTTCAACTGGGCTATACTTTCGGGCCGAAACTTCAGAACGCAAGAATTTTTGTACAGGGTACAAACCTTTTCTACATCACAAAATACTCTGGTCTTACTCCTGAAGTAGGGTTACAGAGTTACTCTAGCAGTAATAGAAATTTGGATATCGGAATAGACCGTGGTCTTTATCCTCCGGCCAGAACATTCGCTGTAGGCTTGAACATCAAATACTAAAAACGATTTAAAAGAACATTGAAATGAAATTCATAAATATAATATCAAGAGTAGTGATGCCTTTGGGCATAGCTATGACCGTTCTGAGTTCATGTTCAGAAGACTTTCTGACCGAAGAAACTTACGGAGAAGTAAATCCGGGGCAAATCACAGACCCTGTAAACGTAGAACGTGTAATAGTAGGAGCCTATAAGGTACTTAATGGCCAGATGGATGGTGCGTCAAATGCTTTTAACTCTCCGGCTTCCAATTGGAGTTTTGGTGATGTTATGTCAGATGACTGCTATAAAGGTGGTGGAGGTACGGGTGATCAGGCTCAGATTCACCGTATGGAAATCTATCAGGCCGATCCTACAGTGATAGACGTAGAAAGAAAATGGGCAGTTCTTTATGAAGGTATAAAAAGGTCTAATGATGCCATGCGTATCCTACAGGCGTCAGAGGAGTTTGATGCGGATCTAAAGACTTCAAGAATGGCTGAGCTTCATTTCCTAAGAGGTCATTACTATTTTGAGTTGAAAAGAATCTATAACCAGATTCCTTATATTGACGAAACTGTAGTAAATGCCGAGGATTTTGCCAAGTCTAATACAGAGTTTACTTCGGAAGAATTATGGTCTAAAATTGAGGCAGACTTCGAAGCTGCGTACTCAGGTTTACCAGCCACACAAACAGACCAGGGAAGACCTACCAAAATGGCTGCCAAGGCCTATTTGGCTAAAACATATCTATATCAAGAAAAATGGCAGGAGACATACGACGCTGTCAGTGAAGTCATGAATAGTGGTCAATACGAATTAATGGCTGACTTTAGTGACGTCTTTCTCCCTGAAAATGATAATGGTAGAGAAGTGGTTTTTGCGGTGCAGCATACCATAAATGATGGTCAATCTTCAAACTATAATGGTAGCATTGGTGATCGACTTACACCTCCAGGTGGTCCGTTTTATCCTCAATATGGTTTTCATAGACCTTCTCAAAACCTTGTGAATGCCTTTAAAACAGATGCTGACGGATTACCGGTGACTGATAATATTGATGTTACTGCTGATGATCATGTAGATCCTCGATTAGATATCACTGTTGGTCGCCCGGGTATTCCATACAAGGACCTTGATATTCTATACAGTGAGACATGGGCCAGAGATCTTGCCACTTATGGTCCTTACGGTTCAAAAAAGAGAATTGTTTCGGCAAATTCTGAGCATTATGTAAAAGTGTGGCCTTATGTTTCTGCGTTGAACTATTATATCATAAGATATGCCGAGGTGGTACTTTGGAAAGCTGAAGCTGCCGTAGAGCTTGGTAATTTAGAAGAGGCCAGAACCTTGGTGAATGAGATCAGAAGTAGAGCTCAAAACTCGACTTTCGTTAAGACTTTAGATGGTTCGGCAGATGCCGCAAATTATGCTGTTGGTCTTTATAGCGAAGCCTGGACTGATCAAGCTGAGGCAAAAAATACAGTAAGACTAGAAACAAGACTTGAGTTGGCAATGGAAGGTCAGCGATTCTTTAATCTGGTAAGATGGGGTATAGCAGCAGATGTGATCAATGAATATTTGGTAGTCGAGAAAACTCGAAGATCATTCCTGGCAAATGCCAATTTTACTGAAGGTAAGAATGAGTATTTCCCTATTCCTCAACGCTATGTAGACGGAAGTCCGCAAGGCATGGTTACGCAAAACCCGAATTACTAAATGCGAAGGTTTTCGTTAAGTATTCTCGCAGTATTATTCTCTTTCTCACTCTGTTTTCAGGGTGGGGGAGAGAATGCTGTTATTAAGTTGCCGAGGCAAAAGAACCTACCAATTATAAAAGATGGAAGCCCGAACCAGGCTTTTTGCTAAGTAGTACTTCTAAGTCGAAGGAAGGCTGTCTCATTGAATATCTACAGTATTCAGTGTCCACACAACAAAATCCCTTCGATCCTCCGGATCCTTGATTTTTGTAAATTTGGTTTTTTGATGGAAAGTCCGGAGAAGTTTTCTTCGGACTTTTTTGTGATAAAGAGTTAAAGCTCAATATCAAGTCAGTCCAATATATTTCAAACAACAAAAGCCACCTTTTGGAGGTGGCTTTTGTAAATGTTAATGTAACGAGAACTAGTAAATAACTACCCCAGGGTCAAAGGCATATTGACCGAAATCTTTGCCGTAAACGGCCACACCATTTTTGCTTTCTGTTTTGATCTCAAAATCCAAAGAGCCAGACTTTTTAAATGCCCTAACCTGCGATCTGCTTAATGGGATTTTTACCAAATAACCATATGTACCCGCTTCTGTAAGGGTTCCATCTTCGTTTTGGTTAAACCAGCTTAGCACTCCTCTATGATCTGCCGGGTCATCACTTAGTATCAGGCTGTTGGCTTTCTTGCCGGCTACAGAAATCACTACTTCAGAGGCATTTAAGTAGGTGTCTGTCATAGGGTAGGCATTGGCATTTTTTGCCGGGTCTGCCACTGCTCCAAGCATATAATCCAGATCCTTAAGTTTTTCGGCGTCTTTGTCATCCCTCATATACGTAGGTCTTGAAGATAACTCCAGTAACAGATAGCCATTTTTCCCTTTTACAGCATCGGCATCACCTTTGATACTGTATTGAAAAGATCCTGTACCTAAACCATTGGCCTTTTTGCCATCCAAAACTGACTCACTTTTTACTGTAAACGCAGCATCCAAATAGCTGCCCGCGGGGACCGTAAAGTGATTTGGAGCAGAAGCACCTTCTACTGCAAAAGACATGACATTGGTATGCCATACTTTTCCATTCATATCTTGAACCTGTAAAGACAAGTGGTAGATACCATTTTTCGCAGGCATTTTCACCGATAAATCATTGAGTTGCTTTTGCATCCATGGTTGGTAGTCTACTACCACTTCGTTTTTCTCAGAAGAGTAGGTTTCGCCAAATTCATCGGTACCTTTCAGTTGATAACTGATTTTTAGTTTAGACTGCGGCATTTTATTTCCTGTATGACAAGAAAGATAAAGCTCTACAGCTTCCTTAGTTCCTGCGGTGCTTTTTCGAGTAATATCTTGCCCCGTAGAAAGGTAAACCAAAGAATGAAAATCTGTATCTGCCATGCCCGAAGCCAAATCACCCAGACCGGTATACTTAGGAGTACGATCAAACTTCCAGTAGCCGTTCCATTCGTTGATAACATCATGATGCTCTGTATATAGCCAGCCAGCCATAATAGGGTGCTTTCTGAAAACGTTCATCATGCGGTGATAATCGTAGCTCCAGTCTACATCACCTGTGCTACCGGCATAACCCCATACATTACCACATTCAGAGTTAATCATCGGTTGATTCCCCTGCGAGAAACCAGGCTCGTAATCGTAAGTGCTGCCCGCGTAAGTGGTGGTATCCAGGTTACTCATGAATTCTTCCCACTTATAACCTGGAAGATACTGGTGCCAGCTATAAATATCTGTCTCGGTATGCCCCGCTCCGCAGCAGATAGAGTTATCTTCTACCAGTCTGGTGCCATCTAGAGACTTGGCTAAATAATACATTGAAGCCACCCAATACTGTGTCTTTGGTAGATAAACGTTCTCTTTTTTTCCATTCTTTTCAACGGCTGTCTTTAGCCCCCAGGTTTCGTTGAACACTATCCAGCTGAAGATAGATGGGTGATTGAAATCACGCTCTATCATCTCTCGCAATGTAAATTCAGATGCTTTTTGCATTTGCTCATCTGGCTCGCCCCAGCTATTTGGCAAATCTGCCATCACCAAACATCCCAGCTTATCTGCCCAATAAAGCTTACGAGGTACCTCTACCTTAATGTGTGTTCTAATACCATTCAGGCCTATATTCTTGGCCAGCACAATCTCGTTTTTCATAAACTCATCTGTAGGGAATGTATAGAAGCCCTCCGGATGATATGATTGGTCAAGAGCAAGCTGAAGATAAACGGGTTCATTATTTATAGCAATGTATGGGATGTCCGTTCCCGGTAGCGGAGTAACACTGATTTTACGATGACCGTAATAGGAATTAACCAGATCATCACCAGCTTTTATGCTCACATCATAGAGATAGGGATCTTCTAATGACCACAAATGTGGCGAATTGATTTTGAGTGAAGTCTCGAACTTTTTTTGACCCGCAGTTACTTTGGCGATTGCCAGTTGACCATTCGAAAATCGGATTTCAACAGGTATATCTGTTATGGCAGCCTCGCCTAGTTCACCTTTTATGGTAACAGATTGATTATCTATATCGGGCAAAAAATGCGAATATTTGATAAAGGTATTTCCTCTGGCTTCCAGGTAGGCCGTTTGCCAGATTCCGCGGGCATTTCCGTAGCCTTGTTTACCGTAGAGGGTAAACATTCTTCGGGCGTCATCTACACGGATTACCAGCTTCTGTTTTTTGCCGTGTTTTACGTAAGGTGTAAGGTCAAAAGAAAATGGTGTGTAACCACCGGTGTGTTTACCGAGCAGCTGGCCATCAATCCATACGGTGGTTTCCCAGTCAGAAGCTCCAATAGTGAAGAATGTTTTCTTTGATTTCCAGTTTTCCGGCACTTTGATCTCTCTTCGGTACCAGGCTATATCTGCCTCATCTTTAACGCCACTTAACTCAGATCCCCATGGAAAAGGGACGGTGATTTCTTTTGAAAATTTTGATTTGCCTGCTTGCCATTCATTAGAAAGACCGGTATTAAGGCTATCAAATTCAAAGTCCCAGGTACCATTAAGGTTAATCCAGTTGTCACGCATGAAGTCTGGTCTGGGGTGCTCCGGAAGTGGTATCTCCTGAGCAAAAAGTAAAGGTGCGGTTAGAAGTAGAGAAAGAAAGATCGATAGAATCTTTTTCATTATTTCATAGGTTTTGGTTGAATACCCCGAAATAAGATAAAAAAGTCTTGGAGGGGTTTTATTTCATAGGCAAAAAAAGAGGTTTGGTCTATTTTGTGCAAATGTTTGCACAAAAGGAAGGCCGAATTCCAGCTTGTAAATCTCTCCTGCTATTAAAGGTCTTCAAACTATAAATGAGCATAAAGAGTGATATGTATTCCTACACTTTTTAAAGAAGTTACTGGCTGCTAAGAAATGCTGAAAACTTCCAATGTTAAGTTTTGTGAAACTTAACACAGATAATTTGAACCCAATTATGTAGAAATTTACTTTTGGCGGCAGGAATCAAGTATAGAGACGAGCGTAGGCAATGAATCAAGACCTTTTTCCTGAAATCAGGAAAACGATTATAGAATTTGAGGAGGTAGAAATTAATGAGAAAAGGAAGGTGGAATTGGCCCCTCTTATCAATTATCTCAGAGAAAAGTTAATCCATAAAGAACCTCTGATTTTAAACTTTATAGGTGTAAATAACTCTCACCGGAGTATCATTGCTCAAATATGGGCTGAGACCCTGGGTCATTATTTCAATATAGATGTTCGAAGCTTTTCAGGAGGTTTTGACTCTGTTTCCTTAAGTGGTAAAGCGATTGAGGGATTAAGAGCTGAAGGTTTTGAACTGATTAAGCGAAGAGAGAAGGAGATTTACTTTGTACTCTATTCTGATGAGGCAGATCCTATTGCAGTTTTTGCTAAAAAAGTAGATGATCCCATTAATCCACCCGCAGGATATATTGCTATTTCTATCAATCCCGAGGTCAAAAAGGACGAATTGTCAGACAGTGAAACTTTCTTCGACTTTTATCCCGATTATACTGTAGAGCAATTGAAAGAGCTTGCCAATAAGGTCTCTGAAGACCTGTATTACATTTTTAAATCACTTGGTTCAGCACATTAAGGAATTGTTGGTTTTTAAAATGCTTCTTGATTATTCATTGATCTATAAAATCAGTATTCACCAGATTGTTTAAAGACTTTTGTACTGCGGTTTGGAATGCCGCTTTAATTACAGTTTTGTATAGGTTTGAGTGAATTGAATAGGTCAGCCCGGGTAAGGGCTGACCTATTTTTTATCATAACAAAAGGAATATGTTCTCTTAACATTGGCGTAATCTCGCCCCGATACTTTTGCGGGCTTAAAACCTAAACTAACGCAAATGTTAAAAGATTACTTTAAAATTATTCTACTCTTAATGGCTCCTCTGGCTGGTATAGCTCAGTCTACACTGGTAGGTACAGTGAGTGATGAAAACGGACTGGCTCTGCCGGGTGCTACCGTGAAAGTGAATGAAAAAGCGGCTATTTCTAATAATGAAGGACAGTTTTTTGTGACAGGCCTCCAGACGGGAGCTGTTAAGGTTCTGATCAGTTATATCGGATATCAGGCCATAGAAGAAAGCATGAATCTTTCAGCTGGTGTAAATAATAAGAAATTTACTCTTCAGTCTGGTGTGGTGCTCAGCAATGAGGTCATTGTACTTGGTGATCGTCTGAAAGGACAGGCAAAGGCCTTAAATCAGCAGAAAACAAATGCCAATATCACGAACATTGTATCTGCGGATCAGATTGGTCGTTTTCCTGATGCCAATATTGGTGATGCTTTAAAGCGTATACCGGGTATAACCATGCAGAATGATCAAGGTGAGGCGAGAAATATCATCATCAGAGGTATGGCTCCTCAGCTTAACTCCGTGACTCTTAATGGTGAGCGTATCCCTTCTGCTGAAGGCGATAACAGATTAGTTCAAATGGACTTGGTACCGTCAGATATGATTCAAACCATTGAAGTGAATAAGGCTGTTTTACCAAATATGGATGCCGATGCTATTGGTGGCTCTGTAAACTTGGTTACCAGAAAGGCTCCCTCTGATTTGAGAATCTCAGGAACTCTGGGATCTGGTGTGAACATGCTCTCTAAAAAGCCGATTTATACGGGTGCTTTTGTTCTTGGGAATAGAATATTAAATGATAAACTCGGCTTTGTACTTTCGGGTTCCTATAACAATCACAATTTCGGCTCTGACAATACAGAAGCCGTATGGATTGACCATGATAATGGTGTGGTAGTAGATGAGCTAGACATAAGAGAGTATCGTGTTCAGCGTGTGAGAAGATCACTTTCCGCTAATCTTGATTACGATTTCTCACCAAATCATTCCATTGGCTTCTCAGCCATGTATAACTGGAGAGACGACTGGGAGAATAGATTTAGAATGCGTGTTAGTCAGCTTGAAGATGCTTTTGATGATGGTGACTTTACCGATATTGGAAATGGCGTTTATGATATTTCGGCTGGTAGAGTTGAATTTCAGACAAAAGGTGGTATCGGTAACGACCGAGTGAAAAACCGTAGACTTGAGGACCAACGAGTTTGGAATTACACAGTAAATGGTAATCACCTTTTCAATAAACTACATGCAACCTGGAATGTAACGGCTGCAAAAGCCTCAGAGGAAAGGCCTAATGAGCGTTATATCAGTTTCCGTCAGTCCGGACAGAATGTACGTTTAGATATTTCAGATCCTGAGTATCCATTAGCACTTTTAGCTAACCCTGCAGATAACTTCGGTATTGAACTAAATGAAATTACTGAGCAGTATCAATACACTTTTGATCAGGATCTCAATGCCAAGCTAGACTTCTCATTGCCATACTCTAATAGTGGTGTATTGAAATTTGGAGGACGATACAGAAATAAAGTAAAAGACAGAGAGCTTGAATTCTTTGAGTACTCTGAGTTGGCTGGCTCTATCCAAACTTTGGCAGATGTAACTACAGCTGATTATTCTGATCCAAACTACCTGGTTGGGTCTCAATACGCAGTAGGAAACTTTGCTACTGCAGAATACCTGGGAGGTCTGGATTTAAGTAATCCTGCTCTTTTCGAAGGTGAGAGCATTCCTGAAGAGTGGGTGCCGGGTACTTATAATGCTAATGAGATCATTACTGCAGGTTACTTGATGGTAGATCAGCAGATTTCTAAAAAGTTGGCTGTAATCGCTGGTGTAAGATATGAGCAAACCAATATCGATTACACTGGAAATATCTACAACCTGGATGATGAAACCTCTACTGAAGATAGTAGAAGTAATGCCTACGGAAATTTCCTGCCGGGTGTTCACCTAAAGTATGACGGTTCTGAGAATAGAATTTTCAGATTAAGCTGGACCAATACTATCGCCAGACCGAATTATTTTGACCTTGTGCCGTACGCCAACTTCTCTCCACAAGATTCAGAATTGGAAAGAGGTAACCCTGATCTGCAAGCGACTACCTCATCCAACTTTGATGTGATGATAGAGCAGTATTTCAAAAGCATCGGTATTTTCTCAGTTGGCGGATTCTATAAGGACATTGACAACTTTATTTATACGCAGACATTGCAAAACTATAATGACCCGCAGTTTGGTAATGACCTTGAGTATACTCTGCCAAGAAACGGTGGTACTGCAAAAGTGTATGGTGGTGAAGTGGCATTCCAGAGACAATTATGGAAAGGCCTGGGTATCTACTTAAACTATACTTACACTCAGTCTTCTACTACGGGTATAGATGAGCGTGAGGACGAAAACCTGGCACTTCCTGGTACAGCGGAGCATATGTTTAATGCATCTCTCTCTTATGAGAACAAGAAGTTTGTGGCAAGAGCATCATTTAACTATGCCAGCGATTATATCGATGAGCTTGGTGGAGAGGCTTTTGAAGACAGATTCTATGATAAGCAACTTTTCCTGGATGTGAATGCTTCCTATGCTTTCACGCCATCGCTTCGTTTGTATTTTGAAGGAAACAACCTGACCAATCAGCCTTTAAGATATTATCAAGGTGTACAGAGCAGAACCATGCAAATGGAGTACTATAATGCTCGTTATAACTTCGGGTTAAAGTTTGACTTGAACAAAAACTAAAAAAATAGAACAGGTTTAGGCCGAAACAGGAGGGGAGAAATCTCCTCCTTTTGGTCTTTACAATCTCATGAGGCCAAGTTTATTGGCTGACTGGAAATTCAAAACAAGTTTAATGAAGAAGATATTTTCTCTAATGTTGGTTTTTGCTGCTTTAGTAGCAAATGCCCAACAAAACCCAGTACAACCTGTATATATCACCGATAGTGTTGATTATGATACAGATGATCCTGCGGTTTGGGTTAACAAAAATGATTTATCAAAAAGTCTGATTGTAGGAACAGACAAGAATGTAGATGGAGGACTCTATGTCTTCAATCTTCAGGGTAAGATTGTGAATACCGTTAAAGGTCTCAAACGCCCAAATAATGTTGATATAGAATATGGTCTGATGCTCAATGGTAAATCAACTGATATTGCGGTAGCAGCTGAGCGTTTTACGCATAAGTTGAGAGTATTCTCATTGCTAGAGATGAAACCGATAGACAATGGTGGCATTGAGATTTTCAAAGGAGAAACAGGCGAGGAGTTCAGAGACTTGATGGGTATTTCATTGTATAAAAATAAGAAAGGACAAATCTATGCCATTGCTGGTCGTAAAAACGGACCTACAGGTGGTACTTACTTATGGCAATACCTCCTTGAAGATGATGGTACTGGTAATGTCAAAGGAACATTGGTTAGGAAGTTCGGTAAATACAGTGGCATTAAAGAAATAGAAGCTATAGCAGTGGATGACTGCCTGGGATATATTTATTACTCAGATGAGGGTGTAGGAGTGCGGAAGTATTATGCAGACCCGGCCAAAGGAAACAAAGAACTGGCTCTTTTTGCTACTGAAGGTTTTACTGAAGACCATGAAGGTATCTCTATTTACCAGTTGAATAAAAGAAAGGGTTATATCCTGGTCTCTGATCAAGGGGCTAATAAATTTCATGTATTCAGTCGTGAAGGTTCATGGGGTAATAAACATAAGCACAAACATCTAAAAACTATTGAAGTAGCTGCTCAGGAAAGTGATGGCTCAGAAACTGTAGCTGTTGCCTTAAATGAAACTTTTAAGTTTGGGCTTTTTGTGACGATGAGTAATGATCGTACTTTCCATTTGTACCGCTGGGAGGATATTGCGGGTGAAGAACTCAAAAAGATTAAAAAGTAACTATTCACTAAAAAAGCGGTTGATCAAAGTGATCAACCGCTTTTTTAATCTGTATCCTTTCCAGAGAATCATTTCAATTAAAACAAGGTTAAGGCTCGTCCGTCAGTGTCTTCATAAAGGCAATGAGGTCTGATTTTTCATGGTCTTTTAAGTTCAATGGTTCTGATGGCAAAGTTTGGTATTCCAAATTGAAACCAAGTCCGTTTCCACCACCTCTGTCATAAAACTCTATGACTTCCTCTAAAGTCTCAAAAACTCCATTATGCATATATGGAGCAGTCATGGCTATATTTCTGATGGTAGGAGTTTTGAAGAAAAAACGCTTTTCTTCTGTTTGAAAACTATTAAATCTTCCAGCGTCAGGGTCTATCACAGTGTGATCTAGATTCTTAGTTTTGGGAACGCCTAATAGTTCCAGCTCGCTTTCTGCATATTTCATTGGCACTGTACCATTAAATAGCGGTGTGAAGTGGCAAGTAGCACATTGAGCCTTACCCATAAATAAGTTAAAGCCTCTTTTTTCAGCATCTGTGAAGCTATCTTCTTCTCCTCTCATATTCCTGTCAAATTTAGAATTGAAAGGTGCCAGAGATCTGATATAGGAGGCTATGGCATCCCTCACTCCATTATCGTTGACTTCAGAATTAAAGATTTTTTGAAAAGCTTTTTGGTACTGGTTATCTTCGGCAATTATAGAAATGTAATTTTCCGGGCTACTGTGAAATTCATTCTGGTTATTGATAACAGAAATAATCTGACCCTCCAGACTACCGCTACGCCCTTCATAGAAGAAAGACTGCTGTAGGCCAGCATATAACATAGTGGGTGTATTTCTAGTCCCTTCAAACGGAATCACTTTACCGTCTGTGAAGTACTTTTCTTTTTGGTGACAACTTGCACAGCTCATTTGGCTGTCTTTTGAGAGTCTCACATCATTGAAGAGCTGCTGGCCCAAATCCTCCATTTCTTTGAGGAGTTCCGGAGTTTTTCTTTTGGCAAAGTAGCTTGTGTTGAATGTGTTCTCTGAATAAAGAGAGTTCGTTTGATTGGCAATGGCCAACTCAAAAGGAAACTCAACGTTCCAATCTTTAACGGTCTTGTTATAAAGTGCAATTAGGTCGCTGTTTAATCCTTTGACGTAGTCAAATGCCTTGAACTTATCTCTGTTTTTGACATATTTAATGTTTTGCTCCAGAGAGCTGATCCACTGACTATAAAGTTCTTTATTGCTAAATAGCGGTTGAGAAAATTCTACAAGATCTTTCACGCCTTCAAGAGAGGAGGTAGACTCACGGAGTTGTCGGCCTAAAGAGGGCGAGTCAAAAGGAGTAATACCGGTGATTCCGACCCTCAAAAAGCCATCTCTGATCATCCAGAGAAAATGGTGCTTTTTCATTTTTGAAAAGTCCACGTTCTCAGCGAGTGCTTTGGTTCTATCTCTTATTTGGGCTGCATGGTTTTTAGTCAGGCTAAGGTCTTGCTCGTCAAAGAGAACTTCTTCCAGAACCTGAAAGCCCGTTAAATTGAGATGCTTGATGGCCGTGGCATCTTCCTCTTCTATTCTGATAAGATTGGGGCCATTGAGATACTTATAGTTCTGAGTGTCGGTAAATTGCATCACAGGCTCAATCACCTTGAATGTATCTCGGGCCGTGATGTAGATTACACTCATCTCATTTAAAGAAGAATCAGCGGCAATGTCGGCCATTTTTTGACTAATATAATTTAGTCTGCCTCTGTAAGACTCTTCCATCTGAAGTGCCACAGAACTAATCATCTGATCTTCATTTTTGGTATGGCAAGACCAAAGGCTTAAAACCAAAAAGAGGGGGTACAAAACCCCCTTTTTAGATAAACTGCTGTTCATATTATCTTTCAAGTCCTCTTACTACAAAAAGCATACTTCCTTCTGTTCTTCCATGATTAAGGTAATCAGGAACCGCATTAGGATCAGTGAAAGCCGTACCATCTAAAGGTGACCATCCGTGGTTTTGAGTAATCATCAAGAAGGTGTTTGGCATTCCTACTGTTTCAGAAATGTCTATCATACCTGTAATCTCCCAAGTAGAAGAAGTGTTTCCGTAACCAAGGCTGGAGGCATTGGTTTGGTTACATTCCAGTACTGTTTTGAGCTCTCCTGTATTCAGGTTATACTGATATAATCTGGCATAGTGAGACTTGTCTGGAGTATCAGGGTATCCGTTAGGGTCTTCCTGAATGTAAAGATAGTTTTCTGTCACTAAAACGTTATCCGGAGAGTGGAAATCTTTGGCCTTACCATCAAGAATATCACCATCTAAAACCGGAGAAATAGTACCAAATAATGGAGAAGATTCGTCAAAGTTCACTTTGTAGATTCTACCATAGAAAGTTCCTTTGCCGGCAAGTCCGTCTTTTTTTCTACCCGTAACGGCAAAATACACCTCTCTGTTATTGGCGGCAGAACCTCTTCTGTAGTCAAGGTCTTCCAGACGAGAAAAGCCCATAACGCCTTTTTCCATCGCTTCGGCGTTTAAAAGACCGATTTCAGTTTCTTCTAGCTCTACCATTTCAAAATTGTAAGACTGACCCTCTTTCATGTCCATCTCATAAGTAACTCCTTCTGTGGTAACTTTTAATCCATAAAGTTTACCACCTTCCAGGTCGCCTTGGTTTCCTACGTATAGCCCAAACTGACCTTGAGGTACGTTATTATCAGAGTTATCGTCACCGATCATAACTACAGTTTGTCCTGGGTAAGCGTCTTTAGACATGACCACGGCATTTTCTACTGCCCATTCGCCCATGGCAGAAAGTACACGGGCATTGTCTTTATACACAGACTTTTTGTAAGGGTCTACAGCGTAAACGCCTTGCTTAATGCCATCTCCCCATTCACCACCTGAAAGGTAAAGTGGACCAAAGCCATGCTCTTCAGGAGTTACTAAAGAACCCGAACACATAGCGGTATTGGCGGTAGCAGTGGCATTCAAAATATATTCACCTCTTAAAGGTGTGAACGTTTGATCTAAAGTGATTCTGGCAATTGAGTAATCAGCCTCAATATTATTGATCAAGCTGAAAGTACCATCGCCATTTCTTAGAAGTCCTGCTCCGTCTGCCATACTTCCGTAAACGAAGTCTGGTGACAATGGTAGAACATCTTCAGAAGTAAGTAAGGTATATACTTCGATGTCAGAAAATGCACCGTCAATGGTAAACATTTCTTTACCCGCAGGAGAAACAGACTTGTTTCCAAACTGCATTAGGTTCATGTCGGCTGTACTGATATACGATTCAAGAGAGCTGATACCGGCGTCAATATTACCAGCTTCTACTTCTGTATTTACGCCTTCTAGTAAAGTTGCCAGCTCAGTTAGGTTCGTATTAGGGTTTTTAGAAAGAACCGTAACCTGATTCATTAGGACCTGAAGTTTAGCAATTTTATCCTGGCTAGCTTCCAGGTTAGATTGCCCTTGCTGAATGGCGGTAAGTGCCGAGGTAATCGTAGAGATTTGAGCTGTAACAGACTCTAATTGCTGAAGACGAGAATCTACACTATTGATTTTGTCCTCGAGATTTTCGAACTCATCTGCATAACAGCCACCGAGCGTAATGGTGGCAGCTAATGCCAGAGTTTTGTAAACATTTTTCATAGATATGCGAGTTTTATTTGCCCGCAAAACTACGATCAACCTTTATTGGCGATGCTTCACAAACTTTATGAATCCCTTAAGTTTTTGTTAGCTCAATGTTACCTGTTTTAAGCTTTTGTAAAGACTAGCTTTTAGCTTGTATAGTCCTGATAATTGACTTCAAAATCTCCATTACTGAATAGGTCAATCATAGCATAACCTGGAGTGGTTTGTCTATATCGTCCTTTCCACCAATTACCACTTACCGCTCCGTTACAGCAATAGCTAATACCATTATACTCTACTTTATCTAGCAGATGAATATGGCCGCTTATGGCTAGTTTGATATTTGGGTATTGATAAAACAACCTGATGAGTTCCTGTGCATCAGCGTGCATCCATGAACCCGAGATTCTCCATTGATTGTCAATAAAGTTTTTTCCATCAAAAAAGACGGAGGCTGACAAGATAGGAATATGGCTCATGATCATGATATGCTCATTTACCGGGATTTGCTCCAGCGTTTCTTTGAGCCAGTTTAGCTGCTGCTCATCTATTTTGGCCACATATTTCTTTTTACTGATAGCCGGCTGAACACCATCCAGAACGATGAAATGCCAACCATTCTGCTCAAATTTGTAATATGGAGATTGAAAATTCAGACTTTCCATGACCTTTTCCTTCTCTTCTTTCATGGTGGTCTTATTTCCGTACCACAGATCGTGGTTTCCTATGCAATGGTATACTGGTAAGCTGTTTTCCTGTTCCAGTATTGAGTTAAATAGCTTAAACTGCTTTTTTAAAATCAGCTGAGGGGAGTTTTTGGCCCCCATGATGCTATCTCCTCCATTGAAAATAAAGTCGGGCTTGGGGTATGAGTTTTGTATATGATGAAGGCACTTTTGGAATCCTTTGGAGGCTCCCATCACACTTTGGATGTGTACATCAGTAATGTGAGCAATTCGAAGTGCGAGCTTTTTCTCATTGGCTTGAGCATAGCCCGATTGACCGAAGCCAAGACCCGCAGTTAGCACCCCCATTTTCTTTAAAAGCCGCCTTCTATCCATACTTAAAAGACTAAGGAATTTAATTCAGTTATGAACCTTGAAATACGGCGAAAATTAGAGTTAAAGTTTTGATTTTAATCTGAATAGAGATGAATAAATTTTTAAATCTTTGAGTGATAAATATTGCCTCTATTGCAATGCCTTCGTCAACATTCTTTTCATAAAATGACTTAGGCCTTTCCAGTCTTCATTCTCAATGAATTGCTTGGGGAATAATGAGCTTCCCAAACCTACTCCATATGCTCCAGCGGAGAAAAAGCTAGTAATATTATCAATATCTACACCGCCTGTTGGTAGTAGTTTGATTTGATTCAAAGGACCGAGTATGTCTTTTACGTATTGAGGTCCTAAAGTGGTGGCCGGAAAGATTTTTACCGCTGTGGCACCGGCTTCCCACGCCTGGTAAATTTCAGTCGGAGAAAACGCCCCTGGGAATACGGGAATATCGTTCTCTTTGCAGAATCGTATGACTTCAAGGTCTAAAACCGGAGTGACAATAAACTCAGAACCTTGATCAATGGCCTTCTGTGCCTCTTTGAGATTCAATACCGTTCCGCTTCCTATTTTGAGGCTGGGGAATTGCTTTTGTATGACTTGACCGATTTGCAAAGCGTTTGGAGTATTGAGAGTGACCTCCATGGCGTACAAGCCCGCTTCCTGAAAGCTTTCGGCAAGTTTTAAACAGGTCTCTTCTTCATACCCCCGGATAATACCGACCAAGGGTGCTTTTTCAAAGTTTTGAGTAAAAGTGAGCGTATTGCTAAGCATGTTGTTCTAAAATGGTCAATTGTCCTCGAAGGATGGCGTTTGAGAATTCGGCTTCCGAAATAACAGAGAATTTAGAAGATTCAAAGAGATGTTCCAGTGCAGCCGAGTAAATGTCGAGTAAAATACCTGTACTCGCCAGAATAATATTGGTATCGACTTGTCCTAAATCTTTGAGTTCATCACCTATTAAAAGCCCACTCAGATATTGGCCGTTATGTTCAGGGTTATTGGTCTCCATTAGACCTCGATAACGGATATAAAATAAGTTCTTGGTTAACTTTCCTGAGAAACCGGCCTCAAGGCCTTCAAAAAAGGTCTGTTTTAAGGTATTTGGAGCTTTTGTTATAGAGCCAGACAGTATGGTTTGAGTAGATAAGGTTTCAAATAATTCACCGGTCATGAAAGTGTTAAAGTCCTTGAACTGACCTCCGGAAAAATACATATGCTTGGAATGGGTTCCCGGGAGTATAAGTACACCCGTGCCTTTCAAATAGGCTGATAAACCTATGGCTTGAGTCTCTTCACCTCGCATAAGGCTAGTTGAACTTCTAAGCCCCGAGATCAGAATTGTTTTTTGACCATCAAAAAGGTCGTCTAGCCGAATTGAAGGAATTTTGTCTCCCTCAATTGAACAAGGTAATTCACCATAGGGTAATTCTTTAAGCCCGAGATTTGATGAGGCCATTCCCGATATAACAAGAGGTATTGCTTGATCTCTATTTCTTAAACCACTTAGCTGTTCTTTTAGAAACTCAAGACATACTTTTGACGAGTCCAACCCGGAATTATTTGAAGTGAGCCTTTTTATCCCAAACTCGTTTTCAATGAGTTCCAGCGATTCTAAGGTGGAGGTTTTCACAAGCCTCAATCTAAAATTACTAGTACCCCAGTCGCAGCTGATAAATTGATCAATCATAAATGGCTTCTTCAGAAATCAAAGTTAAGCATAAGGACAGATTAAACAGGAGGGCTGAAAAAAAGAAACCCCGACCTTACGATCGGGGCACTTTTGGCCGAAGCCTATTTTCAAGTAATAGCTACAGATTTTGATGTAGGCTTAGTCCTTCACATCCCACCATAGAGGTGTAGTTAAAAGGTCAGGACCTTGTCTTTCTACCGCTGCCTTGTAATTGGCAGGGTTTGCACCAGCTTCACCTTCAAAATAACGAAGTCTCTTAGGGATGGTCCCGTTAGTTACGTTATTCGGGTCAGAAGTTGGAGTTAAAGCAGGGTAGCCGCTTCTTCTGTAGTTACTCCATGCTTCAATATGATTAAGGTATGTAGCAGCCCAGTATTGCTCGCCAATCATTTCCATTTGATTACCAGCATTAGCGAAGTCAAGACCCACCAAGTATGCATCTACTTCTTCAGCTGTAGGAGTAGCTACGCCAAATAAAGCCCAAGACTCCATAGCAGCTCTCACACCAGCATTGAAGAATTCTTCTGCATCACCTGAGATCCATCCTTTCAATACCGCCTCTGCTTTCATTAACTCTACCTCTGCATGAGAGATAAACGGAGTAGGATCATCAAGGTCTAGAATTTCTGGGTTCACAAAGCTATATTCTGATACGCTAGAGTAATCAGGATTGACATCTTTGATAGTAACACTAGTATAACCATTCGGAAGACCTACCTGAGCTTCAGGATCTGTATTCCAGGTAGATGTATCGTATGGGTTACCTACACCACCTACAATAATCATCTTTCTAGGGTCATTATGCTCGTTCATCCAGTCAAGGAAGGTTTTAGATACTCTACCGTTTGTATCTCCACCACCACCGGCAGCGTTTGAGAATACAAGTGAGGTGCCGTTATAATTAGTGTCGCCACCATTACCCAGTGCTTGCTTTAAGAAGGCATTGCTATCAAAACCGTCGATAGGTCCGTTTGAAAGAGCTTCAGTGAATACAGATTGAGCAGTAGCAGGATCTACTTCGCTCATTCTCATTGCTATTCTCATAAGTAAAGAGTTAGCAAATTTCTTCCACTTTGCATTATCACCCGCAAATAAAACATCTTGGCTGTTTGATGATCCTTGAAGAGACTCAGCACTATCAGAGAATTCGTCTCTGGCTGCTTTAATGTCAGCTACCAGGAACTGATAAATGTTCTCTTGAGAATCATAAGCAGGGAACCAGTTCTCCTGGCCATCAAGACCACGACCAGCCTGAGTGTAAGGTACATCACCATACAGATCAGTCATTCTATGAAGGTCAAACGCTCTCATAATCTGAGCAGCCGCATGAATATTGGCCAGCTCAGGAATACCTGCAGTTTGATCTACAATATTCGTCAGGTTTTTGATCGGGTTAGTGTAGTGACTTTCCCAATATGCAGCACTGTATGAAGGGTTATAATAGTACTTATCTCCACTCCAGTACCCTTGAAGAGATGCATTATGCTGAACCATAGTAGAGCTATAGATCAGGTTCGTTCTCCAGCTCTCATAACGGCTACCAGCTACACGTAGAATACTATAGTCAAGTATGTAGCGATTGTCGATAGAAGTAGGAGAGTTCTGGTTAACGTTAAGGTCTATCAGTTTCTGCTCATCACACGACCCCAGCGTGAATATTGCCAGAGCAGAAAGTGCTATTTTTTTATACGTATTTTTCATTGTTGATTTCTTTAGTAAATGAGACACTTAGAATGATGCTGATAAGTTGAAACCAAGGTTTCTGGTAGAAGGCATTGAGAAGTACTCAAGACCTTGAGCAGCACCTATTGCTGTATATCCACTTTCCGGGTCAATGTTTGGAACAGATGACCATAATACTGCAAGGTTTCTACCTACGGCAGAAATCTTCAAGCCTGTCAGAGGAGTTTTGTCAAGAATCTTAGATGGGATTCTGTAACCGAAAGAAAGTTCTCTCAATTTACCGAATGACGCATCATAGATCATGTTCTCTGTGATATCATTGTATCTGTCGTAGTAGTTATCGATCTCCGTAGGAGCGATATTCCAAGTTTGAGCTTCACCGTCAGTATTAACACCGCTGATCGTCAAACCTGACTCTCTACCTTCAAGTGTGCCTTTATGAAGACCTACTCCGTAAAGACCTAGGTTAGTACCAGACATCATGCTACCACCTTCACGCATATCGATCAGGAAGCTTAACGATAGGTTTTTGTAAGAGAAAGAGTTAGAGAAACCTGCACTGATCGGGTGACGACCTAGAGCAAGCATTTCAAAGTCACCTCTTACAGGATAACCGTTTTCGTCATATACTTTCTGACCATTGATTTCCATATGAGAATAACCAGCGATTACACCCAACTGCTGACCTACATAGTGACGAATTCTTTCTTGCTGAGATCTAGCTTCTTCAAGGTTTAGGAACTCGATAGGTTCACCTTGAGCATTTTCTCCTAAGCTGATAACCTCAGAGATGTTTCTTGCAAAGTTAAGCGACACATCCCATGTGAAGTCAGAAGTTTTAACCGGAGTAGCGTTGATCAATAGCTCAACACCCTGGTTAGTTAATTCACCAACGTTAATTGACGTACTTCCGAATCCTGAAGTTCCAGAGATAGATGTATTCAAGATATCATCAACAGTATTTCTGTTGTAGTAAGCGAAGTCTAAGCCTAAACGGTTTTTGAATAATCTTACATCAAGACCAAATTCAATTTCAGACGAAATAAACGGACTCAAAGCAGCATTAGGGATAGATCCGTTAGATATATTACCTAATACAGCACCGTTATGATCATAACCTTGAAGGCTATAGTATAGGTTGTTTGAGTAAGCATCTGGAGCTCCACCACCTACTTGAGCGTAAGAGATTCTAGCCTTACCGAATGTCAACCAAGCTGGTCTGTTAGCCCATGCATCAGAGAATGCAAAGCTTAAACCTACTGAAGGGTAAAGTACGCTGTTGTTCTCTGGAGATAGAGTTGAGAATTTATCCTCACGAGCTGTAAGGTTTAAGAATAAGATATTGTCATAACCTATGTTAGCTGAACCAAAAACTGAATTGATACCACTTTCTACAAAGTCGTAAGAGTATGTTTGGTTAGAAACGTTGTTAACGCTACCAAAGAATGGTACATTAAGACCGTTACCACCTACTCTGGCTCCTTCGTTAGATCTTCTCATTCTGTTACCACCAACTAAGGCGTCTACACTGATCTTACCGAATTCTTTGTTGAATCCAACGAATAAATCAGCGTTGTCTTCTCTGATACTTCTGTTCGTGATATTATAGTCACCAGTAGTTTTGTAACGTGTACCGTAAGGTTCTGTTGATTCAAATCTGGCAGAGATGAAGTCTGTTCCTAAACGACCTCTTACGTATAACCAATCTGTAATGTTATAAGTCAATGAAGCATTACCAAAGAATCTGTTCTTGTCATCAGTTCTTAGGAATTGATATGCACCCCAGTAAGGGTTAGTTTGATACACATTGGCTGTATAACCTAATTCGTTACCGAATTCATCAGCACCTAGTTTGTCAGGATCTCCCATTAAATCTGCAAAAGACAGGTTAGGAGCTTTAGTGATGATACTGAAGTTTGCGTTACCCGGAGAGTCAGAAAGACGAGGTCTGTTTTTCGCAGACTCTTTTGAGTACTGACCAGAAACAGCTAGATCAATCTTACCAAGCTTACCATTGATATTCGCATTAAAAGTAGTTCTATCAAATCCTGAATTTGGCATGATATCTTGGTTCTGAAGATTTGAGCCAGAGAATCTGAAGTTACCCATTTGGTTTCCACCAGAAAGTGCAAGAGTGTTTGTCCAAGTGCTACCAGTTCTGTAGAAATCGTTGATGTTTTCTCCTGTAGAAGCATAAGGTCTGCTTACGCCATCCCACTGAACTACATTTGAACCATCAAGAGGAGCACCCCAAGAGCTGTTACCGTAGTCAAGTGCTTCTTCCTGAGTAGTAGGAGCAAGACCGTCTACACCTACACCATATTGTGTTTGAAGGTCAGTCATGTCAATAGCCTTATCCATTGTGTAGTTTGTATTGAAATCTACACCAATACCTTTTCTGGCAGTACCACTCTTTGTTGTAATCAAGATTACACCATTTGAAGCTCTTGAACCGTATAGTGCAGAAGCAGAGTTACCTTTCAGTACCGAAATGTTTTCGATATCATCTGGGTTAATAGATGCAAGACCGTCACCATTATCATTACCACCCCATAAACCCGCAGATCCTTGGTTAGAGTTATCCATTGGTACACCATTGATAACATATAGAGGTTGATCGTTTCCACTTAGTGATGAACCACCACGAATAACCACACGGCTGGTACCTGCTACCCCTGTAGTAGGAGCTGATACGTTTACACCGGCTACTTTACCTGTTAAAGCAGAACCCATGTTGGCCGTTCTTGATTCAGTGAATTTGTCACCGTCTACTTGTGTAACTGAATAGCCCAGACTCTTTTTGTCTTTAGCAATACCGAAGGCAGTTACTACAACCTCACCAAGAGCATTCGCGTCTTCAGCTAGAGTAACGTCAATAGAAGATTGATTTCCAATAACTACATCTTGGCTAGCAAAACCAATGTAGCTAAATGTTAGGGTTTGTCCTTTTGATGCAGTGATAGAGTAAGCACCATCTGCATTTGTAATAGTACCATTAGTAGTACCCTTCACTGTAACGTTTACACCGTAAAGTGTTTCGCCACTTTCGTCAGTGACCGTCCCTCGGATGGTCTGGCTCTGTGCCCATGCAAGGTTTACTCCCAGTAGCATGAACAGTACTTGATAGAGTATGCGTTTTTTCATAAAGTTTGGTTTTTTTAGAAATGATTAATTTTTCCGAAGAGTCTGCTGAAAAAAGGGGTCAGGGTTAAATTTTTTCGTCCATTGCTAACACGTAGCTTCGGGAACAGCTCTCAGGATGAGAACAAGGTTAAGTTTTTGGGCTTAACAAGGCATTAATAAAATATTAACAAATTGGTTTTTAATTAAAAAAATATTTTAAAAACTACCTCAGACCCTATAAATGGCTGTTTTTTGACCGTTAATTAAAATATTTTAGGGAAATTCTCGTCATAAGCCAATTCATGGCAGACAGAGATTAGGAAGTCTGTTCATCCTGATATTCCAGAACTTCTGAAAAGCTGTAGGCATACTTTTCAGAGAGCAAATCTTCATATTTCTTGACAAAACTCTCGTAGGCTTTCTTGGCAAGGGAGTGTTTACCCAAGTGATGTAGTGATTTGCATTTCATCATCATTGCAGATTCATCAATAGCGTCAAAAAGAAAGATTTTGTCAGCTATTTCAATAAGCTCTTCGGCACTATTTTTTACCTGTAGTCTATTGGCGTATGCCAGTAAACTATCAATTACATTATTGGAGGTTTCGCTTTTGAAACTATCCAACCATTCGTACTCGAGGTTTGGTAAAAAAGTACCAGTACTCACAATATGACTAAGGTTGGCGGCTTCCTGTTTGCTGATTTTTTCTTTTTTGGCTGAGATACTCAATAGCTCGGCATAGTCGATGATAATTTTATCATTATCATAAATGATTTCCCAATTACCCGTTTTTTTATTGAGCTCTATTCCTCCTATTTGTGCTAACAGACCTTTTAACTTAATGATATTCACAGATCGATTATTTCTGGCACTTGATTTTGATTTATCGTACCAGAAGGTCTCGTCTAATTTATCAGAGCTCATTCCTTTGTTATACCTCAGTGAGTTAAGTAAAAGGTAAAGGAATATCTCTTTAAGTAATGGTGTAAAGGATTTTGATACATCTGTTCCGTCAGCATTGAGCACCTGAAACTTCCCAAATAACCTAATTCTGGCCATGGGTTTCGTAATGGTTTCTTCATAACTGACTACCGGTACTTCTTTTGAGAAATCTGAAGTGCTAGCTACATCCTCATTGGTAGCTTTTTGTTTTTGCTTTCTGTAGAATACAAAACCAAGTAAAGCCAAAGCCACAAATACAGGTATAAATAACCAGTTTTTGCTAGACCCCATCATGCCGGCTTTGAAAGGCACAGGTGGGGTTTGAATAGAATAGATCTTCAGACTAGAGGTATTCTCATTATCATCATAATGGATGACAGAGCAGTATAAAGCACCTTCTCCCTCATGTAAAGAAACCTGTGTTCGTATATCTTGAAACTCAAAGGGAACTCGGTTGCCGAGTCTGGTGAATTCTGGATTCTCAAGTGAGAACTCCATTAATTGTAACTCGGTATTATAGTTTAGCTGATTGAAAGCTAAAGCGTAAAGCGTATTTTCCTCCTCATTAATAACGAGGTTAGAGCCGAATACAAAAGGGTCTTGCTGATCATTTTCAAACTCATAAATCTGCTCAATTGTATTTGTAGACCAATCGATTTTATACAGATCATAGTAATTCTGTGGCTTGATTAACTGGTCCCCTGAGTTTGATCCAAAACCGCCCAGCAGATATGAACTTAGATCATTCTTGCTGCTACCTAGTCCAGAGAGGTACCTTGGAGTTGGGATATCACCTTTTAATTTTTGCTCTGTCCAGAGGCCGGTTTTGAAGGAATATTTTTGAAAGATATTCTTATAGGTGTACATGCCGTAGCCATTAAGAGCTATCAGAGCTGTATCCTCAGGGAAAACATAAATATTATGGTGCCAATATTCTGTAAGATCGTCAGAAGGAGGAATGTTAATACTCTTCCCATCGTTCATGAAGATTTCCTTGCTATTCAGCCTTAAAATCCCATGTTTTCCTTCTTGGTGGAGGTTTATCGCGGCATCTCCATAAGTCAAATGATGTACGCCCTCAGAAATCAGAACCCCCAAGCTATCGTGACTAAAACTGTAATACTGAATGCCGTTTTCTGAGAAAATTTCTATACCATTTTTTCGATCGGCCACAGATATAATCCCTGGCCAGGTGAGGTCGGTTACCAGATTCCATTCAGAATAGTTTTTAGTGGTCCAGTTAGGGTTAATGACCTTTCCGGTGATATTGCCTTTAGAGTCTTTTGCCCTAATACCATTTTCTTCATTGAGCTTCCAATGGTTTACCTCTCTCATGTTTGAAGCAATACTAACATCAGAAAGCCTAAGTGATATGACATCTGAATTCCTGTAGCCAGTTCTAGTACAGTGACCAAAGTATATTTCAAAGCAATCCAGTTTTAAATCTTGAATGTTTACGGCCTGAGGTCTGGAATCATTAAGCTTGGCAATGAGCTGATTTTCTGCCAGGTCAAAGGTAAGTTTAAGATGGTTTGTTCTGGTGAATAGGGAAGAGGAGTCTGTATTGAACTCAATGGGTAATGACTGTTCATCATAAACAAAACGCAGCTCACCATTGAAAATTAGATCAAAATTATGCTGATCCTTATCAAGTAATCTGAATATATAACCGAAGTAGTTTTCCTGGTAATTATTGAGTTTAAAATCAAACTCAAGTGAGAAGTTATTGCCCGTACATATCTGATAGCCGTCACCCAGAATCAGTGAGGTTCTTTGTTCGTTAATAACTTCGTTACCGCTAAGATTTAATCCGTAAGGTTGGGCGTGAAGGCCCGAACAAAATTGAAGGATTAAAACGATAACTAAAGCAGGCTTAAAACTCCTTTTATTCTTCCACTTCATTCAAATAGAAGCCTTGCTTAATGGCTAATGGTTAAAGTTTGTTTAATTCAAATGTATCTTCAGAAACAAAACTAAGCCCTTACACGAAAATAGCCCAAATTTGAGTTGGTTTTTGATCCACATTTCAAGATATAATTCTTCAAAAAATGATTTCTATTCAATAATGCCTCAAAAAAACAAGAACTTTTTCGGTCGGGTATCTATGATTGAAATTAATAAATTTTTTTGAATGAAATAGGGCTTCTCAATAGAATTGAGTCCGTTTTTGGGAAATTGAAGGAAAGTATTCTAAAGGATCTGTTAAGACTATTGGCAGATTCATTAATAAAATATTAAGACTCCATTTACTGCTTCATCATTATTTCGGGACACTGAAAAAGCTATTACGTTTTACAACCCTTTTTTAAAAGCATATCTATTAGACCATTTCAACATGTTTAACTCTTTCAATATCCAAAACAAGACGGATAAATACGATGTAGTTATTGTAGGATCCGGAGCAGGTGGTGGCATGGCCGCCTACCAATTGGCCAAGGCGGGAGCCAAGGTCTGTTTACTGGAAGCCGGAGGTTATTACGACCCAGCAGACCCAAAATACATTACTCAATTAAAGAATCCATGGGAGTCTCCAAGAAGAGGAGCCAGCACACCATTGCGTTCTTTTGGTGATTATGACGCTGCCTGGGGTGGCTGGAATCTGCCCGAAGAACCCTATGAAGCAAAAGATGGTACTGATTTCTGGTGGTTTAGATCCAGAATGCTTGGAGGGCGTACAAATCACTGGGGGCGTATCTCACTAAGGTTCGGACCAGATGATTTCAAAAGAGGATCACTAACGGGAATTGGTGATGACTGGCCTATAGGTTATGAAGATATTGCTCCGTATTACGATAAAGTAGACAAGCTCATTGGTCTTTTTGGTACGAAAGAAGGTATACGTAATGAGCCGGATGGTAACTATTTGCCGCCTCCAAAACCAAGGCTGCATGAGTTAATGATCAAAAAAGCGGCTACGGGAATAGGTGTACCGGTAATTCCGTCCAGAATGGCGATGCTTACCAAGCCAATCAATGATTCAAGAGGTGCTTGTTTTTATTGTGGTCAGTGTAACAGAGGTTGTCAGGCTTACGCCGATTTTTCTTCTTCCTCTGTGCTGTGTATACCGGCTGTTAAAACCGGCAATGTAAACCTAATCACCAATGCCATGGTGAAAGAGGTGCATACTGATCCTGTTTCAGGGAAAGCCACCGGAGTTTCTTATGTCAATAAGCTTGACATGAAAGACTATGAAATCAATGCTAAGATTGTGATTCTGGCCGCCAGTGCCTGCGAGTCTGCAAGAATCTTATTGAACTCAAAATCGTCAAGACACCAGAATGGACTGGCGAATGAAAGTGGCGTTATTGGTAAATACCTGAATGATTCTACCGGAGCAGGTCGTGGTGCTTTTGTGCCTGCCCTGATGGACAGAAAAAGATATAATGAAGATGGTGTTGGAGGGATGCACGTTTATACGCCTTGGTGGGGTGATAACAGTAAGCTTGATTTCCCTCGTGGTTACCATATTGAATACAGTGGAGGTATGGGTATGCCGGGCTTCGGTTTTGGTATGGGCATGCAAGGTGTTCAGAAGTACTTCCCGGGTAATAAACGTTTAGGTGGCTTTGGTGCTGGCCTGAAAGATGACGTAAGAAGAATGTATGGGGCTTTCGTTCATATGGATGGACGTGGAGAACCAATTCCGTTGGAATCAAACTACTGTGAAATTGACCCGAATAAGGTAGATAAGTTTGGTATTCCTACTTTAAGATTCCATTACAAGTGGAGTGAGAACGAGATAAAGCAGGCCAAGCACATGCAGGATACCTTTGAGCAGATCATCCATGAAATGGGAGGAATTGCTATCGGAGATAAGCCTGGGGCAGATACCAATTATGGTTTGGCTAAGCCAGGTCAGATTATCCATGAGATCGGTACGGTACGTATGGGTAATGACCCTAGTAAGTCTGCTCTTAACAAATGGCAACAAGCCCATGATGTGAAGAACCTATTTGTAGTAGATGCAGCTCCTTTTGTATCTCAGGGAGATAAGAACGTGACATGGACCATTCTGGCGTCTTCATGGAGAACGTCAGATTATATAATTGATCAGGTAAAAACTAACCAGCTATAAACTATGAAAAGAAGAGAATCCCTAAAAGCATTATCTCTGGGTTCATTAGGTATGGCAGTAGTTCCTGCCAATGCCATGGCCCCTGCCCCAAAAAAGAGCAAGGATGATTACCAACCTGCTCCAGGCAGAACAGATGAAGAAATAAAACGTGATAAAGCTCTTCATGAGCAAACGTTTTTTGATAAACACGAGCTGGAAACTCTGGCAGTGCTTTGCAATATTATTGTGCCAAAAGATGAAAAATCAGGAAATGCTACTGATGCAGGAGTGCCTGATTTCATTGAGTTTATCGCTAAGGATATGCCACGTTATCAGCTTCCTTTAAGGGGCGGTATTAAATGGTTGGATAATTACAGCGACAAACTACACGAGAAGAAGTTTAAGGCTCTTTCGGACAAACAGCAGCTGGCCATAGCTGAAAAGCTGGCGTATCCTGAAGAGGCTACCCCTGAAGTAAGTCAAGGTGTGGCATTCTTCTCTACTGTGAGAGACCTGACTCTTACTGGCTTTTATACCACCAAAATGGGTTTTGATGATCTGGAGTATAAAGGAAACACACCAAACTTTTGGGATGGTGTGCCTCAGGATGTTTTAGATAAATATGGTTTTGAGTATGATCCGCTCTACTTCAAATCAGACGAATAAAATCTTAGGTTTAGTTTAAGTAGTTTAGTACGGAGGCCTGATGAGCTTTTGAGTGATCAAAAGCCTCATCTTGCTTCCGTTTTTTTATTTTGTTTGTAAGCTAAGCCATTGCATAATGTTCACAGGCAGGCCATTTACTTTAACTGGTTTGCCATAATAATCCAAACGACATTCATTGGCATGGAGATAGATCCATGACCAATGGCCATCATAATGGTAATCCTCTCCGCCGTATTGATTTGTAATATCTACTACATGATCATAAAAGCTGAAATGTACATTTGGGGCTCCGGCCTTTTTCAGTCTTTCGTAAACAGGAACTACTGTTTTTGATGGGTCGGTTACTCTATCATCCTTTGACTGAACAAACCATATAGGCACATTTTTGATGCTGGCAATTTGCTCGTCAGTTAGAAACTCGGAGTAATACGCTAAGGCACTGATGTAGCCTGCAGCAAAATAATCAGGTCTTTTGAGGATTAATTTTAAACTCATGTAGCCCCCATTTGAGCAGCCACCAACATAAACTCTGTTTTTATCAATACCAGGATTACTATCGACGTAATCTTCTATCAATTCCATCAAGGCATCGTTATAGATATCATTCGTTTGGCCGGTGGTATATCCTCCTTCTACGCTGTTCATCCAAAAGGTAGGGGCTTGAGGAACCAGAACATAAGCACCTTCCATAATACTTTGAATCTCTTCATCGGCGTAATTGATGGCTTTATTGCCAATAGCTGCAATAGAAGGATCAGTCCCGCCTTCTCCACCACCATGGAGCCAAATAAGAAGTGGTGATTTTTCATTTTCAGTTTTAGGTTTAAAAGATGCGTAAGACAGCGTAGTCTTCTCAAAAGTAAACTTGCCGCTTAGGTCAAAGTCATCTAATACAGGTATAGTTCTGTCTTTTTCAGTACCCCATTTTTCGCCTGATTGCTCATTTGTGATTTCCAGTGTGTAAGTGATCCACTTATTACCGGACTGAGGGAAATACTGAATGGCAGATCCCATATAATCATATGGAGCCACACCTAAGATCAAGGTGATGAATTGGCCTTTTGAATTAGGATTGGCATTATAGTCAGACTCATATGCTCTGAGTACATTTCGCTCTCCTTTTGAAACTTCGGCCGCTATAGGACCCAGGTCTGAGGAGCGGTGAGCAATAACTTTGAAGTCAGTGCTTTTAAAATCAGCATCGCTTTTAGGTTTAATTACCACCTTATGGGCATGCGGACCCCAGTCAAAGCCTTGTATAAACAAATGGTATTCTCCGGACTGTAAACTGTTTTGAGCCATGATTCCAAAGCTTAGTCCGAGAAACAAGCTAATGGAAAAAATTAGTTTTTTCATTGGTATTAATATTGGGTTGAAATTGGTTTGTTTGTAACAAGAGAATGAATTTAAGGAATTAGAAATGATCAAACAGGAGTTTATTGAAATTGAAGTTCAAAATCATCTCATACTTCATGGTTTTGATGACGATAATCAGGAAATACTGGAAGAGGTAAAACCTGAAAACTCAATGATCAAATTGATACGTATCGATCGAATTCAATCATTGAGTGCAAAGTATATTTTGACGACCTACGCTTTTGATAGATTTGTCTATTGGGAGTATAAAGGGTCTTATGATGAGATCAAAAAGACCCTAAAAGCCGCCGGAGTGCTTTAATTAGTTGACATCAATTATGAATCTTTGATATCGAGTCAAAGGATGTTCTCCATTATCTGTTACCTCGGCAATGACATGAATGGTTCCACTACCATGTAAAACACCATTTTCGACTTCATGAATTTGTAAGGACGCGATATTTCCATTGTAAGTTAAGTTGGCTTCGCCATTATAATTTCCAACTTCGTTATAAATCCAGAACTTAGTTTCTAATTCGTCTCCGTCAGGGTCAGTAGTCTCAATCTCAAGTCTAATACTGTCTACCCTTTTTGCAGTAATTCTACTAGGAGTTAAAGCCTTTACAAGAGGTGCGTGATTTGCGTTTTCAAAATCTGAAATACACCAGTCTGCCCGGGCGGCAAAATCATTTTGAATGGCCGGAATCCAGCGTGTTTGAGCATAGGCTGCGTCTAGCGTATCAGTATATGGGTTAAAGTCAGTTGCGGCTTCACCATCTTCCCAGCGACTAGGTCTGCTGGCCGATTGAACCAGTCTACCACCCCAGCCACCAATAGAAGGATTCTCCAGATTCTGAAGTCCCACATCTACCAGATGAAGAAATGCAGGGGAATCACCTTCAGAGATAAAATCATACTGGCCGAAGCTTCCCCATTGATTGTCTTTGGCCTTTTCCATTGAGCTGTAAATGTCCTCTATCTCACCTTGAGGTGGGTTTCCATCACCGTAACTGTAATATTTTGCTAGTAATGGCCCATGATTGTTGATAATCTGATCCATGAATTCTCCCTCCATGTAAGGATGAAGCTCTTTAGGTACAGCTCTTTTCCAGAAATAGGCGAAACTCCAGAATTGATTGGAGTTATAATACACTTTTACATCCGGCCAGTTAGGCTCTATGTATTTTTTGTAAGTAGCGTCTTGATCCAGAATGGCATAGATAATGGCCTTTTGACAAACTTTGTCATAAACTTCTTCCCACTCGGGTCTATTTTCATATTCATCCTGGATACTTTTCAAAGCCCTGGCAATGGTATTGGTACCACCCCAAACCTGAAGGTATAATGGGCTGTCATCATCATCGAGTAATTTTTCTTTGATAAAATCAGAGCCCGGAGTATCCTTTTCCATTTCTCCTTCAAAATCGATGTTTCCTATTCTGATACGGTCATACAGATATTGATGAGTAGGGAAGTCTTTTGAGTGCTTAATCAGGTTAGGATATACTTCGCCATAGGCGTCTACCAGGTCGTAAATCCACTGTTCGCCCGGCCAGCGAAGTTCGGTACGTTCTCCATAGATGTTCTTGGTCATTTCCATTTCTGAGGTGAATTTGGTGCCTTTGCCATCGCCTTTATAATGCCATTGAGAGCTACTAATGATTAGTCCTTCTATTTGATATTCATTGGCATATAGAAGCATTCGGATAAACGAATCAACGTCGTCCAGTTCACCGTCTGTAGTGACAATGGTTCTGGGTTTAGCAACGTTATTTTCTTCCGTGCTGGCTGTTTCACTTGTGGGCGAGCATGCCACAAGGAATAATCCCAGGCCTAAAAGGCTTAATAATTTTGTCATAGGTTTAAATTTATCTTTTTGCATTATTCTTTTTTCTATTGGTTAAATATCAAAATATTCTAATCATATCACAGTGATTACATATTGAGCAAAACGCGTCATTGGGCGTTTGGCATCATCTTTTACTTCGAGATTGACTACGAATATATCACCAGATTTGGCGTCTTCAGGAACTGTAAATTCGGTTCTATAACCAGATTCTACAGAAACAGAAAGTCCCTCGGCTTTTCCTTCCTTATATGTTGAGGAGAAGGCCGGTACCCACCACTTTGCACTTAGTTTGTCGCCATCCGGGTCTTTGGCTTCACCTGAGAGGGATACCTTTTTACCCGCTTTAGCATTAAAATCCAATTGTTGGGTAGTCACCTCGGGTGCATGATTACAGTCTTTTGGTTCTAAAATCGCCCAATCTGCTCTTGCAGCCAGTTCTTCCCACATTACTATGGTGTAGTGGTTACCTTTTTTGAAGGCCTCAGGTGTAGGTCCTAAAAAGTAGTTGCCTCTATTGGTGACATCTTTGCGAAGCCCAATGTCTATGAATGAGGCACAGCCAAATTGACAAATGCTCCAATCATTTGGTTGGAAATCTGCCCGGGGCATCCCTATCATACTTTCCGGCCCCCATCCCTGCTCTGCTGATTTTGACCAGTCCATATAGGTGATGAGACCATAATTATAAATGATCGGTTCGCCGTAAATGGCTCTTCCTTCGCCCATTAGCCAGATTTGTTCAGGCAACTTTCCGTGTCCCTTTTTATAGGCATCCAGGATAAAGTCGGCATGAAGGTAAGGTTGTAGTTCATCATCAACCCTTCTTTCAGAGTTATAACTGGCTGCAAAGAAGGAGCCATAACTGAAGAATCCTCTTGAGTAACCACCGTTCTGCAGACCAGGAAACATTGCGTCAATTTTACTATCTGCTCTGCAATTGTCTTCTCCATTACCACCGATTCTCACTTTAGAGGTGACTTTCGCCAGAACCTTTTCCCATTCAGGTGTGCCATGATATTTTTCATAAATGGAATATAACGCCCTTACGGTAGTATTAATGCCACCCCAGTGTTGAATGTATAAAGGACGCGTGTCATTGTCCATAATACACGCTTCGATATGTTTTGACCCCTCGGTCTCAAAACGATAATCACCCTCGAACTCTATATTTCCAACTTTAGTAACACTTCTTATATAGGCTGGAGTGGGGTAGTTCGGACTATTTTTGCTCATTAACTGATAATCGGCCTGATAACAATCCATGATGCGATCAAGCCAGGTTGGGTCTACCGGCCTGTATTCAGTTAAATCAGCTGGCTTTTCTACACGATGTTCGCAGTGCTGAGCATTGCATCTGAAGTTTGGTGTAATGTCACCCAAGGTATGTAATCCGCCGTCGCCTTGAAAATGATACATGCCTGCCGTCCAGACAATCCCAGCGATATCATATTGATCTGCGTACATCAGGCTCAAAATGACCCCATTCATGTCGTCCGCTTCCAGATCCGTGGTGATCAGAATACGGGCCTGCTTGCTTTTATCAACTTTTTCGGTCTGCGGGGCATAGGCATACAGATTTTGCATACCCGAAACCAGAATCAACAGAGCAAAAAAAGTTGAAATCAAGAAATTCGTTTTTTTCATTTTTGAAATGGTTTATTCATCAAAACAGAAATGTTTAGGGTGGACTTTGTATTGTGAAAACACACTTTAGAATAATTTCTGAGCAAACTCATTAAGATAAATTCTCCAGACTTTCCAGATGTGCCCGCCCTCGGTTTCCAGATAGGTATACTTCACTCCGAGTTCATCAAGTTTATCCCTGAATTCCTGATTGGCCTTGTAAAGGAAATCATCTTTCCCGATGCCGATCCAGTATAGCTCAAAACCGTTTTCGTTTTGCTTTTTCATGCCCTCGTCGAAATTGGCATAAATGCCACTTTCTTCAGCATTCATCAATCTGTTTGCGGAGGAGAAAACGCCGATATAGTCAAAGGTATTCTCGTAAATTCTGGAAATATGAATGGTATGAAAACCTCCCTTGGAGAGCCCGGCGATGGCACGGTGCTGCTTGTCATTAATGGTTCTATAGTTGTTTTCAACAAAACTCATGATCTCCCCAAAAGCACTTTCAAAAGCTCCACGTTCGTCGGCCCTGTCTTTTTCGCGACTAGGCTTGTAAAAGCCCATGGTATTTTCACCTGGGGCGGCTTCCATAGCCATGTGGCCGTTTGGCATGACCATAATCATTGGTTTGGCTTTGCCTTGTGCAATCAGGTTGTCTAATATTTGAGTAGCCCGTCCAAAGGAGCCCCACTCACCTTCATCTCCTCCGTAACCGTGCAAAAGATACAGGACAGGGTAGCTCTGATCTGTGTTTTTCTCATAACCTGGTGGAGTGTAAATGCTGATTCGACGATCCTTGCCGGCTTTTTCTGAGGGATACCACGGATGGGAGACGGTGCCGTGAGGTACATCATTGACTTTGTAGTTGTCTGCGATGCCATTTCCAACGATGAAAACATTACTTATTGTGGCAAAATCACGGAACACGTATGGATTATTCGGATCAGCTGTCGCTACTCCGTCCACTACAAAAAGATACATATACATTTCAGAGGGTAAGGGCTTGGTTGTCAAGGTCCATACCCCATTTACACCTTTGACCATAGGAATAAGTCCTGTACCAACCACACCTCCGATAGGATTATCAGCTGCCTTTTCTGCAAAATCACCGGCTACCTCAACTTTAGCAGCATCGGGTGCTTCAAAACGAAAAGTCACTGAGTTGTCAGAATTGACAACAGCAGATTCAAGGTTTTGTCCTCCAAAGAGGTTTTGCTGAGCATCAACCTGGCCAATCCCCAAGATGAGCAGACATGATACAAAGAGTAAAGTCTTTTTGATTATTAACATTATTCCGATCTGTTTAATAGGTTAAGAAGTTTAGTTTTAGTCCGGCATTGCTCCATGGAATGGAAATCAACTTTCCGGCACCACCTAGCGTGATATAAGCGGTTTTCTGTTGTTCTCCGCCAAAACAAATACTGGTGGTTAAGATATCTTGAGTGGGAATATGCCGAAGCAGTTTCCCGTCTTTTGAAACAATGCTTATTCCTCCGTTCAATAGCGTGGCGACACACAGATTGCCCTCCTCATCCAGAGCAAAAGAGTCAAACATTTGTTGATCCGAAAGGCCAATCACCAACTTCTTGGTTGAATTGTCAATTTCTCCCGGAGCATTGATTTGATAAGAGTAAATACGCCCCGTATTGGTTTCGGCATAGTAGAGCGTTTTACCATCCG
Organism: Jiulongibacter sp. NS-SX5; assembly: GCF_052828545.1. The sequence goes on from NZ_CM128248.1 coordinate 3,525,388, forward strand.
CCGAAAGTCTGATTCCATTTGGGGTCTCTAGTTTTTCAGCTTGTCTGCTAATAAAACTTCCGTCAGTTTTTGCATAATAAATAGAACCGTGCTCTTTATGAGTGCTGAAGTACTTTCCCTGATCAGAAATCCACATTCCGCCGTGGGCGTCAAAAACAATATCATTGGGAGCACTCAGTTTTCGGCCTTCGCATTCGGTATATATGGTTGTTGTTTTACCTGTTTGAAGATCAACCCTTTGGATATAACCGCTTTTATAGTTTTGTACAGCTTCTCCAGGAAAAGTTACTCCATTTCTAACCGACCATTGCAGTCCTCCATTATTACAAACATAGACGGCTCCGTCTGGTCCCATGGCCGCTCCATTTGGTCCGCCTCCTAATTTTGCAATGATTGTTTTAGTACCATCTTTTCCAATTTTGGTCAGGTTTCCAAACTGCATTTCCACCACCAAAACGCTACCATCAGCCAGAGCTATGGGGCCTTCCGGAAAGCCGAGACCTTCTGCCAAAACTTTAGTTTTAGGTTTGGAAACTGCACCTTGACCGAAGCATATGTTACTACCTGCCAGTGATATCACTGACAGGTATATGCAACAGAAAAAGGTTAAAATAGAAGGTCTTTTGATGGTTTTCATTGGAGGCCTGATGAATTTATCGGTTTCTAATCTCCATGATTACTCGTTGATAACGGGTTAAAGCCGGACTTCCATTATCAGTCGCTTTCAAAATGAAGTGCATTGTTTGACCCGGTTTGGCATCTTCCGGGATTTGGACTTCGGCCGTTTCTGTTTGAGCATTATTCATTTCTACCGCCTGCGTGTAAGTACCAGCTGGCATTTGCACCCATTGTAGTTTCACCTCATGGCCGTCGGGATCGCTAACCGCCGCATGCAGTTTAACTTTTTGTCCTGGGTTAACCAATAAGTTCTCAGGGCTTTGGAAGTCAATGATAGGCTCATGATTGGCGTCAATATATTTTGGGGTGACCGCCCATTTCATTCGGGCCACAAAACTTTTCTGAGCTTCAGCGAAAAAGTCAGGGAATGGGATGGCCACTTCTTCTGTCTCATTATTTCTTGCTGCAAGTCTTTCAGCCATTTGCTCTGCTGATCCCGCGGATGAAGAAAATGCTGAATTGCTTTCAACGACTGTTGGGATAGTACGACCACCCCAGCCACCAAAAGTGCCGTCTTCATAAGCTCTCAAGCCATTCCCAAGCATATTCATGAAAGTGGCATTATCCCCTTCGCCTAGCCAGGAGCCTTTCTCTTGAGGTGGCATCCAAACGAAATAGCCCATTTTTCTAAGTTCATCAGCTGTGTAACCGACAAGCCCGAAGTAGTCAACCTTGTCACCTTCTACCATTTGTTTACCATCGCCCCATACTCTGTAAAGGCTTCCCAAAGCTCCTTTTGATACAATGTTCTCTGTCATGTATGAAGGGGTCAACAAAGGTTTGTTGGTTTCATTCGCTCTTAATTGTGCTCCATAACCATAGTTTGGACTGTCTCTGAATACCCTATATTCTATACCCGGCCAGTTGTGGCGGATATATCCATAAAAGGTGTCATCCTGATCGCCGGAAGGCAGTAATACCACTTTACGGTTGATTTTCTCTCTGATAGCATCCCATTCGGTGGTAAACTGGTATTGATCCTGAATCACTTTTAAAGCTCGTGCTATTGTGCTGGCTCCGCCCCATGACGTGATGAAAAGCTTGCCGGGTTCATTATCAAGAATGGTTTCTCTGATCAGTTCTGAACCCGGGCTGTCCTTCGAGAAATCTCCGTCAAACTCAATATTCCCAAACCTGATTTTTGATTTCAAATACTCGGGTGTTGGGTATCCGGAATGATGCGTTTTTAGATTTGGATAACTCTTTTCGTATGCTTCAACAATGTCATGAATAAACCGCTCATCTTCTGCCCATCGGTAGCTTTCACAGGGGCAGATACCCATATTGAAACGGTCGTATTCACGCCCTGGTACGTACCATTTTGTACCCTTGCTATCACCCGTCCAGTGAAACTGAGAGCTGGCATAAATAAGTCCTTCAATATCAAGATCTGTGCTGTATAGGATAAATCTGATGAGGGAGTTATTATCATCAAGCTCAGGGTCAGCGGTGATGATGATGCGAGGTTTAACCTCTTGAGCATTCGTTTGAATGACCGCAAAAAACCCGAGGATAAGAGTTGAAAAGATTGGTTTAATTTTATTCATTTTGTAAATGGTTTAAAACGTGCTTGCGACTGTCATAGGCTACTGACAGAGTCTTTCGGACGCTCGGACTGATAATTGAATTGTCCGGCTGAGCAGATTAGCCTGCACTGAGCGTAGCCGAAGTGAAGCCCTGACCGAGAAGATGCTTTTTCTGATAAGGTACTGTTCTCGACTCCGCTTGAACTGACACCTTGCTCTTCAATCTTTCATTCATTATTATTTAAAACAAAGTGGAGCAAACTCCGTCAAATACATTCTCCAGCTATTCCAGTCATGGTTTCCGATGTTTTCACGGTAAGTATATTTGAAACCAATTTCGTCGTAAAGTTTTCTTAACTCCACTCCGGTTCTATAAAGGAAGTCGTCCGTTCCCATGCCAATCCAGTATACTTTCGGATTATTTTTTTGGAGAGCCTTTAACTGAGCTACGTGTTTTTCCTTGTCATATCCGTCAGGACGAAATGTCGAGAACAAGCCCATACTCATAACACCGATGTATTTAAAAAGCGAAGGATTCGCATTGCTGATATTCTGTGTATGATAACCGCCCATAGAGAAACCAGTAAGAGCACGGTGGTCAGCATCATTGATAGTTCTGTAATTTTTCTCAACGTAAGGCATTACATCATTAACCAGGCTTCTTTCAAATAAACCTGCGGCCATAGCACCCACTCCTCCAGGAGTCGTTTTTGGAGTAGCAAAGGCCTCACGGTCAAGAACAGTAGCCGTATTATTTACGTCTCCATTAGTAATGACCACAATCATCGGTTTGGCTTTGCCTGCGGCAATCAGATTGTCAATGATGTAATTGGCTCTACCGCGATTTACCCAAACTTCTTCATCTCCTCCGGCTCCATGCAATAAATACATTACCGGGTATTTCTTCTTCGGGTTCTGGTCATATCCTGGCGGCGTATAAATGAACATGCGACGCTGCTCAGGTCCTACTGTGGGAGAATCATACCATACCGCTTTGAGGTCTCCGTGAGGCACTTGCTTGGCATCAATTAGATCACCCAAACCTCCGGGAACCATTAGTCTGCTTTGAATATATGCCCCATCTCTCGTTACAGCTTTACTGTTTGGGTCGAGCATTGGTAGGCCATCCACCACAATATCATACTCATACATGTCAGAAGGTATCGGGCCTACTTTGACCTCCCATAAAGTATCTTTCTTACTCATGACATCCGGAGCGAACCTTCTGTTCCATGTACCAACTACACGAACATCTTCAGCTTTTGGGGCATAAATTCGAAAAATTACAGAATTATCTGGAAGGACCTCAGGTGATACTATACCGCTGGGTCTGCGTTGAGAAAAAGTAATTAAGGGTAAAAGGAGAAGCAAAAAAGCTAGCTTCGGAAAATTTGAGGTTAAGATTTTCATTGGTTTAATTTTTAGAAATGGTTATAAATGGCAGTTCTGGTAAGGTTTCCACTTTCGTCTCGATGTTCAACATTAATTTTTTCAGGAGCCTTAAGCTCTTCCACCCATTTAATCAGTAGATCAAAATGATTGGTTGTTCTTAATGCTGGATTACTTTCGCTATGATCCATACCTGGTATTAGAAATAGGCGTGCGAAATCAAGTGTTTTTTCAGGGCCACCCATCGTTTCTGTTACACGTTCATAGTAGTTTATACTTCCCTGTGGAACAATGAGTCTGTCGCTCAAGCCATGAATAAGCAAGAGTTTTCCTCCATTACTTTTAAAATTATTCAGATCTGGATTGTCTGTACCAAAAACGCTTCCGTATTGCTCCACAGACTGATTATAGAGCAGCTGGAATTCATCCATTGTTAGGGGGATTCCATTCCAATTGGGGTTGGATTTTAAGAAGTAGGCCACCCATTCTACAGAGATTGAAAATGGATCTCCATGATTATCTATTGAGCCAGCCAGAGGAACAAAGGGGGTACCTGGAGGAAGGCCATACCACATAAACTCACCGCTTTCTGTTCTGGCTCCCTCCCAAATCTTTTGAACCACTTTCGCATCTTTGGAAGTGAATTCGGTTTGACCCATTTGTTGACCAATAAGGTTTGAAAGGTCAAATTCTAATTGGAGAGGGTTCTCGATCACTCCATCCTCATAACCGTCCAGCTTGTCTACCTTAGAAATGATGGCTTTGTTTATGGCTTCAAATTTTTCAGCAGAAATATAATTGTCCAGTTCATACATGACCACTTGGGGCCATAACTCGGTAACCAAAAACTTATGCCAATTGGTAGCCGGGTAAAAAGACAAAATTCCGTCGTAATCATTTGGGTATCGTTGAGCCTCGCTTAATCCCTGTCTACCTCCGGTAGAACCACCAACGAAATAGTTGTATTTGGAAGGTTTGCCGTAGAATTTTTCAACTAAAGCTTTTCCAACGACTGTCATATCATGAATGCCTAAATAAGCATTGTCCTGAATCAGTTGCCAGTTGAGATCGCCTTCCTTGTTGAGTGCAAATGATCCACTACCGCCATCGTGTCCGGTATTTGTTGCTCCGCCGGCGAAACCTTGAGAGAGTAACTCATCGAAAAACGGAAGTCCTCCAAGAAATCCTCCACCTCCAATTCCTTCAAATCTTCCGTTCCAGTTTTCTATAGGTAATGATATCCAAACCTTTACACTGTCTTTGGCCGGTGGATGATTGACAATGGCTAAGATATTGCAACTTCCTTTGTTTTCTTTAGCTGAAACAATCTTGGTGTTATCTAGCTCAGCTTTGATTAGTGATCCACAATCACAAGCGGGTTTAATGCCAGGATATAGGTCAATTAAAGGCTTTTGAAGTTCTTGCTTCTGTGCCAAGCATGAAAAGCTGAGAGAAAGAAAAAGGGTTGTTAACGATTTTGTCATTATTTACTGGTTCTCGTATACAAAGAGAAATATTCTAAGAATAAATACAATTAATGATTGATTACAAATCTAAACGAAAGAAATGTACTTTCATATATTTTCTTTTATTTTTGTTTTGTTTCGTTTTCTTTCTTTTTAATTTTGGCAGCGAAATGAGGTTTTAAGCGTTATCTTGGAGCTTCATTTAAAGGATCAATCATATGTTGCCAAATCAGAGAAGGGATAAAATACTTGAATTACTAAAGGAGGATGGTTCTGCCAAGGTGGTAGATTTAGCTCGTCTTTTTAAGGTAACTGAAGTGACTATCCGTCAGGATTTGGAGAAGCTGGAAGGGGAGGATTTGATCATCAAGGAGCACGGCGGAGCAACATTAAAGAATGTTGAAGATCAGGTCAAAAGCTTTTCTCTTGTTCATCAGGAGAATCTTGACAAAAAGGAAGCAATAGCTCAAAAATGTCTCGATTACATTGAAGATGGAGATACTATCATTCTGGACTCAGGTAGTACCACGACTGAGATTGCCAAGAAAATCAAATCTTCGGGGTTGAAGAATTTGACAGTCATTACCAATGCCTTAAACATTGCTTTAATGTTGGGTACAGGGCTTGATATTGAAGTGATCATGACCGGTGGAGAATTTAAGCCACCTACTTTATCATTAACTGGTCAGAAAGCCGCTGATTTTTTTAAAGGGCTGAATGTGCAAAAGCTTTTTTTAGCCACGGCCGGGATCTCTCTTAAAGCAGGGTTGACGTATCCGAGTATCAGTGATATTGTAGTTAAAAAGGCAATGATAGATGCTGCTGAAGTAACCTATTTGGTAGCAGATAGTACTAAAATTGGTAAGAGTGCTCTGGCTAGTTTAGGGGCTTTGGGTTTGATAGATTATATCATCACAGATTCAGGTGTAGAAGAAAATCACCTTTCTGTTTTCAAACAGAATGAGGTGGAAATCATATTAGCATAAAAGAATTAAATGTAGAGTTAGATTGAAATTTCAGATGATCGTAAAGATATGATCATCTAATGTAGACTAGCTTCAGTTTTGACAATTAGGTAAAGAAATGACATTAGGAGTAATCATCGGAAACCGGGACTTTTTTCCGGATAGTTTGGTAGAAAAAGCCAGAACAGAAATTATTGAGGTATTTGAAAAGCTAAATCTCAAGCCCGTCTTGCTGGATACTACAGAAACGAAACTTGGTGGTGTGGAAACCTATCAGGAGGCCATGAAATGTGCAAATCTATTCAAGGCTCACCGTGAAGAGATTTCTGGAATTTTGGTGTTATTGCCAAATTTCGGTGATGAAAAAGGTGTTGCGGATACGCTCAAACTGGCTGGTCTTAATGTGCCGGTTCTTATTCAGGCTTATCCTGATGAGCTCAGCAAAATGAATGTGGTCAATCGCCGCGATAGCTGGTGTGGCAAGATTTCAGTTTGTAATAATTTATACCAATACGGTATCAAATATTCGTTGACCTCGCAGCATGTAAGTCTGCCTTCTTCGGAGGTATTTCAAAGAGATTTAAAGGATTTCGTGGCTGTATGTCGGGTGACCAACGGGTTGAAATCTGTTAGAATAGGTGCGATAGGTGCAAGGCCGGGAGCGTTTAATACAGTTCGTTATTCTGAGAAAATTCTTCAAAGAAATGGTGTTACCGTTACCACTTTTGATCTTTCAGAAATTCTGGGTAGAGCCAATAAATTGAGCGGTGATGATGCCAAAGTGAAACAGCATATCGAAAGTATCAATGCTTATGCCTCTAAAGGGAAAACACCGAATGAGGCCATGCTTCAGATTGCGAAGTTAGATGTGGTTCTTAAAGAGGTAATGGAAGAATATGCTCTTGATGCCACGGCTATCCAATGCTGGACCAGCCTTCAGCAGAACTATGGCTGTAATGTGTGCACCAGCATGAGCATTATGTCTGAAAATATGCTGCCTTCTGCCTGTGAAGTGGATGTAACCGGAACACTCAGTATGTATGCTATGCAGCTGGCTTCGGGCTCGCCTTCTGCCTTGGTGGATTGGAATAATAACTATGCAGATGATCCTGAGAAATGTGTACTCTTCCACTGTGGAAACTGGGCGAAGTCCTTCCTGCCGGATATTGAAATAAGTAATGCTCCTATTTTGGGAACAACGGTCGGAGTTGAGAATACTTATGGGGCTTTGGATGGTCGTACACCTGCTATGCCATTGACCTATGGTAGAATAAGTACAGATGACCCGAAAGGTGTGATTAAGGCTTATATAGGAGAGGGCGAATTGACAGATGATCCTCTAAGTACTTTCGGTAATCGTGCAGTTGCACAGATCAATGATCTGGAAGGTTTGATGAAGTACATCTGCAGAAACGGTTTTGAGCATCACGTAGTCATGAACGCCTCAAAAACAGCCGGAATCCTGGAAGAAGCATTGAGTAATTATATGGGCTGGGAGGTTTATAAGCATTGAGCATGTCAGTCCGAGCGTAGTTGAGGACAGTCACTTTAGCAGGAAGCATTTTGCCGAGTTGAGGTTCTCGACTTAGCTCGAACTGACACTCGACCAACTTGAACTGATAGAGATCTTAGCTCAAATTGACAATTGAGAAGAAAAATGACAACAAAAGAATTAAAAGACAAATCAGTTGAACTGCGGCGGAAAACGCTGGAGATCATTTATAATGCCAAAGCAGGTCATACGGGTGGTAGCCTTTCAATCATGGATATTTTGATTGTGCTTTACCACCGAATCATGAATGTGTCGCCAGAGAATTTTACTGATAATAATCGCGACAGATATATCCAAAGCAAAGGGCATAGCGTGGAGGCACTTTACACGGTTTTAGCAGATAAGGGCTTTTTTCCTGAGGAAGATCTAAAAACACTATGCCAATACCAGTCGCCTTATATCGGTCATCCTACTAAAGGGGTCAATGGAATGGAGCAAAACACCGGTGGATTGGGTCACGGATTGTCCATTTGCTGTGGAAATGCCCTGGCGGCCAAGAAAGATAAATCCGGTGTAAAAGTTTTTACGGTTTTGGGCGATGGCGAAATGGCCGAAGGGTCCAACTGGGAAGCCATGATGTTTGCGGCTCATTATAAGCTGGATAACCTCTGTGCTATTCTCGACTATAATAAACTCCAAATTACCGGAGCAAACGCTGAGGTGATGGGTCTCGAGCCCGTTGCAAAAAAACTGGAAGCTTTTGGTTGGGCAGTCAAAGAAGTGGACGGGCATGATATTGATGCTTTGATAGAGACTTTTGAGAGTATGCCTTTTGAACAAGGAAAACCTTCTTTTGTGATTGCCCATACGGTGAAAGGAAAAGGAGTGAGTTTCATGGAAAATAATATCAAATGGCACCATGGTGTTCCTTCGTCAGAGCAGATGGAAATGGCCTTAGAGGAGTTGAGTATTTAAAGAAGTGAATTATGGCAACAGTAGAGATTATAAATAAAGCTAGTGAAGTGAAAGTTGGGGATGCTAACCTTATAGTTTTCTCTGAAACACTTCAAAAACTGGCCGAGACCGATAGTGATATTATGGTGGTAACCAGCGACTCCAGGGGTTCTGGTAAATTGGTGCCTTTCGGTCAGAAATATCCAGAGCAAATTGTAGAGGTCGGTATTGCGGAGCAAAATCTTGTTGGCGTGGCTACCGGACTGGCAGCGATGGGTAAAAAGTCTTTTGCGGTTTCTCCAGCTTGTTTTCTTACAGCCAGGTCTTTAGAGCAAATTAAAAATGATGTTTGCTATTCAGATAATCCGGTGAAGCTAATCGGTATTTCTGCCGGAGTGAGTTACGGTGCTTTAGGAAGTACACATCACAGTTTACATGATTATGCCGTGCTTCGTGCTATCAATAATATTACTATTGTAGCTCCTGCAGATAATTTTGAAACGGCTGAGGCCATCAAAGCCGCTAGCGAACTGGAAACTCCGGTTTATATCCGATTTGGGAAAAAGGCAATGCCCCAGAATATGGGCAATGATGATTTTGAATTCGGGAAGGGTAGAGTGATAAAAGAGGGCTCTGATCTCACTTTTGTAGCAACAGGAGAAGGCGTTTGGCCTGCACTACAAGCGGCAGAAAAACTCAAGGAACAGGGTATAGACGCTGCAGTGCTGAGTATTCACACCATCAAACCTCTGGATACCGAATTGATTGAAAAATATGCCGCAAACGGGCAACCAATCATCACAGTAGAAGAGCATTCTGTGAATGGTGGTTTAGGAGAAGCTGTGGCCTCTCATTTATTCCAAAATGGATTCAGGAACAAGTTTAAGATCGTTGGTCTTCCAGATGATCACACAGTTCATGGGTCGCAAATTGAGATTTTTGATCATTATGGAATCTCTGAAGAAGGGCTCACAAAGACGGTTTCAGAAATGCTGAAAGATTAAGTATGAATGATAAAAGACAAGACTAAAATCTTGTACCAAACCCTTTTGAAATCAATATGAAAAAAAACATCATTCATCTTCCGAAAACTATCGGGATATTCATATTTCTGGCATTTGTGGCTTTTGCTTGCGGAAAGACTTCCGACGATGAAAAGCCCAAAGTAGCGGTGGTAATCTCAACCTTGAATAATCCTTGGTTTGTGGTTCTGGCAGAAGCTGCAGCGGAGAATGCACAAAAGTTAGGTTACGAGGCCAAGATTTTCGATAGTCAGAATAATCCTGCCGTGGAGTCCGACAATTTTGAGAACTTGATTTCCTCAGGTTATGATGCGATTCTGTTCAATCCTACAGATGCGGATGGCTCAATTTCCAATATCAGAAGAGCAAAAGAGGCCGGAGTGCCGGTGTTTTGTATGGATAGAGAAGTGAATGCCAATGACGCTGCTACTGCCCAAATCCTGTCTGATAATTACAGCGGTTGTGTGGAAATAGGGATTGAGTTTGTCAAAGCTCTCGATGGAAAAGGTAAATATGTCGAGATCATTGGACTAGTAGGTGATAATAATACCTGGGCTCGTTCCGGCGGTTTTCACTCCGTAGTTGACAAGTTTCCTGATTTGGAAATGGTAGCACAGCAAAGTGGAGATTTTGACCGAAACAAAGCAATGGAAGTTTTGGAAACCATCATGCAGGCTAATCCGGATATCGAAGCTGTTTTTTGTGGTAACGATGCCATGGCTTTAGGTGCGTACCAGGCTCTGCAGGCAGCCGGGAAGGCAGATCGGGTAAAGGTTTTTGGTTTTGACGGTGCCGATGAAGTGGTGGAGAAAATAAATGAAGGTAAAATTGTAGCCACAGGCATGCAGCACCCTTTGGTAATGGCCGAATACGCCGCTCGCTATGCAGATGAATATTTCAAAGGCAAAAGAGATTTCCCACAAAGAGTTCCGGTGGAGGTTGAATTGGTGGTGAAAGAGAATGCTAAGCGGTTTTTGAAGTGATGGAATCAAGATGCAGATGACGCTGATTTTCAAACGCGGATCTGAGTAAATCTGCCTTGGCTAAGCCATCTGTGTTATCTGCGTACTTTAAATGAAGAATATGAAATATGCCCTTTTGATATTATTACTTGCAGTTTTAGGCTACAATTCGGTCTATTTTGAAAAGCTAAGTGAGCGAGGAGACAAGAAAACTGAAGGTTATGACTTCACTGCTTATGCTGATTCATTGTACTCTGAAGGTATTTTGAAGGCGGAAACTCCTATTACTTTAGATCAACTTTTAGCAGAAGTAAAATCAGACCCAAACATAGCGTACGAAAGCTACGGAAACCGATTGGGCATAGGTAACTCGGCCTATTTTATGGTAAGTCTGGAGGGAACTGTTTCAGATTTAACCGAAGGCCAATTAAAGGTGAGGGATGAATCGGGGAAAGTATGGCCTATTGATACCAAATTTATCTTTGGCAACGCCATTAGAGATGCTTCAAAACTGGTAGAACTCACTGATTTCAAAACTAACGCTGAATTCAATGCCCTATCAGAAGCCTTAAATTCCGTCATTCGGGAAAAGGCTATTCCAGAGGATTTGAATGAGGTGAAGCAGGGAGATTTGCTCTCTATTACCGGAGCTATCAAACTCAGTAAAAATGAAGATTTACCTATAAGAATATTACCTATTCAGATTAGTAAACCCTAATGCCTGTTGCCTAAAACCTATTGCCTAAATAATGCTCCAAGCAAAAAACATATCAAAATCCTTCCCTGGTGTAAAAGCCCTGCAGAATGTGAATTTCACCTTTTATGCAGGTAAAGTCAATGCCATTCTGGGTGAAAATGGAGCGGGAAAGTCTACTCTGCTAAAGGTATTGACCGGTGTATACCAGGATTATGAGGGAGATATCTTACTGGATGGAGAAAAAGTGACTTTTGAGTCTGTGAAGGCGGCTCAGTTGGCTGGAGTGGGTATCATTCATCAGGAGTTAAATCTTATTCCATCTTTGAGTATTGCAGAGAATATATTTCTCGGGAATGAGCTCAGGAATGCTTTCGGTGTATTAGATGATGCAGCCATGGAAACGCGGTCTAAAGAGCTTTTAGATCAGGTGAATTTGAAGGTTTCACCCAAAACGCGAGTTGAAAATCTCAAAGTAGGAGAGCAGCAGCTGGTTGAAATCGCCAAAGCATTGCTTATTGAAACGCATGTTTTACTAATGGATGAGCCCACATCAGCTCTAACCGATAAGGAAATCGACCGACTGCATGAAATCATTGCCAGATTAAAAGCGGAAGGTAAAGCCATAGTTTATATATCGCATAAGATGGATGAGCTTTTCCGGATAGCCGATACCTACACGGTGCTGCGTGACGGCCAGACCGTTGGTGCCGGAGAAATGAGTGAGACCACCGAAGCGAATCTGATCAGTATGATGGTGGGAAGGGAAGTGCAAATACCGCCTAAAGCGATGGCTAAAACTTCTGAAGAGGTAGCCTTGAAAATTCAAAACCTGAACCTTCCGCATCCTACACTCAAAACCAGAAATCTGTTGACTGATGTAAGTCTGGAACTTCGCAAAGGCGAAATTCTCGGGATTTTTGGATTAATGGGAGCAGGGCGAACAGAGCTGCTTGAAAGCATTTTTGGACTTAATAATGGTAAGGTACAAGGGCAGTTAACTGTTAATGGATCACCGGTGAAAATCAATTCACCTAAGGAAGCTAAAAGTCTCGGAATAGCATTCCTTACAGAAGACCGCAAAAGTGAAGGTTTGGTGCTTGGGATGGACCTTTCTGCGAACATAGGATTGACCACCTTGCTGTCGGGCTCATTGCTCAATGCGAAAAAAGAAGCTGAAAAAGCCAAAACCTACATTGAAGAATTACGCATAAAGACGCCTTCAGAGTGCCAGTTGGCAGTAAACCTCAGCGGTGGAAATCAACAAAAAGTAGTATTGGCTAAATGGCTCGATACTCTGCCGGAAGTGCTCATGCTAGATGAACCCACACGAGGCATTGACATAAACGCCAAAAGTGAGATTTACGATCTTATCAATAAACTGGCAGAAAGCGGCAAAAGCATTTTATTGGTTTCCTCTGAGATACCTGAGATACTGGCTCTTTCAGATCGAGTTCTGGTGATGGCCGAAGGGAAGATCACAGCAGAATTTAAAGCAGGGGAAGTCAATGAAGAAATGTTATTAAAGAAAGCGATTTAGCTGATAAAGCCATCTGTGTTAATCAGCGTTGCCGAAGGTATCCGTGTTATCTGCGAGCCATAATTCGCAGAAAAGGTAAGATGAAGTCATAGTTTAAATGGAATAGAAAGTTGAACAAAGAATTACTCAAAAAATCTCAATCACTGCTGGCTCTGTTTGCACTTTGCCTGGTGATTAGCATACTGTCAGATAAATTCATGACTACCACAAACCTGTGGAATGTGTTACGGCAGATTTCTGTCAATGTCTGCATATCAGTAGGTATGACGCTCGTGGTCTTGATGGCGGGTATCGACCTCTCGGTGGGCTCTGTTCTGGCGTTTAGCTCGGCTGTTTGTGCAGGTTTATTGAAAAGCGGACTGGAGTTCCAATCATTTGATTTGTTTGTCGGATTCACGGTTTTGGGAGGTGTTCTGGTGGCCCTGCTGGTCGGAATTCTCATGGGGCTCTTTAACGGCTTTGTTATCACCAAATTCAGTATTCCGCCGTTCGTAGCTACACTGGCGATGCTGACGATAGCCCGAGGGGCCACCATGCTTTACACCAAAGGAATCCCCATCTCTAACCTCGGTTCTGGTTTTGAGTTTATTGGTTCCGGTTGGTTGCTGGGTATTCCTGTACCCGTATGGATTTCACTTGTGGTGGTTTTGGTGATGGTATTTGTGACCAAGAAGACCACTTTCGGGAGATATATCTATGCCATCGGCGGAAACGAAAAGGCAGCATTTTTATCAGGGATTAATGTCAATAGAGTAAAACTTTGGGTATACGGTTTAGCCGGAACCATGGCCGCCATTGGTGGGGTATTGGTTACTTCTCGATTAAATTCTGCCCAACCAAATGCCGGTGTGAGTTATGAGTTAGACTCAATCGCCGCAGTCGTTATCGGTGGAACTTCTCTAAGTGGAGGAGTAGGAACGGTGACCGGTACAGTGATTGGTGCAGCTATCATCGGAGTATTAAATAATGGATTGGTCCTGCTTGATGTTTCTCCATTCTGGCAGCAGGTAGTTAAGGGTGGAGTGATTCTCCTGGCGGTGATTATTGATAGAAAAAGTAAAGGCAATAAATAAAACCACTTTATACCCCGATTTAGAATGCAGGTAAAAGTAGATCTGTGTGAATTTGAGTTGCCCAAAGCATCTGCGGAATCTGCGTCCCATTAATCGATTTAAAAATGAAATACGTTTTAGCCATAGATCAAGGTACCAGTAGTACCAAAACAGTCATTTTTGACGAACAGGGCAATGCCGTGGCAAAGGGTCATGCTGATTTGCATACCGATTATTTTGACAATGGATTTGTGGAGCAAGACCCCGAAGGCATTTATCAAAATGTGCTAGATTCTATGGCAGACTGTCTTTCAAAATTCAGTAAGGAAGGCTTGTCTTTGAAAGACATATCATCTGCTGGAGTCAGTAATCAAAGAGAGACTTTTGTACTGTGGGATGCAGATGGAAAACCATTGGCTCCGGCCGTGGTTTGGGCATGTAAACGTTCAGTAGGTATTTGTCAACGATTGATAGAAGAAGGTCATAACGATTTAATTAAAAAGAACACGGGCCTCATCATTGACCCCTATTTCTCAGCCACCAAACTCCTTTGGCTTCTTGAAAATGATGTTTCTTTAAAAGCTAAATTAGATGCAGGTGAGGTGTACTTTGGTACGATAGATTGTTGGTTGCTTTACAAACTCACAGATGGAAAAGAATTCAAAACCGACTATACCAATGCCCACAGAACATTACTTCTAAACATTCATACCCTTCAATGGGATCAGGAAATTTTAAAGCTTTGGGGACTTGAGAAATTGAATTTACCAGAAGTCTGTCCTTCTTCTTCCGATTTCGGGGTTATTAATTTTCAATGGGACGCAGATAAAGCTGATTCCCATGGAAACGCGGATGAACGCAGATCTGCGAAAATCAGCGTTGGTACATCTGCGAAATTCGCGACTTATCAAATACCTATAACGGCTCTCATAGGAGACTCTCACGCTGCTACTTTTGGTGAAGGCTGCTTTGAGGCTGGCATGGCAAAAGTGACTATGGGAACGGGTAGCTCCATCATGATGAATACCGGTTCAAAACCTATAGACTCCGAAAAAGGATTATTAGCAACAGTAGCCTGGAGTACTGAAGACCGGGTAGATTACGCCCTGGAAGGGGCCATTGTAGCCTGCGGATCCACCATAGAATGGATAAAAAATGAACTGGCACTTTTCAAAGATGTACAAGAAACGGAAGCCATGGCTCTGGAAGTGGAGGATAATGCCGGCGTCTATCTGATTCCTGCCTTTAGTGGACTGGGAGCACCTCATTGGCAGATGAACCGCCGGGCCTCTATTGAAGGTATGACCTTTGGTACTACCAAAAACCATATTGTTAGGGCAGCCTTGGAGAGTATTCCTTACCAGATCAAAGATGTGATGGAAGCCATGCGTGAAGATATGGGCACTGATCTTAAAAGCATCTCTATCAATGGCGGTCTGAGTAAAAACAAATTCGTCATGCAGTTTCTGGTTGATTTGCTAGGTGTTCCACTCAACCAACAATCTAATCCTGATGTATCGGCTTTGGGAGCTGCTTACCTTTCAGGTCTGAAAAATGGAGTGTATGAAAGCATTGAGCAATTGAAAGAATTGAATGCTTCAAGAACGACTCAGGCTCTGCCGGATTCAAGTAATGACTTGGTTTTGAAAGGGTATGAAGGGTGGCGTGAGTTGATTGGAACAAGATAGTATTAGCTCCTTTAAATGATCAATTGAAATATAATGCCATTAATTCTCAAACTGATTTACATTGTATTATTCGGCTTTATCAATTTCGAATTACATAGGATTCTTGTTCGAAAGGAAAGAGGTCGAAATATTTTTTACTTGGCTCTAATCGGAATTGTTGGAATGATATTTCATCTGGCCGCTCCTGATAATTGGCCAGCTTTATCCATTAAGTACTTTTACAGGTTTCTTGTTTTTAGTTCTTCACTGGTTATTCTAAAAATTGGTAGTGATAAACAGTTGGAGCTACTAGCTGAGCAATTGTCAGAAAGAAATGAAGGAATGAAAATGCCATTATGGTTTAAAAGAACCGTAACCTTTATGACTGATTACGGCATTTATTGTATGATTTTTCTATATCAAATCACATTTATATTGGTGGACTCACTCAGGGTCTAGTATCATGAATAAAAAGAGTCTTACTAATTCATCCTATTTTATTTATTTAGTCTTTTTGAGATATTTTCCTCCTAGGATAAGCATTAAGTCTTGCTGATTTATGGTTATCGAGGAGGATTTTTGTCAAATTCTCCAACTTTTCAAGATAACTCTCTATATTCTGAATCTCACCCCGCCAAATCAAGTTCTTTACCAGTGACAAATTTCTTCTCAGTCTTTTCCCACTTAGGTTTTGAGATAAAGAATTTATGAATTTTGTCTTGATAATAGACCTTAGGCCATAATTCAAGATCAAAATCACCTATCGATTTATAAGAACTTGAGGTGTGTACAATTAGCCGTTGAAGAAATGACTCCTGAGGCTCTCGGTGTCCATTTAAGACATGGCTAAGTAAAACGGGTGTCACACTTAAATCAGCGGCAAAGTTTTTTCTTTTTCGATATAAGATGTCAATATAGATGCCTAAATACTTAGGAAACTGAGGTTCTGGTACTACTTCTGAACTCGTCAAATACGCTTCCATTTGATATTTAAGCTGTAATAATCTGGCCGCTTTTTTCTCATTTTCTCCTCGCTCCAAAAAACGTTTTTCACGGGCATTCGTAAGAGCGTCACTCACGTTTCGTTTCTCTTTCTCAGATAGATTTCTGGAATCAATCAAATACTTAAAGTCCGATGCTCCACTTTTCTTAGTCATTATCGTATTTGTTTATTAGTGCTATTAACTCTTTTCCATCCAGAAACAAGCTTTTGCCAGCTTCTAACATGCCATATTCCTGTTTATAATGATCAATTAACTCGGTTTTAGGTATTAATGAAATGCAAGCCAATTCTCCAAACACCCTGATCGATTCAATCCCTGCAAATGCTATTAAATTCCCTGCGATTTCTTCGAATGCTTTTTGGGAACCTCTGTTTTCCTTTGATACAGCTAAGAGCCGAATTTCAATGCGTGATTCTTTATTTATAATTTCTAGTGAGATCAAACCCAGAATATCGTCTTTTCCAATAATCTGAAGCTTAAAAACATTGTAACCTTTTTCTTCTTTCCACTTAAACCAATACCGTTCTTCAGTGATTTTTGAAAAATCATCATCAGAGACTGGAGTAACCTTAATCTTGTGGCTAACACCAGTTTTACGTTCAGTGATTTTCATATTTAAATTTACGAATAATTTACATTAATTGTAAATTATTTATTCATTGAATTTACGAAAATAGTAAATAGATATTCAGGAGTTATACCTTCCTTTCGATAAAATCAATGATTATAATGATTAGAAAGTTGAATCATTCTTAATATTTACTTCTGGCTACAGAAGCAGAGTATATAGCTGTACTAACTAATTTTAAATACGATTGCTAATTAGATCTCATTCCCAGAATTTAGATTTCCATCTATTCCAATCTCAGTACTCTAACTAAAGTTTCTAGCTAACATGAGTTTGAAGTAAAGCGACGCAAGATTATGTCAAATTGACTAAATGTGTATATTTGACACTTATTAAAACAACCCTTGTGAAAAATCTCGTATTCCTTCTTACACTATGCTTGTCTGTACACGTTTTAGCTCAAAAACCTTATTTGAAAACTACCGGAAATACTACTCAGCTGATGGTAGATGGTCAACCTTTTTTAATTCGAGGTGGTGAATTAGGAAACTCTACTGCCAGTACAATTGAGAATATGAAGCCGGTCTGGGAGAAATTGACAGCAATGAACCTGAATACGGTGCTTATTCCTATTTACTGGGAGTTGATAGAGCCAAAAGAAGGAGAATTTGACTTTAAATTGGTGAACGATCTGATTCTTGAAGCGAGACAACATGATCTCAAGGTGGTTCCATTATGGTTTGGTAGCTGGAAAAATAGTATGAGCAGCCACGCTCCCTCTTGGGTCAAATTAGATCAGGAACGTTTCCCCAGAGTAAAGGATGACAGAGGGCAGAGTCAGGAGATTTTAAGTCCTTTTTCACAAGAAGTTCTGGAAGCCGATAAAAAAGCTTTTGTGGCTTTGATGGAATTCATCAAGCGTATTGATGAAGAGGAGAACACGGTCATCATGGTACAGGTAGAAAATGAAATAGGCATGCTGCCATCTGCCCGAGACCATCAGGCATTGGCACAAAAAGCTTTCGAGAAAAATGTACCCAAAGGCCTAACGGAATATTTGAAGAAAAATCAAGAGGTTTTGGTGCCCGAGTTTGCTTCTGTATGGAAGGCCAATGGTGCTAAAACCTGGGGCAATTGGGAAGAAATTTTCGGGGCGAATGTGTATACTGATGAGTCTTTTATGGCGTATTACTATTCTGTTTTTACCAATGATATCACTGCGGCTGGTAAGGCGGTTTATGATTTGCCAATGTACGTCAATGCCGCTCTTAATAGAACTGGGAGAGAACCTGGCGAGTATCCGAGTGCGGGTCCACTTCCGCACCTGATGGATGTTTGGAAAGCTGGAGGAACTGCAATTGACTTCCTATCTCCCGACTTTTATAATCCTGATTTCAAGCATTGGTGTGATTTGTACGCTCGCCAGCACAACCCGCTTTTTGTGCCTGAGCATGGTTTTGATGAAACTGTTGCGGCCAAGGCTCTTTACTTATTTGGTCATTATCAAGGCTTAGGGTTTTCGCCTTTTCATATTGAGAAAAAAGATACACCTGAAGAAGAAGACTTAGGGAAGGCTTATACTTTGGTGGAGAATATCAGTCATTTGATTCATCAAAAAAACGGAACTTCTCAGCTGGATGGAGTTTTGCTTAGCAAAGCCATCCCGGGCACTAAATTGAGAATGGGAGATTATCTTTTGCACTGCAAAAACGACTATACATTAAGCTGGACACCAGGTGCCAGAACCAACGATTGGCCTCTTGGCGGAGCCATTATTATTCAAACTGCTCCAAACGAGTTCTTTGTTTCCGGTACGGGAGTGGTGGTAACTTTTGAGCATGTCGCTGATAAAAACTTAAATGTCGGCTTATTGAAGGTGGATGAGGGAAGTTTTGATGCGGCTCAAAACTGGGTGGTCAAAAGACACCTTAACGGTGACCAAACCCATCAGGGTAGGCATGTGAGCATCCCTACAGGAAGTTTCCAGACACAGCGAGTGGAGCTCTATACCTACAAGTAATCTTTTCGTCGGCAAAAAGTTAGGCGTAGGTCGAATCAATTATTAAAAAAATTTAAAAATAGATTTGACTCAGGAATTCATTTCATAGATTTGGTGAACCTTAATTCTATCAAACCATCCTATGAAGATCATAAAGCTATTCGCCTTATTGCTGTTTAGTTTCAGCCTTACGGCACAAAACATTATTCCAAAACCGGTTTCAATGGTCAATGGAGAGGGAAAATTCAGTTTGAATTCTTCTACTTCCATTATCAATCAATCGGCTTCTGAAGGGGTATCGGCCATAGCAGAAATGCTACGATTACGCCTGGCTTCTACTACGCATTTAAATCCCGAGGTATTGAGAAACGCCTCGTCAAACTACATACTTCTTAAGCTCGATAAAAGCTTAGAGGGTGACGCTTACGCCATTAGCGTTACTACCGAAAATGCAACTCTTACAGCTGGGACCGACAGAGGTATGTTCTACGCCTATCAGACTTTGCTTCAGCTTTTTCAGGATCAGATCTATAGCTCAGAGGCCGTCTATGGTTTTAAAATGAGCCTTCCTGTGGTGGAGATCAAGGATCAACCAAGATTTGGCTATCGTGGAATTATGCTTGACGTGGGTAGACATATGATGCCCGTTAGCTTTATCAAGAAATTCATAGACCTACTGGCCATGTATAAAATTAACCAGTTTCACTGGCACCTTACAGAGGATCAGGGTTGGAGAATTGAAATCAAAAAATACCCGAAACTAACCGAGGTAGGTGCTTACCGTAAAGAAACCATGGCCGGTCATTACGGTGAAGGCAGATATGACGGCACACCATACGGTGGATTCTACACTCAGGAAGAAGTCAAAGAAGTAGTGGCTTACGCTACTTCAAAGTACATCAACGTTATTCCAGAAATAGAAATGCCGGGTCATGCGGTAGCTGCCCTTACGGCATATCCGGAGTTGGGTTGTACCGGTGGGCCATACGAAGTAAGAACCAAATGGGGAGTGGCTACAGATGTGTATTGTCCTTACGAAAAAACCTTTACATTCTTGGAGGACGTCTTAACAGAAGTGATGGCCTTATTCCCTTCTGAGTATATCCATATTGGTGGTGATGAGTGCCCTAAAGACACCTGGGAGGCTTCTGAGTTTTGTCAGGAATTGATCAAAAAAGAAAACCTTAAGGATGAGCATGGTCTTCAAAGCTATTTCATCGGCAGAATAGATAAGTTTTTGACCTCGAAAGGCAGAAAGCTTATCGGCTGGGATGAAATTCTGGAAGGTGGTCTGTCGCCCAATGCTACTGTGATGAGCTGGAGAGGAACAGAAGGTGGGGTAGAGGCAGCTCGTCAGAAGCATGACGTGATCATGTCGCCAAACTCTTTTCATTATTTAGATTATTACCAGGGAGATCCGGCCACAGAGCCCTTGGCTATTGGCGGCTTTCTTCCTTTAGAAAAAGTATACTCTTACGAACCTTTCGCGGAGGAAATCACACCAGAAGAGGAAGAGTATATTTTGGGTGTTCAGGCTAATCTCTGGACCGAGTATATCAAAACCCCTAAAAAAGCAGAATATATGCTTTTCCCGAGAGTTTTGGCAGTAGCAGAGACCGGCTGGTCTGCTAAAGGTTCCAAAGATTACGATGAGTTTGTCAAAAGAGTTGTAGCTCATTTTGGGAAATTGAATTACAGACATGTCAACTATTCCAGGGCCATATATAATATTGAATCAGAATTGAGTGTTTATAAAGATGGGGGCTTTGAACTATGGTTAGAGAATATTGAGGAAAACCCAACCATCAGATATACGCTTGATGGTTCGGAGCCTACAGGAGAATCTCCGAAATACAATGCTGAAACTGGTTTGTTTTTAACAGAAACCGTAGAGGTAAAAGCAGCTCTTTTTGATGCCGATAACCAGAAATATGGTAATACTTTCTCCAGAAATGTGATTGTAAGTAAAGCCAGTGGCAAAAGCTACGAGCTAAATAATAAGCCTACCAAGTTTAAAGGAACTACAGAGAATGCCTTAACAGACGGTATTCTTGGGAATCAAAGGGAGTTTGCTACCTGGATTGGTCTAAATGGTGAAGATTTAAATGTGACCCTCGATCTAGAGGAGGAAACGGAGATCAATAAAATTGGGGTTTCTTTCTTACACTCTCCGGGAGCATGGGTGTATTATCCATTAAGCATGAAAATCAGTCTTTCTACAGACGGTGAGAATTTTGAAAGCCTCCCGGTTTATCGATTTGATAATGAAGGTGAAACACCAAACGGCGTAGGCAACAGCATGCTGAAGCTTGACGGCAAGAAAGCAAGATATATTAAGGTAGAAGCAGAGAACTTCGGTGAGTTGCCTGCCGACCACTCAGGAGCAGGTTCTCCGGCCTGGCTTTTTGTCAGTGAGATCGAAGTATATTAATTAAAGATCAGCTTTGTTCATACTTTTAGTGGCGTAATCAATAGCTCTGGCGGTTAGAGCCATAAAAGTTAAGGAGGGATTTTGATTACCGACGGATGTCATACAGGCTCCGTCGGTAACAAATACATTTTTACAACTATGAAGCTGGTTCCATTCGTTGAGTAATGAGGTTTTGGAGTCTCGGCCCATTCGTACACCGCCCATTTCATGTATATCTACTCCAGGGTTTTGTTTAGAATCGTACATATTGATGCTGTGGCATCCTGCATTGGTCAGCATCTCAGAAGCCTGCTCCTGAAAATCTCGCATCATTTTATTGTCGTTCTCATCATAAGCTATACTTGTAATTAGCTGAGGCACTCCCCAGTCATCTTTTTTCTCATCGCTTAGTCTTACATGATTACTTTCCTTCGGGATGGTCTCCCCTTGCATTTGAATAAATACATGCCAGGGGCCCACTTCACCTGCACTTTCCTTTAATGAAGCACCAAAACTTTCTGGGCTTTGTACACCTTTTGACCTTGAAGCAGAGAATGCCACCATATAGCCCCGTTGAAAATCCATCTCTTGTTTTCGTAGGTTTCTGAAAGACGGTATAAAAGCTGAAGTAGGTCTGCGGCCAAAGTAATATTGATCTTCAAAACCATCGAAAGATGCCAAGCCCTGACCTCGGTACTGGTGAAAAGCAATGTATTTACCCAAAAGCCCATTATCATTTCCCAGACCATTCGGAAAACGACTACTTTTGGAATTGAGTAACAGCAAATTGGTATTTAAACATGCGGCGTTCACAAAAATTATTCGAGCGTGGTAAACAAATTCCTCTTTTGAAATTCTATCAATAATTCTGACGCCGGTTGCTTTTCCCTTCTGATCATCATAGATAATCTCGGTAACTACTGCGTCTGGTCTTAACGTTAGATTGCCAGTAGCCATAGCCGTTGGTAAACTTGATGAATTTGAGGAAAAATAGGCACCATATGGACAGCCTCTGTAGCATAAGTGTCTTGCCTGACAAGCAGATCTGCCTGAAGCCAGGTGATGCTCTTGAGGGTCAGTGAGATGAGCACATCTGCCTATAATCACCTTACGGTCTGCATAAGTCTCTTTTACACTTTTCTGAATGTGTTTTTCAAGGCAATTAAGTTCCCAGGGTTTTAGGAATTCACCATCTGGCAGAGAGTCGATCCCATCTTTATTACCACTGATACCAGCAAAACGCTCTACATGGCTATACCATGGAGCCAGGTCTTTATAACGTATGGGCCAGTCTACAGCAAAACCATCCCTGGCCGGTCCCTCAAACTCAAAATCACTCCATCTTTGGGTCTGTCTGGCCCAGATTAGTGATTTGCCCCCAACCTGATACCCTCGAATCCAGTCAAAAGGCTTTTCTTGAATGTATGGGTGCTCTTTATCTTTGACAAAAAAGTGTTCAGTGGCTTTTTCATAAGCATAACACTTGTTCACTATCGGGTTTTCCTTTTTGTCTTCAAGAGGCATTTTACCACGGTGATCAAAATCCCATGGGTTTGACATTGAGGTAGGATAGTCCTCGATATGTTTGACATTGCGGCCTCTTTCCAGAACCAGAGTTTTGAGACCTTTTTCGCACAATTCTTTGGCGGCCATTCCGCCGCTAATTCCTGAACCTATAACGATGGCATCGTAGGTGTTTTGCTGTTGAAGTTTCGTCTGTAAATGCATTAGAATTGCTATAGGTCTGTAAATTATCAAAACATCCTTCACGGGAAAAGGGTGTTTTGATAAGAAGGAGTTCTAAAGGCATTTGGAACTAGATTCTGACGACCAGCATGGTTAACCAGAACCTAATGTTCAAGAAGCACTCTGGCGAAAATACCGGTATTATGCTTTACAAAGTGGTTTTCACCGTACCAATCGGTAGTATGGCCGAGTCCCAATTGATAGTTTTTAATACCCAGGCCCAATCTTGCTGTCAGGTAACTTCTAGCATGATGTTTATCTGTAGGATTATAAATAATTAGCCCTTGTAACCTGGTGTATAGGCTCAGTTTGTCATTAAGCTGAGGTTTGTATTCTACCAAATCCATCATCTCTAAATTATTTCCATCGGCTAAATCCAGGACCGGCACCAGCACTACCAACCAGGTTTTACTGGCATAGGAATACTGCAAACCTATCTGTTTTCTAAAGCCCGTCACATGATTGATCAGGAAGCCTGCGGTGGCAGACAGATGTTTGGTTAATTTATACGTCAGGAGTGATTGCGAGGCAAACTCATTATGCTCTCCAGTGTTCTTAAAATCTCCGGTATAATTCGTGAAATTAAAGTAACCCCATTTACCTCCTTCTTTGAAAGGTTTAGTAGTTACAGCCAAAATATTAATGGCCCTGTCGCCTACAAATAGCTCCACCGGAATCGGCGGAGTATGAGATTCTTTATGAGCCGCAGGTTCTTGTGCTTTGGCTATTTGAAATAGGAATAGAATTAAAAATAAAATCAGGGGTCTTTTCAATGCTGTACTTTTAGTGAAAGCAAAGATACCAGCGGAATTGAAACACTCGGTTTCTATTCTACTGACAGACCCCTAATTTCGACCGTTTTAATAGTTTTAGGTGTTAATTTGAAGAGTTTCTTACCAGTTCTACCCGTCTGTTTTTGGTTCTTCCTTCTTCGGTGCTATTGGTAGAAACAGGGGCCACAGGACCTACTCCGGCCGCTTTTAATCTGCTGCTTTGAATACCGTGTTTGCTTTGCAATGCTTCCAGTACAGACTGGGCTCTTTTCTCTGATAAGCTCATATTGCTGTCAAAGCCTCCGGTGTTATCTGTATGACCTACCACGTACACTTTTTCTGTTGGGTTTCTCTTGAGATAGTCTGCTACCAGGGCAATTTCGGTATAAGATTCGGACTTTAAAGTGGCCGAGCCCGTCTCGAAAAGGATACCATAAAGAGAGACTTTTCCTTCCTCATTAAGAGCTGCTTCTATGCCGTCAAGGTCAATTTTTTGTTCCATATCCTCTGTTTCTATGACATGGATTTCATACCCTTGTTCTCCAAGGCCATAACCGGCAAAAACCGTTACGAAATACGTTTTTCCATCTTTACTGAATTTACCGGCGATATAGCCAAACTTCTCTCCATAATAAGCAGGAATTAAAAAGGAAGCGTCTTTACTCAGGGCATCCAGAAAATATTTGCCGCAGGAGTTATCCATGCATTCAAAGAGAATCTCCGCATTTTTGGCCTTGAGGGCATTCATGTAATTTCGATAGATCTCAAAAGTGGTGGCGTCAGACGTAGAAATGGTGTAGTAGATTTTAGTGATTTCGCCTTCTATTGTTTTTTTACTACTCAGCTGGGTATAATCTGTTGTTTTGCCCGTGGCTAAATTATACCTGTCAAAACTTACTTTTTCGTAGTCGTAAATTCTACTTTGCCCAAATCTCGGGATCAAAGGATGATCTTCTGAACCTTCTTTATCCTGAGCCATAGCCAGATTTGTCAGGAGTACCGAAAGAAGTAGAATAGCTTTAGTTTTCATGGTGTTTACTTTTGATATTGTTTCACATCAAAAGTAGAGTTCTGCCAGCTTGCTCATATGCTATTCTAACAGTCGGTGTTGCTGCTTTGACCAATGGTCAGATTTTCTGTACGGTTAGAGTGGAGCCTCAATTTCTTCTCCATTGACCATTACATTTTTAATCTGAAGCCCGTCAATGATGGAGGCATCAAATTCGATATTTTCAGACTCAATGTTCAGGTTCTCAAAAGTAAAATCAGAGAGACGATCGTTTTCGGTGATTTTCATGTCATACCAGGTTTGACATTTGATATTCATATTCTTCAGCGTGATATGGTCAGAGTAGGAAATCGGGACATCTGGGCGGCCTTTGAGATCAAAAAACTGGGTCCAGGGTTTTATATAAAGTAGGCTTCTGCTGTTTCCATTGACATTATCTACTGTAATGTATTCATAATGCTGTGGGGTGTCCGGTCGCATTTTTAACCAGAGAATACGTACAGCATTATTGACCTCAATATTCCTGAAAATGATATTCTTATTATGGATGGATTCGCTACCACAGGTCAGTGCAGAGTGACAAAAGCCAAACTCACAATCCTCAATGATAATATTGGTATTTTCTCCATTATTAGGGTCTTCGTCTGCATACGGTCCTTTACCGCCTTTTAAGGCAATGGCATCATCGTTTACGGCCATATAACAGCCTTTGATAAGTACATCTGAACATACATCCAAGTCAATGGCATCTGTACTTGGAGCCTTGATGGGTTCATGTGGTGAGGTGATACTTACATCCAGAACTTTGACACGCTCACAGCGGTAATAATGACTGCTCCAGAAACCGGAGTTTTGAAGCGATACATCCTGAACCTGAACATCTTTAGAGTCTTTGATAAATACCAGTCGCGGTCTGGAGACTTCCAGGTTTGTACATTGAGGGTTTTCTTCCCGGCGTTGCCAAAAGGCTTTCCAATAGGCTAAACCGTTACCGTCAATTGTACCTTCTCCTAAAATGGTAAATCCATCTACACCGTAGGCATTGACTAAAGCAGAATAGTAATCCAGGTTTTGCCCTTCAATTCTGGACGGCAATAAAGGGTAATGCTCTATCTGGTCAGAACCTTTAAGTTTGGCATCTTTAGTTACCATGAGGTGAGTGCCCGGTTTAAAGAATAAGGCTCCGGATAAATAGACTCCTTCCGGGAATACTATCACTCCACCACCATCGGCGGAAGCGGAGTCGATTACCGCCTGAATAGCCTCTGTTTGGAGTAATGTGCTGTCTTTCAGAACGCCATAATCGGTGACCAGGTAAGTTTGACCTAGCTCTTCAGAATTTCTTTTGGTGTAATCCTTAAACCACGCTGAAATGGGCGTGCCGTCAGGGAAGAGATCCTGTGAGGGCTTTTCAGTACAGCCAAAAATAAGGAAAGAAAGTGCCAGAAGGAGAGAGTGCCTGATCATGTATAAGGTTGGTTGAGTCTTGTGTACCAAAGTAAGGAATGATGTTTCTTAAAACCATACAGACCTGTCTCTGTTTAAGTGTTCGATAAGCATATGAATTTGAGTTTTTATGTCAATCGTGAGATAGTTCATATACTTGTAAAAGATTTAGGAGTAGCCCAACATGATAAAACCCCAAAAGCCTGCCAATGAAGAGTTTCGTCTGAAAACCCTTCATGAGCTAAATATTCTGCATTCGGAGGAAGAGAAAGAGTATAATGATATTGCTGAATTGGCCTCTTTTATCTGCAAAACGCCGGTGGCTCTGGTAACGCTGGTAGGAGAAGAAGAGCAATGGTTTAAAGCGAAAGTGGGTACTGAGCTAACAAGTACACCAAGGGAGATTGCTTTCTGCTCACATGCCATACAAGATAATGACGTTTTGATCGTACCCAATGCTTTGGAAGACGAGCGTTTTGTAAAGAATCCTTTGGTAACGGGCAATCCAGACATTCGGTTTTATGCCGGTATTCCGATCAGGATAAAAGAGCAGTCTTTGGGTACACTTTGTGTGATTGATCAAAAGCCAAATTCGCTGGATGAGTCTCAATTAAATGCCCTGAAAATGCTCTCTTCTCAGGTAGAAAAGCTTCTGGAACTAAGGCGAGCCAGTAAAGAATTGATGAAGGTTTCTGAAGAGAATAAACGGTTTCTTGAGGGAGAAATTTTTGAAAAAAATATTCAACTCAGAAGGCAAAAAGAGGAGCTACAGAATCTCAATGATGAGTTGGAACAGATGGTTTACATCGCCAGTCATGACCTTAAAGAGCCTGTAAGGAAAATCAAGATGTACAGTGATATCTTGAGAAATGACACCATGCTTACCGAGAAACAGTCTACCATTTTAAATAAGATCAATACCAGTGCCGAAAGAGCCCATACTCTGGTGCAGGACGTTTTGGATTTTGCTACGCTGCAAAATGATCTTGAAAGGTATACAACGGTATCTTTAGAGAAGGTTTTTGAGAGCATTCTTCAATCATTTGAATCAGTGATAAAAGGGACTGATGCCAATTTCATCTTTCAGGAATTACCTACCGTCAAAGGCGACCAGGGCCAGTTGACTCAATTATTTTCTAACCTGATCGAGAATTCATTAAAGTACAATAAGAATACACCGGAGATCAGAGTATCAGCGGAGGTTCTATGCGGTGATACTGAAATAGGTTTAGAGCCGGAGGTGCAATATCACAAAATAACCTTGGTCGATAATGGCATAGGTTTCAATGATGATCACAAAGAGAAGATTTTTGAGTTCTTCAGGAGGTTACATTCCAAATCAGATTTCGAAGGAACAGGAATTGGGCTGGCCATTGTCAAAAAAGTAGCCCAAAACCACAAGGGAACCGTCACCGCCGAAGGAATACCTGATCAGGGCTCAGTATTTAGCGTTTATTTGCCTGTTTGATAAAATGTTTCCGAAATGGTGTGCCATTCGCTATTTTCTACGGCCGACTTTTAAGCTGAAAAAAACATCAAAAATAGAAAGGCAGAATAGGAGAGCAGTTTTTTGAAATGCATCTCAATAGTGTTGCTAACGATCAGATTATGAAAGGTTTTCTATAGGAAAAGCCTGTTCAGGGCTGTCGGAAGAACCGAGTCAGATCTCGCGGAGGTCAGACCTGTATAATCCACGCTGTCAGGTCTGCTTTTATTCTTATCCAGAACTGTTTAGAAAGTGCGGATAATTTGAATACGGTCTTAAAATCAAATACTAACTTAGAACATGAAAGTCGGATATATGCATATGCACAATTTTGTCAAAAAAGGGGATGCATTAATCCGCTCGTTATCGGTAATTAAAATGAAAACCTGGAAAAACAATAGTATACTGAATAATCAAACTGAAGAGACTCCACCAAAGGAAATCTTTCAAGCAGTCTGTGATGAAATCGGAAATTACTTCGAAACTAAGAATTTTAAATACTCAAAATCGACTCCGAAAATCACATTGAAAGACAATCAATATAAACTTGAAATACGATTCAATTCAAGTGCAAGTAATTATGCCGGTGGTTACGTAAATCTAGAAATTAACTCCAACCTTTATTCAATACAACTTGCTAAAACGGATAAGACAAATTCAAAATTTAAAGGTTTGCTAACTGGAGTAATTACACCATTATCGAAATCGCTACCCTCAAAATTCAAAAACGCTTCAAAGATTGTTGAAAAAATAGATGGGGAGATTATTCAACATCCAACTGATAAATTCAAATACAAAGAATACATCTTCAATAGAAACATAAATATATATCAAATATCACATTCATTATTCGAGCAAATAATAAAGTTTATTGAAATAAGGATAATAAAATGGTATGATGAATTCAAAACAGATGAAGGTTTAGTTAAACTGTTATCAGAAATGGGTGGTTCGGCAAAATACAGCATTGATAAAGAGAATTTTTATAAGTATCTCGAAATAAGAGATATTGAGAATATTGATGAATTAAAAGAAAAAATAAAAGACCGATAACAGGCGATATGACATCATACCTATTTCCTCCGTCATAGGTACGAAGCATATCGCCAGACCGTTCTCGGTCATTAATAAGAAATAAAATGAATCATGAAGAATACAAGAATGAACTGGTCAAAAGGGCTAAATCAGTTCTAAATTCAAATACTTTTAACTTTGAAGAAACCAAATCTATAGTATGGGATTATAAGAGTTTTAGATATAAATTAGCATACAATAAAGCTACAGAATTCTTAGAAGGAAGATGGTCTCCTGAATTTCAAAAGATAAATGAAGACTTGGATAGATACTTTGTATTAAACAAGCCTCTCTTTGATTTCAAGAATGAAATTATCGATGGAATTAAAAGGTCGACAACATATAAAACTGAAAGGGAGAAACTTGATGAAGTAGTTCAGAAAATATCTGAACTTAAACATCAGAATCAATTAATTGAAAATCATGGGGAATTACATTTTGAAATAGCAAAACTAATTTTCCCAACTCATGGAAGATTTGAGTATATGAACCTTATTGAGTATAGAACAAATTTTGAAGAAATATTAAAATCAAAAGCTCTGCAAAAAGTTGTCAAATATATAAAGGGAACTGGAAAACTTTATTTCATCGGTCCAGCTTGGTCAAGTTTAAAAGGAAATTTTATTTACTTCGAAACAGAGATTAACCCAAAAAGGATGAAGAAAATATTAAATCTTCCAGATAATCTGGTGGAACATAAATGGAAAGACATTAAAGCTGGTAAAGAACAAGGTTTAATCGATGGAAATACAGGAGAAGGTGTACTTGGAACTATTGTAAATTGAAAAACGAACCGAGAACAATGTACATGACGTTCATGTCGGCTAAACGCCGCCACGCCGCATGTACCAACCGTTCTCCTTTCTTTCTAAAACGATGTAAATAACTATCCTAATTGGCCGCAACGGTAAACTTCAGCCAGTCTGACCAGTTAAAAAGTTTTAGGAAATAGCAAGTGTTTTTTGAAGTTATGGCAAGTAACCATAATCCTGAAGCTCATCGGCTGTAATAGACGAAAGGCGACCATCCTTTAAGAAAACCAGGCGTTGACTAATGTCCAGAATGTTTCGGTAGTCGTGATCGGTGATGATAAAGCCCTTATGGCTACATTCTTCTTTGAGAATTCTACCAATCAACTCTTTCTGTAAAGGTGCCAAACCATTAAAAGGCTCATCTAATAAGGCATATTTGGCAGGGGAGAGGCTTAAAATAAGAATTTCCGCAATTCTCCTTTCTCCGGTTGATAGTTGCCTTACAGGTGATTCAAGATTAAAAATACCATCGGTTAGTTCTCTGAACCTCTCCAAGCCTTCTTTGCCAAGCAATATCTGAGCTAAATCCTTTATTCTTGAAGTCTGTGGTAGAAAAGAATGCTGTGGTAAATAAACGAGTTGACCTTTCTGAGAACCTATGCCGGTATGGACTTCAGTATCAATTTTGACAAAGCGATTATCAGTGTGAAGAGAGCCGAAAATGATTTTTAGTAAGGTGGATTTTCCACATCCATTTCTACCAAGTAAACCCACAATTTCTCCTTTATGACATTGCAGAAAAATATCACTCAGAATCACCTTGTGACCAAAAGATTTTTGAACGCTATCAATGTGAAGGCAACTCATAAGGTAGTAATTAGGAGACAGATAATGGCATGAAAACAAAGGGTAAAAACCCATAGCTTTTGTTTGCTCCAGCCCAGGTTGTAGAAGAAATAGTACTCTTCAGGATACCTAAGCACGTAAACGAAATAATGGAATAAGGCCCCAATGGGAATAATAGAGGAGGCTAAAGTTTGACCAGCCATTTCTCCGGAAGTACCACCAATCAAAAGACATACTCCCCAAACGGGTATGAGTAAACGTTTATAAAAAAGCCAAAAGATGTGTAAAGATTTCATTCAGCAAGAAACCTAAAAGCCCCTGGTTCTCAGGAAAAGTTTAAGTTAAAGTGTGTTAAGAATCGAAAGGTTTTGGGTTTGACCTTGGGAGCTGACATGTCTTTCCACGATATGTTCTATTTCCACCTCCCTCTTGCCCACCTACAAGATTTCACCGATCTTCACAAAACTTTAACCCTAACAAAATTGAAACAGAACAAAATCTTCATTTGGTCTATTACGGCCGCTTTGGCCGGCTTTTTATTTGGCTTTGATACGGTAGTTATCTCCGGGGCCGACCAAAAATTACAAGCTCTTTGGAATTCCTCTGATGCCTTTCATGGTGCTGTGGTGATGTCTATGGCCCTTTGGGGTACGGTGGTAGGAGCTATTTTTGGAGGCATTCCCACCAATAAACTAGGTAGAAAAACCACCTTAATCTGGATTGGCTTTTTGTATACCATTTCAGCGGTAGGTTCCGGACTTTCTAATGACCCGTACATTTTTGCCTTCTTTAGATTTATTGGTGGCTTGGGAGTGGGAGCCAGTACCGTGGCCGCTCCTGCGTATATCTCTGAAATTTCTCCGGCAAAAGACCGCGGTAAACTTGTGGCTCTTTATCAATTCAATATCGTTTTCGGTATCATGATGGCATATTTGTCTAATTACCTACTGAATGATGTTAGCGAAAATGATTGGAGATGGATGCTGGGTGTAGAAGCATTACCTGCTATTTTATATACCATTTTTGTATTGGGCGTTCCAAGAAGTCCGCGTTGGCTAATGACACAGGGCAGAACCAAGGAGGCTGAGGATGTACAGAAACTCATTGATCCGAATTATACGGTGGAGCAGAGTCAGGAGAACGAAAGCATTGAAGCTATAAAGGAAAGCATTTTTGATAAGACCTATCGTTTTCCTTTGTTCCTGGCTTTTTTAATCGCCTTTTTCAATCAGTTTTCGGGTATTAATGCTTTTCTCTATTACGCCCCACGAATTTTTGAAGAGGCTGGGCTGGGAGAGAGCACTGCACTTTTAAGTAGTATCGGTATTGGCGTTGTCAATCTCATTTTTACGCTCCTAGGCGTCTCACTTATAGATAAGGTAGGTCGTAAAATGCTCATGTATATTGGCTCTGTAGGGTATATCATTTCTTTAGGAATGGTGGCCTATGCTTTCGCTACTGGCTGGACCGGGATGGCGGTGCCTATCTTCATGTTCATCTTCATTATAGCACATGCCTTAGGGCAAGGCACCGTGATTTGGGTGTTCATCTCCGAGATTTTTCCAAACCATCTTAGAGGCTCGGGTCAGGCCTTTGGTAGCTCGGTTCACTGGCTACTGGCGGCTATCATTCCCTCTTCTATTCCTTTTTTGTTTTCTACCATTGGTGCAGCTCCCGTGTTCGGAGTATTTACCTTTATGATGGTTTTACAATTGCTTTTTGTGTTTTTTATGATGCCGGAGACACGTGGCGTTTCCCTGGAAGAATTGAGTCAAAAACTAAAAAGAACGGCTTAGAACAGGCCAATTCATAAAATTTTAAGACTCTATTAATAGTGAGTAGCTAATTTGTCTGCTCACTATTTTTATTTACTCCATTGAAAAAGCAACTCACCTATTTTATTCTCTTTTTAATGGTTTGCGGTTTTGCCAAAGGGCAAAATACCGTACACCCGACCTCAAAAGAATATCAATACCCTACTGACCCTGCAGTAGCAGAAAAGCTAGAACACTGGAGAGATCAGAAATTTGGGATATTAATTCACTGGGGAGTTTATGCTGTACCGGGTATTATAGAATCCTGGAGTTTATGTAATGAAGACTGGATTACCCGTGGTGATAGTAATGTGGCTTATCATGATTACAAAAAATGGTATTGGGGCTTGAAAGATGAGTTTAATCCTCAAAGTTTTGATCCTAGCCAATGGGCACAAGCAGCCTCAAAAGCCGGAATGAAATACGTGGTTTTTACCACAAAACATCATGATGGTTTCAATATGTTTGATACTCAATTTTCAGACTATAAAATCTCAGATGGACCTTTCAGAGATCACCCGAAGGCAGATGTGGCCAAACATGTTTTTGATGCTTTCAGAAAAGAAGATATGATGATCGGGGCCTATTACTCTAAGCCGGACTGGCACTCGCAGGATTTCTGGTGGGATTATTACGCAACACCCGACCGAAATGTGAATTATGATATTAGAAAACACCCTGAGAAATGGCAGCGTTTTGTAAACTATACGCATAACCAAATCAATGAACTCACGACCCAATACGGTGATATTGATATTCTTTGGCTAGACGGTGGCTGGGTAAGACCTAAACATACGGTAAATGAAGAAGTGCTGAGCTGGGGAGCTCCTATTCCGGAGTTTGATCAGGAAATAAATATGCCGAAAGTGGCGAAAACTGTCAGGGAGAATCAAAAGGGAATATTGATCGTAGACAGAACGGTACATGGACCGTATGAAAACTATAGAACGCCAGAGCAGGGCATTCCTTCAGAAATGTCTTCAGATCCTTGGGAGAGCTGTATTACTTTAGGAGGAGCCTGGGGTTATGTTCCAAATGATCAGTTTAAATCGGCCGATAAAGTCATTCATTTATTAGTGGAGATTGTAGCCAAAGGCGGTAATCTTCTGCTAGGTGTTGGGCCTACGGCAGATGGTTTATTTTTACCTGAGCAGGTCAAAAGATTAGAAGAAATTGGAGAATGGACCGGGCGTTTTGGCGAAGCTATTTATGAAACAAGAGCCCTGACTGAATTCAAAGAGGAGAATTGGTACTTCACTGCCGGTAAAGATTATGAGCTTTATATGATCTATGTCAATGATGATAGTCCACTGCCCAATGTTTTGGAGTGTAGTAGTCATATCCCTCTTAAAAAGTCTGAATTGAGTCTTCTTGGTTTTGATCAAAAACTCAAATGGAGTCTTCAAAATGAGGTATTAAGTGTTGAAGTTCCAGAAAAGCTAAAAGCAGAACTTCAGTCGCTCCCTGCTTTTGTGGTAAAAATTTCAAAATAGTGCAGTAAGGGTTTAGTAAACTCTTCCAAATAATGGAAAATATGATTAAGCGGTGGAATTGCTATTCCAAAATTAGGCCTTTTGCTAAAAAGCTAGGAGGGTAGTAGAAAAGAAGTTTTATTTATAAGTGCTTTGTTTTGAGGCTTTAAGGTGTGGGTGTTGCCGTGTAAAATACCACCGCTGGATAAGTTTTTAAGACTTGGCATGATGTTGCTAAATACTGGCATTGTATGTGAATATCATTCAATAAATAAAACCTCATCTATGTTTAACCCCAAGATATTTATAGTAGACGATGACCCTTTCTGGGTTGCCATTTTGGAAGAATTGCTGACTGACCAAGGCTTCGATAATATCACTACTTATGACAACGGCAGTGACTGTCTGGATAATCTTCATAAAGAACCTGAAATAATCTTTCTTGATAAAGAGATGGATGGTATTGATGGTCTGGAAGTATTGGAGTCTCTGAAAAAGCAAAATGAAAATGTAGAAGTTATTTTCTGCACGGCTCATGAAGATCTAAGTGTGGCGGTACAAGCCCTCAGAAATGGATCAAACGACTTTCTTCTAAAATCTAACGCGAATAAAAAATCAATTTCTGAATTGATGGAAAATCTTCAGCGAATGCTCGCGAGATAAGAGAAGTGTAACATGCCTTTTACTTTAGCACATCCTGTAGCGGTTCTTCCATTCATGAAAGAACGATATAGACTTTCGGCCACAGCCTTGATAGCCGGGAGTGTGATGCCCGATTTCGAGTTTTTCTTACAGTTAAGAGAGGTTGAAAATATTGGACATCATTGGTTCGGGATTCTGTTATTAGACCTACCGGCAACCATAATCTTTACGATTATTTTTCACGTTTTAATAAAGCCGGCTTTTTATCCTCACCTACCGCTAAATCTGAAAGAACGTTTCGTAGACTTTGTGGAGGTAGATTGGTTTAAGTCGCTAAGAGAGCACCCTATGACCATTATGTTCTCTGCTTTGATTGGCATTTTTACACATTTGATTATTGATGGGTTTACTCATCATGATGGCTTCGCCTTATCGCTTTTTCCTGTATTGGATGGGTCTTTTACTATAGGTGAGAAGACTCTTCCTTTTTATTTCCTTCTTCAGCTTCTTTTGAGTCTGCTGGGGTCGGTCTACGTCATTTATTTTATACGCAAGCTTCCCAGGTTTAAAATTGTAGAGACTGACGTAAACAGAGCTATGTTCTGGATAACCTTCTCGGTCATCTTTGTTTCCGTTCTGGCCATCAGAGTCGGGTTCTGGCCCGAGTATAATACCTTCTGGGGGCTTGTTATGGCTTTCTTAGGTTCTCTTACCTACGCCACTCTTGGAGTGGCGGTGGTTCTGCGTATTTTCTTTTCGCCACAGTATCCCTCCTGATCTATGTATTTTAAGTTGCTCAGGTTTGGCTTTCTGGTTTCAGCTCTTTTGTTTTCGGCTGTATTTCATGCAGGTTTTGCGGTAGCACAAGGGACTGATAATCCTACTTTAAGTCCTGAAAAAAGAGAGGCGTATATACAGAAGGCTAATTCTCTGAGAGCAGAGGAGAAGTATGTGGAGGCTATTGCTCAATTAGACTCTATTTTAATTGTAAATCCTGAAGATGCGGGAATATTACTTTATAAAGGAGACCTTTCATTACAGGCCGGAAAATATGGCCAGGCCGTGGATGTCTATGGAAAACTAATTCCACTAGATTATGAAAAGACCACCGTCATGGTGAACCAATCTTACGCCTTATTTATGAATAAAAAGGCCTCCAAAGCCTTAGGTGTGGCTCGCGAGGCCTGGCTTCAGGATTCTGAAAAGAAGAATGCTACGGTCAATTATTTCAATGCCATGCTATGGAATACCAAAACTGGTCCGGCCTCAAAATTCTTAGACGAGCAGAAAAAGAATTTGGGAGAGGATGATAAGCTGGTCTTAATGGCTCGCTTAAAAACCACTTCCGGCGATTACAGAAATGGTTTAAGATTCTATGAAAGGTTAGCCCGAT
Source organism: Jiulongibacter sp. NS-SX5 (assembly GCF_052828545.1). The sequence continues at coordinate 3,561,229 of NZ_CM128248.1, forward strand.
CGTTCCCGAACAAGAACTATCTCAATGAGTATTTCGAGGTGTTTATTGCTAAGGGCAAAAAGGATCAAATAGCTGATAAGATTTTGGCAAAAAAAGAAATCCTAGGTGAAAGCAGTACCAATGCTTTACTGGGTAAACTCAATGATTTCAAAAAGAAAAACGCTGGGACTTCTTTTAGCTATTTCAATGATATCGGTGGGAATTCTCGCGTGACCAATGCGTATTGGTTTCAAACAGGCACCTACGGCACTTATTCATTAAAAGCAGGTGGCGGTTTCTCTACCTTGAGTTCAGAATTTCAAGGGAATATTAAGACTTCGTTTTTTGATGCCCAATTGGCAGAAAACTGGAGTAGATTATTCAGTGGTAAAACCGAGTTTAGGTACCAAAGTGTAAATCCTGAAAATGCTATGGCTTTCGGAGGCGTTACAGGTAAACAGAGTTTTACTTATCTCCCGAATGATAGAAGAATGTTAAGCCTCTTCGCCAGTAAAGATATTTTGAACTTTACGCCGGAGTTATATTCTCAAAACATCAATAGTACCAGTGTGGGTTATGTGGCCCACGTCATGCTGGATGGTAAAACCGGGATCTACGGACAAGGAAACCGAGGCTGGTATTCTGACGAGAACAAGAAGGTCGAAGCTTTTACATCTTTGTATCACATTTTTGCTTTGTTTCCGGTGATCAAAGCAGGTATAAACTATTCTTATCTACATTTTGATAAACAGGTGACGGCCTATTTTGCCCCCAATAGGTACAGTAATGCCGAGCTTTTCGCAGATATTACTGGTAAACTGCCTACCAAGTTTCCTCTATCCTTTAATCTACAGGGTGGGCTTGGACTTCAGCAAATTGAAACCAATGCCGCCGAGCCGGCCGCCAGGTATCAAGTAGAGCTTAAAACCGGGAAAAGTAACCTGACCGGCTCTTTAAAATACCAAACCAGTAATGTGGCTTCCAGTACAGGAGCCGGTTATAAATTTGACTGGTTTACCTTAACTCTGGGTTATCGCTGGTAATTCTTCCAAAACTTCAAGTTACCCATTCTATGGGTTCCATAGCTTTTCCAGATTTCATGAAGCAAATGATGAATTAGCCTAAATCTATTCGTTTAGGTCTGAAAGCCTACCTTCCTTCATCTAATTATCTCCAAAAAGAATAAGGTCATCTTTAGTGATGTGATAAAACGATTATTCTGAGTTAATTTAAAAAAATGAACCCTCGCAAGTGCAAGGGCCATTCCAATTAACTACTGTATAATCATAATCTTTAATGCTTTTTGTCTTTGAAGGTGAAATGCTTCTGTAATAGGTAATTGACGGTGAGTACAATAACCGTAGAGGCGACTTTCGAGACTGTCGGGTGGATATCTAAGAGTTCAATCATCACTTTCATGAGAATATAATCGCTTACAAGTCCTTGTAAGACCACCAGGACATACTTCATGAAAGCTTGGGAATTATGCTCTCCGTTTTCAGTCTTAAAAGCGAAGTTTTTGGCAAGCCAATAGCCTGTAGGAACTGTAAGTACAAAGGCTATGATCAGACTAATGGTGTATGATTTAATGCTAAACCCACCCACATAATACTCTGGCTGGGCCAGTACAAACTGATAGAAGATGGCAAACAGGGCAATGTTCAATACTGTATTGACAGCCCCCAGGCTTAAATAAGCGAATACGCTGTAACTCATAAATCGCTTAAAAAGAGGATAAAAGATACCAAGTATAGCGTCTATCCATCTTTTAAGTAGACCGTCTTGACTAATGTGAGTATCCATGAGATCAGGCGTTTAATTTTTTCAAATGATCTAAATACATATCTGCCAATTGGGTCATTTGAAGCCCTTCAGCGGCTTTGTAGTTCTGATCTTCCAGCTCCAAACGTTTTGCCGGATTCTCAATTAACTCCGCCACAGCATTTGCCATACTTTGGGCATCCTCAGGTATAAAATAGGCTCCGCCATAACCTTCTTCATCCACCACTCTTTCCAGATCATCTATTTTAGGCAGAATACAAGCTCTCGCGTAGCTTCCAGCCTGGTGTAAAATTCCCGAGCTGCCCGTGGTGGTGGTATATGGGAAAATGATAAAGGTGCTGTCTTTGAAAATGCGTTCTACATCTTCCTCTTTTACATATCCTGTAAACTCTACATTCGGCATGTCGCTATATTGCTTTTCTACGCCATCCAGATATCCTTTCACATTTGGGTTATCTGTACCTGCTACAGTGGCTTTGAATTTTTCATTCGGAAACCTCTTTTCCAGAATTTTAACCGCATCCAGCATGACCTCTACCTTCTTGTAGGTGCCAAATTTCCCAAAAGCCATCAGGTTAATCTCGGGTAAAATCTCGGGCAATAGCTCCCGTTCCGGTAATTCAAAATTGCCATGAGGCAGAAGAGCCACATTATTGACCTTATATTTCGACTTGATGATGTCTACATATTTTGAGATGGTAAGACCCAGAAGATCAGCCTGCAGTAATAATCGGGTAAGCTGGGTGCCTATCCATAAATAAAGCCCCGATTTTAACTTGTTATTGGCCATGCCAATACTTTCCAGATCAACGGTCTCGGTAATATTATGAAGCAAAACGATAGATTTCATCCCGAGCCATTTGGCCATTAGAGGGCTAAGAAGACCTAGAGCCGCCGGGATTTTATCTTCACCGAAAGTCATGAATTGCAAATTGAAGATGACATTATCAATCTTCTGACTTTTCAATTCTTTTCTGATATCCCAGAAGCTAAACCAGTCATTGAACCTCCAACATGGGATGATCTTAATGCCTCGCATATCGTATTCTTCATAAGCCGAGTTATCTTCCAGGTGATTGGTGAGAATGATGATTTCATCAACCCCCGGTTTGCCAATGAAGCTTTTGATAAAATGATAGCCATACTCGTTAAGTGTGACTTTACTGGGCGGAAACGGTGATACGAAAGCTAGTCTCATGATATTATTGGTTTAGATATCGCATAGCTTCTACTCTCCAGTGATCTCCCTGAAAAAGCAACACCATCGCGATATGATGTGTATTGGTGAATGATTGTTTTTCTAATAGTTGAAAGCTGAAAACTGTGTTACTGTCTATGGCAGTACAGACCAGATTGTCTGATGACCAGTTAATGATATGAAGCTCATGCGAAAGGTCTTGACGTGTCAAGTTTGCCTCTTGAGGATCATTTGGTCCATCGCAGATTTGCTTATAAAAATTTTCGGTGTAATACTCTTTTCCGGTACGCATGTCATTGGTAGCATACAGATGATTAAGATGTGCCCAGATAGCGGAGTAATCCTTCTTTAATCTATTGATGTCTGAAGTGTCTGGTTTGAACATGGAGTGTACATTGACCTCTATCTCAGTACTATGTTCTTCGGCTGTAGTATCTGTTACCAAAAATATAGGTAACGGATCATTCCGTTCTCTTTCTTGAATAATCAGATATAGGTAAACTCCGATCAGAATGGTCAATATGTATTTCAGATACTTCATAATACTTCTATTGACTCTAATCCAGCTATTTCTGCCGTAACATCACTAATTCGTATCTCAGGGGGTAGTGTGAATCTAACTTCACCATCCAGTACTACGCTGCTTCGTTTAAAGCGAATTTGATTGGCCGTATATTGAATATTGACATTAGTGCCATCTGAAACCGGATTGCCGATTTTGTCTTTTAGAGGTCCGATGTTAATGGCAGACCCATTTGTTGATTTCTTGACCGAAATAGGAATTTCTTCTGCAGAACCTGCCTGGAGGTAATAGCAACTTATTGGTTTATTTTCTGTAGCATAATAGGCTCCAACCTTTTCAGTTACCCCGAGCATTTGCTCAAAAAACAGTTTCCCATCGTTCAGGTTTTGAATATTTCTAAACTCGTCAATCCGATGGATGATTTGCTGATGCTCCAGTATGGAGTCAGGGTTCACTGTTTTGGGCGATCTATAGTCAATTAGCTGGGCAAACTGCTTGTTATTCGTAAGATAAAATTCAAAATAATGCGTTTGGTCTTCAGTATTGATGGTCAATACTGCTGGTCCTTCAATAATTCCCTCGGCCTCCGGTTTTGAAATTGTTAGGGTGTCGTGCTGTAAAGTATAGTTGAGATAGAAAGGTTTGGCAGTAGTATACAATCGTACATCTTTAATCTCGGGAATTGAAGAGATGAATAGCATTTGGAAATTCTGAAAAACAACTCTTTCGCTTTCATTCAGCCATAGTAATTGACCTTCCTTGTTCGCACAGGAAAGCTCTGTGAAAAGAAGTGCTATGAAGACCATATGTATGTATATCTTCTTCATAGTTATTGCAGATAAATGGCTTGTGAAATGAAACAATGGGGTAGGGCCTCAATGGTTTCATGTTTCTTTCCATCGGGTCTTGTTTTTCTCGGGCTTCCATTGATATAAAGTTCAAAGGGAATGTCTTCTCTGACTTTTGTCAGGGCAGTAACTTTTCTCAGACCAGTGTCAAAAGTCAAATTCAAACCACTACGAACCGCTTTTCTATGGATATCTAGCTGCACTTGTCTGATAATCCCTTCCTGATCTCGCTCAGCTAAGAGGACACCAGGAATATTTATATCTGTGCTTAACTCATTATAAAAGTGAGCTTGAATAGCTACTGAATCTGCTGATACGGCAGTTGAAGTAAGTCCTAAAGTACCTCCATGGATATAACCGGTTTGGCTTACATCGGTATCAGCATATAGACTTATTTTTTCAATTTGAAGAGAGTCAAGAAGGTGTTTATTGCCGAGATCGATTTCAAAGAACGTAGATGCCTTTGGCCATAGGTTATATTGGAAATTTCTTTTGGCGTAAAAGGTCAGTGGCTTTTCTCCTTTCTTGGTAGTTACCAAGGCTTTCAATGCTACATTAATTGGTATATCATCTGCATTTAGGAAAGCCCCAGTCAGGTATAGTGTAGAGTCATTCTCAATGATATTGGCTTGCCTGTATGCTGCAAAAGGTTTCTTTACCCGATCATCTTTTACAGTAGGGAAACTGCTAATTACTCTTTTGCCTTGTTTCTTGAATAGCGTAAACGTGTAACTCCTCATCTGGAATTCAGGAACCTCGGGTACCACTGATTTAGGTATGATATACCATCTGTCTTTTTGTCTTTCCAGAATTAAAGTGTCTATCTGTGAAAGGTTGCCTACGGAAGTTCTCCAAATGGTGTAAACTGACATTTGAGCCTTGTCATCGTTTGCAGTTATAGCTTGAGTTGAGATACTATCCAGCTTGGCGTAGGAAGGTAATAAACCACCATCATTAACTGATTTTTCCAGTAAATACTGATCCAGCGTATAGGTAGGCGTTGGTTTGAAAAAGTGGAATGCTGTTTCAAAACGTTGAAAATCTAAATGATTATAGAAATTCAGGATAGCCGTTTCAGGATCTTTTTGCTCATTTAAGAGCAATAACTCATTGATCTGCATGACGATGTAGCCTGAAAACAATATCACAGGTAATAGTGCAGAGCCATAAATAGTGGCAATAGAATAATTATGATCTGTTTCCGGTACAGAGTCGAGGTAATCTTGCTCTTTAAAACGCTTTAAATAGAATATGGTGAGAAGCGTAGCTATAACCAAACTGGAAATAGGGAAGGTGCCCCAGGTAATTTTCAGAATGGGGTGAATTTCTTTAGGCGTAACTGGTTTGATAGTAGAGATATTCCCTTTCTCCCAGACCATGATTCCATTCTCGAGCCTTATGGTTCTGCTCCAGCCACTGTAGTAAAGTAATGGATCATAAAATCTATCATTACTGAATACGTATTTGAGGCTATATTTCTCAGAATTCGTCAGGAAGTCATTCAACGAAGCCAAACCGGCATCACCATTAAACTTGGCGTTTTCCAGGCGTTCTACCGGTCGGGTGGTGAGCTCAGGAAGGCGTCTGGCAGAGTGATAATTACCGTCTACGGTGGCGGCCATGGTATTGGCACCGAGCCATGCCATTTGATCACCAAAGCCAAGCGTTAAGTATCTCCATCGCATATGCTCATCCCGGTTCAGGAAATTTATGATAGGTTCTATCTCGACCTGCTTGGGCTGAAGAGGTCTGAAGCTTCCGAGATGAAAAACGAAAATCAAGAATAGGAAATAGAAAAAACCTGAGGTGCCGAGTAGCAGGAAATGCGTTTTTTGACCAAAGTTTTTGACCCAAAATTTCTTTACAGGACCACCCACAAAGGAGTTGATATACTTTGCCATAAAAGGAATGGCAATGATGGAAGCCCAGAAGCCAAACCTATCAAGAGTCAGAATATTAAAGGCGGTTTCTCCCAGCATCATTTTGGGGATAGGTGTGCTGCCTCCGCTTCCTAAAAGAAGGCATAAGTAAAATGACACTGCCCATCCTATAAATCTCTTTTTGCGAAGTATGGTGTAAGAAATAGCCGGCAAAAGGGCGAAGATCAGGATGAGAGGAATGATATAAAATATGAGTCCTGATGAGGTGACCTCAAAGAAATTGTCTCTAGAGCCATGCGGTATAGAAACCTGAGTGATAGGGTCGGTTTTACTCCAATACCAGTATGGGAAAATGAGACCTATGGCCATGACGATCATCAAAACCCCGAATAGAATGATCTCTTTCCAGCGTTTGACAGCCTCTATGACAATGGCCTTCAGGAATACAAAGAGGTTATTCTTGGTTTTGTCTCTGGCCGGGCCATCTGCCAAGGCCATAAATAAAGCAGGAGCTATGAAAAATACCATCCCAAAAATGGCGGTAACATGATGCGAACTAATGGTGACAGACAGAAAAGAAAGTGCCATGATGAGATAGATCGGCTTTCTTTTGATCATGTACTGGTATAAAAACGGCAGGGCGTTTAAGAGGAATGAGAGACCAGTCAAGGTGGGCATTTGGCCATACACATGAAGGGTCTCCACTATAGACGAAAGTACTACGGTTAAGATAGCAGCAATACCCGCGGTAGTTTTATCAAAAATGATCTTGGAGAAGCGATAAATCCCGATGATCAATATTTCCATGATCACGGTTGAGAAAATAGCAAAAGACACCTTCATCGGGAAGATTTTGCTAAGCAAACCAACTAGTTGATGCATTAGTGGAGGGTAGCTAACCGTAAGGAAGCCAGTGTACCAGCGATATTCCCAAGGCTCAAACCAGAATCGAGAATAGTGGTCGGCAAAAAACATATGAACGAAGGCATCATAGGTGCCTGGGAGCGTAAAATATTCAATAACCCCATGAGTAAGCATACAGAGAATCATGGCTACCAGTAGCAGCCTTTTCCCCATGAGGTCATCGAAAATATGATAGTTTGCCGGTCTCATTAAAATTTAGAAATGTGCCTCTCCTTTGATTGATTTCACTTGATTGACATATTTTTTAATCTCCTGCTCATTCTCCTTTTTGCAGATCAATAAGGCGTCAGGAGTATTTACCACAATGAGATCTTCCATACCTCCCACTACCACAATTTTCTTTTCTGAAGAGTGGACAATACAGTCGCTGCTTTCAAGCATAAAGGTGTCTTCGCCTGAGACGGCGTTCTGATCTTCATCTTTGTCAAAATTCTCCCAGGCACTGTTCCAGGTTCCCAGGTCGCTCCAGTCGAAATCTGCTGGTAGCATAAACACATTGGTTGCCTTCTCCAGGATGGCGTAGTCTATAGAGATGTTCTCGCATTTTTCATAAATCTCTTGGAGTGAGCTGGCCTCTTCTGGGGTATTGAAAGATGATGAAATACTTAAAAACAGGTCATTGATCCCTTTTGCATACTTTTCAAAGGAATTGATGATATCTTGGGTCTTCCAGATAAAAATACCAGAGTTCCAGTAAAATCTGTCGGTTTGGATAAATGCCTTGGCTGTTTCTTTGTCAGGCTTTTCCGTGAATCGTTTCACCTTCAGAATATCATCTGATGATCCTTCAGTTTCTATATACCCGTAGCCTGTATTAGGGTGATCTGGCTTGATTCCAAAGGTGACAAATGCATTATTTTTTGAGGTAAACTCCAATGCTGTTAAACAGTTCTTTTGAAAAGACTCTTGGTCCTCAATCAAATGATCACTTGGAGCCACAATAAGATTTCCTTCAGGATTGATCTCTTGGATTTTATGGGAAACATAAGCTATACATGGAGCTGTATTTCTTCTAAATGGCTCCGCCAAAATATTTTCTTCCGGAATGGCAGGAAGCTGTTCTTGGACAAGATGAACATAGCTTTCGGAGGTAACTACAAAAATGTTTTCAGCAGGAATAAAAGCCGAGAATCTCTCAAAAGTTGACTGAATAAAGGTTTTGCCAGTCCCTAGAATATCTAAAAACTGTTTGGGGCATTGAGTGGTACTAACCGGCCAAAATCGACTGCCTACGCCTCCGGCCATGATGGCCACATAGTTTGATGATTTCATGTGATTCGTATTAAATAAATGGGGTTATAATAAGTGTCAGGCTGCGTTCTTCTTATCGAAGACGTTATAGCCAGACTTTGTCTCAAAGAGATGTTTGATCCTGTAGTTATAATACAGGCCAGCTAACTGCATCGGAATCTTTATAGAATCCTTCAGTTTAAGTTTGGAGTCACCAATCTCTGACCAATGTAAAAGAGGGTATTCCAGTACTCCTTTTCTCAGGCTTGTTCTTCCAAATTTTTTCTGTAGTCTCAGGAATATTTCTACATCAAAAAGCCATGGCGTCTTAAATGATCTACCAAATAGCGAAGGAATAAGGCTTCTTTGGAACACTTTAGCTCCACACTGTGTATCCTGAAAGTTAGTTTGAAGTATAATTCGAATAAACGCCTTGACTATTCTACTTAGGATTGATCTATTGTCATTTCTGTCAATATCTGCTCCCAGTCTGCTGATTCTACTGCCCACTATGGCTCCGTAGCGTGGATTGTCATCCAGGTATTGTGCCATCAGAACCCACTCTTCAGGCTTGGTTGCCAGATCAGCATCTAAAAAACCGACTAGTTGAATTGCTCTGTAATTATCATAAACATGAAACATGCCTCCTCTTACAGCTTCAGATTTGCCACCGTTTTGAGGCATATCAACTACATCTACCTGGCTGGGGAATTGCTCAGACATGGCATGTAAAACCTCAAGAGTCTTATCCTTGCTGCCATCATTTACCAGGCATAAAAGTGTGTTTGTGTTGTTTTTCAGAAATGTGGAGAACGCTTTAACCGGGAATCGCTTTTCCTCGTTATAGCAAGGCACCACCATAGCATACTGGAAGTCCACAGGTGGAGGGGTTTGATTTTTAACAGTAGTCATTTTCGGCTTATGATTATATACATCATAATATAGTCAAAGCCTATGCCAAGTAGTTAACTCATTTATTATAAGGGGAATAAATTTATTGAACGGTGGAATGGTTCCAATATTTGGAATTGTTCCGCCGTGTTGCTTACAGGAATAGATTCGTAAATGAGCGAACGAGATTGAGCTTATTCTTTTGTCTGAGAGAAGACAAATCTTGAGTTTTAAAGGTGTAAGTTTTGGTGTAACTTCTTGTAGCTTTTGACTCGAGGAAATTAGTAATCGCCTCTGAAAAGGTATAACCGTCTTTGGTTCTTAGTAAAGGTTTTATTCTATACTCGTTATAAATTTGAATTAGACATAGGGGAATTAGGAAAGAGTCTTTCAGTTTTAGCTTAGAATCTCCAATCTCACTCCATTGTTGCAGAGGATATTCCATAACTCCCAATGAGAGGCTTTTTTTGCCAAACTTACTCTGGAGTCTCAAAAATATCTCAATGTCGAATAGCCAGCTCGTTTGAAAAGACCTGCTAAAAAGGTGAGGGACTATAAATCTGTTAAAAACTTTGGCACCACATTGTGTATCCTGAAATCTGGTTTGCAGAATAAACTTTATCACTTGTTTGACACATGTGCTCAGTAGTGATCTTCCATCCTCACGTTCTATTCTTGCACCCAGTCTGGGTATTCTACTTCCTACCACCGCACCATAACTAAGGTTGGTTTCCATAGTTTTTACCATTTGATACCATTCCTCTGGCGAGGTAGCTAGGTCTGCATCTAAAAAACCGATGGCTTCAATTTTTCTGAAATTATTGTAAAGGTGTAAAATTCCTTGTCGTACCGCTTCTGATTTGCCGGAGTTCTGTTTTAAATCCAGTACTTTAATATTATGAGGTGATGATTCTTCCATTTTATGGAGTACCTCTAATGTGTTATCTTTACTTCCGTCATTTACGAACAGGACAGTAACGTCGGGGTGATTTGTGATGAATTCTTTAAACTTTTCTGTTGGTAGTCGATTCGCTTCATTATAGCACGGTATTACCATGCCTGATAGGTAATTACTCATTCTTGGGGTTTTATTTTTTTAAGTGGAAAACTGTGATTAACGTCTTGTACTCCATTTTGCCAAAGCCTGTGCCATGCAGTTTTGTAGATAGGGCAAATCGACCAAATAGTTATCGGAAGGTAGTGTGGTTCTCTTTATTGGAATTTATCCATTATCAGGAAACCACTCAATCAAAAAATAGAGATTTTAAATTTCTAGTACAGTTTTTGTGCAACACGTTATACCATTTATAAAAGACCACATATGTCAAGTTTCCGCATATTTATAGTAGAAGACGATCCATGGTATGGAGAAATTCTAACCTATCAACTAGAGCTAAATCCAGATTACGAGGTCCATTTGTTTCAATCTGGAAAAGATGCTTTAGATAATTTAGACAAAGAACCAGATCTTATCACCATTGATTTTTCTTTGCCCGATATGCAGGGGGATGATCTCCTTAAAAAGGTGAAGCAGGTTAATCCGACTCTTCCGGTGATCATCATTAGTTCTCAGGAGAATATTAAGGTAGCCGTAGATCTCATGAAAATGGGAGTTCAAGACTATTTAGTGAAAGACGATACTACCAAGGAGTTACTCTGGAACAGTGTCATTCGAATTCGTGAGAACGTTGATCTTAAGCAGGAAGTAGAAACTCTACGGGAAGAACTTGGTCAGAAATACTCGTTTGAGAGTACGATGGTAGGTAAAAGCGACTCCTTGAAAAAGGTTTTTGCTTTAATGAATAAGGCTCTGAAAACCAACATCAATGTCTCGGTGACCGGAGAAACGGGTACCGGAAAGGAATTGGTGGCCAAAGCAATCCATTTTAATGGTACACGAAAGAAGAAAAAGTTTGTCCCTGTAAATATGGGTGCCATTCCTAAAGACCTCGTGGAAAGTGAACTTTTCGGTCATGAAAAGGGGGCCTTTACAGGTGCTGTAGCCCGCAAAATTGGAAAATTTGAAGAGGCCAATGGGGGTACTGTTTTTTTGGACGAAATAGCTGAATTAGATCTCAACCTTCAGACAAAACTACTGAGAGTATTACAGGAGAGAGAGGTGGTAAGAGTAGGAGGTAATGAGTCTACTTCCTTAGATATTCGAGTGATTACAGCTACCCATAAAGATCTTAAAGAAGAAGTAAGAGAAGGAAGGTTTAGAGAAGATTTGTACTTCAGACTAATTGGTATGCCTATTCATCTTCCTCCATTGAGAGAAAGAGATAATGACGTTCTCATTTTGGCGAAACATTTTGTGGAGGCTTTTGCACAAGAGAATAAACTCAAAGGCTTAAAATTGGGAGATTCTGCCAAGCAGAAGCTACTACAATATAGCTTTCCGGGTAATGTAAGGGAGTTAAAAGCCACTATCGAATTGTCAGCCGTTCTTTGTGACGATGGTGTTATTGAAGCTGGAGATATCAATTATTTGTCTTCTCAGCAAGAAAAAATCTTCATTAGAGAAAATAAATCCCTGAAAGAGCATACTCGGGAAATTATACAGCATTACCTGGATAAAAACGAAGGGGACGTTCTCAAAACCGCCTCCATGCTGGACATTGGCAAAAGCACAATTTATAATATGCTGAAGGCCGGAGATTTGAAATAGTTTCTATTTTTTGGAAAGCTCTTCCTTTTTTTGGACAAAATCAAATTTGAATTTATTATAAAAGGCTTGTATTGAGTATTTTAGGTATTTGGCAAAGTAATGGTATAATCCATATACGATAGTATCCCAAAAAAAACTTAAACATACATGCTTACCTCATTATTAAGATTTGATCTGAATGAGTGGAAGGCTGAAAACGAAAATACTGACTTTGACTCCAACGAAGCACAACTTGTGCTTTGTTTTGGAGGCAAGGATGTGATCTCGGCCGAAAACTTTTACGCAGGGCTTTCCACAGAATTTCCGAAAGCGGATGTGGCTATGTGTAGCACATCAGGAGAAATACTACAGGAGACAGTATCAGACGATTCTGCTGTAGCTGTGGCCTTCCAATTTGATTCTACAAAAACCACATCTGTGGTTACCAATATTTCAGATCATACAGACAGTTTTTCTGCTGGTGAGCATTTATATCAATCTTTAAAGACAGATGATTTAACTTACATCCTCGTTCTTTCAGATGGTGCCTTGGTAAATGGTAGTGAGCTAGTCAAAGGTCTTTCTCATCAGAATACAGATGTGTTAGTTACAGGTGGTTTAGCAGGGGATGCCGATAAGTTTGAGTCTACGCTTGTGGGTTTGAATGAAAACCCTTCAAAAGGTAAAATTATTGCAATTGGCTTTTATGGTGAAAACTTCAAAGTGTCCCATGGCTCACAAGGTGGATGGGAGGAATTTGGACTGGAGAGAGAAGTGACCAAGTCTGAAGCCAATGTTTTGTATGAGATAGATGGTATGAATGCCCTGGAGCTCTACAAGAAATATCTTGGTGAAGCATCGAAGGAATTACCTGGTGCAGCATTATTATACCCGTTGGCTGTAACCATTCCCGGTTCTACAAAACCAATTGTTCGTACTATATTGTCAATTGATGAAGAGACACAAGGCATGACATTTGCTGGTGATGTACCTGAGGGTTCAAAAGTCAGACTAATGCGTGCTTACTTTGATCGATTGAGTGTAGCTGCGGCAGATGCCGCGGCGGTGACAAAGTCAAACGGTCTGGAAGAATCTTCTTTTGCTTTGCTAATTAGTTGTGTTGGCAGAAAACTCGTACTTGGACCTCGCGTAGAGGATGAAGTGGAGGCTGTGATCGAGACTTTGGGAGAAAATGTTCCGGTAGCCGGTTTTTATTCATACGGTGAAATTTCCCCTTTCAATGATGGCGGTGGATGTCAGTTGCACAATCAAACAATGACAATTACCACATTTCATGAGTTATCACAAACTTCTAAATAGACAGGTAAAAAAACACCTTAAAGGTCTGGATACTGATTCAGATGAATTCAATTCTTTTTTAAAGGTGATAAGCGAAACCTATTCTTCCCTGGAAAAGGAGAAGAGTATGGCTGAAAGAGCTTTTGAGGTTAGCGAGAAGGAGTATTTCGAAGTAAACAAAAGGCTTAAAAAAGAGCTGGATGATAAGAAGCAATCTGTCGACTCACTCAATGAAGCGGTAAAAACAATAAGTAACCTTGAGGAAGATCATCTATTCGAAGAAGATATAGTAGGTCTGGCTCACCGCATCAATGATGAGGTAAAACAACGAAAGAGTGCTGAAAGCGTATTCACGTCTCTCATTAGTAATCTCAAAAACGGTATTCTATTAGAAGACGAGCATCGCAAAGTCAGGTTTGTTAACCAGATGTTTTGCGATTACTTCCAAACGGGTGTTGGTCCTGATGAAATTCAAGGTCAAGACTGTAGTCAGGCTGCAGAGCAATTCAAAAATCTTTTCAAAGAGCCACAAAGGTTCGTAGATAGCATTGATGTATGTTTAAAAGACCAGGAGCTCGTTCTTGGTGAAGTCTTTGAAATGGCAGATGGAACCGTGCTGCTCAGAGACTATATTCCCATCTTCACTGATAATCAATACAAAGGGCATCTTTGGAGTTATACAGACATTACCGAATCCCGAAAGCATGAAAAAGCTATAGCTGAGAGTGAGTTGAAGAACAGACTCATCATGAATGCTGCTTTAGATGCTATCATTACCATAGATATCAATGGCAAAATAAATTTCTGGAATCCACAGGCCGAGAAAATTTTCGGGTGGACGAAAGAAGAGGTTTTAGGCAAAAGCCTTTCTGAGACCATCATTCCACAGGTGCACCGTGAAGGGCATTCTAAGGGAATGAAAAAGTATAATGAAACCGGTCATGGTCCAGTTTTAAATCAGCAAATGCAGCTGCCTGCCGTTAATAAAAACGGAGAAGAGCTATCCATTGAGCTCTATATTTTGCCTATTGGTATGGGAGAGGAGAAGTTCTTCTGTTCTTTCATTCGTGATATTACTGAGCGTAAAAAGATAGAGGCAGAAAGAGAGCGTTTAAGTCTGGTGGCTAGTGCCAATGAGAACGGAATTGTCTTTGTCAACGACGAGGTGAAAATTGTGTGGTCCAATGAAGGTTTTAAAACCATGACGGGCTACTCTGAGGAGGAAATAACAAAGGGGAATCCTTATGAGCTGCTAGTAGGGCCTAAAACGAAGAAAGAGGACGTATTCTCAGGGCTTGAAGCTTTCAAAAAACGCGAGAGTATAAGTAAAGACGTAGTCATCTATAAGAAAAATGGAGAACCTTTCTGGATTCGACTGAAAGGCCAGAATCTGTCTTCAGATAATAAGATCAGTAGCTACTTTTTCATGATCGAGGATATCTCTGACGAAAAGGAAGTTCAGGATAGACTGAAGGAATATGATGAGAAACTAAGGAATGCACTAAATTCAGTTGGAGACAATTATTGGGAGCATGATTTTTCTACTGATAAAACGGTTTTTCTAAGTCCGGGAGAAGAGTTCTTAGGATTTGCTCCGGATGAGATTAGTGAAGATAAAGCAGACTTTTGGTGGAGTAGAGTCCACCCTGAAGACTATAAGATTCTAGAATCTCTCGATAGTGAATATAAATCCAAGAAGAGAACCAGACACAATAGGGAATATAGAATCATAAGAAAGGATGGCAGCATCCAATGGGTGATAGACAGAGGCGTAGTGCTGGATTTTGATGAGAATGGAAATCCATTAAAAATCATTGGTACTCATATAGATATCACCGAACAGAAAAAGATGGAGGAGGAGCTGCTCATAGCCAAAGAGCAGGCAGAATCTAGTACCAGGGCAAAGGAGATGTTCTTGGCCAATATGAGTCATGAAATCAGAACTCCTATGAATGCTATTTTAGGAATGGCAAATCAGATGGGTAAAACTCCACTCACAGAAAATCAGAAGTTCTACCTTTCTACCATCAATTCTGCCACTGAGAATCTCTTGGTTATCATTAATGATATTTTGGATTTGTCTAAAATTGATGCCGGTGAATTAAGCATAGAAAAAATTGGTTTTGAGCCCTCTAAGGTGATAGGGAAGGTCATGCAGGTAATGAGCTTTAAAGCTGAAGAGAAAGGTTTGAGCTTTACCAATTCTATCTGTGATCCTCTGATTTCAAAAGTTCTTATAGGCGACCCCTATCGCATGAATCAGATTCTGCTTAATCTGACCTCAAACGCTATTAAGTTTACCGAGAAAGGAACTGTAGATATTCAATGTCACGTACTTGAAGATCAGCCCAAATCTCAGGTTTTAGAATGTCGTGTGGTAGATACAGGTGTCGGGATGTCTAAAGAATTTTCTGAGAATTTATTCCAGAAGTTTAAACAGGAAGACGATAGCGTAACACGCAAATTCGGAGGTACAGGGCTCGGTATGAGCATTGTGAAAGAATTGGTAAACCTTATGGGCGGAGAAATCAGTGTCAATAGCTCAAAGGGTAAAGGAACCGAGGTGGTATTTACAGTGACCATGGATAAAGGAACCTATGAAGACCTGCCACAAGATGAACTCAAAACTTCGAATTTTGATGTGCTTCAAGATAAGAAGATACTCTTAGCAGATGATAATGAAATGAATCGTTTGGTGGCTTCTACTATTCTTGAGAACTACGGTGCTGAGATTATTGAGGCTAAAGATGGGCTTGAGGCCGTTTATTTTGTTCAAAAATATAAACCAGATTTGGTCTTAATGGATGTGCAAATGCCGAATATGGATGGTTTGGCAGCCACTCGATTGATCCGAAAAGAAATAAGCAAAGAATTACCTGTAGTGGCTTTGACGGCTCTTGCTCTTAAAGGAGAAGAAGTCAAGTTTAAAGAAGCAGGTATGGATGATTATGTCCTTAAACCATTCAAAGAAGAGCGTTTATTGCAGGTGATTAGTCAGTTTTTTGATAAAGAGGAATCTCCCGAAGAAATAAACGAGGTACATGAAGAACCCGTAGTTGAACAGCAAGTTGAAGTAGAAGAGACAGAAAGTGGGTTTGAAAAAGAAGGACCAAAACTTTATGATCTCAGCAAGCTTGAAGCTTTAGCAGGTGGTAATGAGGCTTTTGTGAAGAAGATGGTTGATCTTTTTGTCAAAATGACACCTGAAACGCTTGATGAGATGAAACTTGCTTATACCGAAGGAGATTATGTTAAAGTCGGTAAGTTGGCTCATAAAATGAAACCTTCCTTGGACAATATGGGTATAGATTCCTTGAAAGAGCTTATTAAAGATATAGAGGTCAACGCCTCGAATCTTGGAAAATCTGAGGAATTAGAAGCCAAAATGAGTCAGGTAGAGAGTACGGTCACTATAGTACTCTCACAGATTGAGGCATAAAAGCATAAGCTGTTCCAAAGAAGTTGATCAGCTGAAAGACACAAACAGTCTACCTATGTTTGTATAAAAAAAGGGCCTGCGATTATATCGCAGGCTCATAATTTCTAGAAAACGCTAGTACGTTACTAATTGACTGTTCAGACGGAACCATCTGGATCTTATCCAGTTCAGATAGCAGAGAAGAGCTTTCCAGATAGAAATCTAAAAGTTGCTCATCTTTAGCCAGTGATTCTTCAATTTGCAGGTTTTCGGTACTGCTTGTCTCGTTATACAAATAACGGACTACCTCATTTAACTTGTTTGTAAAGGTTTGTATCATACGCATATACTGATTTACTCATCATTTTTCTAAGATTGATGAGAGCATAACGCATACGACCCAAAGCGGTGTTAATACTTACTCCTGTAGCATCTGCAATTTCCTGAAAGCTCATTTCTTCATAATGACGCATGATCAAGACTTCACGTTGCTGTTCCGGCAGTTGTTTAATTAGTCCTCTTAAATGCTCATGAGACTCTTTCTTAATTTGACGAGTCTCTACTGAGTTCTCAGAGAAGTTTAAAGTGTTAAACACACTGCTTCCGTCCTCAAAAACCACCTTCGGGTAGCGTTTTGCTCTACGGAAATGATCGATAGCGAGGTTATGAGCAATTCTCAGGATCCAAGGAAGGAACTTCCCTTCTTCATTATACTTGCCATTTCTCAGCGTTTTAATCGCTTTGATAAATGTGTCTTGCATCAGGTCTTCAGCGATCTCCTGATCTTTGACAACTAGATAAATGGTAGTATAAATTTTTGATTTGTAACGCTCAACTAGCGTAGAGAAGGCTGACTCATCTCCACGGATATACGCTGATACAAGCTCACTCTCGTTAACACGAACTTTTTCCATTCTTACATGTCTTTTAGTTAACGTAGAGGTTTATGCCATATTGCGATCCGTTGGTTTAAATTGATAAATCAGTTTTTGAAAGCCGAAATATAAGACAATGATGTCCAAATTGTCAAAATAAATATTGCAATTATTAGTTAACGGTAGGTTAACATTCTGCTTTCTTGGTTAGAAATAGTACAAAATTCATTCCAAATTCGTTCGATGGAAGAGTTCTGCCTATAGGCGATTTGCACCGAGGATTCCAACTATTTATATGTACGATGAAATAATCGGTATAGTTTTTGAAATTATAATAAGGTGTACATCCAAAGAGGTAAATTCTCATGGCAAAAATGAAACTTAACAGCTTTCTACTTATAAAACTACTACTTGTAATTGGCTTTATGACTGCGGGCATGCTATCTGCAATCGCCCAAAGAGATGTTCTTATAACTCAGGCCGATGAAGAAATCAGATGCCGAATTTTAACCGAAACACCAACTCGTTTTGTATATGCTTATGTTGGTCCTAAAGGCAAAATTCTTAGAAATGAGATTTTTAAAAACCTAGTAAAGGACTTTAAGTACAATATGTACGATTCTGATTTGGCGGTTATTGAGAATCAGAAGAAAGGGAAGAAGAATAAAAAGAAAAAGAAAGAGGATGAGGTGCCTGTAATTGCTTCTAACGATGATGAAGTAAAAAGTACAGCTGTTGAAAAATTAGAGATTAATGAAATATCATCTTTAGAGTCTGAATCAGATTTGCAAATTGAATCTGAGCCAGTTGTTCTTCAGCAAGCACAGAAGGAAGTAGTTCGAAAAGAAGAGATTCAGAATGTTGAAAGTCCGGTAAAGGAATCGCAGAAGAAGAAACCTGAATTAGAAAAGCCCGTTGAGCCGAAAGTATTAACTCAAGAAGCCTCGGATGAAAAAGTGGTGTCCGAGCCTCAAATGGTTGCGGATAGTGCGGTTGATAAACAGGTGAAAGAGGTTGCTGAATCTAAGGAAGTCGTAAAGGAGGAAATAATAGAAGAACCGATAAAGGCTAAGGAGCCTGTTAAACAAAAAACATACAATGAGCCTGAGAAGCTTGTTAAGACTCAACCTTCTGATTCAGAAGTAAGCAGTAAAAAGAATGTTGAAGAGGAAGTTGAAGTCAAAGTAGCTGAACCCGTCGTCCTTAATAAGGAGGTGGGCAATGAACTTGTGAAAGAAGAAAAAACAAGTACTCCAGTTCCAGTATCTTCCGAGTTCAAAAATTACTTGAAATGGAGAGTAGGTGTAAAAGGCGGCATTGGCAATATTAGAGATAAGAATTTTGTGGCCAATAACTCTTTCGGTCTTTACCAAGAGAAGCTTTTAAAGGGTTGGACCTTCGGGGCAGACCTTGCATTTTTCCCGATGGAAGGATTTGGAATAGGGGCGGTATATACTGATTTTAAGTCTTCAAATTCATCAGATAATTTAACTTATATCAACCCAATGACTGAGGTTGAAGCCACAGGAGCCATTTCAAATAGTATCTCACGTAAGTTTATTGGTCCAGCTCTTTTCCTTAGAAAGAGTATAGATTTTAAAACCTTCGTGGTGCTTAGTGGAGGTCCGGGAATGTACCTTTACTCTGATAAAGGAGATTATGACGGGGCACAATTTGACTACCGCGGTCAGCAGTGGGGTGCAGGTGCTACCATAGGCCTAGACTTCCTTCTCGGAAATGACATTATCGGGAGAGATATTATCTTAAGCCTGGAAGCTGGCTATAATTATGGACGTATCAATGAACTTGATTTTGGAGACGGTTCTGGCCCTGTTATTCTTAATAGTCCTATCGTAATGGATAGACTTGATTTCTCAATAGGTCTTCGCTTTATGCGATTCCCAAGATACCTTAAGAACTCAGCCTATTAAGAGACTAGATGGCCGTAAAGATCAAACTCTTCTGCCCGATCAATTTTGACCTGAGCAAAGTCCCCAAGTCTTACGTATTCATTCGCTGAAACTAGTACTTCGTTATCTACCTCAGGAGAGTCAAATTCTGTACGTCCGATAAAGTAATCACCCTCTTTTCTGTCAAATAATACTTTGTATTCCTGACCTACTTTCTTTTGGTTAAGCTCAGCAGAAATGCCTTGTTGTAATTCCATGATGAGGTCAGTGCGTTCTTCTTTAACCTCTGCGGGAATATCATCTGGCATCGTGAAAGAATGTGTATCTTCTTCATGCGAATATTGGAAAATACCCAAACGGTCAAATCTCATTTTCTCCACAAATCGATACATCTCTTCAAAATGATCTTCTGTTTCACCCGGATGGCCGGCAATCAAGGTAGTTCTTAAAGCGATGTCCGGAACTGCCTGTCTTATTTTATCTACCAATTCCTCAGTTTTTTCACGGGTAATTCCTCTACGCATAATCTTGAGAATCTCAGAAGAACCATGCTGAAGTGGCATGTCCAAGTAATTACAAACATTGCTTCTGTTCTTCATTAAGTCAAGAATATCCATCGGGAAACCCGCCGGGTAGGCATATTGCAGCCTGATCCAGTCAATCCCTTCTACATCAGAAAGTTTATCCAGCAGCTCAGCCAGATTTCTTTTTTTGTAGATATCAAGACCATAATAAGTAAGATCCTGAGCTATCAAAATGAGTTCTTTGGTGCCTTTTGCCGCAAGGTTGGCTGCTTGTGATACCAGCTGATCCATAGGCGTAGAGACATGTTTGCCTCGCATTAAAGGAATAGCACAGAAAGAACACGGTCTGTCACAACCTTCAGCTATTTTAAGGTAAGCATAATGTGCTGGCGTAGTGAGTAGGCGTTCACCTACGAGTTCTTTTTTATAATCAGCCTTTAACGTTTTTAAAAGACGAGGAAGTTCATTGGTTCCAAACCACGCATCTACCTGAGGAATTTCAGGGGCTAATTCATCTTTGAATCTGTGAGAAAGGCAACCTGAGACATATACCTTCTCTACATATCCGGCATCTTTGGCGTCTACGTATCTTAAAATGGTGTCAATAGACTCTTGCTTTGCATTATCAATAAAGCCGCAGGTATTGATTACCACCACATTAGAATCATCACTCTCAGATTCGTGCTCTACTGAAACTCCATTGCCCTTTAATTGAGTAAAAAGAATTTCGGAGTCAACCACGTTTTTTGAACAACCCAGTGTGACGATATTCACATGTGTTTTTCTGTTCCCTTTGGTCTTCATTTCTTGATGCTTTGCAAATTGAGGTGCAAAGGTCGTGAAAATATCGGTTAAAACCCGTCCTGAACTTCTTCCTCTTTTTTAGGAGCGGCTGCCGGGCTGCTTTCTTGCTGCGGAATAGCCACAGGGGCTACTTGTCCCGGAGTGCTCACCGGCGTTCGTGTCGGTTTGTCAAACACAGAAGCATCTACCTCCAGATAAGAAATAAGGAATCGTTTTCTGAAGTTCATGGCGTCTGCCATGTCTGCTACTAAAAGTTCTACGCCTTTGGCGGAGGCTTTTTCTTTGTCTGTCAGCATTTTATTGAACTCAAAATCTGACGAAGCCAGACTGAGTTGGCCATCCTTATAAGCAAAATAATACCAAACGCTTGAGGAAACTTCCAGGAAGAAATTGACTTCATCACCCTTGTGAGGATTTTTAATGATCTCAAAATAGCCCGGAACCTTAGCGTTTATATCTGTTTCGCCAATGTTTGATATACCAATACTGCCAGCATTATGGTAGCTGTTAAATACCGGATTCCACTTTAGGTCAAGATCACTAAAGACTGCTGTAGCAAAGAATTTAGGAGACTGTTTAAACAAAGGCACATGACCTTTGTAATACTGTTCCTTATAATCCTGAGCACCTTTAGGACCAATAAATTGAGCTATTTTGGCAAGGAAACTAGTATCCTCAAAAGCGATTGCCGGTTCTAAACTTCCTTGATCAAGATTGGTTTTGACAATATGATCTCCCATTTTGGCCAGCATTGGTGGCGGTACAGGGAAATTGTACTTGATCAATGAATTAAAGGTATAAGTCAGGGAGTCTAACTCAAGCTGAGCTTGACCTACCGTCTGCATATATTCAGCAAGATTTGAGCTCAAAAGGCTGAATTCACCATTGAGTTTTATGAGACCCAGATCATCATATAATTCATAGCTATTGCCGGGTGAGTTTCGAGGGTTGGTCTCCTGAGATTGTATAATAAATCTTTTATTCGGTTCATCTCTTCTGAAAACACCACGAGCCAAAAAGACATCCCGATCTTCATTCTGGCGTTTAGCCGACAAGAATGTCGGGTAAAGGCTCTCAGATGTCGCCGAAGGATTGAGGTGGAGTCCTGCAAATAGTCTTTTCCCGCCATCTTTAAGCGTCTCGTCTACATTGATCTGAATTTCCTCAGATTTATTTCCGGAGTAGTTGATCCAGTTTTTCCCAAGAACAGGATACTGGTCAAGCACTGGTGTTACCTGCCCTCTAAGGCTCAAATTTCTAAAAGGAGCAAGCATGGTCAGCTCCCCTATGTAGAGCATTTTAGGCGAAAGGAAAATACTGTCTGCCTCTGTAACTTTTGCTCGGGCAATGGTTGACAGCTTTTCTGATTTCTTTGACTTTAAGATTTGTCTTTCTTCGTTGATCTCGGCAAATTCGAAACTTCCCATTTTAATATTGAAAGTGTCTGAACTCACATTCACAAACTGGTATGAGGCATCACCTTCATAACTCAATTTAGAGTTAATAGTGATATTGGCGTTGGCTAGTCTATGGTATTTATTAAGCGTATCCGCTATTACAGTGGCATTGGCAAAAGGTAAAAGCTTTTCGCTTCGTACTGCTACTTCTCCGTTCTCAGGAATGATAATGGCATCTACGGTTTTTATACCCGGAACGCCATTGATATTTAGCGTATTGGCGGCTATATCATAGAGGGCAGATTCACCATTAAATGCCAAGCCATACTGTGATTTAGCTGTAGAGGAAAAAACTGAATTCTCAACATTCCCTTGCATTCTGATTTTCTTCTCCTTGATACTCCATGTAGCGTTATCAATTGTGGTTTTGTATGCTGCATATGGGAATGCGATAGAAGCACTAATCGTGTCATTGAAGTCGCCATCTTCAGGAGATATATTTACTATCTGACGTTCTACGTCAAAATTAAGTTTTACCTTTTCACCTTTCAGAATTGGGCTGCCGTCATTTTGTTCAGACTTCACAATAAACTCCGAGTTTTCTGCTTCAAAGCCCTCTTTATTGAACTTGATGCCGTCTGAAGATGCCTCAGAGTCACTTCTTTTCAAATCACCCTGTCCGTAAAGACCAGCTTCTCTTACTACCAATTTGCCGGTTAGGCTGGTGCTCTTATTATAGAATGTAAAGGCGTCTTTTGAGTCAATGACTAAACTGTCTACGCCTGGTTTCCAGATTGATTTATGCTCACTGATGCTTACATCGGGGAAGTAAATTTTTTGTCCCGAAAATTCCTCTGTGATTTTGGCATTTGAGCCGCTAAGGCTGAGCTGATCATATTCAAAAAGAGCTGAATCAGCTTTTGCTGTAGCCGCAAGGTGTTTAAGCTCCCCGGTGGATTGAAGGCCATTTTTATTCATGATAAGATTGGCCGCAAAGTCGAAAGAAGAATTACTCTTATACAGTTTGTATTCGCCCGTTGGTTTGTGCTCAAAGCCAATACTTGTATCCGGCATCACGATTAATGTCTCTCTAATCGGATGGAATATCCCACCAGAGACAAAAGTACCCTCATAGGCCATGTCCACAGAATTCAGGCTGTCTTGGTCAATCTTGTCAATCTTGAAAAAGACATCGTCAGGATAAGTGGTGTTTCGTCTGGTGCTGTCATTAAACCTTACCAGAGCACCATCATCTATGACTAGTCTTGGGTATTGCGGAAGTTTTTTTCTACCCGATTTATTATCCGGAGCATTTAGGTATAGCGTGCCTGTTTTGCCGTATTCTACATGTCCTCCAATATCTACCACAGTACCGCTGTTAAATACATCAACAGGCGTAAATGTAATGGAGTCGATGCGTTTTAGATTAACCAGAAAACGCTCATAGTCTACTTCGAAATCGCCAAAGACCTTATAGTTTTTGACTCTGATTTCGCCTGCAAATTTAAAGGATTTGCTGCCCTCCATCTTTAGTTCTTTATTGGTAGGTAAGAAACGGATGCCCAATGAATCTGAGAGCCTGAATTCTGAGGTTCCGCCGATATCCAAGGCGTTGGAGTTAAGGTCAATACTTGCATTATTTTCTCCTCCCTCAGAATACGACTGAAAAACGAGGTCATCATAGTCGCCTCTACCAATAGAAGACTTAAAGTAGTGCAGCCCTTTTCTGCTGAGTGAATAGCTGTCTGAATGAGGTTCGTAATCCAGGAAGCCCATTTGTGTTGCTACCAGCAGGCCTTCCTTAATCTGTCTTTTAGGTAAATTAATTTTGTCTTGAATCTCAAATAAATCAAAACGGTTTCTTCTAACTCTGTAGACATAATTGCCGAGAAATACGAGCGGATTCCAGCCCACATAATTACTGAGTTCTCGTAGGTGTGCCTGGTTGTAATAGTTAAATCCCTGGAAAATGGCAGGTACCTCCTCTTTACCGGCAATAATGTAAAAGTCCATTTTGCCTGATGCCAGATCCCATTTCATGGCATCTGATCTGATATCCATTTCGTGAAATGTGTCAGAATACATAGAGTTTCTGAACCCACCTTGTCTTACCTTGTAAAGGTTGAGGAACTTATTTTGGACGTCATACCGAAATCTTACTGCCGGGTGATAGATTGAGTCTTCTTTGATATAACTCGTAAAAGCCACCTGCTCCGAGGTGATTAATGTATCTGTAAATTCAATTCTTCTGCCTTCTACTTTGAAAGAGTTTGGTCTGTCTTTATTGACAAAAACTGTGGAAACGTTATGGTAGAGAGAAGTAGAATAGTGCCTGTTGCCGATCAATGAAAAGCCACCTTTGTAGGTAAGACTGGTTTCCAGGTTTTTAAAGTTGGCATTATTCTCATATGATTTAAAACGAGGGTAGGTGCTAAGCTCTCCATTTCGTCTGTTTTCGGCTTTGTATTCAAAAACACCTTCAACACTATCCGCCAAAAAACTAGGATAAGAAAGTGTTACTTTTTCAGCTTCCAGATATGGCTCAGAAAGCTTCATGGTGTACTTACTAAGATTGGCAATTGCATCGGGGATGCCCTGTTCGTCCCAGTCGAAAGTGCCGTTTTGGCCCACTAATTTCCCAGATAAAAGATCTACAGCTATGCTTGTGTTGCTCAGAACCGCGGAGTCAGAGGGACTGACCAAAACCAGGTCTGTGCCTTCAATCTGTACCACCAACCCTTTTATTTTTGGTAGAGGAATTAGCCTGTCGAAATCGTTGGGATTGATGCTCAAAGAAGGATCATCCCATGGATCATATTCATCGGGGTTATTCCAGTCATCAAAAAGCCCGAAATCTTCTTCAGGTTCTTTTGTTACCTCTGCCGCAGCTTCCAGATCATCATTGAAATAATCTGTTTCATTTTCATAATATTCGATTGAAAAACTACCTTCCAGGGCATAAAGTCTATTGACTTTGGAATCGTAAATCTTTCGTTCTGTGATGAATACATTCAGTTGTTTAAACAACTGTACGGCTTTAGAACTTGGTTGCTCTGCAACCAGATAACTCAGGTTGTGGATTAACTTACCGCGAGAGTTGTCATCAAAATTGAGCGGGTCAAAGGAATTATTAAGGAGTATATTCAAAAAATAGTACTCGGGCATTTTATGGTTTCTGCCGGCCATTTTTAGAGCTAGTTCTATAAAGCTTTGTTTTTGCTCAGCAGAAAAGTCGTCGGTGTAATGCGGTTTGAACTGCTCAAATT
Organism: Jiulongibacter sp. NS-SX5; assembly: GCF_052828545.1. The sequence continues at coordinate 3,586,624 of NZ_CM128248.1, forward strand.
CAGCTATCGCTGTCGCGTTTTTTGAGTCTTTGAAGAGCTTCTCATAGCTTTCTATAAAGCCATCAGTAGATTTTTCTAGTCTGATCACCTGAGCAGAAAGCAGGCTTGGCAATAGCAGGAAAAAAAAGAGTATTTTTTGACTTTGACCTTTGATTATCAATTCCTTAAAGTTCATCCTTTTTAAAAACGACAGCTGCCCAGTTCTTCTTACTTATGAGCTTTGTTTTTTTGAGTTGGTGTTTGGAACATTCTGATTCAATATCCGTGCTATCTTTTTCATAAAACCCGCTGAGCATCAAAGTTCCCCCTGGTTTGAGGAACTCAGCATATGTATTCATCTCAGATAAAAGGATGTTTCTGTTGATATTGGCGATGACAATATCATATTCCTGGTGTTGCTCATTGGCAATGGTGCCTAAACCCACAGATATATTTTTAGCGTCATTGAGCTCGATATTCTCTTCTGTGTTTTCCACAGACCACTCGTCAATATCAAAAGCCCTTACTTCTGAGGCTCCTAATTTTTCTGCTAGTATGGCCAGGATTCCTGTTCCTGTACCTACATCCAAAACAGATTTTCCTTGATGATCTGTTTCTAGTTGTAATGCCATTATTTGAGAGGTAGTCTCATGATGCCCCGTGCCGAATGACATTTTAGGGGTAATGACAATTTCGTATGGGAAATCAGAAGAGGCTTCATGGAATGTAGCTCTGACTCTTACCTGGTCATTGACCGTGATGGGTTCAAAACTCTTTTCCCACTCAGCATTCCAGTTTTGTTTTTCTATTCCTTTGAGAGAGTAGAACAAAGAGGTTTTTTCTGAGTATTCTTCCATTAAAGATTTAAAGGCTCTCTCTTCAAAATCTTCTTCAAGAACATAGGCTTGCAGTCCATTATCATTTTCCAGGAAGGTGTCAAAACCTATTTCTGCGAGTTCAGCAATGATAATTTCTGCGAACTCAGAATTTACCTCAATGGTAACCTCTAAATAATCCATAAATAAGAGTTTAGTGTTTCAAAGATAAGACTCGTATGACTTATAAGTAGTCAAGTAGCTGGCTTAATTCTTTGATTTTGGGTGAGTGCCGAGACGTTTCGTCCCGGTCATATTGATCAAAGTGAATGGCCTGGATGCCCGCCATTTCAGCACCTTTGATGTCTGCTTCATGGCTATCGCCAATCATTAAGGATTCGTTTTTAGAGCTTTTGGCTTTTGCTAAAGCAAACTCAAAAATCCTAACGTCTGGTTTTCTAGCTGCCGCAATGTCATTAGTGATGACCTCTTTAAAGTAATGCTCTATTTTGCTGTTGGAGAGTTTTCTCAGCTGAATCTCAAAATACCCATTACTCAGAATGTGTAAGACATATTTACTTTTCAGTTCGTCTAGTACGGGGATACAATCTTTTATGAGACTGGTTTTATTGGGTAGGAGATCAAGAAAGAGTTGATTGTACTTTTCAGAATCATCTATAGAAACATGAGCTCCCATTTCGTTCAAACAGAGCTGAAAACGTTCTTTTCTGATCTTTTCATGTGTAATCTCATTTCGCTCAAGCTGAGTCCAAAGAGATCTGTTTATTTCAGAGAATTTTGGAAAAAACTGTTGAAAGTTGATTCCAAAATTCTGAAAATTATTCGTGTCAAAAATTTCATGAAGACACTCTTCAGCATTTTTTTCAAAATCCCACAAGGTGTGATCCAGATCAAAGAAGAGATGCCTTTTGGAGGTGAACAAACTTAAAAGTCCAGTTTTAACCTTTCTACAGGCTCATCGTTGATGAGATGCTTTTCGACAATTTCTTCAACATCATCTGGTGTTACTTTTCCATAGAAAACACCTTCAGGATAAACCACTAAAGCCGGGCCGAAGGCACAAGTATCCAGACATCCTGTTTTCTGAGCTCTTATTTCTCTATTCAGACCTTTCTCAGCCAAACTTTCCTTAAAGGCGTTTACCAGTTCCATACCTTTTTCGCTGCTACAGCATTTTTTTGGTGCCGGCTTGTCATTGGTACAGATAAAGACGTGTTTTTTATATTTCATAAGATATTGCTTTAGAGCTTAATTATTCCAGATTTCCCAGGATTTCTCCGCCTGATAGACCAGCATGTCATAGCCATTTTTAATGCTAGCTCCATGGTCTTTTCCTTTTTGTAAAAACTGGGTTACCGGAGGGTTATACACCAAGTCAAACAGATAAAACTCGTCGTTTAGTTTCTCATAAGCCAAATCGGGTGAGTAATCTGTTTTTGGGTATGTACCCAAAGGAGTACAATTGACTATTAATTTATGATCAGAGATAACAGTTTTTGCCTTTTCATAGTCGATCGCTATTTCAGAGGCTTTTCGGCTCACTAAAGTTACTTCTATTTCTAGATCTTTTAAGGCCGCGATGACTGCTTTGGCAGCTCCTCCATTTCCGAGAACAAGTGCTTTCAAGCCTTTTGGGATATCCACCATAAACTCTTTTAGAGAACGCTGGAAACCGTAAAAGTCAGAGTTGTAGCCGATGAGTTTGCCATCGTCATTCTTAACAACATTGACGGCACCTACTTGTTCAGCAGATTTATCAAGGCCATCTAAGAAGCCAAACACTGCTTGTTTGTGTGGGATCGTAATATTAATTCCCTGCAGATTCGAATTTTCTTCAAAAAGCTTTGGGAAATCATTTGGGTTCTGCATCTCAAAAAGCTCATAGGCATGTGAATCGCTAATGCCCATTTGCTCAAATTTCTCAATAAAATATTTCTTTGAGAAAGAATGAGTTAATGGATAACCAATGAGGCCAAAAAGCTTTTTGTCATTATGCATTTTTACTCGGGAAGAATTTAGCTCTTATAACTCCGATAATCATAGGAGCAATACTCACAAATACGATCCCGAGAACAACCTTCTCAAAATTGTCTTTCACGAAATCGTTATTGCCAAGGAAGAATCCCAAAAGTGTAATTGAAGTTACCCAAAGGACAGCCCCCAAAATACAGTAAGTAATGTATTTAGAATATTTCATGCTACCAGCCCCAGCCACAAAAGGAGCTATAGTTCTGATAATAGGCATAAAACGGGCGAGAATAACGGCTTTGCCACCATGCTTCTCATAAAATTCTTCTGTCTGGGTGATGTACTCACGCTTAAGGAAGAGTATTTTATCTTTTGACTTGATAAAGGCACTGAATTTCTTACCCACGAAATAATTGACATTATCACCCAGTAGAGCTGCTAAGATTAGCAGCGGAATAATTATCCTAACATCCAGTTGTCCAGTGGTAGAGGCCAATAAACCTGTGGCAAATAGGAGTGAATCACCCGGTAACAGGGGCATCACAATAAAGCCTGTTTCTACAAAAATAACCATGAACAAGATGGCATACGTTAGTGTGTCATACTCATTCAAAAAACCCTGAAGCATAGCTAAGGGATCCTTAAGGAAGTCTAAAAGGAAGTGTATTATTTCCATGGCTATGGATCAGTAATTAGTCGTCCTGACGAATTCTATCGTCTTGATAATACTTACCTAATTTGTACTTTTTCTTGATGTCATCAGGAAGGAAAGTCGCAAAAGTATCTCCTCTCAGACCCAGTCTGATAGTTTCTAGAGGAATAAGTTCGTTAGGGGCTATGTTACCAAGGTTTACGTTAGAACCTACCAACTTCACGAAATAAACCTGCTGTCCTTTTTGAGGTGCTTCCCAGATAATATTCTCAGGAGAAATAGCATGAATAATTTCATCTACCAGCCCTTGTCTTACCTCTCCGCTACTTCTGTAAAGTCCGATGTTTCCACCTTCTCTGGCTTCGCCAATGACTTTCCAGGCACCAGCATCTAGCTCGGCCTGCATCATTTCTATCCATTTATAAGGGGCGAAAATCTTCTCTGCGTCTTTAGAACCGACCTCAGATAACACTTTTACATGCTTAGAAAGGCGGCTGATGTATTCACACTTTTCTTCATGCGGAAGAGTAATAGAGCCATCTGATACTTCTGCATGTTCCAGTCCGAATTTATCCAATACTCTCAGATAGTCTTCAAACTGCCCTCTTACTGTAAAGGCCTCAAAGAGAGTTCCTCCAAAGTAAACCGGGATGCCGGCATCTTTATAAACTTTGATTTTATCCTGTACATTAGGTGTAACATATGAAGTGGCCCAGCCAAACTTCACTATGTCCATATACTCTGATGAAGTAGTAAGTAGATCTTCAATTTCACGAATGCTCAGACCTTTATCCATGACCATGGTCAATCCAGCCTCGCGAGGTTTAGGGGTACGCTCCGGTACCAAATCTAAATCGTAATTCATGTAATACTTTTGATTACGGGGTTTTAGAATGAAGTGCCAAAAGTAGGAATTTTTTAAGATCACAACAATTTACAGCTGCATTGTTATTGGTCATGAAAAATTATTTTTTCTTTCCTCAAACCCTGTAAATAACGAATGATTGACCTACTGATTTCAGTAATACTTTATAGAAAATGCCTTGCAAGGCTTTATAAGAGCTTTAAGAGTAGAAAGGAAGCTTTGTACTCTTTAAAGACACTCTAAAATCTTTTCAATATGACTTTCGTCAATATTTAATTCAAAAAGTTTTTAATGAGAAGCTGGAGCAGGTGTGCTAGTGGCTGTTTGCTTACTTGGTTTTAGGAATAGCAAGGCCACGCTAGCCAGAATGAGCAATACCCCGGCAAAACTGATGGCATTTCTAGGGTCATTGCCTAGGAAGTTTTCCAAAACATAACCAAACGTCAAGGTTTGAAGGATCATAGGTATTACGATCATCATATTGATAATACCCATGTATACACCATATCTTTCTTTCGGGATGTCACCCACTACCATCAAATATGGTATTCCCATCATACTGGCCCAGCCTATTCCAAAGCCGGTTATGGCTACAAAAAGTAGATATTTATTTTCAATATGAGGGAAGGCTAAGAAGCCTGCGGCCGCTAGAATCAAACAAATTAAATGAACATATTTTGGTCCCAATTTTTTGGCAAACCAAACAAGTCCAAAGGCAGAAAGAAAGGTGACGATATTGTACCAGCCATTGACTAGGCCTGTCCAGCCAACAGCTTCTTCGTAAAGAGCGGGATCAGATTTTGGCGTAGCATTATAGACAGACAGGGCAATGCTTTTAGATGAGTTTTGCCAGTAACAAAACAAGGCATACCACTGAAACAAATAAACTAAAGCTAACTGCCACATCACTCTGGGCATATCACCAATAGCCGAGAATATTTCGACAAAAGGAGCAAAAAGGCCTTTTTTTGAATTCTTTATTTTTTCTATTTCCTCAGGTGAAGGTGTAACTTCTGGTGTAGTCTTTACGCTCCACCAGATAGAAGCAATAGAACAAACTGCTCCCAGGAAAAAGGAGGCATAAACCCAGTTTGGGAGTGAGCCTGTTTTACCAACGATCATTAAAGGAAAAATGAAAAGTGAAAGGTTTGCCAAGGTTTGACCAAAGCCCGTAAAGAAACTTTGGGCTTGAAAACCGGTCGGTTGCTGCTCTTCATCAAGGGTGTCAGCTATAAAAGCCCTGTAAGGCTCCATAGCCGTATTATTACCTGCATCTAAAATCCATAAAAGACCAGCCGCCATCCATAATGAGCTACTAAAAGGGTAGATAAACAAGGCCAGACTACACATGATAGCACCAATAAGAAAAAACGGTTTTCTTCTTCCCCATTTCGGGTGCCAGGTTTTATCACTCAAGGCTCCAATGACAGGCTGAATCAACAGGCCTGTCATGGGCCCTGCCAGGTTTAGGATAGGTATTTCTTCGGGCGATGCCCCTAACATATCGTATATGGGGTTTACCGCACTTTGCTGTAAACCAAAACTGTATTGAATGCCGAAAAAACCGACATTCATATTGATGATTTGCCAAAACGATAATTTAGGTTTTTTCATAGGTCGGTTGCAGCTTATTTCTTCAGTTGATATCGAGAATTTATCGTCTTAGCGATGGCTTGAATTCTTTATCGATAATTATATCGGCTGTAGAACGATACTCCTTGATGATGTCATGTTCAATTTGCAAAACTTTTTCTACAAATGGATCAAAGGCTTCACGACCTCTATTTATTCTATCAGAAAGTGTGTCTCTAAAATCACGATCAATGAAAATTCGATGATCGTAGTTTTGTAACTCAAGTGTATACGTACCTTCAACTATGAGGACATCAGCGTTTTTAAAGTTGAGTACTTGTTGTTTGAAACAATTGCCCTGAAAATCTGAAAGTGGAGCCATAACAGTTTCCTTTTTTCGAAAAGCCTCAATATGCTGATCAAGAATATGCAGATTGACCTCATGAGGGCCCACATTCTCCAACCCTTTCAATCTATTCTGATGATTATCTGCAGCCGGGAGTTTGAAGTAGTCATCCATATGAAGTACTTCAGCTTTCAGTTTAAGCTCTTCCAGGTATTGTGAAAGACAAACTGCTGTTACAGATTTCCCGCTTCCGGATTCGCCTGCAATACCGAAAACCAGACGCTCCTTCGAGGCTTTCTGAAGGTCAATTGACAGAAGGTGGATGATTTCTTTGCTTAGCAAAAGATAGTCAGGCTTAATCTGCAATTCTTCTTTCATTTCATTCTACTTTCCGTGGGTCAATTAAGCCCAAAACTTCAGCTACTTCTAGGAAACAATTGTAAATTAACCTCTGGTAATTTTGAAGAGGTCAAAGGGAAATGAATGTCTGCAGTTCCGGAGCCATCATAAAAGGGGTTCTATTTTTTGAATTCTTTGATTCAAAAGGCTCTAGAAAATCAGAGAAAAAAAATCTGCGGATAAGCCCGCAGATCTTTTCATTCATTAAACCATTTCGTCTTGGAAAGTTCATTGAGGAACAAAAAGACTCTCATTTATTCAACCCTCCTCAAACTTTACAGAATCAAAGTAAATCTTACTTTATTATAAATAAAAATTGTGGCAACTTGCAATCGATTGTGCAAACGATTTCGGTGAATAAGTTTTTGAAAATGACTGATAATCAGTTAAAAACGTATCGAAAATCAAGCGGAAAAGACCATTTCAAAGAGAATTATGAAGAAAATTACCCTAAAGGAATTGGCTGGGGTGCTAAACATGTCTGTATCAACGGTGTCCAGAGCCTTGTCTGATCATCCTGATATCAGTGAATCCACAAAACAAAAGGTAAAAGACGCTAGTCAACTCTATAATTACACCCCTAATTTGAGAGCCAGGTATTTACGGACAAAGAGTTCGGGACTGGTTGCTCTTATTTTGCCGGAGTATAATATGTTCTTTATTCCTAATTTGATGAAGGCCATCTCTGAAGTGGTGAATGACCATAATTACTCCTTGTTGGTTTTTCAGTCTGACGATTCTTACGAGAAAGAGTTGGATATCATTGAATATTGTAATCAAATTTCTGTAGACGGTATCTTACTTTCTATTGGTACTGGTTTTGACCATAAAAAAGATTTGATGGAGCTTTCCTCTGAAGGAGCTCCAATTGTTCTTTTGGATAGAGTTTGGCCAAATGACCGTATTAGTCATGTGAGCATTGAAGGCGATGTGATCAGTGAAAAAGCTTTGAGATATCTCAAAAAAATGGGTCACAAAGATGTTATTGGTGTTTTTTCTTCAGAGGAGCTGACCATTACTAAGGCCAGATATAAAGGTTTTAAGGAAAGTCTTGAGGAATACGACGGGGAGATTAAAGGTAAAGCCACCTTTGTTAGTAAACTGGATGAGTTGGAATTACAGCTCGAAGCGGCACTCAAAGACTATCCAGAGGCTACTGCATTATACGTCATGTCAGATGAGCTGGTTATGAGAGTCTATTATTATCTGCAAAAAAGTGGAATTAAGGTACCAGATGAGCTTTCAGTAGTATCTATCTCAGATGGTACTCTTCCTTTTATCGTATATCCGCAGCTTACGCATTTCTATCACTCACCAGCCAAAATAGGTCGTAAGGCGGCCGAGGTTCTATTTGATCAGATTAAATCAAAAGAGAGCGAAGTCAGGGATATTAGAATAGAATGTGAGCTGGTTCAGCTGGGTTCAGTCAAAAATATCAAGGAAGAGGATTAAGATTGATTCTTATAAGGGTTAAATTGCGGGTGAAACCTCATTTTATATGAAAGGGCATTCCCCCTTTATGCTTCTTTTATTGGTCTTTGGTCTTACAATAGATCTATTGGGTCAGTCGACCGAAGGGGATACGCTGTATATCGCCTCTATAGAGCTGAAGGGAAATGATAAAACAAACTCTTCTATCATCTTTCGGGAATTGAGTTTTGAGCTTGGAGAACGCCGCCCACAGGCAGAATTGGTAAGGGAACTGGAAAGGTCCAGAAGAAATGTCTTCAATACTAACCTTTTTGTGACAGTAGATGCAGAAATGGAAACAAAGGCAGATAGTGCTTTTATCACCTTTCAAATGAAGGAACGTCTCTATCTTTTGCCCCTGCCTATCCTTTACCTGGCCGATAGAAGTTTTAACGAATGGTGGTATAACCGAAACAGAGACCTAAAAAGAGTGATTTATGGAGTTCAGGTTTCACATTCAAATCTTACAGGGAATGCGGATATATTAAAGCTGAAGACTTATGGTGGCTTTATACCATACTTTGAGCTTTCGTACAGTAGACCATATATTGATCGGCGACAGCGAATGGGTATTAGCGGAGGTGTCTTCTTTTCTACTCAAAGGAGTTTTGCTGTAAGAACCTGGGAGGATAAACTTGATTTTCTGGAAACAGAAGAAAGAAGTAGAACCCGAAGGGGAGCGTTCTTAGAATATAATCTACGGAATGCACTCTATCATTTTCATACGATTTATCTCGGGTACACCAAAATGAGTATAAGCGATACTGCAGCCCGGGTAAATCCGAATTATTTTAGGAATGCCGGTACGGAGTTAGGTTACGCTACTTTCAAGTATGATTACCGATTTGATAAAAAAGATAATGTGCTTTATCCTCTTGACGGGCATGTCCTTAAAGCCAGTTTAACGGCGTTTAGCTCAGGTTTTGCTGAAGGAACAAACCACCTAAGGGTCGGGGCTGAGTATTTAGGGTTCTATCCATTAAGTAGAAAGTTTTATGGAAGCCTAAAAGTGCGAGGGCAGTTTTCTATGCCTCAAAAACAGCTTTATCCTTTTCTTCTGGGGCTGGGATATAGAAATACCTTAGTAAGAGGCTATGAACTGAACGTGATAGATGGACAGCATTTCGGGTTGGTTCAGACAGACCTCAAATACCAGCTTTTGAAGAAAACTTTCAACATTAGCCGTTTTTTGAAGTTTAAACAGTTCAACTCAGTGCCTGTTGGAATCTATAGTAGAGCGTTTTTTGATACAGGATATATCAAAAACTATTTCCCTGAATTTAGTAAGAGTAGCCTTTCAAATAAGCTCTTGTACGGCTATGGTATCGGGCTTGATATCAGCACTTTTTATGATACCGTATTTAATATTAATTATTCTGTGAATCAGTCTGGGTTTAATCGAGTATATTTCGGGGTACAGAGATATCTATAACCCAATGCACTCTCTCAAAATCACTGCTTTCTCTATATCATGTTTGTTTTTGGCTGCCTCTTGCAACCCTCTTTCAGATGATTCTGAAAGTGATTTATTTAACAAGCAACAAGAGGTTTCTCCTTACGCAGTGAATTTGATTAATCACATTTTTGGGAATGAGGGCACTTTCCGAGGTTTTGAGCTTGGTGAAGAATTTCACATCATCAAAGAGAAGGAAGATTTAGAACAGTTTGAAGAAACTGATGATGAGTATGCGTATACTTTTGAGACCGATAACGATGAAATAGTTGATATCTACTACAGTCATTTGGAAGGCGAATTAAATGAGGTTTTAGTAGATATATACTTAAATACTGACAGCTTGACTGCTGAAATGGCCAGTGGAATAAGTCAATTTCTAACCATCAGATATGGGCACCCTGAAGTAGACTCGCTTTTTCATTGGGAGATCAATGAAACAGATAAGGTACAAATGAAGGTGGTCAAAAAAGAATTAGACCATGGCCTTCAGGTCACATATAGCAGAGAAAAACCTTAGGCTTTAACTGTAAGGTCTTCCAAAAGGTCCAGCCAGTTTTTAGAGTCGTTTAGACTTTCAACCAATTGCCATCTTTCACCGCCATTTTCCTCAAAAAGTTCTTTATATTCATCACCTACTTCAATGGTGGTTTCAAGGCAGTCTGCCACAAAGGCTGGTGAAAAGGCTAGTACGCTCTTCACTCCTTTGGCTGCAAGGTCTTTGATTGTTTGCTCCGTATATGGCTGAATCCACTCTTCGCGTCCAAGTCTTGACTGAAAGCATGTCGTATATTTTCCTTCAGGAATTCCGAGTTCTTTGACCAATAGTCGGGTGGTTTCAAAACACTGAGCCCGGTAACAGAATTGGTTTTCTTTTCTTATGGAAGAGCAGCACTTACCAAGCTGACAGTTCTTTTGGGTATAATCTCCTTTTTTGATTTGTCTGGCAGGAATACCATGATAAGAGAAGATTACATGATCATATTCTTCTTTCTCCAGATACTTTTTGCCATTGTCCACAAAACCTTTGATAAACAGAGGATGAGAATAATAGTTATTTACCATCTTGATTTCAGGAATGGTCTGCCAGCCGTTAACTACACGATTAACCTCCTCGTAAACAGAACCTGTGGTGGCTGAAGCATATTGAGGGAAAAACGGGATAACAGTTATTTGAGAAACCCCCGCTTCTTTAAGTTCATTTAGCTTAGATTCTATTGATGGACTTTGATAACGCATTGCCAATTTGACAATGTAGTCTTCCCCTACAACTTTCTGAAGCTCTTTTTCATTGCTTTCACCATAAACTTTGAGAGGAGAGCCTTCTTCTGTCCATAGTTCTTTGTAAGTGGCTGCACTTTTGGGTGCTCTGAAAGGAGCAATAATCAAGTTGACCAACATCCATCTTGGAACGAGAGGGTAATCGATTACCCTGCCATCCATTAAAAACTCTCTTAAGTATTTTCGTACGTCCGGGGTTTCTGGACTGTCAGGGGTTCCAAGATTAACTAAGAGAACTCCTTTTTTAAACTGAATCATTTATTTCAGGAAAAACGGTTTTTCAAAACTTGAGTAGACGCTTTCAGGTAACTTTCTAAACACCTTAATGTTGTCTAGTTTACGTTCGCCTCTATCGCCTGAAAAATAAACCTTGCCATATTTAATATAGTTCTGCCAAGGCATAGAAAATAGCGGTTCTTCGTCCTCAAAGCTTCTGTAGAAGTCCCATTGAGACACAAGACCGGTTTCATTATCAAAGTAGATATGATATTTATTGTCGGGAGTAACACCGGTATTTTCAAAGGTCAGTTGAATAGCCTTAGCGTCTCTATCATCTGAAGTTTTCATCTTCCCCAGGTATTTGGCCGTTACGCCTTCATCCTGAAGTTTAAACGGCATGACAAGCCAATAAGAATCATTTATCCAGATTTCATAGGCCCGTTGTAGATACTTGCTCACTGAGTCTGCATGAGTAACCTCTTGGCCTTGTTTAAAAATCTTTCCCTCCTTCGTGTTAGCATTGATCAGGTAAACCTCCGGCTTGCCTTTTATGTCAATTCTCACATCTCCGGTGTATTTGTCCCAGGTTAAGGTTCTTACACCAAAGAAGTCCCAGCTGATATGTCTTGTAAGGTCATAGTTGATTTTTTGACCCATTTTTTCTTCCGCTTTACCGATCAATAAAAGAGATTCTTTATCCAGGTTTTGGGCATGAATATTGAAACTTAGGGTAGTAAATAAGAGCAGGTTTAGAATTTTTCTCATTTTAAATATCACTTCTTTTGGTAAATGCACCGAAGAATAAATTAGTTAATAAATTCTTCACCCAAGCTTAAAGAATACATAATTTTATCAAACATTAGCAAACGATGAAAAAGATGAACTCTACAGACAAAAATAAGGATAAGACCAAAGTAAATTCTGAACATCTCACAATTCACGATTGTCTAAAACTCATTGGCCTAACTGAAATTACAGCCAATGTTTATTCTACCAATACAAAGAAAACAAGAGGTTAATAAGCTCTAACTTCACGGCCTTCCATGAAGTTTATGAATGCTTTATTCACCACTCTGTTGCCACCTCTTGTAGGGTAGTTACCTGTGAAGTACCAATCACCAAGGTTCTTCGGACAAGCCTTGTTCAAGTTTTCTACTGTTTGGTATATGACGGCCAATTCTGCCTTCAGGTTCTCAGGTTTTAGTATCTCTGCAATTTTTCTTGATACTTCCTCATAATCAAAAGTATTGTACAGCTTCTGTACATAATTACTCTTGTGAGATTTCTTATTTGCAAAAGCTCTGAGCGTCTCCTGATATACCTCTTCTTTCATATAATCGAGGCCTTTTTCATTCAGCAATGCTAGCATGGCTCTGTAAGCTGCAAACTCTTTTACCTTTGACATGTCAATACCATAACAGTCCGGGTATCTGATTTGCGGTGCAGAGGAAACAATTACAATCTTCTTAGGACCAAGTTTGTCTAATAACTTGAGGATAGATTTCTCAAGGGTAGTACCTCTCACGATAGAGTCATCGATAACCACGATGGTATCTTTACCTCTTCTCACCACACCTTGTGTCATTTCATAAACCTGAGCCACCATTTCACCACGATCATTATCGTTGGTAATGAAGGTTCTTAGTTTTACATCTTTAGAGACAAGTTTCTCATATCGAGGTCTGAACTTCATGATTTTTTCCATGCGTTCGTCGCTCACATTACCACCTTTCATTTGATCTATTCTCCACTGGGTTAGGTAGTTTTCCATACCCTCCATGAGTCCGTAGAAAGAAGCTTCTGCTGTATTTGGGATGTAAGAGAAGACCGTGTTTTCAAGATCGTGGTCAATTTCTTTGAGGATTTGAGGAACCAGTAGTTTACCAAGGTTTTTTCTTTCCTGATAAATTTCATCATCTGCTCCTCTGGAAAAATATATTCTTTCAAAACTACAGGCCTTACGCTCAGTAGCCTCAATGATATTAAACTCGCCAAACTCGCCGTACTTGTCAATGATGACCGCATTTCCTGGAGAAAGCTCTTTGATATCATCAAATTTAGCACCGAAAGCGGCTTTTAGCGGAGGACGCTCAGAAGCTACAACTACCACCTCGTCATCAGCCCAATAATAGGCAGGCCTGATACCCGCTGGGTCTCTAACCACAAAAGAAGAACCATATCCAGTGATACCAGCTAAGGCGTATCCGCCATCAAAATCACGACATGCTCTGTGTAGAACACGCTGCAAATCCATATTATCTTCAATGATATCTGACAAGGCAGGATTATCATAGATGCCTTTGAATCGCTCAAAAACGCGTTGATTTTCTTCATCCAGGAAGTGACCGATTTTCTCCATAACGGTTACGGTATCTCCCTGATCTTTTGGATGCTGACCAAGTGTCACAAGCTTTCTGAAAAGCTCGTCTGCATTGGTCATATTAAAGTTACCTGCACATACCAGATTTCGGCTTCGCCAATTGCTCTGACGCAGCATCGGGTGACAGTTTTCAATTTCATTTTTGCCGTGTGTTCCGTATCTAAGGTGCCCAAGCCAAACTTCACCAGTAAAGGCAAGGTTTTTTTGAAGCCATTCAGCATCCTTAAACTTGTCTGGTTGATTTTTAAGTACAGATCTGTACTTTTCATTGACCCTGCTGAAGATGTCAACAATAGGTCTGTTTTCTACCGATCTGTATCGGGAAATGTATCTACTACCCGCTGGAACATCTATTTTAACGTTGGCTAGTCCGGCACCGTCTTGTCCACGGTTAGACTGCTTTTCCATTAAAACGTACATTTTATTGATGGGGTAGAGAGGGGTGCCGTATTTTTTGATGTAATAATCTAACGGCTTACGGAGACGAATGAGGGCAATGCCACATTCATGTTTTATAGCGTCACTCATATAAAAATCCTTAGAATTGAGCCTAAAAGCTCGTTTAAGATTTTAAAAGACAAATTTCAGTATTCTGTAAGCCCACCGCAAATTTTTCATGAATTAATTGCGAAGCTTTCCTGACAATGACCTAGTAACGAGATTTAATCACCGTATGGTTCTACTGGTGCAAATCTTTTTCAATAATGTACCTGGGTCTGGCCTTTATTTCTTCATAGATCTTACCGATGTATTCACCTATAAGACCAATGGCTATCATATTGCTTCCACTAAAGTAGGCCATTGGGAGTAGGGTGGAGGTCCAGCCAGATACTGTGGTACCGGCAAACTTACTAATGATAACATATGCTGTGATAAAGAGAGCTATGATAAAGTTCAAGACACCAAACCATAATACTAGCTTCATGGGAGTAGTTGAGAATGAGGTAATGCCGTTCCAGGCAAAAGCAAGCATTTTTCTCAGAGGATATTTACTTTCTCCAGCTTCTCGTTCCTTTCTTTTGTAATAAACCTTCTCAGATTTAAAGCCTATGGTCGGGATGATACCTCTTATAAACAGATTTGACTCTTTGTAGTTTTCCAGTTCCTTGATGATCATTTTATCCATGAGCCTGAAATCTGCATGGTTATAAACTACCGGGACGCCCATCTTGAGCATTAGGGTATAGAAACCTTCAGCAGTAGATCTTTTGAAGAATGTGTCAGTAGTTCTGTCGTTACGTACACCATAGACTACTTTTGCCCCGTTCGCATGAGCATCTACCATTTTTTCAATAGCCTCTATATCGTCCTGAAGGTCGGCGTCTATTGTGATAAATGCATCGAAACGATCTTTATTCTCCAGCATTCCGGCTAAAACAGCTGACTGATGACCAAAGTTTTTGGATAGCTTCAGACCATTGGCCCTTTCATTTTTTGCGACGCAATTTTGAATCAATTCCCAGGTTATATCTTTACTGCCATCGTCTACAAAACAAAGTCTGCTGTCAGAGTTTACTTTATTTCCGGCAATGAGGCCATCTAGGTATCGAAGCAAAGTTCCAGACGAACTCTCAAAAATGGCCTCTTCATTATAACATGGCACAATGATCACTAAGGACTTCGGCATACTGGTCTTTTTGGTCAAAGCAAAAGTAAGGAAACCCTATATATTTTGAGATTTAAACGTCGTTTATTCCTAGGTTTCTTACTTTTGAAACTGTAAAAATCGATTATGAGATTCAAGATCGCGTACGTTCGCATTCTTACTATTCTATACCTGGCTTTTCCGTTGATTCCGTTTTATTTGGGTTGGTTAAAGCCAGTCTATGCCGGGCTTTGTCTTCTTTTATTGTTTTTGTCTTTCTACTTTTTTGTCAGAAAACAAGACCTTACAGAGGTAGAAGTGGTTAGTCGAAGGTTTATTTTCGTGGGTGGTTTGATATTGCTCTTTTGGCTCATGTTTTCCGGAGTTGGTGGTTTTGGTTATCAGTTCCATGATCACGTTAAAAACAATACACTAGCCAAAGAACTAAGTAATCTTTCATGGCCTATTAGCTATAATGTGGACGGCGAAACCATGTATTTGAGTCATTATTTGTCGTTCTATATTGTTGGGCCAGCCACCGGAGGAATTTTAGGGTATAAGTATGCACAGTTGGTTCTATTTATTTATACCTATCTGGGACTTGTATTTGGAGTTTTCTGGTTCGGAAGAGCCCTTAAGCAGTACAACTGGAAGTTGGTGCCTTTTCTCATACTGTTTGGAGGTATTAGCCTCTTTTCATTCTTCATCAAATTTGGAGGTGGTGCTTTTACCGAAATTCTCACTAGGGTTAAGGAGCATGGTTATGTCTTTTGGATGAATTCATTTGATGTTATACCGCTCAACTTCATGGGTGTAACAGACATGTTATATTGGACGCCACAGCACTTTTTGCCTGCCTTGATCGGAGTAGGTTTATGTCTAAACGCCGCCCTTGTAGAAAAGAGCACTGGATACCTGCCGTATGCATTATCTCTTTTGGCTATGTGGTCACCAATGATCTTGGCGGGTTTATTTCCTGTATTTGCCTTGGTAGTATTATCAACCCGATTTAGGGGTATGTGGTCTGTGACCAACTTGATAATAGCACCAATTTTATTTCTGGTAAATGCAAGCTTTCTCCTCGCAATTGACTCTGAAGAGTTAGTTAAAAATTTCATTTTTCAACCTCAATCTGAAGCCGGATATAGCCTCTTGCATCAAGTAGTCGTTTACTTCTATTTCCTTTTGATGGAGGTTTTATTGTGGTTTGTACTTCTTTTCTATGCGAAGAGAAAAAATTGGTCTGTCGCCTCAAAACAATTCATATATCTGAGTCTGGGAGCTTTAATTTTAATTCCACTTTATCGTTTCGGTCTATGGAACGATTGGTGCAATAGAGTCTCCGTTCCTTATCTGTTGATATTAGCATTCTTTGCTTTCAAGACTTTTCTTGATCTTAAACCCAGATGGAAGCCGGCGTTCTACGTCATTTTAGCCCTGGGAAGCATGGGGGCTTTGATGGATATTGTAGGCTCTGCCAGAAGCTCGGGTTTTGTGCCAACATTTAAACCTCCGGTGGAAGGGCAAGTACAAACACTCCCTGAGATTTGTGTGAGTTATCCTATCACGCAGTTTGTGGCTTCTGAAGAAACATTCTTCTTTAAATACTTAGCTAAAACCAAATAGCCTCCTTTATGTTTAACCTGAAGATTAAGCATCTCAAACTGGCCACACTGGGTTACCTGGCTTTACCTGTTATTCTCTTCTTTTTGACCTGGGTTAAGGTGTTTATCGGAGTATCTATGATCGCTTTATTTGCTGTGGTGTTCTATCGGTATGCCGCTCAGCTTCCTAAAGAAGAAACTGAATCTTTTGAGATAACCCACCTGTTGCTAGTGCTTTTTGTTGGTTTAGTTTGGTTGTCATATTCAGGAGTGGGTGGATTCGGAGTTAAAGTTCATGATCATTACAAGCTTTATGCTCTTGCAAAAGATATCGCAGAAAATGCTAAGCCTGTCCTTTATGAATTTAATGGGCAGAAATACTATCTATCTGCCTATCTCGGCTATTTTATTACAGCTCCTGTGCTTATGGGCTGGGCTGGGTATAATGCAGTTCAAATCTTTGTTTTTGCCTATGGCTTTATAGGTATTAGTTTGGTTTTAATATGGCATTTGGTTTTGACCAATCAAAAGACGGTTTGGACTGCTCTCATTTTTATTTTTATCGGTGGTTTTGATATTGCCGGTTACCTTTTTCAAAATGGGTTTAATTTTGCTGATAGTAT
Source organism: Jiulongibacter sp. NS-SX5 (assembly GCF_052828545.1). The sequence goes on from NZ_CM128248.1 coordinate 3,603,856, forward strand.
ACCTCAATTTTATTGGTGGAATTCCCTTCAGTCTTCAGATTACCTATTATATCACGGCAATAGTAATCTTCTTTTTTGGTCTGCACCTCATACGTTTCCAGGCTGGTTGGCTTCTGGTATTTTTTTCTATGATTTAATCAAAAAAGAGGATTTAAAGTGGTCTCCCGTATATTTATTCACGCTAGTATTCTGGTCTCCATTCATATTAGTTGGCTTGCTTCCATATTTTGTTTTGAAGTTGCTGAGTGATCGTTTTCAAGGGTACTTCAAATGGGAAAATATTTTATTGGTAATACCAATGGCTTTACTGGCCTGGTTTGTGACTTCGGTTGGTGTAAGTGATCTTGATCAAGGGCATTTTTTTAGAAATGTGGCTTCGGGAATGCAGGGAGTAGAGCACATGTTTAACTATTTGTGGTTCATATTTTTTGAGGTGATGATCTGGGGTGTTATTATCTATGTCTATACACGTCAGAGTGATTTCTTTCAGAAGAATAAAAAGTGGTTCTTTTTAATGCTTATTCTATTGGCCTTCATACCATTATATAAGCTAGGGAAATATAACGATTGGGTACAGCGTGTCTCCATGCCTTCATTATTTCTCTTGTGGGTTTTTGTAATACGAATGTTGAACGTTGCCAAACTGAAATATGCCAAAATTCTGGTTGGAGGTTTGATCTTTATTAGTTCTCTTGACTCCATTACTTATTGGATAACAGGAATAAGTGAAACTAAAGGATTGTTTGGTTTTGACCCTTTGAAAAAAGAAGAAGTTCTGCCTATGCCTCAGGCCGCTGTTGAAAATGGGTGGCCTATTGAGCAATTCCTGGCTCCGGAGGATGCCTCCTTTTTTAAATATATAGCCAAAGAAAACCTAGAATAAGAATCCCTGTATCCATTGCGGAGCAAAGAAAAAGGCTAAAACCGCAAAGGCCAGTATGGTCAAAAGACCCAATTGCATAAAATTCAGTTTGATCTCACTGACATTTTCACCAGGCGATTTCATGAACATGAAATACGGGATTTTGAAATAGTAGTAAATAGATACGGCAGTATTCACAAGGCCAAATAATAATACCCAAAGGAGTATTTTATGTCCTCCATTACTGTATTGCTCCCAAACATTGGTAAACACCAGGAATTTTGAGGTAAAGCCTGCTGTAGGGGGAAGACCCGTTAAGCCTACCATGAAGATCAGGCCAACAATTCCAAAGAATACAAACTTTTGACTCAGGCCAGCCATTTTTTCAAATGCAAAACTTTTTACCTGGGAATTGATCATGTCAAGTAGCAAAAATGCTCCTGTGGTCATGAAGATATAGACAGCCATATAAAATCCAGATGCCCGAAGACCCGTCATCTGAAGTCCGAGAAAACCAACAAGTAGAAAGCCTGACTGAGCAATGCCCGAGTAGCCCATCATTCGTTTGGAGTTCTTTTGGGTTAAGGCTGCAAAGTTCCCGATAAGTATACTGAGTAGGATGATTGCAGAAAGTATGATAGTATGATCTACTGGAATTACTTCAAGAATACGAAAAACCATATATAAGCCGCCTACTTTAGGTGCTGTGGCCAAAAACGAGATAATTGGAGTAGGTGTGGCCTCATAAACGTCAGGGGCCCAGATATGAAACGGAGCAGCAGCAAGCTTAAACAGCGGGCCAGCCTGCGTTAGGATCATTGCCACTTGTAGTAAAGTAGGAGAGCCGTTGAAGTTGGTTAAACCTTCCTGAATACCCTGAAAACTTAAGCTGCCAGAAATACCATAAAGAAAAGATGCTCCATAGAGCATGACTGCTGTTGAGGTAGCCCCAAAAATCAGGTACTTGATTCCCGCCTCCAGATTATATGCCTCCTTTTTCATGGCTACTAGCATGTACGAGCATAGAGAAACCACTTCCATGGCTATAAACATGCTCAGCAAATGCGAGGACATCAAAAGAAAGGATAGTCCAAAAATGATCCCGAGAATAAGAATAAAGTACTCGGCATCAAGGACGACTTTCATGACCAGCATGTGGAGGAGAATGATACTCCCTGATATTAGAACAAGTCCTTTGCCGAAATGACTGAATGCATCATAATGAAGCAGATTATAGAATAGTTCGTTTTCTGTTGGTCCGGAGTTTACATAGGAAACAACAGCTGCCAAAACTATGACAAGAGAAACCACATGCATGTAATGCTTATTGCGATCTGTTTTCTTTAAAAATGAGGTCAGGGTAGTCAGTAACAGAATACCGAAAACTATGATAATCTCTGTTCTTAAAACAGCACCGCTTTCCAGAATGTGTTGTAACTGTTCCTTCATTTTTACTTGATGATCGTTTGAAGGAAATAGTCGATGCTATTATTGGTAACATCCAGGAGAAGGGCAGGCCAAACCCCGTAAACTATGGCTAGGACTCCTAAAGAATAAAGCAATACAAACTCTCTTAGTGTAAGATCATTCATTTCTTCTGCCAAATCTCTGTTGACCCAGAAATTGCCAAAGAACATTCTCTGCATAGCCCAGAGCAAATAAACTGCAGAAAGTATGATACCTAACACAGCTAAACTCGGAAACCATTTTGATAAGTAAGGACTGCTAAAACCTCCTAAAAGAGAGAAGAACTCTCCAATGAAACCAGAAATTCCGGGTAGACCTAAAGAACCGAAAAAGGCTATGATAACTGCCCCAGTGAAAACCGGCATTTTGCCAGCTAGTCCTCGGTAGTTCTGTATCAATCGATTATGGGTACGGTCATATATGACTCCAACTACCAAAAAGAGCATAGAAGAGAGGATACCATGACTAAACATCTGATATATGGCACCATTAAACCCTTCATTATTAAATGAGGCCAAACCAAGCAAGACAAAACCCATATGCGAAACAGACGAGTAGGCAATCAATTTTTTCAGATCATCCTGAGCAATGGCATTAAAGGCACCATAAATAATAGATAAGACCCCGAGCCCGGCAATCCATGGGGCAAAATCGATAGCTTCAGCTGGGAAAAATCCAATGCCGATTCGCATGAAACCATAACCGCCAACTTTCAATAATATACCTGCAAGTACCACAGAAATAGAGGTAGGTGCCTCCACGTGAGCATCTGGCAGCCAAGTGTGAAAAGGTACTGCAGGGAGCTTAATACCAAAACCGATCAGCAATAACAAAAAGAGGATAGTTCTAACCGGCGTGCCGAGCCATTCGATGCCGGATGCAACGTCTAGTACCGACCCTTTAATGTATTTTGAAGAGTCTGCTAATGATCTGAAATCGAAAGTAAAACGAGCAATTTCTCCTTCAGTAGCTGTATTGACCGATAGGCCCATCGCTAACATCACTACCAGAATAAATACCGAGCCCACCAAAGTGTAAATAATGAACTTCATGGCTGCGTATTCTCTTCTTTCTCCGCCCCAGATTCCTATCAGGAAATACATGGGAAGTAGCATGAATTCAAAGAACAGGAAGAATAAGAAAAAGTCTAATGCCACAAAGCAGCCAAAAATAGAGCTCGTAAGTAGAAGGAAGAAAGCATAAAAAGCCTTCGGTCTTTTCTCTATGGTGAAAGAGGAAATGACACCTGCCAGCATGACAATACCAGCCAGCAGAACCATGGGCAAACTTATGCCATCTACACCCAATAAGTATTGAATATTGAAACTCCCGAATTCTCCTAAATCAAGATTAATCCAAGGCTTTTGTTCTACAAACTGATAGCCATCAATCTGGCCATCAAAACTTCGGTAGAGAAAAAGGGTAATGAGAAGATTGACTACAGAAACCACCAGGGCCAGATACTTAGAATTTGGCTCTAGTTTCTTGGGTAAAGAAACCGTTACCAAACCTGCCAGTAGTGGCAAAAATATGAGTATTGATAGCAGGTACTGTGTCATATGCTAGCCAAAAATATCAATAATGCGATTAAGATGACGATCAATGCCATTAAATATGACTGTATTTGACCACTTTGTATTTTCCGAACTTGTGCTCCTATATTGCTCACAAACTCTGATATAAACCGAATCACTCCATCCACCAACTTGGTGTCCATAAAGGAGCCTGTTTTTCCCAGTTTTATGACGGACTGAACCAACATTTTTACTGAGCCGTCGACAATCCCATTGTCAAAATAATGGAGCCCTTTGGCCAGGTTTTTATTGCTCTTTTCTATGTTGACAGATACACCTTCTACCACAGCTTTGTCAAAACTATTTACCATATCTGCCAAACCATCTGTTTCATGACCGCGGATGGTATGATTCCCTACGATAAACGGAGCCAGTTTTTTGACATAAAAATCATCTATTCCAAAATGATTTTGACCGAGGTCAAAACTTTTGCCCAACGCCTTCGTCTCAAAATTCCTGAATTTTTGCCAAGCCAAATAAATAGCTAAAATGGCAAAGGCTAATAGGGCATATGCTACCCAATGATTGGCCTGATGGGCTATAGGTAAAGCCTTAGAAAAGTAACTATGTTCAAAATCCAGCGGATTCAAAGAATGAGCAGCCCAGGTAGAAAGCAAGACCAATGGGAGAATTGCCCACTCGTAAACTGTAGGTTTTGACCATTCTTTGCCTCCGTCTTGCTTCTGTAAAAAAACCAAAGTGAATTGTCTACTAACGTAAAACGCAGTCATTACTGATGCGATAATTCCCATTAAAGGAATAAGGAAAAATAGGGGTTGATCTTTGTCAGCAGCCCAATTAAAACTAGAGAGGATCACGGCGTCTTTGGAAAGGAAGCCTGCTGTTAAAGGCAGTCCGGCTAATGCACCGCCACAAATGAGGTAGGAGAGAGCTAAAATAGGTTTTTTGCGAAGCAAGCCACCCATCTCACGCATATCTTGTTTATGATGAAGGTGGTCAATAACGGCACCAGCGATAAGGAAAAGGCCGGCTTTGAAAAATGCGTGGGTCAATAAGTGGAACAGAGCCGCATTGGTCGCTCCTGCTCCCATGGCCATCACCATTAGTCCAAGCTGAGATACTGTAGAAAAGGCCAATACCTTTTTGATGTCAAACTGATAAATAGCAGAATATGCAGCCATCAAGGCCGTTAAAGCTCCAATACCGGCAATTATAATTCCTGCAGTAGGCGTGATCATAAAGTCAATTCTGGCCAGAAGGAAAATGCCTGCCGCCACCATAGTAGCTGCATGGATCAATGCAGAGGCAGGTGTAGGGCCGGCCATGGCATCGGGTAGCCATACCTGTAAGGGTAATTGTGCAGATTTTCCCATACAGCCTCCAAATAGGGCCAGTACTGCTATGGTAGATAAACTATTATTGTCATTGAAGAGTGTTGACAAATCACTGAGGTCTAACGATTGATAAAGAAAATAGGTAAGCCCTATCCCAATAAGAAAGCCTGCATCTCCAACACGATTCATCAGGAAAGCTTTCAAAGAAGCGTCTGTGGCTGTTTTTTTCTCAAACCAAAAACCAATAAGCAGGTATGAGCAAAAGCCTACCAGTTCCCAGAAGATAAATAACAGGAGCAGGTTTCCAGAAACCACCAAGCCCAGCATGGAGAAAATAAAGAGGTTCAGGTAGCTGTAATAATTCCCGATTCTGGCATCGCCTTTCATGTATTTGGTAGAAAATATCTGAACCAAAAGACTGATGAACTGAACCAGAATAAACATCAATACGGTAAGTTGATTTACCAGAAGGCTAATCCGGAATTGATTCTCACCCAAGTTAAACCAGGTGTAATGAAAGGTTTGACCTTCCTGAAATCCTGTAAAAAGTAGGGCAGCTAGTAGAAAGCCAACGACATTCAAGAATATCGAAAAGCCATTGAGCAGTTGCTTGTTTTCTTTTTTGCGGAGCAAAATAATGACCACAAAACCCAAAAGGTAGCTTAGAAGACTTAAGAAAATAAGCTGGTTAGCCTGCATACTGCTCTAAATGAAGCTGCAAATTAAGTGGTTTGCTATTACTCTACCAACTTAGTAGAGTAATACTTTAATTCTTTGGCAATTTAGGGAATTGATAGGGCTTAGCCCATCAATATCCATCTTTGTTTAGTTCTTTAGATTTTGATGACTTAATGGTGTTTAATGCTAGATATTAGAAAATCTAAACAAGTCTTTTTAAAACCATTTCACTCACGGTTTGACCTATAGAAAGTGAGCTGGTAGCTGCTGGTGACGGAGCATTACAGACATTAATGGCTTGTTTGTTCTCAATTATCGCAAAATCATCTAATAACCCACCTGAATAGTCACAAGCCTGGGCTCTTACACCGGCACCTCCTGGAATCAGATCATCCGCCTGTATTTCTGGTATGAGCTCTTGCAAAGCCTTGGTAAAAGCGGCTTTTGAAAATGATCTGTAATACTCACCCATTCCTGTTCTCCAGTATTTTTTAGCAACTTTCTGAAAACCAGGCCACATTAAGGTCTCCTTAAGTTCAGAGAATTTAAAATCTGTTTTCTTGTATCCCTCTCTTCTAAAAGCCAATACGGCGTTAGGCCCGGCTTCTACTCCGCCATTCACCATTCTGGTAAAATGAACCCCTAAAAACGGGAAGTTTGGATCAGGGACTGGGTAAATCAAATGCTTAACCAGATACTGTTTCTCTGGTTTTAGCTCATAATATTCTCCTCTGAAAGGGACTATTTTGAGGTTAATTTTATCATCCTCTGTCATTTGAGCTACTTTATCAGAGTATAAGCCCCCGCAATTCACCACCAGCGAGGTCTCGTAACTTCCTTTGGTGGTTACCACTGTTGAGTTTCCGTCTAATTCTGAAATAGAATAAACTCGCTCTCCGTATCTTATTTCACCGTCAAGCTCCTGTACTTTTTCGGCATATTTCTCACTAACTGCATTATAATCTATAATTCCTGTCTGTGGAACTTTAATGCCTTTGATTCCTGCTACATGCGGCTCTATTTCACGCATTTGTTCCTGATTCAGATATTCCAGATTGGTCAGACCATTCTCATTACCTCGCGTAAAAAGAGTTTCAAGAATGGGCAATTGTTCTTCACGGGTAGCTACCACGATTTTACCACATAACTCGTATTTGATGTCTTCTTTATTACAGAAGTCGATCAATTGATGGTAGCCGTCAATACAGTTTTTGGCCTTCAGGCTTCCTGGTTTATAATACAAGCCTGAGTGAATAACACCAGAGTTATTCCCCGTTTGGTGTTTGGCAGGGCCGTCTTCTTTTTCTAAAACCAAGAGACGGGTCTGCGGTTTTTGTTGTTTTATTTTCAAAGCAGTGGCCAGTCCTACAATTCCTCCGCCTATTACGATTACGTCGTATTTCATGTCTTTTTTGGTGTCTGATGCCCGATGTTAAGCATCGGCTGTTCTATGTCAGAAGTCTTAATTTGGTATGTAGGTGATTGACTTTCACCTTGGATTAAAGATTAAGTCCAATAAATTTTGGCTGTTCAAGGCCTCAATCTTAAATTTGTGCAAATTTATTATTACAGAGATACGAATGAAAAAATTAGGATTTTTATTCTTGATGGCTGGAGTAGTAGCATTAAGCTCTTGCGACTATCAGAAAAACAATACCATAGAGCAGAAAGACGTTAATGAGGGCAATGAAAGAGTTTATGGCGATGGCCCGGACGCTCCTGCTCGTCAGCTACAACAGCAATATGAAGCTTCACCTGAAGATGCTGCCAGACCAACGGCCATCAAGGAAAAGCTTTATGGACAATAATCCTGGTTTGATAATATTAGAATAAAAACGCGAGCGGTTCTTCGGGGCTGTTCGCTTTTTTGCTTAAAAACTTTACAACAAAATGAATATAGCCGTAGTAACTGGCTCAGCTGGTTTAATTGGATCAGAATCTGTAGCTTTTATGTCTGATAAGTTTGACTTGGTTATCGGTATCGATAACAACCTAAGAGCTTATTTTTTCGGAGATGAAGCCTCTACCGAATGGAACAAAAAGAGAATTGAAGATCAGTTCTCAAATTATAAGCACTATCAGGCAGATATACGTTCTGAAGAGGAAATCGGGAAGATTTTTGCAGAGTACGGCAATGACATCAAGCTGATCATACATACTGCAGCACAGCCTTCTCATGACTGGGCAGCACGTGAGCCTTTCATGGATTTTACGGTGAATGCAAATGGTACGTTGGTGATGTTAGAAATGACACGCCAGCATTGTCCTGAAGCTGTATTTATTTTCACTTCTACCAATAAGGTTTACGGCGATAACCCGAACTTCCTTCCATTGGAAGAGAAAGAAACACGTTGGGAGATCGCTGAAGATCATGCGTATTTCAAAAATGGTATCGACGAAGAAATGAGTATTGACCATACCAAGCACTCATTGTTTGGAGCATCTAAAGTAGCTGCTGATGTGCTGGTACAGGAGTACGGTCGTTATTTCGGGATGAAAACAGGAGTGTTCCGCGGAGGTTGTTTAACAGGGCCTAATCACTCTGGGGCACAGCTTCATGGATTCCTTGCTTATCTTATGAAATGTGCTATTACGGGCAACCACTACACCATCTTTGGTTATAAGGGAAAGCAGGTTCGTGATAATATCCACAGCTGGGATCTGGTGAATATGTTCTGGCATTTCTATCAGGCTCCAAGAGTGGCTGAAGTATATAATGCTGGTGGCGGAAGGTTCTCTAACTGCTCTATGATGGAAGGGATAGCTCTTTGTGAAGAGATTACAGGCAATAAAATGAATTACAGCCTTTCTGACGACAACAGAATAGGTGATCATATCTGGTATATTTCAGACCTTAGTAAGTTTAAAGAACATTATCCGGGCTGGGACTGGAAATACGATCTGAAGACTACCTTGACTCAGATGCATGATAATATTTCTAAGAGAGTATGATTTAGTCTCAAGACTTATCATTAACACGTTGAGGGAATTAAGAATTGATAATTAAAGCAGTAATTGAAATAAATGGCTGCACGGGATGCAAGGTGTATTTATTCAAGTTTTGTTGATTCAATGATATTATTTCCTTTCCAGAATTAAATTTTTAACATACTCGCTTATTTAAAATGAAAATTTTAAGTAGTAATCCACTCAACTTTCAATTTAGACTTTTCATAACTGTCATCCTTTCCATTTCAATTTGTCCATCTGTGTTGGGTCAAGAAATGATTGAGGCGACGATCTATGTATCTCCAGAGGACTCTATGAAAGGTTTCATCCAGTATGAAAAGATTGTCGACCTTTCAGATGGTATTGAGTTTTGTGAAAAAATGGGAGACAAGCCAAGGTTTATCTCACCCAATTACATTCATGGATTTAAGTATGAAAACCTCTTATTTAGAAGTTTGTGCCTTTATACGGGTGACAAAAAATCTTGTTTGTTTGCTCTGGCAATTGTAGAATCTAAGCTTTCATTATATAGTGTTGACAATTCATTTTATTCAATTAAAGACGGTTTCGTCGAACAGTTGGACAAGCCAAAAGCTGTAAAAAAAGGTAACAAGATATATGAGCAGCAAGTAGACATTCAACAGTTCAATAGGCTTTTTGCTGAGTGTAATAATAGGCATGAGCTAATTAAGGCAATTAAGTATGACATAAAGTCTCTTAAACAGGCGTTTTTGAGCTATAATGAATGCGTGGATAATGAAATTACCTACAGTCACTATATAGAAAAAGCGGAAACAAGAGGTGGTCTTTTAGTTTATGGAGGGATAGGTAATTCTAATTATCCCATGTATGATTTGGGGGGTTATATAAAGTATGCACCCAATAATATGGGAGGTTTAAAATACTTTAGACAAGTTTTGGGCCGGACAGAAAATAATCGAAGACTTATCGGTCAATTTGAGTTTGGATTTGAAGTGAATTCAATATCAGAAATTGCTAGGACGGCTAGTTTTATTAGTGGTGCTGTTCTATTACAGCACGCATTTACCAATCCAAGGTTGAAGAGTTATTTGTATGCAGAGGCAGGGCTTCAAACGAACATAAAGGTAAGCACAACAGGTGATCTCTATGCATGGAAAAGAAACCTTGGTGTCGGTATACCAGTAGGCTTGGGTCTCCAGCCAAGTTGGGGTAAAAATTCGAAAAATAGAATTGGGTTTGGCCTCCGATACTTGAGAATTAAAGATTTACCATTCATACATCAAGATTTTAAGGCCTTCTTTAGATTAAATATTTAAAGTCCGTCTTCACATTTAATAGACTTAACTAAAATTAAGTTTGGCATTCCTCGTAAAAGGCTATTATTGAACTCATCATCACAAGAGTTCTAGCTTTTCAAAAAATGGTTGGTGAATTAATTAGCAATAGTGAGGATTAAAATTGATTCTGCGGATTGGACTTTTCTCTTCTAGCTTTACCCTACCACCTGCCAAATCAGTAAACCGCCAAAGACGATAAGTGCCAGAGATAGAATGACTCTCTCTACGGTTTTGTTGGTGAATTCGCCCATCCATTCTTTTTTATTATTGACCACTAAAAGTGTCAACGAAATACCTAAAACGAAGAAAGAAGATATTAGGGTGTAATTGATGACTGTTTTGATGGCATTTTGGAATAATGCTGTGGCAAGGGGGACTATTGTCAGAAAAATGAGAAAATAGCGATAGGGTTTTGAAGAAATAGAAGGTTCCTGGTCTTTTTGTAAAACACCATTATAAAAGTCCTCAAAAAGATATGGCACTCCGCTCCATACTGCCAATAAAGAGGAAAACGCCACGCCCCAGAAACATGTTTTCAGTAAGAAACTACCGGCAGAACCGTAAAGATTTTCAAAAGCAGCGGCAAGGCCAAAGATAAGGTCCGTGCCTGATCTTAGTTGACCAGATTTATCCATTTTATACGTAATGAGCATTAAGCAGATGATGAAGACTCCAGTAATTATATACGATAAGCGGAGGTCTGTTTTGCTTTTGGCAATACCCTCTTTGGCGGTCCAGCTTTTTTCGGAAGCCCAATAACTATAACTCAACATGGTCACACTGCCACCCACCCCTCCGAGCATAGACATGATTAGCGTCAAAGGCTGATATTGCTTTGTTTCCGTAATGGCCTGATCTGGTTGGAAAAGATAATAGATGGCCGCAGGTACCAGAATGCCAAACATCAAGAGGATGAGAACAGTAGTTATTTTTTCAATGAAACTGTATTTGCCAAAATAAACCAGGACGAATGCCATTAGACTACTCAAAGCGGCCCACCACTCTTTGGTAAGTCCTCCAAAGATAGTGGAGGCGGCTAGTCCGGTAGTAGAAATCAAGGCAGCCGCAACCATGTATGACCACAATAGAAAAAAGAGCATAAATAAAATTCGAGGAGCCAAGGGCATAGTCAGGTTCCATCTTTCTATGATTGATTTCCCAGAGGCTAATTGATGACGAGCAATTCCCTCGGTTATGGTGTATTTTAACACACAAGCCAAAATAACCACCAAAGGGTAAATCCAACGAAACTCTAGTCCCGTCTGAATGCTGATAATCATATCACCAGCACCTATACCTGCCGCAGCTACCAATAATCCGGGTCCGATCTTCTGAAAGAGAGTTTTCATAGTCTATCTCACTGTTCTACGATTTTACAGATTGTTTTGTTGAGTCAAAAGGGGAGGGTGGATTTTGTTATAGAAGGGGGTGTTTTGAGAAGGGAGCAGTCGGCAGTTAGCAGTTAGCAGTCAGCGTTCCACGAATAGCCGAGTGCAGAAAGCCGTCAGCCTAAAGCCGAGAACAAAAAGCTGAAAGCCCAAAGCCCAATGCTAATCGCCACTAAAAAACATTTCCCCACGTCCCCAAACAATCCTCGCTTACAATTAACTACTTTTGAAATTATTCAACCCTAACTTCATGAAAACGCTTGTTACTCTTGATATTCCTGAGAAAGGCCTAAGCCTGCTTCGAGAAGCTGGTTTTGACCTGACTGTTGGTGATTCTGCTTCTCCGTTTAGCTACGATGAGTTGACAAAGCTGTGTGGAGATTTTGAGTTTTTATTGGCATCTAGTAAAGACAAGATTGACCGAAGCTTTTTAGAGAAAAATGCTCATCTGCGAGCCATTTCTACCTTTTCTGCGGGGTTTGATCATATTGATATTGCGGCAGCCTCAGCATTGAACATTCCCGTAGGTCACGCTCCACAGGCCATGAACAGGGCTACTTCAGATATTGCCTTCGGGCTGATGATTGCGGTAAGCAGAAACTTCTTTCAAATGCACAAGCGTATAGAAGCGGGTAATTGGGGGAGTTTCAGGCCAAAGGCCAATCTGGGGCAAGAGTTATACGGTAAGACCCTCGGGATTTTTGGCCTAGGTGCCATAGGTTATGAGATGGCCAGAAAGTGTAAGGCCGCTTACGGCATGACCATCATATATTGTAACCGATCAAACAACGAAAAAGCCAAGAAGGAGCTGGGGGCTATGAAAGTGTCTGTTGAGGAACTTTTACAGAAGAGTGATGTGCTCTCTGTGCATTCTAATTTAACTGAAGAGACAAGATACATCTTTAACTATGAGGCTTTTAGTCAAATGAAGCCGTCGGCCATATTTATTAATACTTCCAGAGGTAAAGTTCATGAAGAGAATGGCCTGATCAGAGCCCTGCAAGAGGGTGAAATCTGGGGAGCTGGCCTGGATGTTACGGACCCGGAGCCCATGGAGAAAAATAACCCCTTACTACAGATGCCAAACGTTTGTATTCTGCCACATATAGGCTCAGCTACTGTAGAGGCCAGAGATGAAATGTCAAGACTGGCTGCCGAGAATTTGATCAGATTTCATTTCAGTGGAGATATGCTTTACTGTGTAAATCCACAGGTTTTGAAAAAATAGACCCAATTATCTCCACATTCCTTTCAACTGTCTATTATACCGGCTAAACCCTTATCCTTAGGATAGTTATTGTTCATTTCTTGACTTTCTTTGTCGGTATTTTATTCAACTCTAATGAAGAAATTTTTACAGAACACTTTTGTTTTAACCCTTTTGTCGTGTGCCACGGCCATGGCTCAAACCGGTACTATCTCCGGTAAAGTAATTGATGAAGGGAGTTCAGATCCTTTAGCTTTTTCTACCATCAGAATTTTCAGCACAGCGGATAGTGTATTGGTAGAGGGCAATATTACCGACGACCTCGGAAAATTTTCACTTAATGTGCCTTACGGTCAATATTATGCCAATGTGGAGTTTATTGGCTATGATGCATTATTTACACCTTTTTTCGTGGTGAATGAGGAGAATACTCAATTAGATCTAGGTGAATTAAAGCTGAGTTCTTCTACTCAAAATCTTGACGAGGTAGTGGTACAGGCCGAGCGAAGCAGCATGGAATTGACCTTGGATAAACGTGTATTCAATGTTGGAAAAGATTTGGCTAATGCCGGAGGTTCTGCTCAGCAAATTCTGGTCAATATCCCTTCTGTGACTGTGGATCCTGATGGTACTATTAAGCTTAGAGGGAGCAATAACGTAAGAATCCTTATTGATGGAAAACCTTCGGGTTTAGTGACATTTAAAGGAGGAGCAGGCTTGGCTTCATTACAGGCCAGCATGGTAGAGCGTGTTGAGATTATTACCAATCCATCTGCCAGATATGAGGCAGAAGGTATGGCCGGAATAATCAATATCATTCTTAAAAAGGAAAGTCGCCAGGGTTTTAACGGTTCGGTTCAGCTTATAAGTGGTTTGCCGGCCAATTACGGAGCTGCTTTAAATTTAAATTACCGTCATAAAAAGGTCAATTTCTTCGTGAATTACGCTCTTACGTATGATAAGAATCCGTACGTGGGTGATCTTTATCAGGAAGTCTATGACGAAGGTGAAACCTATTTGCTAGATCAGTCTACGGAAGGTACTGTAGCCGGGCTTAATAATAATGTGCGTGGAGGACTGGATTTTTATTTCTCAGAGAAAAGTATCCTCACATTATCTTATATGCTGAGTAGATCAGACGGGAAACGACTGACCGAAAATATTTATAATGACTATCTGGGTAGCTTTTCAAATCCATTGACAAGGATTGTAAGAAATCAGGATGAGCAGGAAACAGAGCCTTTGTCTGAGACGGTTTTGACCTGGAAAAGAGAATTTGCCCGAAAAGGGCATGAGCTAAATGCTACCTTCCGTTTTCTAGACCACTGGGAAAACAGCGATCAGCTATTCACACAGTCAGGAGTTTTGGCCAATGGTGAGGTAGATATCCCTAACACTTTTGTGCAGCACTCTGTGAACGACGAGTTTGAGAAGCAGTATTTATTTCAATTAGACTATGTACAGCCATTCGCCAAAGAAGGTAAGTTTGAGTTTGGTGCCCGTACTTCACTCAGAGATATGGAGAATGACTATGTGGTTAATGACCTTGACGAAGCCGGTAATGAGACACCAGTACCAGGTCTTGATAATGTCTTTTTGTATGATGAAAACATCTCGGCGGTTTATGGTATCATAGGTAATAAATTTGACCGATTTAGCTTTCAGGCTGGGCTAAGAGGAGAGTGGACAGACGTGACCACCACTTTAGAAAAAACTAGTGAGGTTAATCCCCGAAATTATTTCAATTTTTTCCCGAGTGCACATTTAACGTATGATGTGGGAAATGAAAACTCTTTGCAGCTGAGCTACAGCCGAAGAATCAGAAGGCCTGTATATAATGACCTTAGTCCGTTTATGACGGTCTCTGATAGTAGAAACTTCAGAAGTGGAAATCCTGACCTGAATCCCGAGTATAGTGATGTTTATGAGATCGGTCACCTGAAAAACTTTGAGCAGGGCTCATTGACCTCATCGGTATATTACCGCAATACCACAGATTTGATAGACAGAATAAGAGAGGTGGATGCCAATGGATTCTCTACCACTCTTCCACAAAACCTCAATGGTGAGCAGGCCTATGGAATAGAATTTACGGCCAATTACAGCCCTTATGAATGGTGGAAAATGGATATGAATTTCAATCTCTTTCATGCCAATATAGACGGTAGTAACATCTCTGAACAGTACCAGACAGAAACCAATAGTTGGTTTGCTCGTTACACTTCCAGATTTCTTTTGCCAAACGACCTGGACCTACAGTTGAGAGCTAATTATGATGCTCCGCAAAACACTGCTCAGGGTAGCAGAAAGGCTATTTATTTCTTTGATTTTGCTTTAAAGAAGGACATTCTTCAAAGAAGAGGTACCATCAATTTTGCAGTTCTTGATATCCTGAATTCAAGATGGATGAGAACGATCAATCAGGGAGAAACTTTCTTTACAGAGAGCAATCGCCAGTTTAGAAGAAGACAGTTTAATTTAACCTTGAGCTATCGCATCAATCAAGGCTAAATATTTCTTTACCTTTAGGGCAAATTATAGTTCATGGGTATAGATTTATCGCTTGCTGAGTTTTTGTTATTTGTGGTGGCCGGCATATTTACCGGTATTATCAATACGCTGGCGGGTAGCGGTTCACTGATAACATTACCCATTTTCATGTTTATTTGTGGTTTGCCACCATCTGTGGCCAATGCTACAAATAGAATCGGCGTTTTTATGCAGTCGGCGGTAGCTACCCAACGTTTCAATAAAACTTTTCCGGGCTTGTTTAAGGGAGTTGAATGGCTGGCCATTCCTTCGGTGATCGGTGCATTAATAGGTTCTAAAGTTGCGGTAGATTTGAATGAGAAAGTGATGAACTACAGCATAGGCACCCTAATGGTCATTATGCTGATTGTTCTCATGCTAAAGCCAAATAGGTGGCTAAAAGCTGAGTCTGAAGGGGGTAAAAACAGAAAGAGCTGGAAAAGTATTTTGATTTTCTTTGTCATTGGTCTCTATGGCGGATTTCTTCAGGCTGGCGTTGGGGTTTTTCTATTGGCTGCCATGGTACTGGTCTCCAAATACAATTTGAAGCAAGCCAACGGAATCAAATTACTGATGGTCTTATGCTTCACCGTACCTGCATTAATACTCTTCATTTATTATGATAAAGTCCATTTTGCGTATGGATTATTAATGGGTCTTTTTCAGTCCATCGGGGCTTGGATAGGCGTTCGTTTTATCTCAAAGATTCCAAATTCAGAGGTATGGATTTATCGAGTTCTGATAGTAGTAATCGCTATATCTGCATTCAAAATGTTTTTTGAGGCGGCTACTCAGGTTTAATTGAGTGGTCAAAAAATAGTTACTTCATTTCTCTTAAGTCCAATGAATTATTTGTACAATTGTGTCTAAAAGACACAAATGGAATATTCAATTATTTCCTCTTTAATCACAATTCATTGGTTTTGAAGGAATAAAATTTACTTTTTTGTGTCTGACATTAAGCCTAGGGACTTCTGAAGTCCTTCAACCTTAACCTTATAAATACAATGATGAATTCTTTAGTTACCCTTGACTGGGTAGTTATTGCAGGTTATTTCGCTCTATTACTTGGGGTAGCCTGGTGGGTAGTATCTCAAAAACAATCCAATAGTGAAGATTATTTTCTAGCCGGAAGAAACATGGGCTGGTTTGTGGTCGGTGCTTCTATTTTTGCCTCAAACATTGGTTCTGAGCACGTGGTGGGTCTTGCCGGCTCTGGTGCTGCCGATAAATTTCCGTTATTAATTTATGAGCTACACGCCTGGGTGGTAGTGCTTCTAGGTTGGTTATTCCTCCCATTTTATGTCAGGAGTGGAGTGTTTACCATGCCAGAGTTCTTAGAGAAGCGTTTTGACCCAAGAGCTCGATGGTTTTTGAGCTTATTTAGTCTGGCGGCTTATGTTTTGACAAAAGTTTCTGTAACGCTTTACGCCGGTGGAATTGTAATATCAACCTTATTGGGTGTAACCTTTATGCAAGGAGCCTTGGCTACAGTGATTTTGACAGGTATTTACACGGTACTTGGTGGAATGAGGGCTGTGGTTTACACAGAGACATTACAGGCCATAATTTTAGTAATTGGTGCTGCTTGTTTAACCTTCCTGGGGCTTGATGCCGCCGGAGGCTGGGAGAGTATTCGTGAAACAGTTGGCCCTGAATACATGAACATGTGGAGATCTATGGATGATAAAGATTATCCATGGCACTGGCTGGCTTTATCTTCTACCATTGTGGGCATTTGGTATTGGTGTACAGACCAAGTGATTGTACAGCGTGTGCTTACAGCAAAAAACATTAAAGAGGGTAGGAGAGGTAGTATTTTCGGAGCCTTCCTTAAACTGATGCCCCTTTTCTTATTTCTAATCCCGGGCATTATTGCTTTAGTATTAAAAATGAGAGGAGAGCTGGAATGGGATACGCCAGATCAGGCTTTTCCTTCATTAATGATGGCCATTTTGCCGGCAGGTTTGAGAGGTTTGGTGGCTGCAGGTCTAATGGCGGCCTTGATGTCATCTTTAGCTTCGGTTTTCAATAGCTGTTCTACCTTATTTACTATTGATATTTACAAAAAACTCAGACCAGACGCCTCAGAAGAGCGTATGGTGCAGGTAGGTCGAATTGCCACTGGGGTGGTGGTACTACTTGGTGTACTTTGGGTACCTATTATCGAGAGACTGGCTGGTGGAACCTTGTATGAGTACTTACAAAATGTACAGTCTTATATTGCACCTCCTATTACTGCGGTGTTCTTACTCGGGATTTTCTCTAGCCGTATCAACTCAAAGGGAGCATTGTTTACGCTCTTTACCGGGATTATAATTGCCGCTATTCGTTTAATTCTAGAGGTATATGAAGATACATTGCCGGTTGATAGTTTCCTTTATGAGTTTGCCAGCATGAACTTCCTGAAGTTCTCAGCTTTCTTCTTCTTGTACTGTGTGGCGGCTACTATTCTGGTGTCCTTATTTACACCGGCTCCTGATAAAGCTGCACTTTCTGGACTTACCATTAATACTGTTTCAGAAGAACAGCGTAAAGAGAATAATCAAAGCTTTAGTTTGATTGATATTTTGACCAGCTTATTCATTGTGGCTATTGTGGTATACGTAATGGCCTATTTCAGTTAGTACAATAGGGAAGGTTTTATGACCTTCCCTTTATTCAACCCTCTTTACTATGAAAAAACTATTTATTCTTTGTTCTGTCGTTTTATTGTTTGCGGCTTGCCGCAATGAAAGTCAGGAGACACAGACCACTGCTGCTTCAGAAATTTCTCAAAAGGAATGGGGCCAGCTTGAAGATGGCAGTGAGGTATCTTTGTTTACCCTAAAAAATGCCAATGGTATGACTGTAGAGATTACAGATTTTGGTGGCAAAATCGTAAGCTGGACAGCTACAGATCGTGATGGAAATTACGAGAACATTAATCTTGGAATGAAGACGCTTCCCGAGTATTTTGATGGAGCCTCTTTTTTCGGAACACTGGTCGGTAGATTTGGTAATAGAATAGGAGGAGCCAAGTTTACGATTGATGGTGAAGAGTATAGCCTGGTAGCCAATGATGGTGCCAATAGCCTTCACAGCAGCGGTGCCGGTGTAGACGGACAATTATGGGATGCAGAGGTAGTAGAAGCAGAAGAACCTACTTTGAAATTAACCACGGTCTCTCCGGATGGAGCCGGAGGGTTTCCTGGAAATCTGACCATTGAAGTCGTTTACACGCTTCAAAAAGATGACGCTTTGAGGATTGATTATACTGCGACCACAGATAAGGCTACACATGTGAACTTAACTAATCATGCTTATTTCAATTTGTCTGCTTTCTCTGAGGATGTTTTGAATCATGAAGTTACCATCTACGCCGATGAGTATTTACCGGTGGATGAAGGTTTAATACCTTATGGAGATCCTGCTGCAGTTAGTGGAACTCCTTTTGATTTTACTTCGGCCCATAAAATAGGTGAGCGTATCAATGATACTTCGAATGAGCAGATCAAAATTGGTGGTGGTTATGATCACGCCTGGGTATTTACCGATAGCTCAGAAGAGATGAAGCTGGGTGCAGAGGTGTATCATGAGCCTACTGGTAGGTTTATGCAGGTATACACTACTGAGCCGGCTGTTCAGTTTTACACTGGTAATTTCCTTGATGGTAGTTTAGTCGGTCATGATGATGTGAAATATGATTATCGCTGGGGCTTCTGTTTAGAAACGGAACATTTTCCAGATGCTCCAAACAAGCCAGAATATGCCAGCACGCTATTGAGGCCAGGTGAGACGTACAAGACCTCAACAATGTATAAATTCAGCACAAAGTAATTTCAGGGCCTCTTAATGGAGGCCTTTTTTGTGGACTAGATTCTACGTTTTTTGTTCGGAACAACCTTTTAACCATTTCTGTAAAACAAAAAACACGAATACATGAAATTTACGAATTTAATGGTGCCCCTGGCGGCAATAGGATTTTTATCAGCTTGTACAAATACGGTAGAGGAACAATACGACGATAACATACCGGCAGAAATTGAGGCGGTGGAAGGAATTAACATTACTTCTGCTGTGGCAGATATTGAAGGCAAAAGCGGTTCAGATATATCTGGAACGGTAGCTTTTACAGAAACAGAGGGTGTAGTGAAAATGGATGTCAATATTATAGGTCTTGGAAAAGGTAAGCATGCCATTCATATTCATGAAACGGGTGACTGTAGTGCCGTAGATGGTAAAAGTGCAGATGGCCACTGGAACCCTACGGACGAAGATCATGGGAAATGGGGCGGAAGCTCTCACCATGTAGGTGATATAGGAAACCTGGAATCGCCTGGCGATAGCATGACCGTCATGACATTAACGACAGATGCCTGGTGTCTGAGCTGTGATGATCCAGAAAAGAATATTCTTAATAAGGCTATAATTATACACAAGGGAGAAGACGATTTCTCTTCTCAACCGTCCGGTGCAGCAGGTGCCAGAATAGGTTGTGGAGTTATTGATAAAGATGAAATTATGTAGGATAAAGGAGAGTGTGGACTAACAACCACACTCTCCTTTTATTTTTAATACCTGCTCTTCTCCTCTGATATTTGATATTCTCAAAGTGCCGGCATATTGCTCGGTTTCATCAATCTGACCAATAGATTTGAGGTCAACCTCCAGACCCCAATGCTCAGATCTACACTTTTGCTGAATTACGCCTCCATCTGAATACACATCATACGCTTCTAACTCTTCAAAGGCTCCATCCACTTTTATAAAGGCTGTTCTGGCATAATCGTCAACATAAATATAGGCTCTGTCATCATCAGGAAGCCAATAATAGCAGGCACAGCCGTCTATGGCAGATGGAAATTCTTCTACACCGAACTTCTCAATCAAAAGAGTGTCAGAAATAGAAGTTGCTAGTATATCAATTTTATTCTCCTCGTTTTCTCGTTTAGCCTGGTCAGAAGAATCTGTCGATTGCTGACAAGCCAAAAAAAGAGTTGCAATGGCAAACGTGAGGATACCTCTATACATATTGCTCAAGCATTTTTTGCTGCTTTTGAATAGCCTCGATAAACTCTTTTTTCATTCTGTTTACCAAATCTTTGACCGGTAGAGAATCATTGATAGTGGCTACTCCTTGCCCCGCAGACCAGATGGTTTTCCAGGCTTTGGCTTCTGCTTTAGAGGCGTCTAATTCTGTAGAGACATCTATTTTTTTGGTCATTCCCCACATTTCTTGAGTAATGCCATTTTCTTCAAGAGATTTTACCATGAAGTTGGCATTCACACCAGAGACCGCTGCGGTATACACTACATCTTTGGTGCCGCTATCATTAATCATTTCGCGGTAGTCGTCTGAGGCTCTGGCTTCATTAGTATTGATAAATCGGGTACCCATATATGCTAGATCTGCACCCATTTGCATAGCAGTGGCAATGTCTCCACCATTGCTTAAGGCTCCCGAAAGCAGTATGGTTTTATCAAAAAAACTTCTGACTTCCTGCACAAACGGAATAGGGTTCAATGTACCTCCGTGTCCACCCGCTCCGGCTGAAACGAGTATTAACCCATCAACGCCGGCTTCTGCGGCTTTCTCTGCATGTCTTTTTTTGATGACATCATGAAATACCAGACCACCATAACCATGTACGGCGTCTACGAGGTCAGAGACAGCTCCCAGTGAGGTAATAACCAGAGGAACCTGATGTTTAATCACGACTTCCAGGTCGGCCATGATGCGTGGATTGGTCTGATGAACGATGAGGTTGACTCCGAAAGGTGCTGCTTTTTTGCCTGTTTCCTTTTCAAATTTTTCGAGTTCAGTTTTAATCTGAACTACCCATTCTTCAAAGCCCTCTGTACTCCTTTGGTTAAGAGCAGGGAAAGTACCGACGATGCCGTTTTTACAACATTCGATGACCAACTCAGGGCCTGAGATAAGAAACATGGGTGCTGCCACCAGTGGCAATGTGAGATGATTAAATGGGTTCATAATGTTTATTGATGTTCAATAGGTTTTAAAGTATTTACTTCTTCTTTCTAATAAGGCCTTCTTGTACTACCGAGGCCACCAGTTTTCCCTCCTGAGTAAAAATGTTTCCACGGGTGAATCCTCGGGTGTTTGATGCACTTGGGCTGTCCAAAGCGTAAAGTAGCCATTCGTCTATTCTGAAATCTCTGTGAAACCACATGGCGTGATCAAGACTTGCCATAAAAATACCCTTCGGGATAGGTCCTTTGGTATGAGGAAGTGTAGCAGTGGTTAAAAGATTATAATCAGATACGTAAGTCAGTAATTTCTGATGTATACTGATATCACCTTCTACTTTTTCCTTGGCTTTAAACCAATAATGCCTGAAAGGAGGTTTAGTGCTTCGGTCCATAAGGCTCAATTTTTCTACCGGTCTGAATTCGAAAGGGCGTGTTTTGATACCCTGCAAAATATTCTGAGGAATGAAGAGCTTGTATTTATTTACAATGTCTTCATCTGATTTCAAACCTTCTGGACCCACCACATTCGGCATATCTATTTGGTGGTCATAGCCTTCTTGTTTTAGCTGAAAAGAGATTGAGGTAATAAAAATGACAGCATCGTTTTGTTTAGCTACCACTCTTCTGGTGGTAAAGCTCCCACCATCTCTTACATCATCTACTTCAAAATAAAGTGGGATATTGATATCACCTGCCAGCAGAAAATAAGCATGCATAGAATGTACAAAACGATCGCTTGGTACAGTTTTATATGCTGCACTTAAGGCCTGAGAAAGCACCTGCCCTCCAAATACTCGGTTCCATGGAGCCTGATAATTTTGACCGATAAAAATATTCTTCTCTACCTCTTTGAGCTCCAGAAGCTCAATCAATTCATTGATGTCTTTCATGTTTTTCCTGTTGGTTATCAGTCTGGATTACTTCCAAACCGGCTTTCTTTTCTCTACAAAGGCCAGAGTGCCCTCTTTAGCATCATCTGTTAACTGAATATCCCGAAATAATTGATCGGAGATTGGAATAATTTCATCTTCCGTTTTTCCCTCAGTTTCCCTCATAAACATGAGGCTTTCTTTGATGGCGTTTGGCGAATTTTGAGCTATTGCATTTGCCATAGTTTTGGCTTCATCGAGAAGTTTATTTTCAGAAGTGATTCTATTAACTAAACCTAATTGAAAAGCTCTCTCGGCGTTTAATTGCCCGGCAGTCATAATCAATTCATTTGCGACATTTTTGGGAAGTACTTTAGGTAAACGGAATAAACCACCCGCTCCGGCGATCAATCCTCTTGAGACTTCTGGTAAACCAAATTTGGCAGAATCTGAGGCTACTATTAGATCACAAGACAGGCAAAACTCCATTCCACCGGCTAGTGCATAACCATTAACAGCGGCTATCCAGGGCGTGGTTTTCTGTGCATAAACAAATCCACCAAAACCATTTTTCTTCGATTGCAGTAGATTCCCCTTTCCAGCAGAGATTATTTTGAGGTCTGCTCCCGTACAAAAGGCCTTTTCTCCAGCACCCGTTAAAATTACAACTCTAATAGAAGAGTCGGCTTCTACCTGGTCTACTATTTCTTCCATTCTCTGTGTTACCTCATCATTGATGGAATTATATGCCTCGGGTCTGTTTAGGGTAACTAAAGCAATATTTTCGTCGATTTTTTCGAACAAAACAGCACTCATAAATGGGTTTGTTGATGTATTTCTCAAATTTAGTCGAAAAATCAGGATTAAAAAGATTGTGTTACTTTGACACATTAGTAGATTTTTCGATATTTGGTCATCAATAAAACCATTTCTTTAAACCCTATTCTATGAAAAAAGCTCTAATGGGCCTTCTGATGCTAGTCAGCATGGGAGTGCATTCTCAAAATAAGTTGGTTCTCAATACTGACTTAGCCGAAACAAAAATCAGTAAACATATATATGGACATTTCTCAGAACATCTGGGGAGATGTATATACGGAGGTTTGTATGTAGGTGAAGAAAATAAGCTTGTACCACATATCAATGGAATGAGAACTGATGTGGTAGAGGCATTGAAAAAACTTGAGATACCTAACCTGAGATGGCCGGGTGGTTGTTTCGCGGATACGTATCACTGGAAAGACGGTATAGGTCCTAAAGGAGACCGTCCTACTATTGTGAATTCATGGTGGGGAAATGTGACAGAGGACAATTCTTTCGGTTCGCATGAATTTATGGAGCTGGTAAAACAGCTGGATACTGAACCTTATATCTCTGGTAATGTGGGAAGCGGTACTGTGCAGGAGTTCTCGGACTGGGTACAATACATGAATTTTGATGGTAAAAGTCCTATGTCTGACCTTAGAGCCCAAAATGGGCACCCAGAACCTTTCAAGGTGAAATATTGGGGAGTAGGAAACGAGGCTTGGGGCTGTGGAGGTCATATGACGGCCGAGTATTATGCCAATGTGTATCGTCAATACGCCACTTATATCAATACTTCGTGGGAGAAAGATTCCAGAGTCTTCAAGATTGCTTCCGGTGCTAGTGATGATGACTATCACTGGACAGAAGTCTTAATGAGAGATATCCCTAGACATATGATTGATGGGGTAGGGGTACATCATTACTCCGTTATTGACTGGAACAATAAAGGTTCTGCTACAGACTTTAACGAAGATCAATATTTCACCACCATGACCAGAGCCTGGGATATGGAGCGAATTGTGAGTGGTCATGAGGCCATCATGGATAAGTATGACCCGGAGCAAAAAGTGGGTATGATGGTTGACGAATGGGGCGGCTGGTACGATGTAGAGCCGGGCACTAACGGTGGTTTCCTTTATCAGCAAAATACGATGCGTGATGCAATGATTGCGGGTATGACTTTGAACATTTTCAATAATCATGCTGATCGTGTGAAGATGGCTAACCTAGCTCAGGTGGTCAATGTACTTCAGGCCGTAATTTTGACAGATGAAGAAAGAATCATCCTAACTCCAACTTACCATGTGATGGAAATGTATAAGGTTCACCAGGATGCCACCTTGATCCCGATGCATTTGACCACGGATGATTATGAATTTAATGGAAAGAAATTGCCAGCTATCTCTGCAAGTGCTTCTAAGTCGGAAGATGGGAAAGTACACGTTTCATTGACCAATATTGACTTGAATAAGGATCATGAGATTACCATTGATCTGAGAGGAGAGGATTTGACAAGTGTGTCAGGAAGAATTCTGGTTTCTGATAAAGTACAGGATCACAATACTTTTGAAAATCCAAACAAAGTGGTCCCTCAAGAATTCAATGAAGCAATGTTAAAGAAGAATATGCTTACGCTTGAAGTTCCTGCATCTTCTGTAGTGGTGCTTGAATTGGATTAAAATTAAGTAACTGGTAAAGTTTAAGTGACCTGAATTTATTCTGTAAATTCAGGTCACTTTCGTTTATACCCTACTATGAAATACCTTTTGCTATTACTCGTTTTACCTACTTTTCTGTACGGTCAAAATCTCAGACAGAGAGACTTTTTTACGCCTGAAGAAGCCGAACAAGAGCATAATCAACTCGCCAAATTGTTTTCATCAAAAGGTGAATGGGAAAGTCGATCTTTTGAGATTCGCCAAGGTATTCTAAAAGGTGCCGGAATTTCAAATCTGGAATTTGGCCAACCGGTAAAGCCTACTGTTCACGGTAAAAAGATCCTCAATGGTTATACTGTAGAAAACGTTTTTTTTGAGTCCATTCCAGGGGTTTATGTTTCGGGAAATTTATACAAACCTATCGGCCTGACTGAAAAAGCACCGGCCGTTCTTTGTCCTCATGGGCATGGACGCGAAAAGAACAATAGGTTCATGGAATACACGCAACAACGATGTGCGACTCTGGCCCGAATGGGAGCTGTGGTTTTTGCCTATGATATGCTGGGATACGGCGATTTTAAGCAAGCCGAGCATAAAATAGAGAATGTCTTTAAAATTCAGCTTTTGAACTCTATTAGAGTTGTTGATTATTTGAGTCAATTGGATGAAGTAGACGACAATCGAATTGCTGTGACCGGTGAATCAGGTGGCGGTACACAAACATTTATGTTAGCGGCCGTAGATGATAGAATTGCGGTTTCTGTTCCTACCGTTATGGTTTCAGGATATTTTTTTGGAGGATGTCAATGCGAAAGTGGAATGCCTGTTCATACCTCTTGTTCTCCGGCCACTACTAACGTAGAAATTGCCGCTTGCATGGCACCGAAACCAATGCTTATCATTTCAGATGGGGGAGACTGGACTCGTTTTGTGCCCGAAATGGAAGCTCCTTTCATCCGGAATATTTATACATATTTTGGTGCTGAGAGCAATTTTGAAAATGCACATTTTCCAGACGAAAAGCATGATTACGGGGCTTCAAAAAGGCAGGCGGCTTATCGATTTTTGGCCAAGCATTTAGATTTTAAGTTTGAAGAATTTCTTGAAGATGGAAAAGTTAGTGAACAGCAAAATACTGTATTGACAGAGAAAGACTTAGGGGTATTTACATCGCGATATCCCAGACCCAAAAACGCTGTAATGGGTGATGAAAATATGGTTAGCCATATCGACAAGTATTGAGTTATCCAGAAGAATAGTTTTTTGCAGAATTCTTGAAACAGCTTACATTCGTCACTTCAAACAACCTCTCTTATTGAAATGAAAAAACTGATTTTGTCATTTGTATTGATGGCATTCTTTGCTTTTGGAACCCAGGCACAAGAAAAAAATATTGAAGCCAGCGTAGAACAGCTGAAGGAGCTTCTTGTTAATCCGAACAAATCTGATTTACAGTCTATTTGTCACTTTAAATTAAGCTATGGACATTCATCTGGAAGAATAGAAAATCGTGATGAGTTCATAGAGTCATTGATGACAAAGGCTTCAGACTTTACAGACATAGAGTTAACGAATCAAACGATTGATATCATTGGTAAGACAGCAGCTGTACGTCACGAACTGTATGCTAAAACCCTTGATGGTGGGAAACCTGGAGAGGTACGTCTCAAAGTTTTGACAGTTTGGCTGAAACAGAAAAAAGGCTGGGTATTATTTGCCCGTCAGGCGGTTCGTTAGTTAAGCGTAGTCGATTTTCTAACCTGTAAAATAGTTGGTAATTCTAAGGTCTGATATCCCTTCAGACCTTTTTTATTTTCAATATTGTCTAGCAAAATTCTGGCAGCTTCTGAGCCTAAATCGTATGCCGGCTGCACCACAGTGCTTAAAGCGGGGTTCAATAGATGAGCCACATTCAAATTCGTAAAACCAATAAAGAATATATCGTCAGGAATCTTAATTTCCAGACTATTGGCGGCCTCAAAACACTTAAGAGCTAAACGGTCACTGGCTGTAAATAAAGCGTCTGGTTTCTTTTCAACCATGAATTGCTTTAGCTTGTCCTCAAGAATTTCGTAATTGAAATCTGTGAACATTACCAGATCTTCTTCGTAGGGAATGTTATAGTGTTCTAATGCGGCCTTATAGCCGGCAAGTCTCTCTTTGGTTATAGATAAAACGGGTGGGCTGGTGATATGGCCGATACGTTTTCTGCCTGCCAAAATCATATGTTCTGTAGCATCAAAAGCACCCTGAAAATTATCAGCTACCACTTTATTGGCTTTTACTCGATCTGGTACACGGTCAAAGAAGACCATCGGGAAATCTTCATCAATCAATTGCTGAAATAACTTGAAGTCAGTGGTATGACCCGACAATGAAATGATTACTCCATCCAGCTTACGATTGATCACATGCTCAAGACTGGCTTTTTCTTTATCTGCTGATTCATTGGATTGGAAAATCATTACTCTGTAGCCTCGTTTCTGAGCTACAGCTTCCATACCGTTGATGGCATTTGAGAAAAAATTATTCGCGATTTCCGGTACGATTACCCCTATACTTCTCGATTTGTTTTCTCTCAAACTTAAGGCAATAGGGTTAGGTCTGTAATTTACTTTTTCTACGTAATCAAGCACCATTTGTTTAGTACTCTCACTGATCTCATAACTTCCTCTGATGGCTCTGGAAACTGTGGATGTAGATAGGTTTAAAGCTTTCGCTATGTCTTTTATTGTAATCGTCTGCAATCTTGAATCAATTAGGTTAAGTATTGTAAATATCGGAA
The DNA here is from genome assembly GCF_052828545.1 of Jiulongibacter sp. NS-SX5. The sequence goes on from NZ_CM128248.1 coordinate 3,631,216, forward strand.
TTTACCTGAAATCTACCTCAGAAAATATGCTGAGTACAAATTGGCAACGTTCCCGAGATCGATTGCATAAAAAAACAAGTTTGACTTTTAGCATTGCCAAGCATGATTGGCTAATCTTGTACTAATCCAAATTCTGAATAACAGAGACCCTTTGAAATTATGATTCAAATAGATTTAACCGGACAAAAAGCTCTGGTGACAGGATGTAAACGTGGAATAGGTTTCGCTATGGCTGAAGCTTTGGCAGAAGCTGGTGCAGATATTATCGGCGTTTCTGCCAGTTTGGAACTGGAAGGCAGTGCTATCGAAAAGAGAGTAAAAAGTCTGGGACGTAATTTCGCAGCGTATCAGGCAGATTTTTCCAATAGAGAGTCTCTGTATGCCTTCATCAATAAGGCGAAAGTGGAGCACCCTGTTATTGACATTTTGGTCAATAATGCAGGAACCATCCTGAGAAAACCTGCAGCCGAGCATCCTGACGAAATGTGGGACACGGTAATTGATGTCAATCTGAATGCTCAGTTTATTCTGACCCGTGAGTTTGGGAAAGAAATGGTAGACAGAGGAAAAGGAAAAGTGATATTCACGGCTTCTCTACTGACATTTCAAGGTGGAATCACGGTCCCAGGTTATGCAGCCAGTAAAGGTGCGGTAGGTAGCTTGGTCAAAGCTTTTGCTAACGAATGGGCTGGCAAGGGTGTGAATGTCAATGCGATTGCTCCCGGTTATATAGCTACTGATAATACAGAAGCTCTCAGGAATGATGAAAATAGAAGTACATCAATTTTGAATAGAATACCTGCGGGCAGATGGGGAGAACCTGAAGATTTTAAAGGACCTACGGCATTTCTGGCTTCAGATTTAGCGTCATACGTTCATGGTGAAATACTCACGGTAGATGGTGGATGGATGGGTAGGTAAGACTAGGAAAGAAAAATAAACCTAATATCAGATATTAGAGTGCAATAAAATGTTCACAGTCACGCTTGGTGACAACAAAACCATTAAGATACAAATGAAGTCAATATACGAGACCAGCCCTCGCGAATTTGAAAGAATGAATACCTCTGAAATGAGAGAGGATTTTCTGGTTCAATCTATTTTTATTGATAATGAAGTAAGCCTGACTTATACTCACTATGACCGTATGGTTACTGGCGGTGTGAAGCCAGTAGGTAAAACAGTAGAATTGCCAAATCCTGATGATTTGAAAGCGGAGTATTTTCTGGAAAGAAGAGAGTTAGGGATTATTAATATTGGCGGAGATGGTACTGTTACTGCTGATGGAACTAGCTACGAGGTGGAGAAATTGGGTTGTGTATATCTTGGTAAAGGCACCAAAGAGGTAAGCTTTAGCTCTAAAGACAGTTCTTCACCGGCGAAATTCTTTATACTCTCTGCCCCCGCTCATAAAGAATACCCAAATACGCATTTCACCAAAGAGCAGGCTTCTCCGGTTACATTAGGAGATGCGGCTACCTCAAACAATAGAACGATTTACAAGTACATCCATAATGACGGAATAATGAGCTGCCAGTTAGTGATGGGACTTACGGTTCTGTCCACAGGTAGCGTGTGGAATACTATGCCGCCGCATACGCATGACAGAAGAAGTGAAATCTACTGTTATTTTGATGTGCCAGAGAATCAAGGTATCATGCATTTTATGGGTAAGCCAGATGAAACCAGACACCTGTGGGTTCAAAATGACGAGGCCATTATTTCTCCGCCGTGGTCTATTCATGCAGGTAGCGGAACGGCCAATTACTCATTTATCTGGGCTATGGCCGGTGAAAACAAAGACTTTACAGATATGGATCATGTAGATCTAAATCTGATGAGATAAATAATAATTCTAAAACCCGGCCTTAAAAATGAGGCTGGGTTTCTCTTCACTCTGGTTAGTTCTAACCAAATTCAACTCTAAGAAAAATGAAAAAAGTATTGCTTGGTCTTTTGGCCTTCCTGGCTATTGCTGCATTGAAACCTGCAGAAAAAGTAGTCAGAGTATTCATGATTGGTGATAGCACCATGGCCAATAAAAATATCTATGATGCCCCTGAAACCGGATGGGGACAGGTCTTTCATGAATTGTTTACTGATGTGGTAGAAATTCAAAACCATGCTAGAAATGGAAGAAGTACCAAGTCATTTAGGGATTTGGGTCATTGGAAAGAAGTAGAGAAACAGCTGCAGCCTGGTGATTTCGTGATAATTCAGTTTGGTCATAACGACCAAAAGAAAAGTGATCCGGCCCGATGGGCTCCTGCGAAGACCGATTACCGAGAGAATCTCAAAAACTATATCGCTGAGGTAAAGGCAAAGGGAGCCTACCCCATTTTGTGTACGCCAGTCAATAGAAGAAAATTTGACGATGAAGGCGTATTTGTAGATCAGCATGGTGACTATCCGGGTGTGGTTAGAGAGCTAGCAAGTGAGCTGAGTATCCCTTTGATAGATATGCACCACAAAAGCCTGGGCCTGCTTAAAGAATTAGGGGTGGAGGATTCTAAGGACTTATTTATGCATGTGGCTCCGGGCGTTTACCCTAAGTTCCCTGAAGGCCTGGTGGACAATACGCATTTTACGCCTTTTGGGGCAAGAAGCATGGCAAAACTAGCTGCCGAGGCTTTGATGAATATCAAAAATCCATTGAGACATTACTTAAAGAAATCTGAGTTTCCTCAGACCTACAATTATCAATTACCAACAATCAATGAGGTAGCCTTTAAAAAGGATACGTTCGATATCAGGAAGTATGGAGCTGTAAGTGGAGGGAAATCGCTGGCCCATACAGCCATAAATCAAGCAATCGATATGGCTTCCTCCACAGGTGGAGGGGTGGTATTGGTACCAACTGGTTTCTGGCTTTCCGGTCCAATAAAGATGAAAAGCAATGTGAATCTTCATCTGGAAGATGGAGCATTTATTCAGTTCTCAGATAATAGAGAAGATTACCCGGTGGTATTGACCACCTGGGAGGGACAGCCTGCCTATCGCTGTCATGCACCTATTTGGGGAGTTGACCTGGTAAACATTGCCATTACAGGGAAGGGAATTATGGATGGTGCCGGTCAGGTATGGAAGCAAGTAAAGAAGTCTAAACTGACAGATTCTCAATGGAGTAGATTAGTCAAAAGCGGTGGAGTAGTAGATGAGGCAGGAACAGCCTGGTACCCGTCAGAAATTTCAAAATATGGAAATGAAAACCGTGAGTGGACTAACAATATAGTAGAAGGGAAGACCAAGGAAGATTACGAAGCAATTCGTGATTTCCTTAGACCAAATATGGTGAGTTTGACCAATTGTAGAAATGTACTTTTGGAGGATGTTACCTTCCTAAATTCTCCGGCCTGGACGTTGCACCCCTTGCTATGCAAACACATCACTATCAGAAATGTGAATGTAAAGAATCCGTGGTTTGGTCAAAATAACGATGCCATTGATGTAGAATCTTGTACCTACGGAATTTTAGATGGATGTACTTTTGATACTGGTGATGACGCGATTACCATTAAATCTGGTAGAGATAAGCCAGGAAGGGACAGAGGAGTGGCCACAAGCCATTTTATTGTGAAAAACACCACCGTATTCCACGGACATGGTGGTTTTGTGATCGGTTCTGAGATGAGTGGAGGGGTGCATCATTTGTATGTCAATAATTGTAACTTCCTGGGTACCGACATTGGCTTAAGGTTTAAAACCACAAGAGGCCGCGGAGGGGTAGTGAAAGATATTTATATCTCAGATATCAATATGAATAATATTCCTGGTGAGGCCATCAGGTTTAATATGTACTATGCTTATAAAGATCCCGTACCTGTAGAAGGAGAAGAAGAGGGCTTGCCATCTATGCAAGCTGAGCCTTTTGGAGAAGGAACGCCAGTTTTTAAAGATTTTGTAATGGAGAGAATTTATTGCAAAGGAGCCAATACCGCCATCATGATGCGTGGCATTCCAGAGTCTCAGGTTGAGAATATTTCCATAAGTGATGCAGTGATTCATAGTGATCATGGGATTGCCCTCACTGAAGCAAAAGATATTCATTTGAAAAATGTGGCTGTATATAGCTCAGATCAGAAGAATCTAATTCAGGTTAATAATGTCAATGGTCTTGAGATTGAAGATCTGGATTACACTGCAGGTAAGAAAGTATTGCTTGAAGTAAACGGTGATAGATCTGAAGGTATTCGAATTAAAAATACTGATCTAAACGGAGCAGAAACAAAAGCGAAGTTTCTTTCGAATGCTAAGAAAAGGTCGGTGAAGTGGAAATAATTCTAGGGCATTAAACGAAATGAAGCCATAGCAGAGAAATAAATTCTTGCTATGGCTTTTAAGTGTGTGGTAAACCTAAATAAAGAACTCATTAGTCAAAGACTAATTTTCTTCCACTCCTATCTATTAAACAAGCTTCATTTTAACAGGGTCCCAGTTTATTTTTTCACCTGAAAAATAACTTTCATTACAGGCCAGAGCAGGTGCTGCGGCTCTAAACCCTAAAGTAGCATCCTCTGTTACAGGTTTTCCTTCTCTTACTGCATCAAAGAAGTTAGTGAAGTGATCTAAGTGGTCACTGTAACCTTGCGGAGCCCTGTAAATTATATCTTCTTTTGAAGGTCTTTTACGCTGAGCAGCAGACCATTTTGAATCATATTCTTTTTGCATTTCGTCCTGCATACTCTTTGAGAAAGTAAAGAGTGAATCATATCCCCCAAATCCGGGAGCTTCTGGCATTAAACTGTGTTTGACGGTAATGTTATTACCCATTATGTCAATGATACCTTCAGATCCTACCAGTCGTATCACCTCTTGCCCGCCGGTACCGCTAATAAAATTCACCTGTAGCGTAAGCAGAAATGCAGGGTGCTCAGGACTATCCGGGTATTGCATTACTCCAGACATAACATCAGGCATATTTCTCCCATCTTTCCAGTAGCTGAATTGCCCTGTGCTGTAAATACTCTCTGGTCCAAGTGAATTGGTAATGAAATGCGTACCGCTTAGTAAATGAATAAAGAGATCACCTGCCACACCAGTGCCTACTTCTTTAAAAGCACGCCACCAAAAGAACTTTTTGGCGTCAAAATCCATGCGATCTGTGATTTCTATGAAACGTTCCCAGTCTGTGCTTTCGGCACTGGCATCCTTTGGGATGGTGTATTCCCAGGCACCAATAGAGCTCTGTCTGTCATAAACAGCATTAACCATGTTTAGCTCCCCAATTTCACCGGCAGCCAGAAGCTCTTTAGCCTTGGCATATCCCAGACTACTTACACGTTGACTACCTACCTGTAATACTTTACCCGCTTTCTGTGCCGCTTGAATTACCGGTATGCCTTCGCTGATTTTGTAAATCATAGGTTTTTCGCAGTAAACATGTTTACCTTTTGCCAGAGCGTCTTTGGTCATTTGGGCATGCCAGCAGTCCGTGGTGGCAATAATGACGGCATCTATATCGGGTCTGTCCAGCAGGTCTTTATAGTTTCTGGTGGTATAAAGCTCCGGCCCAAACTCCTCTTTTGCGTTTTGGATTCTGCCCGTGTAGAGATCGCAAATACCAGCCAGTTCTACGCCTGGAATCTGCAATGCTGTTCTAAGGTCAAAATGGCCTTGTACACCATAACCAATCACACCAATACGTACGGTATCATTTACTGAGATCTTTTTGCTGTATCTCAAAATCCTCTCTTCTGCTTTTTCGCTTGCTGCCAAAGTGGTCAAAGGATTTGCAAGGCCTGCTAATCCTGTAGCACCAATGGTTTGGAGAAACCTTCTTCTTGAGTTTTGATTTTTCATTTCAATAGAGTTTTGGGGTTATATTATTTTACCGAGTAACTAACAAAAGCTACTTTTTTGCTGTCTGGGCTCCATGAGGGCACATTTATAGTGCCTTGTCCACCATAAAATACCTCCGTCAGATCTTTGATACTTTTAGTCTTTATGTCCATGATTCTGAGTTTTACATCTTTCCCAAAAAGGTGATTTTGTTCTTCATCAGAAGTGTAGGCTATGTAAACCATGTGTTTATTGTCTGGCGATGGGTGGGCAAACCAATTAGAATTGGTATCAAAGGTCAGTTGCTCTGGCTGGCTTCCATTGGCTAGCATTCTCCAAATCTGCATATGACCTGTTCTGTATGAATTGAAATAAATGTATTTGCCGTCTGAAGAGTAGTCTGGGCCATCATCCAGACCTTCTGAGCTGGTTAATCGGGTTTCTTCTCCTCCTGAAACCGGAATCGAATAAATATCGAAATTGCCGTTTCTTTCGCCACAGTAGGCCAGGGTATTGCCATCCGGCGACCAGCCATGCCAAAAAGACATCACCTCTTTGGTTACTCTACGTGGAGTACCTCCTTCTACCGGAAGCACATAAATGGCAGATTTATATGGTTTGGGAGATGGGTCATCTTTGTCATAATGGCTCACCACCAATTGTTTGCCGTCTGGTGAAATACCATGATCATTATTACAAGCAGTAGCAAATCCGGTATTGAGCAACTTTAGTTTTCTTTCTTCTAAATCAAAAGTGTAAAGTTTCCCATAGCTATTTAAGATTAAGTAGCCATCCGGATGCCAGTTGGGAGCTTCTAAATGAGATTTGATACTCAAAAGAGTATCTATTTTACCAGTTTCAATATCCACGGTATGGATATAACTGGTAGTGTCTGATACAGAGAATGCCCATGTTTTAGAGTGCTTAAGAGAACATAGAGTCGCAGTTAATAGAACAAATATTTTGTACGATTTCATTAGGTATTGAATTAGGGTTCAGGTCAAATGTAAAATAAAAAATCTATTATCTCAAAATGAGATAATAGATTTTTGAATGCTCATTTATCTCGTGTATAAGTAGTATCTGATATTTTTGTGGTCACAATGATCCCTTTTTAATGAAGTTTGACATTTCTGAACATATCCCTAATCTTTCTGTTGACTGTGTAGTTTTTGGTTTTGAAGATGGGCTGCTGAAAGTGCTTCTTTCAAAATTTAAGCTCCTTAAGAATACCTGGGTTTTGCCCGGTGGCCATATTAAATGGAAAGAAAGTATTGATGAAGCTGCCAAAAGACATCTTTTTGAAAGAACCGGCATAGAGAATCTTTATCTGGAACAGTTTAAAGTTTTTGGTGACAGCGATCGTATCAAAAACAGCAAGGATATAAAAGAGCTTAAAGAGCAAATGGCGGTTTTTGACCCAGACAGATTTACTCCGGAGGTCATTGATTGGATGAGTGATCGTTTTACCTGTGTTGGTTATTACGCTCTGGTGGATATTCAGAAAGTAAAGACAAAGGTGGGTTACCTGGAAGAAAAGCTGGAGTGGATAACTATTGATGCCGTACCAAGGTTAATCCATGATCATAACCAAATTTTGAATGATGGCCTTTTGGCACTAAGAGAAAACCTGGATCGTAAACTTATAGCCTTCAACTTACTGCCTGAGACATTTACTATGAAAGAGTTGCTTATGGTGTATGAAACGGTTTATGACAGCAGTTTTCCTATGAATAACTTCCAGAGAAAAATGCTTCAACTTGGTATTCTGGAGAGGCTCGAGAAAAAGTTTACCGGAGCTTCAAACAAAGCACCTTACCTCTACAGGTTTGTTCATAAATCAAATTAAAGTGGGGTAAAAAGAAGTCTGCCAGACGCGTTGATACGAATATTCAAAAAATCAGTAGTAATGAAGTTTAAGTTTTTGAAAGAATTCAGAGAATTCGCTGTAAAAGGTAATATGATCGATATCGCCATTGGTGTGATCATAGGTGCTGCGTTTAATAACGTGATCGATAGTTTGGTCAAAGAGGTTTTTATGCCCCCTTTAAGTCTACTTACTGACGGTGTTAAATTGGAAAACAAAAAGTGGGTTCTACGTGAGGCTGTATTGAATGGTGAGGAGGTATTAAATGCTGAGGTGGCAGTTGGCTATGGAAGGTTGTTAGAAACCGGCGTAGACTTTATCATTATAGCTTTTACGGTTTTCCTTGTCGTGAAATTAATGCATCGTTTGAAGAGCAAGGCTGATGACCCCAAGGACGCCACAGTTCCTACACCAAAAGACATTGAGCTACTCTCCCAAATAACCAGTTTAATGGAGAAACAGGTGAAAATTTTGGAGTCAAAAAAGTGATATGCCTAAGCTAAATAGGATAATGTTCAGATTTAAATTTCTTATTTAAAGGACTTTATAGAATCTTATTTAATGGTCGACATGTATTGCTAAAGTGGGTCTAACTTCATCTTTTTAGCATATCAACCATGAAAACAACCCCGTCTATTTTAATAAGACAGGCATTTCCCAGTGATCGGGATCTTTTAGCAAGAATAGGAAAACAGAGTTTTATAGAATCTCACGGTTCCAGTGCTGCATCCTCAGATATCGAAGAGTATGCTTCTTTAAACTTTACTTCAGACAATTTCCTTGAAGAGCTCATAGATGATAAAAATGTATACTATCTCATCTATTTTGATGACAAGCCAGCCGGTTATTCGAAGATCGTTTTCAACGAAGGTCATGAAAACATTGCAGAGCAGAATGTAGCCAAGTTGGAAAGAATCTATATCCTGGAAGACTTTTACAGGAAGCAGCTCGGGTCAAAATTGTTCAAACTGAATCTTGAGCTTTCAAAAGAAAAGAATCAATCAGGAATGTGGCTATACGTTTGGGAGGGTAACCAAAGAGCAGTTTCATTTTACCAAAAGATGGGTTTTGAAATTATTGGAAGTCATGATTTCAAAATCAGCGATAATCACTCTAATCCGAACCACCGGATGTATCTGAAATTTTGAGTCAATTGGTCGGTAAAAAATCAGTAATTATATATTGTCTCACTCTGAGACTATAAATTCTGCTGAAATAGTTTAATTTCGTTGGACATTCTAAAACCTATTGATCCAATGAATTTTAAAACGGCAATAATTCTGCTTGGGTGGGTGATTCTTCCCGCAGGAATTAGGGCACAGGAAATCCCTCAAGAGCCTGAAGAAATTATTTCTCCAAGAATCAATGATAACTCTTCTGTGAGTTTTAGCCTAATGGCTCCTCAGGCAGATACCGTGAAGTTAGTCTCTGATTTTCTTCCTCCAGAAAAAGTAATGACGCGTTTTGGGGTCCAGGAAGGGCCGGGATCTGTCATCTTAGAGAAAAATGAGAACGGTCTATGGACCTTTACCTCAAAGCCTCTGGAGTCTGAACTTTACAGCTTCTGGTATTTGGTGGATGGTGTAAGAGTAGCTGACCCAAACTCGCCTTATGTTTTTAGAAATGGGTCTACGGTAACAAACATTTTTACCATAAGTGGAGGGCAGGCAGATTATTATGAAAATAATGACGTACCACACGGTTCGGTATCAAATACCTGGTACCATTCACCCACGCTGAATAAGGATCGAAGACTTACCGTATATACTCCACCGGGATATGAGAGTTCAAATGAATCTTACCCGGTTTTGTATTTATTACACGGGGCCGGAGGTGATGAAAACTCATGGGCCGCACATGGTCGGGCTACTCAGATAATAGATAACCTGATTGCTGCCGGAAAAGCCAAACCAATGATTGTGGTTATGCCTAACGGAAATGTGGCCCAGGATGGTGGCTACGGTTATGGCAGTGAAGGCTTTCAAAAGCCTACTTTTTTGCCAGAAAGATCTATGAATGGAGAGTATGAAGCTCACTTTAAAGATGTCATCACCTTTGTAGAGAAAACCTATCGCGTAAAAAAGGAGAAGGAGGCAAGGGCCATTGCAGGTCGTTCTATGGGCGGCTTTCATACCATGCATATCAGCCGGTATTATGAAAATACTTTTGATTATGTAGGGCTTTTTTCTGCCGCCGTTATTCCAAGAGAAGATGCTACAGGGCAGGTCTATTCAAACATGGAGGAAACGCTTAAGAAACAAGCCGACAATGGGCTTCGCTTATACTGGATAGCCATTGGAAAAACAGATTTTCTTTTTGATGCTAATGTGGCATTTAGAAAACAACTCGATTCTTTGGGCATGACTTATGAATATGTAGAATCTGAAGAAGGTCATATCTGGAAAAACTGGAGAGTGTACCTCACAAAATTTGCACCTAGATTATTTTAAAATACACCTAAACAATAACTTATGTTTTCAAAAATCAAACATGGAATATGGGCTTTGGGAGCCTTTTTTATGCTCAATACTACTTCTGCACAAGAGGCATTATTTGGAGCTCAGGAAATAAAATCACCAGAGATTCATGCTGATAATTCTGTTACATTCAGATTTATGGCTCCAAAAGCTGATAGCGTGAAGCTAACAGGGGACTTTTTACCGACTATAAAGATTCAAACGCAGTTTGGACCTATGGATGCTCCGGGTCCTGTTCATTTGTCAAAAGATGATAAGGGACTTTGGTCGTTTACGTCACAAGTATTGTCTCCGGAGCTATATAGCTACTCTTTTGAGGTAGATGGAGTGAAGGTTACCGACCCTAATAATCCATTCTTAATTAGAGACGTGGCTTCAGTAACCAACATTTTTATTATTGGAGGCGGTCATGCTGACCTTTATAAGGTCAATGACATACCGCATGGTACCGTAGCTAAAAGATGGTATGATTCACCGGGTCTTAAAATGGACAGAAGGTTAACGGTTTACACTCCTCCTGGATATGAAAGCTCGACAGATGAATATCCGGTACTTTATCTGCTACATGGAGCAGGTGGAGATGAAGAAGCCTGGAGTGACCTAGGTAGAACGGCTCAGATAATGGATAATTTGATAGCATCAGGTAAGGCTAAGCCTATGATTGTGGTTATGCCAAATGGCAATATTTCACAAGATGCCGCTCCAGGTAAGGGTAGTGATGGCTTTTATAAGCCGCAGTTTATGGCTCCGGGAACCATGCAAGGTAGCTACGAGACAAACTTTATGGATATAGTGAAGTTTACGGAATCTAATTACCGAGTAAAGGCTGATAAGGCTCATAGAGCTATTGCCGGTCTTTCAATGGGAGGGTTCCATTCGATGCATATCTCAAGATATCATGCCAATGTGTTTGATTATGTAGGCTTATTTTCAGCGGCCATTATGCCAAGAGAAAATGCCGCAGGATTAGATGTGTACAGTGATATTGACGGAACACTTCAGACCCAAATGGATAATGGCCTGGAGCTTTATTACATCGCTATTGGTAAGACAGATTTCTTATTCAATGCCAATAAGGAATTTAGAAAGAAGCTTGACGATATGGGCATGGAGTATGAATACCTGGAAACAGATGGAGGACATATCTGGAGAAACTGGAGAGTATATCTTAGTGAATTTGCTCCTAAATTATTCTAAAAAAAGTAGAGTTTGATTTAGAAAAATGCCGGGGAATACCCGGCATTTTTTATTTAAAGAGTAATATCAATAATACCCCAATCAAGATACCTGCCAGAGGAACAAGCTTTTTGCGTTTATTCTTTTCTTTAAAAATGATTCCACCCAATAAGACAGCGATTAATATCTGGCTTCTTTTGATGGCAGAAAGAAGCATAATCAGGGCTTCAGGGTCTTGTAAAGCCTTGAAGTAAAAGTAGTCTGATGTCTGCAGTAAAATACCTACGGCCGGTATGCTCCATCGCCATTTAAAGGCTTTTCGTTTTTGTGGATTTGGGAACCACGTTACGCAAAGGATCAGGAAAAGCAAAAGCATGGCATAAAAGCAAAACCAGAACTGTAAGGTTGGAGGGTTTAGCTCTAGCCCTTGAATCAAAAACTTGTCATACAGGCCGCTGGATGCCCCCAAAAAGGTAGCCCCAATGATGGCATAGATCCATTTATTATTCTTGAAGTGAATCCCTTCTTTTTTACCAATCTGCGAATACAGGAAAACTGAGAAAATAATAAGAAAGAAGCCGACCCATTGCCATGGGTTAGGCTTTTCCTGATAAATAAGTAATGCACCAATAAATGTAAAGAATGGCCCCGCAGAACGAATTGGAGTCACGATAGTTATAGGCAAATGCTTCAAGGCCTGATAGGCCAATAACCAGGAGGCCGCCATGATCATGGACTTAATAAGAATATATCCGTGAGTAATCCAGGGAATTTGCTGAACGTATAGGCCTGCACTCTGAAAAACATCTGGCCAAAAACGAGAGCCTAAAAATAGAGGAATCAGGACCAATAAGCCTGCAGAAACGGTTCCGAATAAGACTGGAAAAGCCTCGTTATTATTGACGGCATGTTTCTTACATAAATTATGTAAGCCCAGGAAAAGTGCGGCCAGAAGCCCGAGATACATCCACATAAAGGCGAAGATAATCGGTTGCCTTTTAATGGGCCGCGAGTACTCAGCTGAAAAGGGCTTTTCCTTTGATCAATGCAAGGAATTATTGAAATAAAAAAGACAGTATCAAACGATGCTGTCTTTTCACTTTAACCAATTATATAACCTATGTATTAAGCTCGTGTAATGTTGTTGTCTAAAGAGCTTGAAATATTAATTGTGAATTTAAGTTGTTGATAATAAAAACTTTGTATAAAGTGTGAAATAAATTTACGCAATCGTTCTCGGAAACGTTCTCAAAATTTTCTTTCTCCAAATACAAGATATTTAAACTTAAATTTTGATTGTATTTTGCTCCTTGTTGTTAGAGAGAAGATAATTCTTTACCTCGCTCAATAAGCTCTTTGAGTAATTCACTTTCTGATTTTGATGGCATTTGAAGAGGTGGTCTTACATCACCGGCAGGTTTGCCAATAAGTTTGGCTCCTTCTTTTATCAAACTAACTGCATAGCCCGCTTTTTTGCCACGCAATCTGACAAACGGAATAAAGAAGTCCTGGATGATTTGGCTCACTAATTTTTGGTCTCCTTTTCGAAGTGCTTTATAGTACGTTATGGCCAACTCAGGCACAAAATTAAAGACTGCTGAGGAGTAGGTATTGACACCTATAGAAAGGTAGGCTTCAGAAATGATTTCGGCGGTAGGTACACCTCCAATATAGACCAATCTATCACCAACGGTTTTGATGACATCATTGAGGTCTTGCATATTGCCAGTACCATCTTTTAGTCCGATAAGATTCTCGCAGCTTTCTGTCAGCTCTTTAATATGTTCGGCTTTCAAAATACCATTGGCTCGGTTATAGTAAATTACCGGAAGCGTGGTGTTTTGCATGATAGTTTTTGCATACTCCACCACTCCCTCTGGTGGGCAGCCTGTTAGGTAGGGTGACATAAGCAATAAGGCATCTATCCCCGCTTTTTCTGCCATCTGAGCATATTCTATGGCTTCCGGAATACTTCTGCCCACACTTGAAATGAACGGTGTGCTTCCCTTTTGAACCGATTGACTACAATCCAAAATTTGTTGGTATTCTGCCTTTGAAAGAGAGAAGAATTCTCCAGTACCTCCGGCTACAAAAACAGAGGAAATATCCTTCGAAAGAAACCATTCCAGTCGTTTTGTATAAGATTCGGAGTCAAAATTTCCATTAGCATCCATGTCTGTGATTGGGAATGATAAAAGCCCATCACTTAGAGCATTTAATAATTGTTTCATGCGTTTGTTTTTATTGATCCTCAAAGGTTCGGTTGATCCTTTGGTAGATTTATTTCAATATTATGTAAGAGGTCCAGGGTTAAACAGTACCAGATCATTATATAAACCCAGTTTATCTGCAGCCACTGTATTTTTACCACTGGCCGTATCAAGTATCAGCTGAAATAATTCCCAGCCCATTTCTTCAATCGTCTTTTTGCCGGTGGCTATTTGTCCGGCATCCAGATCTATTAAGTCAAACCACCTTTCACTCATTGGAGTATTAGAACTTACTTTAATCACCGGTACCTCAGAGAGCCCGTAAGGCGTGCCCCGGCCGGTCATAAATACGTGCATGTTCATACCTGCGGCTAATTGTAGCGTTCCACAGACGAAGTCGCTTGCCGGTGTTGCGGCAAAATTTAATCCTCTGTTTTTGAGTCTTTCACCTGGTTTAACAATACCGACTATTGGGCTAGTACCCGACTTGGCTACTGAACCCAAAGCCTTTTCTACTATCGTGCTTAAACCTCCTTTTTTGTTTCCCGGTGATGGATTAGCACTTCTGTCTGCTTTGCCGGTGGCCAAGTATTCATCATACCAACGCATTTCTTCAAGAAGCTCTGTGGCTATTTTTGCACTGGTGCATCTTGGTACCAATAAATGCACTGCGTCCCTTACTTCGGTTACTTCCGAAAACATGACACTACCGCCTGCTCTCACGATTAAATCTGCAGCAAAACCGGCGGCAGGATTGGCCGTAATGCCCGAGAAAGCATCACTACCGCCGCACTGCATGCCTACTACCAGTTCAGAAGCCGGACACTCTTCACGTTTTCTTTGATTGAGTTCAGACAAATGCTTATCTGCTAAATTCAGGACCTCATTAACCATGGCATTAAAACCAACCACCTCCGGGTCTTGCATGTAGAAAATTGAAGAATTTCGATCGGCGTTTGAGCTAAGTGTTTCGGGTCTGAGTTTTTCGCATCCCAAGCCCAGCACAAGAGCCTGATCTCCGAAATTTGGATTGTCTGCTAAATTCTGTAAGGTTCTGATAGGTACCACAGCCGCAGGAGCGTTGATAGCTACACCGCAGCCGTAGGAATGATTGATAGCTACTACACCATCCACATTTGGGTATTTTGGCAATAAATCTTGCTTGATTTTTTTGACTACATGCTCGGCCAAACCAGCGACACATTGCACACTGGTGCTTATCGCCAGAAGGTTCTTGGTACCTACAGTCCCACTTTTATTCTTGTATCCAAGGAAGGTATACCCTTCCAGAGGTTCAGCTTTTTGGATTGGGGTTTTGATATACTCAATTTCATCTAGCTGAGGTGGGGTTGGTAAATCAATATTCGTTTCATTGATCCAGCGACCTGCTTCTATTTCTTTTGAGGCAAAGCCAATTGTTTGTCCATAACGCACTACTGCATCACCTTTACCAAGATTACATAGTGCCACTTTATGCCCCATGGGTATAGATTCTTTAATCAAAAGCCCACCTGAAATGAGATCACCACTTTTCAGGCCAGTTCTCTCCGGAGAAACAGCCACGTTATCTGTTTTAAAAGCCTTGATGGTGATTTTTTGAGAGGTCATTCTTTTCAATCAATTAGACAAATGGAAATAAAATGGATAAAGTCATCACAGCTACCAATCCGGCCAAAGCCATTACCACCAGTAGCATAGAAAAGTGACGTATGGCTTCATTGACTTTCATGCCGCTCATTTTTGTGATGATCCAGAAGGCACTATCATTCATCCATGCAAAAATCTTAGAACCACAGCCTATGGCCAATGCCAAATAGACAGGATGAAAGGCCAATTGATCATTAACGACCCCACTCATTACTCCCATGGCTGTAATCATGGCTACAGTAGCCGATCCTTGGGCAGAGCGAACCAAAGCCGTAACAAAAAACGCCATTGGTAAAAGTGCGATTTGGAAATTCCCTGCCAGATTAGCTACTTCAGCACCGATGCCAGTTTGCTGGAGCATTTGACCAAATGCCCCTCCTGCGGAGGTTATCAAGATGATCATGCCGGCACTACTCAGTGCTTCTGATATAAAACTCTTAAACTTCTGATGGTCTTTTACCTGACTCCATAGTAACCACATTGCTACCAACGCTGAGATCAAAAGGGCGAAATTGGCATCCCCAATGGTTTTAAGGATGGAAATGAGCTTGACATTTTTTGGGAATACTATTTCGGAGAAAGTATTACCTGTAATTAGAAGAATTGGAAGTAATACAGGCAATATGGAAATAGCCAATCCCGGTAGTTCGTTATTTGTTTTGGCAGAGAAATTCTGAAGGTCTGCCACTTTTACATCTGTGGCGTCTCTTACGGGTAAATCCCATTTTTTATTGGCCCAAATGGCGTAAAGATATCCAGCTAGAATGGTAATAATACCAACTACAAGCCCTCCGATAATCATAGCCCCCAAGTCGATACCCATTTCCTCAGCCACAAAGAGAGGCCCGGGAGTGGGAGGAATCAATGAATGTGCCATTACGCCACCAGCAATAGTCGCCATCAGGTACAGGCTGAACTTCTTTGGATTCCTTATGGAAAGTGATTTCACCAAAGGGATCATGAGGTAAAAAACGGTGTCGAAGAAAACTGGAATGGCCAAAGTAAAGCTACCGGTGAGCATGGCCAGAGAAGAATTCTGTTTGCCGAAAATCTTAAGAATACTCCTAATGATTCTCTCTGCAGCACCACTACGCATAAGTGCTGCTCCTATGACTGAGGCTAGTGCAACTAAAATCCCAACTTTGGCAGAGGTATTGCCAAATGCCTGAGCTACCTTTTTACCCAGAGAGATTTGTTGTAAGGAGAGGGTCTCAGCATCATTTAATCCTTTTTGCATGGCAAAAGCCGCGATCATTTCCGGTGAGGTGCAAAGTGCTGTAAATACGGCACCTAGCAATAGGGAAATGGCTGCATGCAGTTTAAGTTTTACAATGCAAAACAGCACCAGGGCTGTTGCCAAAAGGATGATAAGGAGAGAACTCATAATTTATTCTTCTATTTCCAAAGAGGCAAGTACAAAAGGACCCATTCCATGGATATCATTGGTCAGCATAGGCTCACTTATATAATACTCATAAGAGCCACTTCTGTATGGGTTACCACCAAGGCCGGCACTTTTACAAACTTGTAAAATATCTACACTTCCGTTTTCATGAACATAGGTGAGATTTTTGATCAAACCATCATAGGATTCCTTAGCATAGTTGAGGTATTGCTGGTCTAAGTAACTATGTTTTGCTCCTCTGGCAAGGGCATAAATGAACATAGATGATCCTGAGGCCTCTAGATAATTACCTTCTTCATGGGGCTTGTCTGTTACTTGCCACCATATTTTGGTTTCCGGGTCTCTTACTTTAATGATGGCTTCAGAAAGGTCATTGAGGTATTGAATAAGTTTATCTCTTCCCTCCGTTTCTTCGGGTAGAATATCCAAAACATCTACAAGTGCCATGGCATACCAGCCCATGGATCTCGTCCAGAAATTCGGTGAGCGACCGGTCTCTTTATCGGCCCAGTCCATCTGTTTGCTTTCATCCCAGCCATGAAAAAGCAAGCCAGTGTTTTCGTCTTTTAAATGTGCTTCAATTTCATCAAACTGATGAATGATATCCTGGGCCTGATCTCCATTCTCAAACTCTACATTATATCGAGCGTAAAAAGGGGCTCCCATATACAGGCCATCGAGCCACATTTGGTAAGGGTATATCTGCTTATGCCAGAAACCGCCAGAGTTAGTTCTAGGGTGAGTTTTTAGCTGCTCTCGCAAAGAATCCATGGCTATTTGAAATCGCTCATCACCCGTTTTTTCTTTCATGAAAAAAAGGAATTTGCCGGCATTGACATTGTCAATATTATACTCTGTGGTGCTGTATTTGAAAATCTGACCATTTTCATCAATCATTTGATCAGTGTAATTCTTCATATAATCCAGGTAGCGTTCATTACCTGTTTTTTGATAAAGTCTTTCTAAGGAAGTCATGAAAAGGCCAATCTTGTAATTCCATTTTGACTTTTTCTTTGTTACCAGTTTTACCGGGTCCGGGTTTCTTTCTATAACTGATTGGGCAAGTCTTTCTGACCAGTTAAGCTCTTCGCTTATTTGAGTTTCTTGTTGAGTGTCCTCAGCGTTTTGAGAGCAGCTGAGTAGCAAAATTGCACAGAGTGCAAAGAGTAATTTTGATAAGGTTTTCATAATAATCAAGGCTTTTCCAGAGTAGTGATTTTCGAGATAAAAAAACAGGAGATAGATAGTACCCATCTCCTGTATAACTTATTTTAAACTGTATGATGCTTAAATAATTATCGACTTAATTCAGGCCCTTCTTAATTATAAGCCGGGTTCTGAGCATAACTGTCATTTTGGTTAAGATCTAAGGCCTCTCTAGGGATAGGTCTTAGGATCTTTTGCTCGCCATTGGCACCTGCAAAATCACTTTCAGATACCAGTCTGTGGTATTGAGCAGTTCTTCTAACCAATGTGCCTGTTCTTTTTAGATCAAACCATCTATGGTATTCACCAAAAAGTTCTCTTGCTCTTTCGTCAAGAATGTAGTCGATGTCAAAAACATCAGCAGTAGCCGGGGCAACACCTGCTCTTTCGCGAACTACATTCAGTAGGTCAAGACCTTTTGAAGCATTGCCTGCCTGAAGATTTGCTTCAGCTGCAAGCAGATACGTTTCTCCAAGTCTGGCTAAAACGATATCTCTGGTGCTTGTTTTGGCACCAAAAGGAGCTTTAGGGTCATCAAACTTCTTAACCGGGATTGTCTGATTATCACTACTAACTGTCTGAGAACTGTAAGAACCATAAGAGTGGTAAGCTGCATTAGGGTTAGCTGTCATGAAGGCTACACTGTCTTCAGCAGTAAACCATGATGGCTCATAGAATCTTGCTACTTCAAGAGAACTCTTATCATCTACATCATAATAGTCGAAGTATCTCGTGTACATTTTTGTCATAAATGTACCTTCCCAACGAGCATCATCCTCTGTAAATAGATCGATAGCATAGTCAGAGGCAATTAAGTTATAGGTTCTGTATGGTGCGTTACCTGCTACCTCAGTTCCACCCATATAAGGTCCAAAATAACTAGACTGTCTATTACCTAGATTTTGAGGGTCTACACTTACTGAGGCCGGTGAGTACTGAACCGAGAAAATGGTTTCAGAATTTCCGTCATTATTTGGGTCCCAAAGCTCTTCAAAAGTTAGGCTTAATCCTTCGCCACCAATCACCTGATCGAAAAGCGATGCTGCTTTTGTGAAATCATCAGAACTACCGAATGATTCATAACCGCGAGTTAGATACACTTTACCTAACAAGTTTTGAGCTGCTCTTTGGTTAGCTCTTCCGTTATATGCTCCAGAAGACAATCCACTTGCTGCGGCATCCAGGTCAGAAATAATCTGAGCATAGATTTCCTCAGCAGAGTTTCTCTCCAATTCATAAACGGCTTCTTTGATGTACTCATTTAATAAAGTCACACCACCGTAAGATTGTACCAAAAGGAAATAGGCATTGGCTCTCAAAAACTTAAGCTCCGCAATTCTCTCGTTTAAAGCAGGGTAAGAGTCAAGCTGCTCGCTGTAATACAGACCTTGGTTTGCCAGCTGAATAGCGGCATAACAGGTACGATAAAGATGGTCTACACCTTCAGAAGAAGGGTCCAGATCTCTGTATTGGCTTAGACCAAGAGGCTCAGGCGTACGCCCTTCAGCATAAAGGTCAGTTCCGCAGCTAAACATCCATGCTTCATCACCATAAATGGTTCTTAATTGAGCATAGTTTGCATTAACTAGAGCTTCAAATCCCTCCTGAGTTACATAATAACTCTCGGCAGTTACGTTTGATTTGTTCTGTTCTTCCAGAAACTTTTCACAAGATGTCATGGACAAACCAATGGCACCTAGTAGTACTATATTTTTTAATCTATTCAATTTCATTGTTCCTTTCTACTTAAAATTTCACACTTAAACCAAGCTGATACGTAATAGAAGCAGTTCTACCAACATTGAAGCTGGCATCTGCCCACTCAGGATCATACCCGTCATATGAAGTAAATACGAATGGGTTTAGAACGTTACCATAAATTCTCAAGCCATTGATTCCGATTGACTTAGCAGACTGTGGAGCTAAAGTGTATCCTAGAGTAATGTTCTTGATTTTGGTAAATGAAGCATCTCTGTAGTAGCCTACGCCACTGTTTCTCCAGAAGGTACCCATGTTTCTTGGCTGTGGATACTCATTTGAAAACTGAGCAGGTACACCAGCACCATTCTCAGGAATATACCAGTCGATATCTAACTTCTGACGACCTCTGTCTCTCGTATTGGTGAAGTTTGCATGGAATGGGCTATTCACAAATGAACCTACAGATGAAAGTACTGAGAAAGAGAAATCAAAATTCTTGTAATTCAATGTAGAGAATACACTACCAGTCCAGGTAGGATCGGAGTTTCCAAGAATGATTCTGTCATCATCTGCAGTGATTTTACCATCGTTGTTTTGGTCTACTACCTTCGCTTGTCCTTCCAGCTGTCCGTAAGACTCAGCAAGGTCTCTTTCGTTCGCCTGCCAGATTCCGTCAAACTCGTAGTTGTAGATAGAATTGATAGACTCACCGATGAACCAGTTGTTACCGATGTCATCTGCGTCTGTTCCGTATATTGAAACAATTCTGTTTCTGTTTCTGGTGAATGTGAAGTTGGTAGTCCAGCTTAAGTCTCTAGACTTAATGTTTCTGGTAGTTAGAGCTAACTCTACCCCTTTATTGCTCACAGATCCGATGTTATCATTGATGGTAAGACCACCCAACTCAAGAACCAGTTTTCTTTCAAGAAGAAGCCCGTCTGACAGACGATCATAAAAGTCAATGGAACCTGAGATACGCTCTTTCAGGAATCCGAAGTCTATACCGAAGTTACCTTCTCTTGTTTTCTCCCATCCTAAGGCGTTATTCGCAAGTGAGCTAGCTACCCAGCCATTAGCATTAGAGCCTAAGAAGTCGTAATAAACCTGCGTATCCAGAACATTGGTCAGTGAATACGGAGCAATGATATTATTACCCGTGAAACCATAACTCAATCTCAGTTTCAAGAAAGAAATAGCAGGTACATTAGCTAGGAAAGACTCCTGACTGATATTCCATGCCAAAGCAGCTGAAGGGAAATTGTCCCATCTGTTAGCTTCTGAAAGAAGAGAAGAGCCATCCCATCTGTTTGAAAGGGTTAGTAAATATTTACCCTTGTAAGAGTAATTAGCTCTTAAGGCAAAAGATGCTAGTGTTTGCTTTACAAAATATGAACCTATGTTATAGGTTGACTGATCACCAGAACCGAGGTTGTAAAACTCTGTTTCAAACGGCTGATTTCTGGCACTGATAGTAGAACCTTCACTTTGGGTAGAGTATACACTCTGTAGTCCTAACAAAGTAAAGTTATGATCTTGCTTAAAGGTTTTATTGATCGTGAATTGATTATCCCAAGTATAATTGATGTTCTGGGCATTTCTCAGTTCAGAAGAAGGTAGGTTATTGTTTCTAGAACCTACGTTTGTTAGTGCTCCCCATGCTTTCCCTCTACGCTGATTTGAAAAACCAGGAGAGAAAGTAGTTTTAAACGCTAACCACTGAATAGGCTTATACTCAACAAAAGCACTACCAATACCCGTAATCTTTCTTACCTCATCCTGAGAATTTGCAATCTCCAGAAGCGGGTTATAAGTAGATGTTTTATTGATTAGGTATTGTCCATTTTCGTCTCTCAGTTTACCTGGTTGAGGGAAAAGGGTTACGCCATCAATATCATATGGAGAAAGGAAAGGGTTCAAACGGAAAGCCTCTCTCATGGCTACATCACTACCAAATTGGTCATTCTTTAATGAGAAAGTGGTATTCAAACCGTAAGACACCTTGTCGTTAAGTTTGTGGTTAATCCCAACTTTTAAGGAGTACTTATCAAGTGCCTCGCGTTGTACATTACCAGTTTCGTTCTGTACACCAAGACCAATGTTGTATCCTAAACCAGACTCGCCTCTACCAGAGAAGTTCAGGTAGGTGTTATGCTGGTTTCCGTCCTGAAGTACGAGATCGTACCAGTCAAACCATTCATTATTTGCTGCTCTTTGCTCAAGCAATGGATTGGACGAACCCACTACTTTTGACTTCAGAACCTCCGGAGTAATAGCCATCGGATCTTGTAGGTTAGTCGTAGCCAAATATGCAGATTGGTGATAGTACCACCATTTCTGAGCATCCATCATTTGTGGTAGTCTAGCTACTTTCTTAACCCCGTAGTAAGAGTCTAGTGTAACATTGATGCCACTTTTTACATTAGAACCACTCTTGGTAGTAACGATTACCACACCATTAGAACCTCTGGAACCGTAAATGGCAGTAGATGACGCATCTTTTAGAACGTCAATTCTTGCAATATCCTGAGGGTTAAGGAAGTCGATATTATCAGAAGGTACTCCATCCACCACATAAAGAGGATTGGAGTCATCGTTTAATGAGTTATTACCTCTGATAGTGATATCAAATCCATCACCTAAACGACCAGTAGATGAAGAGATTTGCACACCCGCAATGTTTCCTTGTACAGCTTCCATCGGGTTGGTGAAATTTCTTTCGGTGATCGCCTTGTTATCAATACTGGCTACAGAACCGGTAAGATCAGATTTCTTTAATTGGGCATAACCAACGACTACCACTTCCTCAAGTGCATTATCACCTGATTCAAGTTCAATAGAAATTTCGCTGCTATTACCAACAGTCACTTCTTGTGGAGCAAATCCGATAAAGCTAAATACCAAGATCGCATCTTTACCAGACACGTTTAAAGTGTATTTACCGTCGATGTCGGTACTTGTTCCATTATTTGTTCCTTTTTCCAGAACATTTACCCCTGGTAGGGCATCCAGAGTTCCTGCTTCTGTAACCTTACCCGATATGGTAAGACTCTGAGCAAAACTCGCAAGGCTAAAGAGTGCCAGTAAAGCGGTTAAAAAACCGACCTTACCAACAGGTAGATTGTAGACTTTACATCTCATAGTTTAGTAAGCTAGTTTAGGTTGAAAATGGCTCATGCCTTGAGGCAATTACAGCACAATGATAGAGAGCATTTTTGCACATTGTAGAGAAAAAACAGGACTTTATTTACGCAATCGTTGTCGGGAACGATCCCAATGATTTATTCTTGAATTGACCTCTTTTTTGAAGAAATATTATTTTTCTTTGAATCAACACTCTTTTATTCAACTCATTTTATTGAAGGTCTGACTCTGTTTTCTTTTTCTTACATATCAATTCTCAGCTTGTTGCTGTCAACGTTTTTTGGCTTGAAAAGTCCCGATTTTACAGGCGACTCTACAGACCTAAAGGCGGAAAGAATTCTGGTGTATCAAAGAGAAAACGGAGGATGGCCTCAGTACCATGGTGATAAGGTAGACTACTCCGAGGATCTGAGTTCGGAGAAAATGCAGGAGATATTGGCAGACAAGTCAAAAGATGATACCACTATAGATGATCAAACGACAACGGGGGAAATCAAAGACCTTCTGAAAGCTTATCAAAAAACAGGAAACAATAATTATCTAAAAGCTGCAGAAGCAGGTCTTGAGTATCTATTGGCTGCTCAAAATGATAAAGGTGGCTGGCCTCAGACTTATCCCAGATCAAATTCTTACCACAAACATATCACCTTTAATGATGAGGCTATGATTGATGTTATGTGGATATTAAGAGGTGTAGCTTTAAGCGAAAGCTTGTATGAGCCATTAAGTATGAACTATAAGAAACAGGCTGAAGAAGGTCTTGAGAGAGGGGTGGAGTGTATTCTGAGAACTCAGTATGTACAAAACGGGCAGAAAACAGTCTGGTGTGCTCAGCATGATAGCCAAACTTTATTACCGGCTGCTGCAAGGGCTTTTGAGCCGGCTTCACTTAGTGGAAAGGAATCAGTAGGAATAGTTCTGTTTCTTGAAAGTTTGCCAAACAGAACCGACGAGATCAATCGTTCAATTACGGCAGCTAAAGAATGGTTTAGCCAAGTGGTGATTGAAGATAAGGCGGTTAGAAGGTTTAAGAATAACGGTAAGAATGACAGTGAGATGATTTCGGCACCGGGACGTCAACTTTGGGCTCGTTTTTATTCTCTGGATGATAATCAGCCTATATACATGGGAAGAGATCGGGTGCTCAAAAGAAATTTAAATGAAATAGAACAGGAACGTCGGGGTGGTTATGCCTATTTAGGAACCTGGCCCCAAAAGTTGAAACCATAAATTAGAACCTATGTAGGCTATTTTGGCCGGCATAAATTATTTGAAAGCAAAAGATGAAATACATAATTAGCTGCATCTTAACTACCATTCTGTTTGGAGGTGGGAATGCACAAATCACAAGCGGTCTTACCGGGGTAAGAGATCATTCTTATTCTAATGAAGTGGCTTTGGCTTCAGTACAGAAAGAATGGCCTGATGCTGAGTTGGGTCTTTCTGATTTTGATAAACCTTTGGAGAGTGTTGAAAACCTGGAATATGCCAAATTAGGGGAAAGAGCACTTCATCTTGACCTGTTTAAACCCTACAAAAATTCCAAAAAGACTGCCGTAATATTTATTCATGGAGGCGGCTGGAGAACAGGTGACAAATCTCAACATCACGAGCTGGCTAGAGAATTGGCTGGAAGAGGATACCTGGTAATCACTCCTGAATACAGACTTTCTACGGAGGCTTTGTACCCGGCAGCTATTTCTGATGTAAAGGCTTCCATTGCCTGGCTTAATCAAAGAAAGGCCGAGTTTGGTTTAGAAAATATAGCCATTGCTGGCTTTTCTGCTGGTGGGCAGCTTGCCGCACAAGCAGGTGTAAGTTCTGAGCTTACCTTTGGTAGTGAACATAATATTGAAAAGGAAGATCTTAAAGTAGATGCCATCATTGATATAGACGGAATTCTTTCTTTCACACATCCTGAGTCAGGTGAGGGTGATGACAGTAAGTCAATTTCAGCTGCAACACACTATTTTGGCTATGCCAAAGGACAACATGACGAATTATGGGAATCAGCCGGAGCATTGAATTATGTTGGTGCCGGAGATCCTCCTACACTTTTTATCAATAGCCGCGAGGCCAGAATGCATGCTGGTCGTGAAGACTATATTGATGTACTCAATAAAAATAACATCTATTCTGAGGTGCATACATTTGAAGGAGCTCCGCACTCTTTCCCTTTAATAGATCAGTGGTTCATGCCTACTGTTGATCTGATGGATAACTTCCTTCAAAAAGTGACGAATCCCTCACCGATGCATTACGCAAAGTTGATGGCGAAATCATTCATGACCTGGCATCAGGATTCTATTGCGGTGAAAACCGGCAGGCCAGCCAATTGGAATTACGAGCAGGGCCTTGCCCTTAAAGCCATTGAGAAGGTATGGAGGGAGACTGCCGATCCTTCTTATTTTGATTACATCGTTAATGATATAAATCGCTATGTTACGGCTGATGGCAATATAAGAACCTATAAAAAGAGCGACTATAATCTTGATAATATTTCTACGGGGCGTTTATTAATGACGCTTTATCATCAGTCTATAGATGACCGTGAGAAATATAAAAAGGCGGCTGATTTATTGTGGAGCCAGCTTAAAGGTCAGCCTGTAACTAAAGAAGGTGGCTATTGGCATAAGAAACGCTATCCTTTCCAGATGTGGCTTGATGGTCTGTTCATGGCTGAGCCTTTTTCAGCAGAGTATTCAAAAACATTTAATCATCCGGAGCACTTTGATCATATTTTAAAGCAGTTTCAGTTAATTGAAGAATACGCTGTTGACGAAAAAACCGGGTTGATATATCATGGTTATGATGAGTCCAGAGAACAACGTTGGGCCAATCCAGAAACAGGTCTTTCACCTCATTTCTGGGGAAGAGCTATTGGCTGGTATGCCATGGCTTTGGTAGAGGTTTTAGATTATTTCCCGGAGGATCATGAAGGTCGCGATCAATTGATAAGTTATTTACAAAGACTCGCTCCAGCTCTTCTAAAATATCAGGATGAGGAAACTGGAGTATGGTATCAGATGATTGCCCTGGTAGGAAAAGAGGGAAATTATCTGGAGTCTTCCTCCTCGTGTATGTTTGCCTACTCTTTACTGAAAGGAGTAAGAAAAGGTTACTTAGATGAATCTTATAGAGCCGCGGCCATAAAGGCTTATGAAGGTATCTTAAATGAGTTTATTATTCATGAGCAGGATGGCACCATAAGCTTGGATAACACAGTAAGTGTTGGTGGTCTTGGTGGTAACCCGTACAGAGATGGTTCATACGAATATTACCTGAGTGAGCCCATTAGACTTAACGATCTAAAAGGTGTAGGGCCTTTCATTTTTACTGCTCTTGAAATGGCTTATCTAGACCAGTTATCAGTAGGTGAAGGGAAAAAAGTCTTCCTTGATAATTACTTCAATAATGAACTTAGAGAAGGTGTCAATGGGAAGGAGTCTTTCCATTATATCTGGGATGATCAAATGCACTCAGGATTTTACTGGCTTGGTCAGATATTCGAAAACTATGGAGCCTCTAAGTATACCTTAAAAGAACCTACTGCTCAAAACCTGACTTCTGCGGATATTTATATCATTGTTGACCCTGATGATGCAAAAGAGACGCAAGACCCGAACTTCATCACTGCTGCTCATAGTAAGGTTATTAAAAAATGGGTCAAAAAGGGTGGGCATCTGCTCTTAATGACAAACGATGCAGGTCACTGTGAATTAGAAGGAGCCAATAAGCTGATACAGTCTTTCGGACTTTCTTTTACAGATAAGAATATCAATATGGTGCAAGGCAAACAGTGGGAACAGGGCAGCGTATTGATCTCAAAGGATAACCCCGTGTTTAAAAATGTTGATGAGGTATATATCAAAGAATTGGTGACAATTAACCCGTCCTCGGAATCAACCACACTTTTGAAAAAAGGAGATGACCACATCATGGTAACAGTGCCTTATAAGAAAGGTCACGTCACGGTTATCGGAGATCCATGGCTTTATAATGAGTACGTAGACGGTCGAAGAATACCAGATAGATATCAAAATTTTCAGGCAGCAAAAGATTTAGCAAAATGGTTATTGACAAAGTAAAGTCAGGCTTCTTACTAGCCATGTTCTTTATGGCGATCCCCGTATTAGGTAAGAAAGTAACGGTGGCAAAAGATGGTACGGGAGATTTTAACTCTATTCAGGCCGCTTTGGACCATCTGGAGTATTCGTCAAAATTCCAGACTATTTACTTAAAGAATGGTGTGTATACAGAGAAGGTCTTTGTAACAGAGCATATGCATCACATTCGATTTATAGGTGAGAGTGTGAAGGGAGTCATTATTACGGTGAGCCAGGCCAGAGATGTTTGGCGTTGTGAAAATCCCGATGATTTTGGTGCAGCTACATTCAATGTCAAAGGCTCTGATCTTGTTTTTGAAAATCTTACGATTACTAATACTTACGGATTAGAGGCTTCCGAAGATAAAGTGATCGATTGTCTGACTGAGGCGGGTACTTCGAATCAATCTGGCAGAAGGGCATTGCCGAGAGAAAAAGGTGAAAAGGATGGTACCAAGATAGTTCGTAAAGATGGTCATCAGTTTGCTTTCAGAGCAATGCCTGGTGCTACCAGAATGAAGTTTTACAACTGTGTTTTCAGATCAGGTGGCGGAGATACAGTTAGCCCTTGGGATGTAGACGGTGGTCTGTATTATTTCTCAGATTGTATCATTGAAGGGCATGTTGATTTGTATTGTCCAAGGGGCAATGCTATCATAGAAAACTCATTATTCATTTGTCACAATCTGAACGCGGCCATCTGGCATGATGGATCTGCTAATAAAGAGGATAAGTCTGTATTGATCAATTGTAGATTTGAAGGATACCCGGGTTTTAAACTGGGAAGGTACCATAGAGAGGCCCAGATGTATTTGGTCAATTGCAGTTTCGGTGAGAATATGGCGGATGCTCCCATTTATCAGGCCGGAAACCGAGAGCTGCAATGGGGGCATCGCATCTATTACATCAATTGTTCAAAAGATGGGGAGGCTTACGATTGGTATGCCAATAATACAGATCTGACTCAAAGTGATTTGACGTTCAAAAAAGTTTTCAAAAAGAAATGGTAGAAGAAAAAGAACTACTGGGGCTTTCCCTAATTAGTAAAAAAGAGAGGGAACTACCTGTCAAAGTTTTACAATTTGGCACCGGGGTTTTATTACGTGGCTTGCCGGATTTAATTGTTCATGAAGCCAACGAAAAGGGTTTGTTCAATGGGCGAATCGCGATGGTCAAGTCTACCAACTCAGGCTCAATTGATAATTTCTTAGATCAGGATTGTCTCTACACAGTAGGGGTGAGAGGAATTTCAAAAAGAGAGCTTGTAGACAACAAGGTCCTATGTTCAAGTGTTTCTGATTTATATGTTGCTGCATCTCAATGGGAAGAAATATTGGAGCTGGCATGTCAACCTGAACTTGGGTATGTATTCTCTAATACCACAGAATTAGGATTGACATATAAAGAAGAAATCATTCAGGAAGGCAAGTGTCCTGAGTCATTTCCGGGAAAGCTATTGGCTTGCCTTAAGGCTAGATTTGAACAATATGAAGGCGATAAAGACCGAGGCTTGGTGATTTTGCCTACAGAGCTGGTTTCAGATAACGGGACTAAATTAAAAGGTATAGTAGAAAAGCTAGCTGAATACAATCATTTTCACCCACAGTTTATGACCTGGCTGGGGGAGTCAAATCATTTTTGTAACACTTTAGTCGATAGAATTGTGCCGGGCAGTGTTCCTGAAAGTGATCTGGAAAGCTTTAATGCTGAACTGAATTACTTTGACAAGAATCCTATCATAGCCGAGCCCTATGCTCTTTGGGCCATTGAAGGCTCTGAAGAGGTAAAGGCAAAGTTAGATTTCTGTTTTGCTGGCTCTGGTGCCTTTGTGGTATCAGATATCAGTAGTTATAAGGAGATCAAGCTAAGGATTTTAAATGCCACTCATACGTTTATTTCTGGTCATGCTTTCTTAAGCGGTTTTGAACTGGTGAAGGTGGCTATGGCAGACTCCAAGTTTAGATCAGAGGTGGAACAACTCTTATTTGATGAAATAATCCCTGCTATGGGTGATTCTATTTCTTTGAACGAGAAAGAGGACTTTGCTCGAAGCGTTCTCGACCGCTTCTCAAATCCTTTTTTGGAGCACCAGTGGCATTCCATCTGTTTTAATTATACCATGAAAATGGTGCAGCGTTGTTTTCCTTTGGTTAAAGCTTCAATCGATCTATCTGGGGGTATACCGGAGAGAATGGCGGCCGGTCTGGCGGCCATGATAAGGTTTAGTTTACCAGTTCGTAAAGAGGGCAAAGTCTATTATGGTGAATTCAAAAACCAAGAGTACCAGCTAAATGATCCTGCCTCTGGAATCTACTCAGAAATTATAGCTAAAGGGAAAAGTGATAAGGATACTTTTCTGGAAATATTATCCGATACTCGACTCTGGAAGACCGATCTCACACAATGGTCTCAACTTCCGGAGGCCGTATGGAAAGTATATTCAACCTTTAAATAAATAGAAATGAGTAATACCCTGATTGCCGAAGAGGATCTCCAATGGGAAGATCTTGGCGGAGGAATTCGAAGAAAATTGATGGCTCAAGATGAAACCATGATGCTGGTCAAAGTTGCTTTTGAGAAAGGTGGAGTTGGTGCTGCTCATCATCATCATCATACCCAGGCAAGCACTATTGAAAGTGGCGTTTTTGAAATCACTATTGGTGATGAAACAAAAGTGCTGAAGGCTGGTGATGCTTATTTCGTTCCTTCTAATGTCGTTCATGGTGCTGTTTGTCTGGAAGAAGGTGTTCTCGTTGATGTTTTTACTCCAAGAAGAGATGATTTTTTGCCATAAATCTCAAAAATCTACAGGTTTTTGACAAAAAAATGAAAGTATCGCGTTCGCAAAGGAGATAGCTTTGTGTTATGATATTTTGACCAGTATTAAATACGGTTTGTTCAAAATACTATTAGAATTACAGCAAGGCCAACTGTTAATAGCATAGATTAAATGAAGAATAGGGTACTAAAGGTACATCCGTCTGACAATGTCATTGTTGCTTTAGATTCGCTGAAAAGTGGTGAGGAGATAGCGTACGGAGACAAAAAGACAAAGCTTATAGGAGATATTTCTCCAAAGCATAAGTATAATGAAGAGGATCTGAAGGTAGGTGATGAGGTAATCATGTACGGTGTACTGGTAGGTAAAGCAGCACAGGATATACCTGCCGGTAGCTGGATAAACGTCTTCAATGTTAAGCATGCTGCTTCCCCTTTTAAACTGGGAGATCGTAAAACAGATTGGGAAAAGCCGAATATCGATCTTTTTAAAGACAAGACTTTTCTGGGGTATCATCGTGAAGATGGTTCTGTAGGAACGGCAAATTACTGGATTGTACTTCCTTTAGTTTTTTGTGAAAACAAAAATCTTCAATTGATAAAAGATGCCTTGGTAGATAACCTTGGCTATGGCAAAAAAGAGAAGTATCAAAATTTCGCTGCTGATTTGATCAATAAATACAAGTCTGGCGGTGGTTCTGAAGATATTCTTAATAGTGAATTGCAATCGGTTGCAATAAACCAAAGCCAACCACGTATCTTTGAAAATATTGATGGGGTAAAGTTCTTAAACCATGACATGGGCTGTGGAGGAACCCGTCAGGATGCCCAGGCACTTTGTGGATTATTAGCGGGTTACATTTCTCACCCAAATGTAGCCGGTGCTACAGTTTTAAGCCTTGGCTGTCAAAATGCACAATACAGTATTCTGCAGGAAGAACTGGCCAAAAGAAATGCACAGGACAAGAAACTGATTTTCCTGGAGCAGCAGGAGTTGGGTACAGAAGAGAAGGTAGTGACAGAGGGTATCAAGCAAACTTTGGCGAGTCTGGTAGAAGCTAATAAGATTGAAAGAAAACCTGCACCACTGTCAAAACTGAAACTTGGTCTTGAGTGTGGAGGGTCTGACGGCTTCTCCGGTATTTCTGCAAACCCAGCTTTAGGCTATACAAGTGATCTTTTGGTAGCTCTTGGAGGCACTTCGGTGCTCTCAGAATTTCCTGAGTTGTGTGGAGTAGAGCAAGAACTTAGTGATCGGTGCGAAACAGAAGAGACGGCATTAAAATTCATTGACTTAATGAGAGCCTATGCCAGAAAGGCAGAGGAAGCTGGGTCTGGTTTTGATATGAACCCTTCGCCGGGGAATATCAAAGACGGTTTAATTACCGATGCCATTAAGTCTGCAGGAGCCGCAAAAAAAGGGGGTACATCTCCGGTAGTTGATGTTTTGGACTATCCTCAACAAATCAAAAAGAATGGTCTGAACCTCTTGTGTACTCCAGGCAATGACGTAGAAAGTACCACAGCTATGGTCGGTAGCGGCTGTAATGTGGTTTTGTTTACAACAGGTTTGGGTACGCCTACAGGTAATCCGATTGCACCGGTTATCAAGGTAGCCAGCAACCGAAAACTGGCCGAGAAAATGTCTGATATTATTGACATTAATACGGGTACAGTGATAGAAGGCGAGGAAACAATTGAGGAAGTAGGTACACGTATTCTGAACTATGTAATTGAGGTAGCCAGTGGTACTACGCAATGTGCATCGGTCAGAAACCAACAAGACGATTTCATTCCCTGGAAAAGAGGAGTGAGTTTATAATATTTTTATCAACCCTTGCAGGCAATATAAATGGTCTGTGAAATGAAAGTCATAAAATGAAAAGCTTTTTAGACGAGAATTTTTTACTTCAAACCAAGACAGCAGAGAGGTTATATCATGATTTTGCCAAGGATATGCCGATCATTGATTATCACAATCACCTTCCGCCAGATCAGGTTTTAAATAATATCAATTTCAAAAATTTAACTCATGCCTGGTTAGCTGGGGACCATTATAAATGGAGAGCCATGAGAACCAATGGGGTGAATGAAAAATACTGTACGGGCACAGACACTTCAGATTACGAGAAGTTCGAGAAGTGGGCAGAAACTGTTCCGTACACCATGAGAAATCCATTGTATCATTGGACTCATCTTGAGCTTCAGCGATACTTCGGAATAGACACTATTCTGAATGGTGATACTGCCAAGGCTATCTACGATGAAGCCTCAGAGAAGCTTCAAACTCCCGAGTTTAATGTTCAAGGGTTATTGGCAAGCAGAAAAGTAGAAACTATCTGTACTACTGATGACCCTCTGGATAGTCTGGTTCATCATAAAGAGTATTTTGACCGTACGGAGCAAGGAGTTGACATGTTTCCGGCCTTCAGACCTGATAAGTTTATTTTGATTGAGAACCCTGCCTTTGCTTCTTATTTGCAAAGATTAGGTGATATCGTTGGTTTTGAGATCAATGATTTTGATAATCTGAAGAAAGCATTGCGTAGCAGAGCAAACTTCTTTGCGGCCAACGGCTGTAGAATCTCAGATCACGGTTTAGAACAAATATACGCTTCTGAATTTACAGAAGAAGGTGCTGATAAGGTGCTTAAAAAAGTACTTTCCGGTACATCTATTTCACCTGCAGAAGAGGTTGAGTTTAAGTCGGCCATCCTTCATTCATTAGGTGTCATGTACTCTGAGTTAGGCTGGGTGCAGCAGTTCCATGTTGGTGCTTTAAGAAATAACAATCTGAGAGCCATGCGAGAACTTGGCCCGGATACAGGGTGGGACAGTATCGGTGATTTCCCACAAGCACAAGCGATGTCTAGATTCTTAGGCAAGCTGGATGAATTCAATCAGTTGGCAAAGACGGTCATATATAATCTTAACCCATCTGATAACTATTTAATCGGTACGATGATCGGTAATTTCAATGACGGCTCTGTGGCCGGTAAGGTGCAGTTTGGTTCTGGCTGGTGGTTCTTAGACCAAAAGAAAGGAATGGAAGACCAAATGGATGTGCTTTCAAACGTTGGCTTGATCTCTAGATTTGTAGGTATGCTGACAGATTCCAGGAGCTTCTTGTCTTTCCCGAGACATGAGTATTTCAGAAGGATTCTCTGTAACCTTTTAGGCAATGATATTGAGAACGGGGAATTGCCGAATGATATCAAATGGATTGGTCAAATGGTTCAGGATATTTCATATAACAACACAAAAAACTATTTCGGATTTTAAACAGGACAAAGATCCTTTAACTAACAAAACAAGATGAAAAAAGTAGTAACCTTCGGTGAGATTATGCTAAGGCTAGCTCCTCCCGGTTTTTTGAGATTTTCACAGACCAATAGCTTTGATGTAGTGTATGGTGGAGGTGAGTCTAATGTGGCTGTTTCTTTGGCTAATTACGGAGTGCCGGTAGAGTTTGTGACTCGTCTTCCTAAGAATGATATAGGAGAGTGTGCACTGATGGAGATGAGAAAAAGAAATGTGGGTACTAATCACATTGCTTTCGGAGGAGATCGCTTAGGGATTTACTTTCTGGAGACAGGTGCCGTATCAAGAGGAAGCAAGGTAGTTTATGACAGAGCAGGCTCTGCAGTAAGCGAAATTACTCCCGGTATGATCGATTGGGATCAGGTTTTTGACGGTGCAGAATGGTTCCACTGGACAGGTATAACACCAGCTATTTCCCAAAGTGCTGCAGATACTTGTCTGGAGGCTGTAAAAGCTGCTTCAGCCAAAGGTTTAACAATTTCTACTGACCTTAACTACAGAGCTAAACTTTGGAAGTATGGTGGAGATAGAGAGGCTATCATGACCGAGCTTACATCGTATTGTGATATTATTCTTGGCAACGAAGAAGACGCAGAAAAGCACTTTGGTATTAAGCCGGAAGGGCTAGATGTTCATAGAGATGGTCATGATGTTACTGCTCAGGCATTCCTTTCTGTGTGTAAACAAATGATGGAGAAATTCCCTAGAGCCAAGAAAGTTATTACGACTCTTAGAGGATCTATCTCTGCCTCTCATAACACATGGGCAGGTGTAATGTTTGATGGTGAAAATATGTATGAGTCTCCTCAATACCAGATTACGGATATCGTAGACCGAGTAGGTGGTGGTGATTCATTTATGGGTGGTTTGATTTACGGTCTATTGAAATACCCTGAAGATGATCAGAATGCACTAAATTTTGCGGTAGCAGCTTCTTGCTTAAAGCATACCATTAAAGGAGATGCAAACCTTGCTACAGTAGCTGAAGTAGAAAAGCTAATGAGCGGAGATGCCTCCGGAAGAGTAGCTCGCTAGACATTCAGCGGTCGGCCATCATCAGTCGGCCAGAAAATTATTAAAAATACAAAAGCCGAAAGTCGCAAGCTGACGGCAGATAGCTAAAAAGAAATGGCAAAATATTCAAGATTAGAAGTAGCTCAGGTGATGAAAGAAACAGGTATGGTGCCTTTATTCTTTCATTCTGATATTGAGCTTGGTAAAAAGGTAGTGAAAGCCTGTTATGAAGGTGGAGCCCGTTTAATGGAATTCACCAGTAGAGGTGATTTCGCTCATGAGGTATTCGGAGAACTGAATAAGTATGCTTTGGCAGAATGCCCGGGTATGATTCTCGGGGTAGGTAGTGTTACCGATGCTGCTCAGGCTTCACTATATATGTCACTCGGAGCCAACTTTATTGTTACTCCGGTACTGAGAGAAGACATCGCTGTGGTTTGTAACAGAAGAAAGGTATTATGGTCTCCAGGCTGTGGTTCTCTTACAGAAATCTGTAGAGCAGAGGAGCTGGGCTGTGAGATTGTGAAGCTTTTCCCGGGAGACCTTTATGGACCTAAGTTCGTGAAAGGTATCAAAGGACCTCAACCATGGACCAGCATCATGCCTACAGGCGGGGTTTCGCCGGATGAAGAAAACCTAAAAGGATGGTTTGATGTAGGGGTAACCTGCGTAGGAATGGGTTCTCAGCTGATCTCAAAAGATATCCTTGCCTCAAAGGATATGGAGGTCCTAAAACTTAAAGTTGAAGAGGCTTTGGCCATCATCAAAAAAGTGAGAAAATAATGACGACGAAAAGACCATCCTTATGGGTGGTCTTTTTGCTTTTATCAACAACAGATTGTTTCTCTGCACCTTAAACGGTAGATTAATGGTCTGAATAATTCAACCCTAGATAAATATGAATAATAAAGTTGGAAATTACCGGTGGACTATCTGTGCCCTGGTCTTTTTTGCTACTACCGTTAATTACCTTGACAGACAGGTAATCAGTCTCTTAAAGTCCGTCTTATCTGAAGACATGAACTGGGATGACGGAGACTATGCAAACATTGAAATTGCGTTTAAACTCGCCTATATGTTCGGGATGGTCATCGCCGGGCGTGTGGTAGATAAATTAGGAACCAAAAAAGGATATGCCTGGGCTACAGGACTTTGGAGTTTATCTGCCATAGGTCATGCTTTTGCCAATAGTGCCTTTGGTTTTATGATAGCCAGAGCTGCACTTGGTTTAACAGAGGCTGGTAACTTCCCGGCAGCCATTAAGACCACTGCAGTTTGGTTTCCGAAAAAGGAAAGAGCCTTTGCCACAGGTATTTTTAACTCAGGAACTAATGTCGGGGCTATTGTGGCTCCATTGACAGTTCCCTTTATAGCCGTGAAATGGGGTTGGGAATGGGCCTTTATCATTACCGGAGCTATTGGGTTCATTTGGTTGGTATTATGGCAACTGAACTACACCGAGCCATCTGAAAGTAAAAAATTGTCAAAAGAGGAGTACGATTACATTCACTCAGATAAAGAAGATGAAGAGTTGGAGCAAGAAGTAGCTGGTGAGAAAGTGCCTTGGTTAAAGCTTCTTGGTTTTAGACAAACGTGGGCTTTTGCTCTTGGTAAGTTCCTTACTGACCCGGTATGGTGGTTCTACCTTTTCTGGCTTCCAGATTTCCTTCAAAGTGAGTACAATCTAACCTTAACTGGTATTATGGTGCCGGTAGCAGTAGTGTATACTATTTCTACTATTGGTAGTGTTTATGGAGGTTATTTGCCACTCGCCTTTATGAATAAAAATATGCCTGCTTTTAAAGCAAGAAAAACGGCGATGTTCATTTTTGCTTTGTTGGTATTCCCGGTTGTGTTATCACAATGGGCAGGAGAAATTAACATGTGGCTGGCTGTGCTTCTCATCGGTATTGCAGCAGCAGCTCACCAGGCTTGGAGTGCTAATATTTTCACTACGGTTTCTGACATGTTCCCGAAAAAAGCCACTGCTTCAGTGACGGGTATCGGAGGTATGGCCGGCGGTCTTGGAGGTATCGTACTTTCGTGGGCGGTACAGAAAAATATGTTCGTTTACTATCGTGAAATTGGACAAATAGAAAAAGCCTATTTCATTATGTTCCTGATCTGTGGAGCGGCATATTTACTGGCTTGGTTAGTGATGCATTTCCTAGTGCCTAAAATGAGCAAAGTAAAAATTTAAAACACGTCTTTTTTAAAGAGAGTTAAGGATAGCCCGAAAGAGATTTCGGGCTATTTTTATGTATCAACCATTTTGAAATAATGAACAACTTAAACAGAAGAGATTTTATCGGAAAAACCGGAATGGCAGCTGCCGGAATTTTGGGCTCAGGAGCCTTATCAGAAGTGTTTGCCACTACGGCAGGTGTCAAGAAAAAAGTCGCATTAATCGGTACTGGTTCGCGTGGTACTGGCATGTGGGGTAAGCCGGTTTATGAGGAGTTTAAAGATGTCATAGATTATGTAGGCTTATGTGATCCGAATGAAGGTCGACTTAAATATGCTCAATCCTATATCGGAGGAAATATCCCATTGTATCAAGACTTTGAGAAAATGATGAAGGAGACCAAACCGGATATACTCATTGTCACTACAGTTGACGCCACACATAGCGATTATATTGTAAGAGGAATGGAGCTTGGGGCAGATGTGGTTACAGAGAAACCGATGACTACTGACGAAACCAAGTGCCAGGCCATTCTGGATGCAGAAAGAAGAACTGGGAAAAAAGTGACTGTTACCTTCAATTACAGATATTCACCTCACCGTCAAAAAATCTATGAAATCATACATTCAGGTGATATTGGTGAAATCACCTCCGTAGATTTTCATTGGTATTTAGATGTACATCACGGAGCAGACTATTTCAGAAGATGGCATAGACTGGTAGAAAAAGGAGGCTCACTGTGGGTGCACAAGGCCTCACACCATTTTGACCTGCTCAACTGGTGGTTAGAGTCTGAGCCTGAGTCTATTTATGCTCAGGGAGATTTACAGCATTATGGTAAAAATGGTCCGTTTAGAGGTGAAAATTGTAGAACATGTCCTCACAAAGGAGAGTGTGATTTCTACTGGGATATTACCAAGCGTGAGCAGTACATGAAGCTGTATGTAGAGAATGAAAAATATGACGGATACCATAGAGATGGTTGTGTTTTCAGAGATGATGTCAATATCTGGGATAAACATGCCGCTACTATTCATTATGCCAATGGGGTTAATGTAAGTTACTCACTTACAACATATTCACCTTACGAAGGATATAGAATCGCTTTCAACGGTACCAAAGGTCGAATAGATGCTTGGATCAAAGAATCTGGTGCAATGGAAAGACCTCATTATGATGAAATAATGGTGAATTATAATTTCGGTGAGGTGGAGTATATACAGATTCCCCAGAGTGCCGGTCATGGTGGAGGTGACAAACGACTTCGAGAGAAAATTTTCAGATATCCTGAAAGAGAAGACAAGTTCAGACAGTCTGCCGGTAGCCGAGATGGTGCTATGGCAATTCTAGTTGGAGTAGCGGCTAGAAAAAGTCTGGATTCAGGAATGCCTGTGAAGATAGGTGATCTGACAGATCTAACTCCAAGAGCCAAAAAGGCTTAAAATAACATTTCAATCAAAGGGTGGCTATTTGAAAAAGTAGCACCCTTTTCTTTTATGAAGAGATTAGGATTCAAGATGAAACTTCTGCCGGGTTTTGAGCAGGAATATCAAAAAAGGCACGATGAAATTTGGCCGGAGCTGTCGAATCTGCTCGGAGAGCATGGCATATCCGACTATTCCATTTTTCTGGACTCAGAGACTTTGGATTTGATTGGTATTCTCAAAATTGAGGATGAACAAAAAATGGATGAATTGCCAAAGACTGTGATTATGCAAAAGTGGTGGGCCTATATGGCTGATATTATGGAGACAAATGACGATAATTCTCCTGTGAGTATTCCTCTAAATGAAGTCTTTTACATGCCATGATTAGAGTATTATTTTTTTTAATAGTTAGTTTTTTGAGCTTAAGCTCAAACCGAAACCCGACTTTATTTTTAATTGGAGACTCTACCGTCAAAGCCGGAAGTGGCAATGGGGGCAATGGTATGTGGGGCTGGGGTTCAATGATTCCGTACTTCTTTGATTCAACTAAAATCAATATTGAAAATCATGCAATTGGTGGCAGAAGTAGCAGAACATTTTTATCAGAAGGCAGGTGGGAGCCCGTACTTTCTAATATGGAGCAAGGTGACTTTTTGATAATTCAGTTTGGTCATAATGATGATTGGGCCATTAATGACACCATTAGAGCCAGAGGGAGTATAACAGGAATTGGTGATGAAAGCGTGGAAATTGAGAATATGATAACCCAAAAACATGAGGTAGTACATTCATACGGCTGGTACTTAAAGAAATATGCTCGAGAGGCTAAAGCCAAAGGGGTAGAAGTCTATATCTGTTCTCAGGTGCCTATGAACCGTTATACTGAAGAAGGATTGCTCAAGCCTTTGCCAAAGAATTATCCTCAATGGGCAAAACAAGTGGCAGGTCAGACCAAATCGTACTTTATAGACTTACAAAATGAGGTGGGCATGCAATATCAAAACTTAGGCTATGACCATGTGAAAGAAGCTTTTTTTACACAGAGAGATGATGTGCATACCAATAAAGTAGGGGCTATTTTGAATGCCAAAACTGTGGCAAATTTGATAGAAGAGGGAGATGGTGAACTGAAAAAATATTTGAAAAAGTGATGTTAAAGAAGTTTTTAATGGCTGGTGCCATTGTTTGTTTTTGTAGTGCAATTGGCTTTGCCCAAAGCAAAAAGAAGGTGTTAAATGACCTCGTAAAAACAAATGCCTATTTAATGAGAAAGTGGCCTGACCCGGCTATGAAGGTGATATCTGATAAAGAGCGAACCAGTAATTTATGGACCCGTGGAGTATATTATGAGGGATTAATGAACCTCTACCGCTACACGGGAGATGAAACGTATTTGCAGTATGCCAAAGACTGGGCAGAGGGCAATAATTGGTCGCTTAGATTTGGAAAGGAGAGTAGGCATGCCGACCCGATGTGTGCCGGGCAGACTTATCTTGACCTGTATGAGTTAGATCCTGAACCGAAGAAGATAGCAGATCTGAAACACGCCGTAGATTTGATGGTATACTCCGAAAAATCTGATGACTGGAACTGGATAGACGCACTGCAAATGGCTATGCCGGTTTTTGCAAAATTCTCTATCATGGATGGTAAGCCAGAATATAGTGAACGCATGTATGAGATCTATATGTATACCAAAACTCAGGAAGGAGGAGGGCTTTACAATACCCAAGAAAAGTTATGGTGGAGAGATAAGGATTTTGTACCACCCTATAAAACGCCCGGTGGAGAAAACTGTTATTGGTCCAGAGGAAACGGTTGGGTAGTATTGGCTCTCGCAAGGGTAATGGAGATTTTGCCAAAAACTGATCCGCACTATTCTGAGTATGAGAATACCTTTAAAGAAATGATGTATGCCTTATTACCACTTCAGCGAGAAGATGGATTCTGGAATGTAAGTCTTACTGATCCTACTCATTTTGGAGGACCCGAGCTTAGTGGTACAGCACTTTTTGCGTATGGAATGGCCTGGGGAATAAATCATGGTCTGCTTCCGGAAAAGACCTTTAAAAAGCCAATGAAGAAAGCATGGAAAGCTATGAGTACCACATGTATCCATGACGACGGCATGCTGGGTTATGTTCAAAGTACAGGGAAAGAGCCTAAAGACGGTCAGCCTTTATCTTTTGCGAAACCTGCAAATTTTGAGGATTACGGATTAGGCTGTTTTCTGTTAGCAGGAGTGGAAATATTAAAATTGTAATTTTTTAACCCGTCATTTTATATTTTGAATAAAGTGACGGATTTTCTTTTATTCTAGAATATAAATGAACGTTCATTCATTTATATTTGTCCTTCAATGAGATCGCGAGACGAAAGCAAAGAATTACTGGTAAGGCAAAAAGCTCTGGAGTTACTGGTGAACTCGGGGTTTGATGGCTTCAGTATGCACAAGCTGGCTAAAGCAGCCAAGGTTTCTCCAGGTACGCTTTATATCTACTTTAAGGATAAAGAGGACCTGATCTTGAGTTTGGCTGATGAGGTCTCACAGAATTTGATTCAAGCGACTTTTAAGGGTTTTAACAATCAAATGGATCTGGAGACAGGGTTATGGGTCCAGTGGAAAAACAGATCAGACTTCAGGATTAATTCGCCGCTAGAGGTGGAGTTTTTTGACCTCATCGTTTTATCTCCTTATCGAGAAAGGCTTAAGACAAAGGTCAATGAAATTTTTAGCCATGAGCTCGGTGGATTTATTGAAAAAGCTATTGAAAGTGGAGAAATGGAGCCGATGAGTCATACCGTTTTCTGGTCGCTAGCTTTTGCACCATTGAATAACCTTACACGATTTCATTTGAATGGAAAGGGGCTGGGCGGCAGACCTTTTTCATTGTCAGAAAAAGATTTAAAAGAGGCTTTTGATCTAGTGATCAGAGCGTTAAAAAAACAAGAATAAATGTCGAAAGAAAGAGTTTTTACACCTTATCAGGTATTTATGATTGCCATTTTGGCCTTCATACAGTTTACCGTTATTCTGGATTTTATGGTGCTTTCTCCTCTTGGAGCCATCCTAATTCCGGAGTTAGAAATTTCTACCTCTCAGTTTGGTTGGGTTGTCTCGGGTTATGCTTTCAGTGCGGGTCTCTCCGGGATTTTAGCCGCAGGGTTTGCTGATAAATTTGACCGTAAAAAACTACTGCTTTTTTTCTATGTCGGTTTTTTGATAGGAACGGCTCTTTGTGCATCAGCCACCAATTATCAGTTTCTTCTTTGGGCTAGAATATTTACAGGGATTTTCGGAGGGGTAATCGGCTCAATTGGCTTTGCCATTATCACAGATATCTTTCCTTTGGAAGTTCGAGGTAGGGTGATGGGCTTTACGCAGATGGCTTTTGCTGCCTCTCAGATTTTAGGTTTACCTATCGGCTTATACCTGGCGAATGAATATGGTTGGCATTTTTCATTCTGGATGATTGTGATCGTTGGTGCAATTGTCGGCGTAATTATGGTAGTCTTTATGAAGCCTGTGAATGAACACCTGGAAGCGAATAAAGGTCAAAATCCTTTCAAGCATCTGATAGGTACAGTGAGTAATCCTGATTATATAAAAGTGTTTTTATCCACAACACTATTAGCCACGGGCGGATTTATGCTCATGCCTTTTGGCTCCACTTTCAGTACCAATAACCTCGGGATTTCATTGAGTGATTTGCCACTTCTTTATGGTGTAACGGGTGTGTTTACGATAATTTTCGGGCCTATTATTGGGAAGGTAGCAGATAGAATAGGCAAACTAAAAGTCTTTGTTTTCGGGAGTGTACTGGGTATGATATTGGTCGGTATTTACTGTAACCTGGGTGTAACGCCACTTTGGGTAATCTTGATACTCAATATTGTTTTATTCCTTGGTATTAATGCACGTATGATTTCTTCTCAGGCCTTGATTACGGCTATTCCCGATATGAAGGATAGGGGAGCATTTATGAGTATTAACTCCTCGGTTTCTCAGGTATCTGGTGGTATAGCCTCTGCCGTGGCCGGGATGATCGTATTCCAAAGACCGGATGGTTTTGTGGAAAATTACCCAGAACTAGGCTGGGTGGTGATTGCTTCCATGATTATTTCTGCAGCCTTAATGTTTGTGATCAATAACCTGGTTGAAAAGAGAAGTAAACCGGCATCTGAAGTTAAAGCTAAACCAGTAGCAGTATGATAGAGATAATTAGGGCTGAGAAAGAAGACTTGAGCATCATTCAGGAATTAGCGTATAAAATCTGGCCACCAACTTTTAAGGATATTTTGTCTGATGCTCAGATGGAATATATGCTTGAAATGATGTATTCTTTGGAGTCTCTAGAGCAGCAAGTAAAAGATGGTGTCGTGTTTTTGCTCTGCAAAGTAAATTCTAAAATTGTTGGCTTCGCTGGTTATGAACTCAACTATAAGAACAGCCCCAAATTAAAGCTGCATAAGCTCTATTTTTTACCTGAGACTCAGGGGAAAGGTCTTGGGAAAATGATGATAAACAGGCTAGCTGAGATAGGTGAAGAGTCAGAACAGCTAGTAATAGCTCTTAATGTCAATCGTTTTAATAAGGCGTATGATTTTTACCTTAAGACTGGTTTTCAAAAAGTAGGATCAGAAGATATTGACATCGGGAATGGATATCTTATGGAGGACTTTATTCTGGAAAAGAAGATCTAACCGTTCGCTATTTCTTTTGCATTACCTCCTGGTAATGATTGACCCATTCTTCAACGGTAAGTTTACGAGCCAGCTCGCCAATAAGCTCATAGGGAATGTCGTCCATTTTTTTGAGACGAAGACAGCTTTTACCCATATCTAACTTTCTTTTGGAATGTTTGGGGTATTCACTTTGAAACCATTCCAGGATTTCCGGGAAAGCGTAAACTCCCATGTGATAAAGAGCTATAAAGTTTTTTTGAGAAGCCAAATTGATAAAGGGTAGTGGCTTTTTAGGATCACAATGATAACCGTCCGGGAAAAAAGAATGAGGTACCACCCAGGCTATCATCCCCGAGTCTATTTTATGTTCAAAGCCTTCAGGAATATTTTCATTGATGATATCTCTGATTTTATTTAATGCCTCCTGTCTTTCTTCTGGGGCTTTAGCGATGTATTCTTCAGGGCTATCTGCAGAAATGGTCATTTGGATGGGTTTAAGTAAAAAAGAGAACACAATTTATAAAAATTAATGTTCTCTTGAATTTTAGTTTTATCAATTTACCGATAGGTATATTTCAACCTCAGAATTGACTCCTTTCTTAGAATTAGGTCCGTAAACTTCAAAATCGGCAGTATAGGCTCTGTTTAAAGTGTTGTCATTTGACCAAATCTCCTGCCATTTTCTGACTACTGCATCAGGCATTTCCCCTTTCGCCAAATGGTGCGAGTATTTCTGAGACTTAAATTCCCTTCCAATCAATCCTTCCGGAATTTGCTGAAGTGTCTCTACTTCCATTCCAATAATGGTGGTATACTCCTCCTCATGGTTTGAGGTATAATCGGTGTACACAGCGTAAATATTTTCACCTTTTAAAGAAGGTATTTTCGCCGGTATATTCACTTCCATAAATCGCTGCCATAGTCGACCAATGTCTTGAGCAGCCCGGCCATTCTGATTAGAAGTTCTGATACTGATGCCTATAATCTTAAGGTCTCCAAGGGTCTTCATAGATAATGTTTTTACATGTTGATTAATCCTTCTGTTTCATCTGCACTTGGTCCATAGGGGCCAGGAACAGGAATATCTTGTAACCTTAGGTATACCTGTAGCTGTGCTCTATGGTGGGCGTTTTGGCCAAAAGCATGACGTACCGCTTCCCATTTAGGAATATCGAGGTATACCTGATCGCCTGCGACTAATTGCCAGCTATCCATTAGGTTTTCTTCAGAAGCTTCTTCTAAAGCTTTACGGGCTTTTTCTAATGAATTATCGAAGAATGTCAGCAACTGGTCATTTGATTCAAATGTTCTAGGTGGCCAATCTTCTGTAGCTACATCCCACTTGTCTTTTTGTAGGGCAAAGGCAATCATCTCTGGAATATCTGCTAAATGGACAGCCAATACACCCATTTTCATACTTTTTGGATGGGGAACCCAGTCATATTTGTTGTCTGGTACCTGAAGAAGCATTCTTCTGGTTTCTTTAGCTTCTTCTTCTAATTCTGCTTTAAATGCATCGATAAATGAAATCATGATAGTTTATTTATTAGTTGAGTATTTAACTGGTTCTCTAAGTATAGTTCTAAGTTTTTCAGGAGCGGTTTTTCGAAAGTCTGACAGGTAGATTTCATGATGAACTCCATTCTTTTGAAGTTTATGA
Source organism: Jiulongibacter sp. NS-SX5 (assembly GCF_052828545.1). Next base: position 3,675,001 of record NZ_CM128248.1, read on the forward strand.
GCTTCGCAAAAACTGAGGATTTGTTTGAGACTCTCAGGTTCATTTTCAAAAGGCCCGATATGCATAATTTGTACACACAAACCTTCATTTGCTGTAGTCCAGCAAACAGAATCAAAGTCCAAAGTAGGTTTCTTTCTTTTGACAGCTGATTTAGCCTTTTTAAAATCAGATTCGTTTACAACCTTCGGCATTCTAATTTGCAATTGATATTCCCATTCAGCCCTCGGGATTTTTTGTGGGGCTTCATCCATAGTGTATCCGGAATATCGAGTCTCATCAAACCACCAAAGTCCTTCTAGCGGCGGAACAATAAAATCCTGACCTCTGGTTTTCAATTCGAATTTGATGGTATAGGCTATAGGGTATAGTCTTGAGATATTCTCGGCGAAATCTTTTCCGGAAGGATCACCTTTACCTCGAATACTGAGATAAGACGTCTCGGGTAATTCTACGATCTCGGGAGTGGTCTTAGCCGTGTAGTATTTCCCATCTGTCTTTTTAAGGTCTATTTTCATTTGCCTGATTGTTTGATACAAAGGAACTCAGGCAAGGTGACAAGGGTATGTCAGTAGGCTTTAACTATCGTGAAATTTCTTCTTTCTCCTTAACTTTTCTGTCATCTCATTAATTCTCTGAACCTTGGTGTCCATGCTCTTTGCAGCATTTATCCAATCAATGTATTGTTTTTGATGACTTGGCTTTAGTGAAGAGTAGAATGCAAAAGCTTCAGGAATATCTATAATACACTCAAGGATTTCATGCGGAGTTTGCCAGGATGTTTGACATTCGTAAATGCGTATTCTTAATCGATCTCCTTCGGCTTTTTTAAGTTTCCTTCTTATTTCTGCTTTTATGGGTAAGAAAAGTTTACCGTCACCCTTGGGCATAAGCTTGTAATGAGTTAGCTCTAAATGGTCAAAGAGTACATCAACTTCACGCCAGCCAAAGGGGTTAGAGGAATCGGGTAAAATATCTTCCAGATCTACAAAATGCCAACCGCCCTTGCCGGGAAATTTTTGAATAGTTAAGACCAAATCCAGAATAGGCTCTTTCACGTCAATTGAAGTTTAGTCGTTCTTGTATGTCACTCACCCTTTGCTGAACCAATTCTTTCAATGCCTCCGGTTTAACAATTTCGGCATAGGCCCCAAACATCAAAAACCAATGTGAAAAACCATGCAGAGATGGTGATAAGAATGTCATCTCCAGGTATTCTTCATGTTCTGTTTGATTTACAAAACCCATATAGAAATGCTGATCACCGAGTCTGTTGACAATATCAGGGTCGAGACGAATTATGACCTCTGTAACTTCTTTTTCAGATTGAGTTTGACTCAAAAAGCTTTGCAAGCCAGGGTGCTGTTCGGTAAAACGTTCTTTTGAAATAGAAAAGTCATCTATTCTATCAATTCGGAAGTTGCGATAATCTTTTCTAAGCCTACAATAGGCAATCATATACCATTTATTTCCTGAGTTATATGTACCAATAGGCTCAACCTCTCTATTGGTAGACTCTGCCTTTTGACTGTTATACTGCATAGAGATGACTTTTTTCTCAGCTATGGCCTTTAAAATATGGCTTATCTGAAGAGTGTCATTGCTGGTCTCGGGTACAAATCTATTTTTCAGAACTGCTATACTTTCTGAAATCCCATCCACCATTTCTTTTTGTTGCGAAGCAAGGACAGCTTTTATTTTATAAAGTGCAGACTGGAATGCCTGCATGGTGGAGGTATCGGTGAGGTTTTCAATGAACTTCTCGGCTGTTACGAATGAAAGGGCTTCCTCTTCTGTAAAGTGAACCGGAGGAAGGCGATACTCTTTCATAATAGAATAACCAATCCCAGCCTCTGAAATAATGGGTACTCCGGCTTGTTCCAATGTTCTGATATCACGATAAACCGTACGAAGACTTATCTCGAAACGGTCAGCAATTTCTTGTGCCTTTACGATCCGCTTTGATTGAAGTTGAATGAGTATTGAAGTAAGACGGTCTAAACGGGGCATAAGGTCATTCAGAATTAAGATTCTAGCATTAGAGAAGGATTAAAGCTCATAGATAGCACAAAGCGAATTTAATTCATCGCTTTATTATTTGCCTCCCAAAAAGGATCAAATTCGAATTAACGATTCTTTAAACCTCCATCAATCCTTTAATATTATCCCCATAGCTACTTCCACTTTCCAGCTTTGTTTTTTTTATATCCTTCAGTGAAATCATGAATTTGCCATTGAATGTTTTCTCCATAGACTCTATGAAATGTGTATGTATAATAGCCGATCGACTAATTCGGATAAACTCATCAGGCAGTTTTTGGTCTAAAGCAGTGATAGTATAGTTGGTGAGGTACTGCATACCGTCCTGAGCATTGAGAAAAACGTATTTATCCTCGGCATGGAAATATGCAATGTCGGTCAGTGGAATGAATAGAATTTTATCTCCTTTTTTGACGGTGATACTATGAATAGTTTTCTTCTGATTCACTTGAGTAAGCAGCCTGGTCAGTGCCTCCGTATCCATTCCTTGTTGCTGTTTCTCGAGTGATCGTAGCTTTTCTACCGTTTTGGCCAGTCGGTCTTTCTCCACAGGTTTCAGAAGGTAATCCAGACTATTCTCCTCAAAGGCCTGAATGGCGTATTGGTCAAACGCAGTACTGAAAATCACCTTAGGCATATACTCCAGCTGCTCCAATAGTTCAAATCCATTTAACAGTGGCATTTCTATATCCAGAAAGATTAAATCTGGTTTTAGAGATTCAATTTTCTGGAGAGCTTCTTCACCGTTTGATGCTGAGTCTATAATCTCAAAAACATCATCGAAAGCTGAGAGCAGCCTTTTCAGCCGACTGATAGCTAGTGGTTCATCGTCTACAAGTATGGTTTTATAAATCATGGTTTCGGTCAATTGAAATGGTTAACTGTTTGATTGGGCTGTTTTCAATCTCTAACGAGGCTTTGCCTTCGTAGATAAGCTCCAGTTTATCTCTTACACTTTTTAGTCCATAGCCACCGCTCATGGCTTCGCCAAACTCGGGGCCGTTATCGTGAATTTTAATAATGATCAAGTCGTCTTCCGGTGAAATGTCAATCCTGATCATACCGTCTTTGGCAATTTTGGAGATGCCGTGTTTTATGGCGTTCTCTACCAAAGGCTGTAGTAAGAAGCGGGGGATCTGATGAGAAGAAAGACTTTCATCCAAATTGATTTCATATCGGAGTCTTTCGCCAAATCGCATTTGCTCTATGGCCAGGTAAGATTTTACAAGGCTAATCTCCTCTTCTATGCTATGGTAGCTTTCATTTTTACGTCCTGTGGTGGCTCTGAATAACTTGGATAACTCAATAGTCATATCCTCAGCCTGATCGGCGTTTTCATGAATAAGACCAGCTATACTATTCAAGGAATTATAAAGGAAATGAGGGTTTATTCTGGCCTCTAAGGCATTGAGTTGAGCCTTAGTTTTGAGTTTCTCGAGATTGAGTAATTGCAGCTGCTGCTGACCCAGCCTTTCAGACATGTTTCTGCTACGGTTCCAATAGCTGAAGAAGGATATATTGGCAAATACCGGAACAAGAAGAAACAGAAAGGCCAGGAAAATGGGCTCTGCATCCTGAGGCCTGTTCATGAGCCATTTATAATGGTAGACCAATCCTCTACCTTGTACGGCCTCCTCAGGAATACTCTGCAGAATTCCATGCCCAAGCATATAGAAGAAGATGGTCATCACAGAAAGAATCAGATATTTTAACCATGTCTTTCTTATCCGGTGATTCAGAAGCGTGATAAATATCCATATGGCCGTAAAGGCCAATACACCATTGATAAAGTTTAAGTAGAAAATGGCAATGTTTTCGGTCTTGGTTCCTTTATCCGCAAGCATTTGGCTTGAGAAAAAGGTAATAGTGTTGAAGCCATAAGTCAGTAAAGTAATAAAAAGCAAAGCGAGCATGGCCTGCCAGAATTTGGGTAGACGTTCCCAGCTTTTAGTCATCACCTTTGGCTGTTCCTCTTTTTTAAATTTCTCAGTTTGCGGATTTCTTTTGTTTGGGTTATTGACAATTTTAGGCTTGGCTCTACGCTTTTGAGAAGCAGGCTTTTCCGAAAGTTTTAATTCCTTTATGCTGTCTGGTCTAAAGTCTGTTTGCTCTGTATATACATGCGGAACCCCGTTGATTTTAATTCTTCCTCCATTCGTCTTGAGTTTGATATTGGCTCCGCCTTCATTTATTTGGCCTGTCCAGCGGCTATTGTTCTGTTCGCCTTGAAAAAGGAAATTACCATTAGCTCTGATTTTATTGCCTTTGGCATGTAGGTCCAGGTTTTGCTTTTCGTTAAACTGGAAATTAATATTACCCCCATTGGTTACCAGCCAGGCATAGTTTTCAATGTTTTTGGCTTTGAGACTAACATTGCCTCCCATGGTGTTGCTGGCAAGGTCACCGTCCAGCTCAGAGACCTTGATATTTCCTCCCCAAGAAGTTGCTTTTAATTCTCCTTTAAAACCTTCTACCGAGATATTGCCACCTCGAGTTTTGCAGTCCATTTGTCCTGCGTAGTTCACCACTTTGACATTACCGCCATCTGTGATAAAGTCGAGATCTCCTTTGCAATGTTTCACATAAAGGTTTCCACCTCCAGAGGCTATTTTTATGTTTCCCTCACTATTGGCCAGTGTAACTTTTCGACCAAAATTCTTTTTTATACTTTCAATTTGACCTTTGATATTATCAAAAGAAACTCCTCCAAATCTGGATAAATATCTATGATGACCATTGATGCCTTTGACCGTAATATCGCCAATCTGTGTATGTAAGTGAGTGGAGCATTGCTTAGGAAGATATAGCCTGAAGCTCACTCTTTTGAAATCTACGAAGCTCGTGAACCAGTCTCTGCCGTAATAATTGCTTTTTATACTCAGTCTGCCTTCAAAGTTTGAGATGACAAAGCCCAGCTTGTCAAAATCTGCCTTGGACATGGGTCTCCATTCAAACAGGCTTTCGAGGGTGATTTTTTGAGCAAATACCTCAACTCTATAATCTCCAGACTCGGTGTAGAAACATTCAATATTCCCTCTTCCGGTTTGGACAAAAACCTCTTTAAGGCCTTCGGTTTCAATTGCTTTGCTATGTAAGGGGATATTATTCATGTTTGTTAAAGAATGTCCAATCCAGTACGATGCCCGAGTATTTCAGAATACTTGGAATCAACCAAAGTTGGGTAAAGAAAGCCTTAAATACGCTTGTTGGAGTTTCGCTGTCAATAAAAGGTAGATGGCGTAAAATATCTGCAAAAACCGGAGAGATAAAAATGAGAGTAATCGCAAACTTGATAAGGCCGATGATGAAAGCTATGATCCCTAAGTTAATTAAGTAGGGTAGGAAATTTTGAGATATCCTATTGATGGCATCGCCCACATGTTTGGTGAGTTTACTGAAGAAGTCTACTATCCATTCGAATCCCAGGTCAATACTTCCCTTACCTAAAAAGGCGACAAAAAGTAACACATTAAATATGTCAATGGCCCATTTAAATTCGTCTGTTCTGGAAACCCAGTTGCTGCCAAATCCACCGAGAAGAGCAAAAAGTAAAAGAGCAGCAGCATTTTTTATTAAACCTGCTGGCTGACGGTTTCCTTTGGTCCATTTGTCAGCCTTACCTACAAGCTCTGCATAACCTAGTAAAATCGGTGTCATAGTATTGATGGTTCGCATTTATGTTTAGAATGTACAGGCATTTTAAGAGCCTGTGGTGAAATTATTAATTTTTATGTTGTCTTGAGTTGCAGACATCGTCTGCAACTCAAAAACTTAATTTATTTGTGATAAAAAGTACTCAGATTCTACTTTACCCCAGTTTGGGTGAATCGGGCTTTTTGGTTCAAAGGTTTCAAACTTCTCTAGAGCTTCTTCAAAGAATGGCTTTGCTATTTTAGCTCCACCGCCAAAGGCCTCCGGCGTGAAGTAAGCATTGGTAGCCTTCGAGTATTCTACTCTTGGGTTTGTTGGGTCAAGTTTGGAGGCAATATCCATATGTTTGGCGTAGATCGGACCATATTCGCCCCAACGGCTGGCACCATCTACAGAAAGTCTTGCTCCATTATATTGAGCTAGCAAAAGATGTATCTCCGAGTTGTCCGGACTTTTTGTGTTGGCTTGCTCCAAATGCTTTTCAGCGATGTCTAACATTTGATCTTTTTCTGCTGCACTTGGCTTTAAAAATGAATCCTGGATGTAACAATATGCCACCCAGTAATTAGGTAACCATTCGTCTGCCTCAGCGGCAGCTACTCTTTCCAGTTTGTTGGCAATTGGTTGCATGGCCAATTCTCTATTATGTGAATAAATTTCATTAACCAGAGAGGTCATGGTGCTTTCATATTTACTCTGAGCCATTAGAGAGGTTCCGATAATCATGAAAGCGAAGAATGCGATAAACTTTTTCATTTGAGGTTTAATTAAGTGTTCTATGTCGTATTGACAGTTCAAAGATGATTACAATATGAAGGTTGCAGTAGCTTTTTCAGACGAACCAGTGTTTTGGCGGAGTGAATCATGATTTCAAAGGAGTGAGTTTTTTCGAGGTCAGTCATAGCACGACGCGTGTTCTTCGGTGGTTAGTCGTGCCACGACTATAGTAAGATTTACACTGTCTTGGCTTTACGCCAAATATGAAAAGATGTCTATCGATTACTATTTTTATCAGAGTCAATCCATACAATGATGAATCTATATTCAAATGAGGTCTTTCATATTTATAATCGAGGGAATAATAGAGAACCTATTTTCTTTTCTAGGGATAACTACCTCTTCTTCCTTAGAAAATTAAAGAAGCATGTATCACCTCATTGTAATATTCTTGCTTGGTGTTTAATGCCAAATCATTTTCATTTAATGATTTACATTGGGAAGAATTCCAATCCTAAAATGCTCAGCGAGGGGTTTAAAATTTTGCTAAGCTCCTACACTCGAGCAATCAATAAACAAGAAGGTAGAGTAGGTTCTCTTTTTACACAAAATACAAAATCAAAAGCCCTTACAGATAGCTTGAAGACTAATTTGTACCCGACACACTGTTTTAATTATATACACTTTAACCCTGTGGCTGGGGGATTGGTCCGAGAGATGAAAGATTGGGAGTTTTCTTCATATCGTGATTATTATGAAGGGCGAAAAGGTTCTTTGGTTAACCGCGATTTATGTTTAGGCTTTATTGAATTTGAAGAAACTGATTTGCCCGAATCTAAAGAGTTAGAAAGTATGATATTCTGAGCCTATTTCAGATGTAGTCGTAGCTCAAGTCCTACAATGTGTCTTTTAGTCATAGCACGACGTGTGTACTTGGGTGGTTAGTCGTGCCACGACTAAACTCGCTGATATGAGGTCGTGGCATGACTTTATTTCAATTTAGAAATCCAACTCTGCTTCGCGAATCCGGCCATTTACTTGGCCGATGGTCCAGTTGATTCCGAAAAAGAAGGTTCTGTACATTAATGGTTTTACCGGGTAACGTTCACGCCCATCAGATGAGTAGCGGTATCCAAAGATGTTTTTTCTTCCCAAAACGTTATCGAGTGTGGCATAGAAAACCAAAAAGCTATTATTCACTTGTTTAACATGACTCGCCATAAGGCTAAGGTTTTGAAAGTCTTTTGTGCGTTCAAAACTGACAAAGTCTTCATTGAAATCATAGATTGGTCTTCCGCTTGTATGTGTAAACGTGGCTCCTATATTCGTGCTAATAGCATTAAAGAACTGCTTGTATACCAGACTTACATTGTGACTTGTGGCAAAATGCGGAACCACTTCCTCGGTATAGTTTCTAAACTTACGTTTAGTATCTAAAAATGAATAGGTGATCCAGAAATCTCCGTTTGGAATACTGGTTTCATCCCGGAAGAAAATGTCGAATCCTTTGGCGTAACCATAGCCTGAGTTATCAAGACTGCCGCTTGGGAAACGGTAAGGATTTGGGTCAAAATAGTCCACTTCCTCCGAAACCAAATTGTTGTATCTTTTATAGAATGTTTCAGTCCTGAATGTTTTTCCGTTTTTGATGATTTGGTAGTTCAATATGGCATGATCGGCTTCCTCAAAATCAAGGGATTGATTTAGGTACAGATATTCTTTTTCAGGATTTTGGTAAAACCTTCCGGCAGCCAAAGAGAATTGTGCATATTTCCCGAGTTTATATGCCATTGAAAGTCTGGGAGCAATATTAGTTTTACTAATTACTGTACTATTTTCTGCCCTCAAACCTAGTCTAAGTGCAAGCTTTGAATTGACGTAAAACTCATTTTCTACAAAGATTGAAGAGTAATTGTCTTGCAAAGCAAACTCATAACCTGAATAGATGTTTGACTGTTTTATATGATGATACTCAGCCCCGAAGGTTAGAGCACTACCGTTTTCCTTACCATAAAGTCTACTCATAACTACACGGGCTTGTGACCTTTCGTCTGATCTATCTGCTCCGAAACCACTTACCTGAAGCTGGTCGGTATTATTGGAGTAAGAAGCTCCAGCTTTTAATAACCACCTTCCTTCGTCCCAGTTGGTGGTGTAGGAGGCATTGGTGAATGAGTTAAGGTTTCTGTTCGAAAATAAATATGTTTCGTCAGATTCATCATAAGACGGAAGGTTAATGGCTGATTGGTTCTCAGTAAAAGTTGAGTAGGCTTTGATAGTGCTGTTCTTAAATTCTTCATTGATAGTAAGTGATCCACCGAAGCCAGAAGGAATGGTTTCAAAATCAAGGTTTGTGTCTGTTAAAGCAAAGAAGGGTGCGATATTATTGTATCCAACACTGGCGGTTAGCCAACCTTTATGGGTGTATGAGGCGTTCACGCCAGCAAGGTTAAGCCCAATATTTATGTTACTATTTTCTCCTTGCTTATCCATGGTGTTTAGTAAGAGCACAGATGATAAAGCCTGGCCATATTGTGCAGAGTAGCCTCCTGTACTAAATGCAGTTCCTTTAAACATAAACGGGTTGAAGCGTCCTCTTTGAGGAACATCTGGTGTACTGCTAAAAAATGGATTTTGGACGATCATGCCGTCAATTACCGTTTTGGTTTCTTGTGCAGAGCCACCTCGTACAAAGAGCCCCTCCTGCTCGCCAACGCGTGTGGCTCCCGGCAGCAGCTGCATGACGGAAGTGATATCAGCCCCGCCTCCGGCGGTAGTGACTATGTCCATAGGCTTAAGCATTACCATTTTTTTCTCGTCAGATGCTTCGAACATACCGGCTGTTACCACTACGGCATTTAGTGAGTTAATGGATTCTTCCAGTCTGACTTCAATATTGATTGTGTCATTTGTCAGATTTATATCAGTTGCGGAGCTGATGAAACCTATCATTGAGACCGATAAAACTTGTTTGCCTTTTTCTAAGGTTTCAAACATAAATTGGCCGTTTACATCGGCGGATGCTCCATCATAAGTGCCTTGCAAGGAGATATTAGCAAAAGGTAGTGGGTTTTTACCATCAGTTACCTTCCCTTGAACTATTGTTTGAGAATAGCTGGTGAGGCCAATAAGAGTGAAAAGAATTGAGAATAGCTTTTTCATTTTTTGATGTTGTCTTGAAATAAATTCTGTGACAAAACAGCATCATTCATCATTGGTAGAGAATCAAAATCTGATGAACTGGCGAAAACCAGGAGTGAACCTGACTATGAGTAAAATAAAAAGCGTCGACCATTTGAGATGATCGACGCTTCCATGCAAATCGTTTATTTAATACTAGCCCAAACTCTTTTGCTCAGCTGTGGCAAAAGGTTGGTTATAATAACGCTGGCCAGTTGCCTGATAAAGGGCATTTGCCAAGGCTCCAATTGCAGGAGGTAAACCAGGCTCTCCAAGTCCCGTCGGGTCAATCTCGTTTTCAACAAAGAAAACTTCTATCTCCTCAGGTGCCTGATGATGTCTGATCAATTGGTAGGTGTTAAAATTCTCTTGTTGAGGTTTTCCATTCTCAAAATCTAGATGCGAATACATAGCATGACCTATGCCGTCAATAACACCACCTTCTATGATGTTCTTGGCTGAATCTTTATTCACCACTATTCCGCAATCTACCGCAGCCCAGACTTTCTTTACTTTAGGAGCACCATCTACCATAGCAATATCAAAAACCTCTGCTACATAAGTAGAATGACAGAAGTAGGCAGCAACACCTCGGTAAATTCCCGGTGTAGGTTTGCCCCAACCTGACTTTTCTTTGACCAGTTTTAAAACTCCTGCATAACGCTCGGCATCATAGTCGTATTTTTTGCCGACAGGGTTTTGTTTGGCTCGGTCAAACAGCTCAAGTCTGAATTCAATAGGATCTTTTCCTGCTGCTTCAGCTACTTCATCAATAAATGCTTGCTCGGCTCCAGCCGTGAAATTAGACCTTGGTGCTCTCCAGGCACCTGTTGTGATATTCGTGTCCGCATTGATTTTATGAGCAGAATAATTTTCTACTGCTCCTGCCGGGTATCTGTCCGGAAAAACGGGTCCTTCCGGAAGTCCTGCACCTTTGACACTAAAAGCAATCAGCTGATTATTCTCATCTAGACCGGCTTTATATACTGACTTGTAGGCAGGTCTGTAGGTACCTTGGGTCATATCATCTTCTCTACTGTAAAAAAGTTTTACAGGAGCCTTAATATGATTTGAGATAGCTGCCGCTTCGACACCGTAGTGAACGTAGAGTCTTCTGCCAAAACCACCACCGATACGAGTCATATTTACGGTGATATTCTCAATCGGCATATCCAGTAATTTTGAAACAGATGTTTCCAGGGATTCCGGGGTTTGTACAGGGCCTATCAGCTCTGCAGAGTCTTCGGTTACATTAGCAAAGAAGTTCATAGGCTCCATGGTGCTATGAGCAAGGAAAGGTGCCGTATATTCGCTCTCAATAATTTTAGTTGCCTTGGCAAAAGCGGCTTCCACATCTCCATCTTCTCGTGAATCTACAGCCTTGCCATTTGCAATGGCCTGATCAAGTTTGGTTTGATGCACCTTATTATTTTCAGCCGGGCTCAAAGTCTCCCACTTGACTTTAAGAGCTTTTTTAGCATTCATGAGTTGCCAGGTAGAATCACCGACTATTGCGATTAATTGTAAATATCCTCTCTCATCACTCCATGATGGCTCTTCAATAGTGGTGTCAATAATAAAAGCGTCAGAAACTCCATTCATCTTTTTGATTTCCTCAGCATTGAAACTTTTGACAGTCATCCCAAATGCCGGCGGATGCTGTACCATGGCCAGCTTCATGCCTTCACGATGAAAATCCAAACCAAAAAGTGGCTGACCGCTGACAATTTTACTACCGTCAACATTCTTTTGGCTAGTACCTATTAGTTCAAAAGACTTAGGGTTTTTCAACTCCACTTCCTCCGGCACTTGTAGTTCAACCGCCTTGGCTGCCAAATCACCATAAGATGATTTCCTTTTGCCATTGATTTCTGACACCATTCCTTTCTCGGCTTTTACCTGAGAAAGTTCTACGCCCCATTCATTTGCTGCGGCTTGAGCCAACATATGTTTGGCAGTAGCACCGGCCATTCTTAGTGCTTTCCAGCTAAGTCTGATGGAAAGGCTACCTCCTGAAAACTGATTTTGATAAAATCCGGTGTTAAGGGGGGCTTGTTCTACAGTCACCTGTTCCCATGGAATATCCAACTCTTCTGCCACTATCATTGGCATCGAGGTTCTTACGTTTTGACCTATTTCAGGGTTGGGAGAATAAATGATTACCTCGTTATTGGATCCCAACTTGATGTAACCGTTGATTCTGTACCATTCTTCAGGAATAGTTTCATTTTCTTGAGCTCTGCCGGCAAACCAGCTAAAGCCTACCAATAGTCCGCCGCCCGAAGCTGCTGAAATCTTCAGGAATGAACGGCGATTATGTTGAGTTTTTACCTTTTTCATTTCTTTTAGATTTATTGTTGAGCAGCCGTTTTGATGGCTTTTTTGATTCTGGTGTATGTACCACATCTACAGATATTGCCACTCATGGCAGTATCTATATCCTCATCTGTAGGGTTTGGGTTTTCTTTTAATAGTGCTGAGGCACTCATAATTTGCCCTGCCTGGCAATAACCACATTGAGGAACGTCATGCTCCAGCCAAGCCTTCTGTACAGGATGAGAAATGTCCTCAGATAGACCCTCAATTGTCGTAATTTCCTGATCCTGAACTGCTGAAACCGGGAAGACACAGGAACGCATGGCCACTCCGTCCAGGTGAATGGTGCAGGCTCCGCATTGGGCCATTCCACAGCCAAACTTGGTTCCGGTCATTTGTAAATGATCTCTGAGAACCCAGAGAACAGGTGTGGTAGGATCTACATCTACCTTTTTTTTCTGACCGTTAATGGTCAATTCATATTTTGCCATAGTGCTATAGGTTATTGGTCGGTGCTTTAAATGACCTTTGGTCAAAGTAGACGTTGATTGAGGTCAATTGTTGCATTCATAGATAGCTAAATATAGTGATTTCTTTAGTCAGAAAGAAACGTGCTTAGTCAGCGACTTTGATCACTACATTCCCTCTTTTTCTGCCGCTATCAACGTAGGAATGTGCTGTAACTATCTGGTTCAGATCATAAACTTTATCAATTACAACTCTTAGTTTTTCTTCGGCCACGAGGCTGGCAAGATATTCAAGATTTTGCTTATTCGTTTTGGGCGAATCTCCCACCATCACTTTAAAGTTGTCAACCTTTCTCATCTCTCGGGTTCTGAAAGGTTTGGTGATATTGATATAGACACCACCATTTTTGATGTGCTTTTTGCAAATGCTGAAATCCAGATAGTCCAGTGCTACAAAAATGACATCGTAAAGTTTTAGTTGCTTTTCAAAATCTTCACTTTGATAATCCAGAACATGATCAGAACCTAGGGATTTGACCAAGTCAAAATTCTTTGATGAACAAACAGAAGTAACCTCGGCACCCATCATTTTTGCCAATTGAATAGCATATGTTCCTACACTTCCAGAGGCTCCGTAGATCAATAGTTTATAACCTTTCTTAAGTTCAGCTTTACGTAAAAAGTGTAGGGCAGTTTGCCCGCCTACCGGTAGTGCCACGGCTTGGTCAAAGCTAATTGCTTCCGGTTTATTCGCTAACATTTGTTTTTCGTTGAGACATAGGTATTCCTGGTATCCCCCAAACTTTTTTATACTTTCCCCAAATATTTCCTGCCCCACTTTGTATGCTTTAACTTCTCGGCCCACCTCTTCAATAACCCCGCTCCATTCTACTCCAAGGATTGGTTTTCTTGGTTTAGTAAAGCCCAGACCTATTCTGGCAAGTAGTCCAAAACCTTTCGGAATGTCAAACGCTCTGATTCGGCGATCGGCGATGGTAACGCTGCTTCTTTTGATTTTAATTAATACCTCTCTTGGCTTAGGCTTTGGTTTCGGAATATCAACAATTTGAAGAACCTCCGGAGGTCCATATTCAGGACAAATAACGGCTTTCATAAGTAATAGTTTTATTTGAGAAGATGCTTCTTTAAGGCCAAAGAATGTGAGATTTGGATAAACGGTTTTTTTTGAGTTTAAAGTTTTTTAGTGCCTTTTATAAGTAACCAAAGAATGGTACTCATTTCTCCGAGGCTTAGCGGAATCATCAATGCAGATGAAAGGTCTTCACTCAGTTCAAATCCCATTACTCCGGTAAAGCTTTCTATCAAATAGGATAAACAACCTAGAATTAAAAGATAACCAATAACAGAGGGCATAAAAACAGCTTTAATAAACAAGATCCCAAGAGGCAAAAGCCATAAGCCCCAGAAAATTTCTACCGCCATAGTGCCGATGCTATTCACTTTAAGAAAAAGCATACTCATAGATTGGGCTGCTTCAGAAGTCAGGCCTTCATAAACAGCTGGCTCGGTGCTGATAATGAGAGAGGCAATAGGAAGCAAGGCATTCAAAAATGCAATTGGTACCCCCGCAATGACCAGTGTTTTTAGAAGACGAGTCCAATAGACCGAAACTTCCTTGAAAAGATCTTCAAAAGCCAATGCTGTGAACAAAAAGCTGGTTTGGCAGACGAGATTAGCCAAGATCCCAAAACGAAACAGACTTTGGTTTTCAATAATATTATTAAACGTCTGGTAGGAATCGTCAGGTACTATAATTTGGCTCGGTACATAGAGTAGGCCTAGCATTCCTGTTATACCCATAATCAGGTACCATAGACCCGCTATTCTGGCCTTTGACTTAAGTGTTTTCATGGTTTTGTTAATTGTTTTTGTAAAAGAATATTTCCCCAATTTCTACTTCAAATGCGTCTGCAATCTTAAAAGCAAGCTCTAAGGAAGGAGAGTATTTGTCCTTTTCAATTGCTGCTATCGTTTGACGTGTAACACCTACCTTTTCTGCCAACTCCTGCTGGGTCATTTCATTGGCGAAAAAGCGGAAGGTTTTGACTTTATTTTGAATCTTTTTATCAGCCATAATCAGAATCCTCTATGATAATGAAACAGCTTTTTAATGCTGCCGACTACTTCTGCCAAAACCATGGATCCAATGATCATGATGATCACTACAGGTGCACTCCACCCCACCGTCAGAGCGATGAGTGATAAGATTAAACCTGCTCCAAAAGTGGCGTAAGCAACCTGCATTCCTTTAAGTTCTATGATCTTGTCTCGTTCATCCTCCATAAGTTTTGGTTCACAGCTTTTATCAATGATGGAGAAGACGATAGTACTTAGAATCGTCAGTACAATATTGCTGACAGCCATAACTCCTATGAGAATCAAAATACTTTTACCAGTAAACCTCAATCCGTCGGATCCCTCTAGTATTCCATTTTGGTAATAGGTGTTCATTTTGAGTAGATAAATAGAAAATACCACGATAGAGATGATCATGGTGACATAAATGTTTCTTTGTTTCATGCGTTTAAGTTTACAATCACAAAGTAAGGTAATTTATACTCAATGTTAAAAATATATTACATTGAGTGGTAAATAGTTTACATGAATGGTAAGATCAATAACATGAAAGTCTATTGAATATGAATTCGCTCTCCG
Organism: Jiulongibacter sp. NS-SX5; assembly: GCF_052828545.1. Next base: position 3,690,045 of record NZ_CM128248.1, read on the forward strand.
AGTGCTTCTTCCAGAAAGTGATGAATTCTAAAGGTTTGTTCTACACCCAGTTTCTGACCTGTTTGGCCAATAATCCACAGAGTCATAATACCCAGAATTAAAAGAGGGCAAGACCACAGTACTGTGGCATCCTGTTGAAGAGCTAGTTTACTTAATCCATAAAGGCTGACAAATGTTAAGGCAGTGCCCATAGCACCGTATCCAAACATGAATACCGTCCAGATAGTAGGGGCGGGGCCGTACCTCCCTCTTAGGATAGTGCCTTCTTCAGGGTCTTCATCATAGTTCACATTTAAATGTGGAGACCAGAAATGATGCTCTTTTAAAGAAATATCGAACGTACAATGGTCTGGATAAAAACGAGAAACTATTCCAGAGTCCGGATGTTCATTTACATAGTTCTCTAATTGAAATTTGAGTGTAGGCAGGTTTACCGAGCTTACATGTCTGAAGCGAGGTCTGGTTCGGATACTGGTCATAGTGCTACAAGTTATAGCCCTAAATTATGACATGCGAACACCTCAAAAAATGATGATCGACAGTAAAAGGGGGACGGCTAAACGTTAAAAACCTTCTTCAGAGATTCCCAAAGTTGGCGTTTCTCATTCTGTTTGTTTTGAAGAATAAGTCCCAGATTATCAGCCATTAAAAAAATAATGCCTTTGAGAACCTTAGGCATATATTTTTCCAGTTTTAATCTGACCAGGAATTCCTCACCACTATCAGGCCCGAAAAACAAGATGGCTTTCGGCATATTGCCGTATATCGTTTCTTTGAAATCAATCTCGGGGAAATGGTTGACGTCTACAAGGTCAATTATATCCATTTTGAGCTTGATAGCTGTCATAATCTTCACCAGGAGGTCTTCTTCCGCAGGTTTAAGGTTTTTAACCACCACCAAGTGCTTGGTTTTCATCGGATAAACCTTAATCGGTGCCTTTTGAGAAGGAGCAGGGGACGTTTGGACCGTTGGTTGTGGAGTAGGTTTGTTTCTTGGCTGGGCTTCCGAGACAGGGGAGGGTTTGTTTTCTAACCCTTTAGTTTCAGCGGAGGTTTTAACCTCGCCAACTGCTTCTTCAAAGTGATATAAAGTTTCACCTAAAAAAAGGTAGTTGGCAAGGTTTCTATCCATCGTAATCTATTAACGAGCTATCGTGGCGGTTCTGTCAGGGCTTGTAGAAACAAATTTCACAGGCACTCCAACCTCTTCTTCAATATAGCTCACGTAATCTTTTAATTCCTGTGGAAGTTTATCGTAGTCGGTAATACCCTCCAGAGAGCAGTTCCAACCTTTAAATGATGTATAAATTGGCTCTGCTTTAGTATCGCAAAGGTCATACGGCATTTGATCCGTTACTGTGCCATCTGGCAGTTTGTAACCAATACATACCTCTAATTGTTCGAAAATGTTTAGGACATCTGCCTTCATCATCACCAGCTGAGTAACGCCATTCAGCATAACGGTGTACTTCAAAGCAGGTAAGTCTAACCATCCGCATCTTCGTGGACGACCGGTAGTGGCACCGAACTCATTTCCTTCTTTTCTCATAGCCTCACCGGTTTCGTCAAACAATTCCGTAGGGAAAGGGCCGCTTCCCACACGTGTACAGTAGGCTTTGAATATTCCGAAAACTTCACCGATTTTCCCCGGAGCTACACCTAAACCAGAGCAAACTCCAGCAGCTGTGGTAGAAGAACTGGTTACAAAAGGGTAAGAACCAAAATCAATATCCAGTAAAGATCCTTGTGCACCCTCGGCCAGAACTTTATTTCCGTTCTTTAATTCCTCATTTACGAGGTATTCAGTTTCCGTTAATTCATATTTTTTTAAGTCTTCACATGCTGCAAAGAACTCATCTTCCAGCTCTTCCAGACCTTCCGGCTGGAAGTCAAGATAGTTTAGCCACTGTAGGTGACGACTTTTTACGGCTTCGTATTTCTTTTTGAAGTTATCTGAAAGGATATCCCCTAATCTTAAGCCATGACGGCTTACTTTATCGGTGTAAGTAGGGCCAATACCTTTCAGTGTAGAGCCAATTTTGGCATCTCCTTTGGCTTTTTCCTGAGCAGCATCCATCATGCGGTGAGTAGGCGTAATGATGGCGGTTTTGGTAGAGATTACAAGATTATCAGAAAGATCCATTTTGAACTTCTCTGTAAGTCCATCAATTTCTCTTTTAAAGATGACTGGGTCAAGTACTACACCATTCCCGATTACATTTAAACAATCCTTTCTGAAAACACCTGAAGGAATCTGGTGAAGTACATGCTTCATTCCATCAAATTCCAGAGTATGACCAGCATTTGGTCCTCCCTGAAAACGGGCTACTACTTTGTATTGAGGAGCTAATACATCGACGATCTTTCCTTTCCCTTCGTCTCCCCATTGTAAACCCAATAAAATATCTACCATTTTAAAATTATTGTCCGTAAACTGTTTGATTGCTAGTTAATTAAGATTTGGTTTCTCCTTTTTCTTTTGCACGGCACTCTTTACACTTGCCATATAACATTAAGGAGTGGTGATGTACTTCAAAGTCGAGTAATTCACCTACCATATTTTGAATTCCCTGAATTCTTGGGTCGCAAAATTCTTCCACTTTATGACAAACCACGCAGAGGAGGTGATCATGCTGCTTAGATCCCAGGGATTTCTCGTATTGTGCCATGTTTTTGCCAAACTGATGTCTGGTCACAAGGTCACATTCTACCAGGAGGTCAAGTGTATTGTAGACTGTAGCTCTACTCACCTGGTACTTTTTATTTTTCATTGAGATGTAGAGATCATCTACATCAAAATGATCTGTACGACCGTAGATTTCTTCGAGTATAGCGTATCGTTCAGGAGTTTTTCGAAGTCGTTTATTCTCCAGAAATGCGATAAAAATTTGCTTTGCCGATTCGAAATTCTTACTGTTTGAATCCATTTATTCTTGTTAGGCGGCTAAAAGAAATTTGCTCACAAAGTTATCTTTTTTTGCCAGTGATACCATATCAAATTTTTAAAAGTTGGCTGTTAAGCTCACTGCCCCGTCTGTAGATAGACCCAGCCTAATACTAAGACCTTCTTTTTTCTTATTTAGTTCTTTGCCCAATTCCTGATTGTACCAGTTGGTGGCGTTCATTTTCGTCTCATTTGCAGACTCTACCAGTGATAGGCCACCTACAAATAAGGCTAAGCCACCCAATAATTTTGGCAGACTTCTGACCACGTAAGGATAATCCTGACCTTCATGTCTGTACACCATAGGTACTCCCTTGATAGCATCATAGACCAGATAAATTCCTCCTGCTGAGATAACAGGGCCGGCAGGTAAAATGATGTTGGCTATTTTGTTTTTTCTACTCCATTTTTTGCTGGAGCTTAGATATCGGGCAAAACCACCTTTGTCAAGTTTGATTTGGTTCTTGTAGACATTGGTATGGAAAAGCTTTCTTACCGAATACAGAGAGTCATTTTGACTTAGCTCTGGCCCGTTATTGAAGGCAATTTCCTGACCCTTACAGGTCAAAGCAGGAATAAGCCCAAGAAGTAAAACAATAAATAGGGGTCTCATAAAATGATAAGGTACAGCCTCAAAGAAAGGGACTTCACTTTTAATTTCAAATCAAGCGGCTTCGCTTCTTAATCTCTTAACGGTATTAATTCCGTTGATCTTATTCAGTTTTTTGATCAGTTTATCCAGATGTTTAGTGTCAAATACAAACACTTTAATGTAACCCGTAAACACGCCGCCGTCAGTTTCAACATTTACGCCACGCATATTGATATGAAGCTCTTCAGAGATAATCGTTGAGATGTCTTGAATGATTCCCATACGGTCTACACCACTCATTTCTATAGTTACCAGATAAGATTTCTCCACCTGAGAAGACCACTGAGCTTTTATAACTCTATTGCCATAAGCAGTGAGTAATTGGCGTGAGTTAGGGCAACTTGTTCTATGGATTTTGATGCCCTCATTTACCGTCAAAAAGCCAAATACATCATCACCGGGAATAGGATTACAGCATTTTGATAGAGTATAGTCTAATTCTTGAAGATCATCTCCTATCAATAGAGAATCATGTCCTTTACTCTTACGATAGGCTTTCTCAAAGCTCTTGGCAGTTTTATAATCATCCTCTTTTAGAGCGATCTTCTTTCGCTTATTCTCCAGTGCCTCACGCTCAGATTTGAACTTTCTAACTTCATCGGCATGGATATAACCTTTCCCAAAGAAGTAATACAATTCATTGTAGTCCTTCTTATTGAAGTAGGCTCTAAGCTGGTTTAGAGTCTCAAGGTTATTTTCTATATGAAGAATCTTGAGCTTTTTATTGATGATTTCTTTGCCGTCTGCAATGTAGGTTTTGTTTTCCTCCTTTAGGGCATCCTTTATTCGGGCTTTAGCTTTGGTGGTCACCACAAAACGCAGCCAATCTTCACTTGGTTTTTGAGTTTTTGTGGTCAAAATCTCCACCTGATCACCATTCTCCAACACATGAGATATTGGAACCAAATGACCATTTAACTTGCCCGCAGTACACTTTGAGCCTATTTCAGTATGTATTTCATAAGCAAAGTCCAGAACAGTGGAGCCCTTTCTGATGACCTTCAAATCTCCTTTAGGAGTAAAAACAAAGACTTCTTCGTTATATAAATTACCTCTGAAGTCTTCAATAAACTCCATGGCCGAGTTGTCCTTGCTTTCAAGGGTGTCACGTACTTGATTGATCCATTGGTCCAGAGGCTTGTTCAGGCTGGTGTCACTTCCTTTGTATTTCCAGTGTGCTGCATATCCTCTTTCTGCCACATCGTCCATGCGTTCGGTTCTGATTTGGACCTCTACCCATACTCCTGTGTGACTCATTACCGTGGTATGTAGAGACTCATAACCATTAGATCTGGGCGTAGAAATCCAGTCCTTAAGTCTGTCCGGATTAGGTTTATATTCGTCAGTAACAATACTGTAGGCTAACCAACATGCTGCTTTTTCACGGTCGTTAGCTTCAGGTGAAATGTCTTTGAGAATAATACGAATTGCAAAGAGATCATAAATGTTCTCAAAGCTGGTATTTTGCTTTCTTAGCTTGTTCCAGATAGAATAAATGTGTTTTGGGCGACCTTTAATGTAGAATTCAATATTGGCGGCCTTAAGCCTTTTGGCTATCGGCTCCATGAACTTCTCTATAAACTCTTCACGCTTTTTCTTTCTGGATTTAAGCTTATTGGCAATGCTCTTGTAGGCTTCAGGTTCATTGTATTTCAGGTAAAGATCTTCTAATTCAGATTTTATCTGATAGAGACCCAGACGGTGAGCTAATGGGGCATAAATATAGATGGTCTCATGAGCTATCTTCAGCTGGCTGTTTCTGGCCATACTTTCCAGCGTTCTCATGTTATGCAGTCTATCTGCCAGTTTGATCAGGATTACTCTCACATCTTCTGAGAGTGTAAGAAGCATTTTTCTGAAATTTTCAGCCTGTGCAGACTGACTCTGTTCAAAATTCTCAGCAATCTTCGTCAGACCATCAATGATTCGACTCACTTTAGAGCCAAATAGTTCTTCAATATCGTCAAGAGTAAATTCAGTATCTTCTACTACATCATGAAGTAAAGCACAAACTATAGAAGTAGGGCCAAGGCCAATTTCCTCTACGCATATCATGGCCACTTCCAGAGGGTGGTAGATATATGGCTCTCCAGATTTACGCCTCATTTCTTTGTGGGCGTCTACTGACATGTCGAAAGCTTTTCTGATCTGAGCCTGGTCGTCTCCCTTAAAATAAGGCTCGGCTTTTTTTAGGATAGCCCTATATTTTGACTTGATGATTTTTATTTCCTCATCACTGTAAAAGTCGCTTAAATGATCTTTTTTAATTGTTTTCCCCACTAGATGTCCTCTCTTTTAACTCATGATATTTTCGAAGTTAAGTAAATGTAATCATGATCTTTCTTATTTTTGCCAGCAAGGGCACTCGAAATAATTTTTTAATTTTTTTTCGGGTAAGTATTTGCAAAGAAAAAAAGCCCACTTATCTTTGCAGCCCGATTGGAAATGTAGGTTTCCAAAAAGGATGCGGGCGTGGCGGAACTGGTAGACGTGCTTGACTTAGGATCAAGTGCCGCAAGGCGTGGGGGTTCGATTCCCTCCGCCCGTACAATCAACCCTCTAGTCTCAATCGGCTGGAGGGTTTTTTATTTAAAAACACTTTTCCAAAACTGCTTCTGAATGGAAACAAATTTCAACAAAATCTCAGCTACTGAAGGACGTCTTAAAGTAACGCTTACTCCTGAAGATTATCAAGCTGACGTTGACAAGCAAATTAAAGAGTACGCAAAAAAAGCAAAAATCAAAGGTTTCAGACCTGGTCATGTGCCTTTTGGTTATATCAAAAAATTGTACGGTAAAAACCTTCTGGTAGATACTGTTATAAATAAAGTAAGTGGAGCTGTAAATGGCTACATTACTGAAAATAAGCTGAAGGTAGTGGGTGACCCAATGCCTGATAATGATGTATACAAAATCGACTGGGATAATGATACCGAGTTCAATTTTGAGTATGAAGTAGGTACTGCATCAGACTTCACTGTAGATTTAGATAAGCTTCCGGCCATCGAGAATTATGAAATTCAGCCAAGTGAAAAGCAGGTAGATGACGCTATTGCAGATCTTCAAAAAAGATTTGGAACTGATCTGGAGCCTGAAGATGCAGAGATTGGTGACCTTCTTTTCGGTACACTAAAACAAGAAAGCTCTGAGTTTGAATCTCAGTCTGGTATACCTACAGATAAATTGGTGAAGAAGTCGCAAAAGCTTTTCAAAGGTTTGGAGAAAGGTTCTAAAGTGACTTTCGATATTCAAAGTCTTTTTGAAACCGTAAAGGATTTAGGTTTTGCCATCGGTAAATCTGATGAAGAAGCAGAAGCTCTTTCTGGTGAATTTGAATTTACAGTTGATAAAATTTCAAGAGTAGCTCCTGCCAAAGTAGATCAGGAATTATTTGACAAGGCTGTTGGGGAAGGAAAAGTTTCTGACGAAAAAGGCTTTAGAGAAGAAATTTCAAACATTATCAAAGAGAACTATAACAGAGAGTCTGGCTTCTTGTTAGATTTTGATGTTGAGAAAACGCTTTTAGATAATGTAAGCATTGATCTTCCAGATGAGTTCTTAAAGAGATGGTTACTTGCTGCCAATGAAGGCAAAGTGACTGAGGAAGATATTGAAAAAGAGTACGATGCTTTCGCAAGAGGTGTACGTCTTGATTTGATTAAAGGTGAGATAGCTACAGACAATGAAGACATCAAAGTAGAATACGATGATGTTCTTGAAGTAGTTAAGGCCGAGATCCGAAACTATTTTGGGCCGCAGGCACAAGGTATGGACGATTTCATTACTCAAATGGCGAAAAAGCAGCTCGAAGAGAATAAAGACAATGCCTTCAGAACTTATTATAACAAGGCTTTTGGTAAGGCGGTTATCGATTACGCTAAAACAAAAGTGACGATCAATAATAAGCCTGTGCAGGTAGACGAGTTTAATGAGATTGCAAAAGCGAAATACGAAGTAGCTTAATAAACCTTAATTTCATGGAAAGGCCTTAGCTTATGCTAGGGCTTTTTTGTGTTTAATTGTCAATGAAGAGAAATCTGTCTCAATTGGGGCTTCTTTTCTCTTAGACAAACTAGAACCCCAAGAGTTTCTTTTTTGTTTACATTTGACAGAAACTATAATTAATACATGAATTTCGGAGAAGAATTTAGAAAATATGCGGTGGGTCACCGCGGTCTTAACGGCTTAACTGTTGATGACTATTTAAAGCATAATGTAGAAAACATGACAGCCAATATCATTGAGGAGCGTCCTATGCGTTTCGCTGCTATCGATGTATTTTCAAGGTTGATTATGGACCGTATCATTTTCCTGGGTACTGGTGTGGATGATCAGGTGGCTAATATTGTGGTAGCACAGCTATTGTTCCTGGAGTCAGTAGATGCCAAAAAAGATATTTTGATGTACATCAATAGCCCGGGTGGATCTGTTTATGCGGGTCTGGGAATGTATGATACCATGCAATATGTAAGACCAGAGGTGGCGACTATTTGTACTTCTTTGGCAGCCTCTATGGGTGCTGTGTTATTGGCAGGTGGTGCTGAAGGAAAAAGATCTGCCTTACCTCATGCAAGAGTGATGATACACCAGCCAAGCGGTGGAATGCAAGGTCAATCTACTGATATGGAAATCTCTGTGAAGCAGATCATCGAATTGAGAAAAGAGCTGTACGAGATTCTATCTAAACACACCGGCAAGACTTACAAACAAATCGAAAAAGACTCTGATAGAGATTACTGGATGAAGGCTGAAGAAGCGAAAAGCTACGGCCTGATTGACGAGGTACTTTACAGAGATTAAGACCTATTTATACCCGATATAAACCGTTTAGTGATTTATCGGGTAGATTATGGTAAATTGCGGAAATTTAATAAGACCGAAGAATGGCGTATAAAGAGCCTTTTTGCTCGTTTTGCGGACGCAAAAAAAATGAAGTTGATCTGCTTTTGTCAGGAACAGATGGACACATCTGTAACCATTGTATAGTTCAGGGGCACGATTTAGTACAACAAGAATTATTTGGGGTAAACCCAAAGGGAAAAAAGAAGAATAAAAAGGCCGAGCTACCGAAGTTTGAGCTCAAGCCGCCGATTGACCTTAAGAATTATCTCGATGATTTTGTGATAGGGCAGGATGAGGCTAAGCGTGTACTTTCTGTGGCTGTCTATAATCACTACAAAAGATTAATGCAGCCAGCCTCCACTGATGACGTGACTATCGAGAAATCAAACATCATCATGGTAGGGGAGACAGGGACCGGTAAAACTTATCTGGCACGTACGATTGCCAAAATGCTTCAGGTTCCTTTTGCTATTGCTGATGCAACGGTATTGACAGAAGCAGGATATGTGGGTGAAGATGTGGAGAGTATTCTGAGCAGGCTTCTTCAGGCTGCCGATTATAATCCTGAGCTGGCTGAAAGAGGTATAGTATACATTGATGAGGTAGATAAGATATCTAGAAAATCTGATAACCCATCTATAACCCGTGATGTGAGCGGCGAAGGTGTGCAGCAAGGGTTATTAAAGTTATTAGAAGGCTCTATAGTGAGTGTGCCGCCTCAAGGTGGAAGAAAACACCCTGAGCAGCCATTAGTACAGATCAATACCCAAAATATACTCTTTATTTGTGGAGGTGCTTTTGATGGCATTGACCGTCATATTGGTAAGAGAATTAATAAAGCTCCGATTGGTTTTTCTACGGATAAAACCATGAACAGAATTTGGGAAAATGAAAATGTTCTTCGTTTTGTGACTCAGCAAGACTTAAAGTCATTTGGTTTGATTCCTGAATTGATTGGTCGTTTACCATTATTGACTTACCTCAACCCGCTGGATAAAGAGACGCTCAAGAGGATATTGGTAGAACCAAAGAACTCATTAATGAAGCAATACAAAAAGCTTTTCAAAATGGAAGATATTGATCTGAAATTTACCGAAGAGGCTTTAGATTATATTGTTGAGCAAGCGGTAATTTTCAAATTAGGAGCTCGTGGATTAAGGTCTATTTGCGAAGCAATTTTAACGGATGCAATGTTTGAGCTTCCTTCAAAAGAGGATGTCAAAGAGTTTGAAGTAACCAAGGCATATGCCGAGCAAAAGTTTGAGCATTCGTCGTATTACGAGCTTAAATTAGTGGCGTAATTAAATAACAAAACCTTCAAAATATGCGTTGAATAGGCCAAACCTGTTCAACGCTTTTTTATATGCCTAAACACCTTTTCTATTTATCAGCACTGATCATTTTTATGACTTCATGTAGAAGTCAATATGCTCCTATTCAGGAAACAAGACCATTGTCTTATCGCAGTTCTGAGAAGAAGCTTAAAGTAGACTTGCCTTTTTTGAAGAAAAAGGAAATAGAAGTAGAGATCAGAGATATAGAAAAGCCAGCCGGGAAGATTCAGGTTAAACGTTATTTTCCTGAGATAAAGATTAAGCCTGAAGAGATAGAGATTCCTCAGGTAGTCGAAGAGAAGGTTGAAATTGAAAAGGAGATTTTAACAGGAGGCGACCCTGATAAAGAGAAGCTGAAAGAAAAAAAGAAACGGAAGCGTAGGAGAATGTGGAGGCAGTTTGGTAGTAATCTTTTAATTGGCTTTGTATTTCTTGGTGTGGCCATCATCCTTGCACTGATTAAGCTTCAGACACTTGCGATTTTATTTGGTGTGGCATCCATTTTATTCCTAATTTTTGGTTTAAAGAAGCTCTTCAAAAAACGGAGACGCCGAATAAGGAACCCTTTTAAAAAGAATAAATGAACGTAGTACTACTTCATGGTTTTGGAGAAAACCCGGATATATGGGATACATTTATCCCTCTGCTTCCTGACGAATACACATTTATCACCTTAGATTATTCTAAAATTGCCTTTTGTCAGTCTATTGACCAGTATGCACAGTGGGTGCATACGGAGATAGAGCAAAGAAATATTACACGTTTCGTGCTGATTGGGCATTCTATGGGAGGATACATTTCCCTGGCCTATGCAGAAAAGCATGCAGAATATTTAGCTGGTTTGGGTTTGTTTCATTCTACCTCCTTTGCCGATTCTGTAGATAAACAAAAGACAAGAGATAAAACAGCTTCTTTCATCAAACGCAAAGGCTCGGCGGCTTTCATAGAAGGTTTTCTGCCTAACATGTACAATGAAGATTTCAAACGAAAGAATAGTGTGTACATAAGGCAACAGTTAGACGATAATAAAAAGCTTCCTGAAGAAGCTTTAATTCAGGCGACTATGGCCATGAAAGTTAGACCCGATAGGAACAAAGTCTTGAGTTCGTTAGACGTACCGGTTCTTTTTGTGGTAGGTAAACAGGATAACTTTATTCCTTATGAAGATGCTTTAAAGCAAATAGATCTTCTGAAAAAGCCTTATGTGCTGATAAGTGATCACATTGCTCATGCGGGAATGTTAGAAGCTCCACATAGCTGTGCTGGCCTGACCAAAGACTTTTTGGAGGTTTGCTTTGACTAAGCCCTCGGATGAAACTGTTGGATAGTTTGCTGTAAATAGGCTCTATCCAGATGAGTGTAGATTTCTGTAGTAGTAATACTAACATGACCAAGCATTTCTTGTACGGCTCTCAGGTCGGCTCCACCTTCTATCAAATGTGTGGCAAAACTATGCCTGAAAGTATGAGGAGATACTTCTTTCGCAATTCCAGCTTTTAGGGCCAGGTCTTTGACAATAATATAGATCATGACACGGGTCAATTTATTACCTCTTCTATTTAAAAATAGAATGTCTTCTGCCTCTGGTTTAGCTTCCTGGTGGTTCCGAATAGTTTGTTCATAAATGTTGATATACTTTACTGCCTGCTTCCCAATAGGCACCAGTCTGGTTTTGTCTCGCTTACCGGTAACTTGAATATAGCCTTCATGAAAATGACAGTCACTTAGTTTTAGTGAGGTCAGTTCAGAAACTCGTAATCCACAACTATACATGGTTTCAAGAATGGCTCTGTTTCGGGTACCTTCGTTTGAAGAGTGGTCAATGGCCTCAAGCATAGACTCAATTTCATGATAATGAAGTACTTCAGGTAGTTTTCTCCGGGTCTTAGGACTTTCTATTAAGGCAGATGGATCTTTTGAAATATGTTCTTCTAGTTGCAAAAATTTGAAAAATGACTTCCATCCGCTTAAGATTCTTGCCTGAGATGTAGCGGCTATGCCCAAGTCGTAAAGCTCTTCCAGTATTCTTGAGATGTCATTAGAATCAATTTGTTTGGGAGAATCTTTCCCGGAGAATTGCTGAAGTTTCAATACATCTCTTTGGTAAGCCTCTGAGCTATTTTCAGATAGTCCCCTTTCCAGGGTCAGATAATTGATGAATTCTTCAATATAAAAACTCCAGTTCGTCAAATCTTTGAATAATTGATTACAAAATAAATCTTTTTTAGCTTCTGTTCGTTTATGAATAGGTATGCAAAATAGATGAGTTTCAAAACTAGGAAGCTGATTTGTTTCGCTTTATATTTATCCAAACTTGGAAATGAAGAAGAATCAATTCATCCTTTTAATGCTTGCGTTTTTAGCAATAGGCCAAACTTACGGTCAATTGGGCGATAGCGTTGATGAGGAATCAGATGAGATGGATTCCAAGTATTTTGCTTACGGCGTAACCACCAATACCCATTCAGGATTATTAGGTGGTTTTGTGTTTAGAAGTTCTACTCCAATCAATTCTGCCAGAAGACTACCGGTGCATCGGTATATTGCACTTGAAGCAGTAAATCTAAAGCATCCGAAAGAAAGCAATAGTCCCACTCCATTAGGGACGAAATTCGTTTTTGGTAAGACCAATTATTTTTTTGTGCTTCGTCCTGAATATGGTAGAGAGTGGTATTTCTTCAAAAAGAATGGAGATTCTAGTATTGGTTTGAGTGGAATATTGGCTGTGGGTCCCTCCTTAGGTATCCAAAAACCTTATTATATAAAATATGGTAGAGATGCTGGAGAGCAGGCTACCCTTCAACAGTATGATCCAGATATTCACACTGATTTTAATGCTATCAGAGGAGCAGGGAGTATTTGGCAAGGTTTCTTGAATAATACTTCGGTAAATCCGGGTTTACATGTAAAGGCCGCTACTAGTATTGATATGAGTACTTTTGGTGATAATATCACCGGATTCGAATTGGGTGCTACAGTTGAGGTCTTCTCAAAGCAGCCTGAAATTATTTCTTCAAAATTGACTTCGAATGCAAGAGCTTATGCTACAGCTTATCTAACTTTGTATTTCGGAAACAAAAGACTAATTAAAAAGTAGGAATGGCAGAGGTTATCGAAAAACCAGCAAGGGCTAAAAGACCCGACTGGCTAAGAGTTAAATTACCTATCGGAGAGAGTTATAGAAAAGTTAGAGAGGTAGTTGATAAAAACAATCTACATACCATATGTCAATCGGGTAACTGCCCGAATATGGGAGAGTGCTGGGGTGAAGGAACAGCCACCTTTATGATTCTTGGGAATGTTTGTACGCGTAGCTGTACCTTTTGTGCAGTTGCCACAGGTAAACCTACTGAGTTTGACCAAGACGAACCTCAGAGAGTAGCTGAAGCTATCAAAACAATGGGCGTAAAGCATGCTGTTTTGACTTCAGTAAATAGAGATGAATTGAAGGATAGAGGTGCCGAAATATGGTATCAGACAGTAGTGAAAACCAAAGAACTTTCTCCGGAAACCACTATTGAAACCTTAATTCCGGATACCAAAGGTAACTGGGATGCATTATACAGAATGATTTCTGCAGGTCAGGAAGTGGTTTCTCATAATATGGAGACTGTTGAAAGGCTTTACAGACCAGTAAGGCCTCAGGCTAAATATCCCAGAAGTTTGGAGCAGATCAGAAGAACCAAAGAGTATGGTAAGAGAACCAAAACGGGGATAATGCTTGGCTTAGGTGAGAAGCAAGATGAGGTTTTCAAAGCAATGGATGATTTAGTAGAGGCGGGATGCGATATTTTGACACTAGGTCAATATTTACAGCCGACGAAAATGCATCATGAAGTCATTGAATTTATTCATCCTGATATGTTTGATATGTATCGGGAGGAGGGCCTAAGAAGGGGATTAAAGTATGTAGAATCCGGACCTCTGGTAAGATCTTCTTACCATTCAGAGAGACATGTAAATGTATAAGATAGATCAAAAAAGCCTGAGAAATCAGGCTTTTTTGTTGTCTCTTGTTTTTATCTATGATTTCTGAGAAATTTAGATAAATCATCTATTTTCTATTCTTAGAAAAGAAAAAATAACCTCGTTTTCGGCATTTCATAAATAATTTGCATTTTTGTTTTTTCTGCCGCCAAGCTTTCCTGTTTGGCAGAGATATTGTAGATAGATAATAAGTTTTTCTAATAAAAGATATTCATATATGCCATACTTATTTACTTCTGAGTCAGTATCGGAGGGCCACCCTGATAAAGTTGCTGACCAGATATCTGATTCCCTTATCGATCACTTTTTGGCTTTTGATCCAAACTCAAAAGTTGCTTGTGAAACTTTAGTTACAACGGGGCAAGTTGTTTTGGCAGGTGAAGTGAATACCTCAACTTATTTAGATGTACAGACGATCGCTAGAGATGTTATCAAAAAGATTGGTTACACTAAAGCAGACTATATGTTTGAGGCAAATTCATGTGGTGTTATTTCTGCCATTCATGAGCAATCTGCTGAGATTAACCAAGGTGTAGATCGTAAATCAGGTGAGAGTTTTGAGGACAAAGCTAATGCTCAGGGTGCTGGTGATCAAGGTATGATGTTTGGGTATGCATCTAAAGAGACAGACAATTATATGCCATTGGCTCTTGATTTATCGCACAAGATACTTCAGGAACTGGCAGATGTAAGAAGAGAAAATAAAAGAATTAAGTATTTACGTCCTGATGCAAAAGCTCAGGTAACTATAGAGTATTCTGATACGAATAAGCCCATCAGAATTGATACTATCGTAGTTTCTACTCAGCATGATGATTTTGCTGAGGACGAAGAGATGCTGGCTAAGATCAAAAGCGATATCATCAGCTATGTGATTCCAAGAGTTAGAAAAAAGCTGAAGCCTAGCCTTAAAAAGTTATTCAACGATCAGATTCAATATCATATTAACCCGACCGGGAAATTTGTTATTGGCGGTCCTCATGGTGATACTGGCCTTACGGGAAGAAAAATTATCGTGGATACTTATGGAGGTAAAGGAGCTCACGGCGGTGGAGCATTTTCAGGTAAAGATCCATCAAAAGTTGACCGTTCTGCCGCATATGCGACTCGTCACATAGCTAAAAATCTTGTAGCTGCTGGTGTAGCTGCAGAGGTGCTTGTACAAGTTTCTTATGCAATTGGTGTGGCTAAACCTTGTGGTATTTTTGTAGATACGTATGGTACCGCCAAAGTAAAAGATGCTGATGGTAAAAAGATGAAGGATGGAGAAATCGCCAAAATAGTAGAAGGCTTGTTTGATATGAGACCTTATGCTATTGAGCAAAGATTGAATCTAAGAACTCCGATCTATTCTGAAACAGCTGCCTATGGACACATGGGAAGAGAGCCGCAAAAGGTAACTAAAGTATTTGAGAATGCTGGTCAGAAGGTAGAACAGGAAGTTGAGCTCTTTACTTGGGAGAAGCTGGATTACGTAGAAAAAGTAAAGGAAGCTTTCGGTATCGAATAGAAGATATACAGACGAATTCTGAAGCTCACGGCCTTTGGTCGTGAGCTTTTTTGTTTTCACCTTTGCAGCCATGTCGTCATCTCGCTTCTTTGTGTTTGGAGTCCTGTTTGCCATGATATGGTCTTCAGCTTCAGTTTCTGCTAAAATCGGGATGAAATGGGTACAGCCTTTAATGCTGTATGAAGCTCGTTTTTTTATTGCTGCTATCGCCTTGTTTCTATTGGCTCATGGTATTTTGAGGAAGAGATTACCAAAAGGGAAAGAGTGGACTCAATTAGCCCTATTTGGTTTATTGAATGTTACTGTGGCTCTTGGGTTATTTGCTTTGGCGATTCATGAGGTAGCCGCCGGAATAGGGGCTTTACAAGTTGGAATAAACCCACTTGTTATTAGCGTTCTTACGGCCATTGTGGCTGGGAGGAAGGTAAGAATGAATGAAGTAATTGCTCTAATTTTAGGTTTGTTAGGTGTAGTTATTGCGGTTTACCCTCTTTTAATGACTTCCTATGCTACTATTAGAGGCCTGGTATATCTAGGGTTAAGTACTATCGCTTATTCTTCAGCGGCAGTTTTTTATAGTAAAATAGATTGGAAGCTAGATAAATTGACCATCAATGGATGGCAAGCCTTTTTTGGTGGATTGTTTCTTCTGCCCTTGGCTTTACTGAGTTTTAAAACCGACTTAAACCAAATCAATTCAGAAGTTAGTATTTCTGCACTTTGGCTTGGTTTGGGACTTTCAGGGTTTGCAGTTTATTTATGGTTGGCTTTACTCAAAGTGGATAGCGTAAGAGCATCCTTATTCCTCTTTTTATGTCCGGTATTTGGCTTTATGTATGCCTATTTTATCCTGGATGAGCCTTTTACACTCTATACGTTTACTTCTTTGGTGGTGGTTCTTTCTGCTTTATATATTGGCAGAAAATAAAAAAGCAGATCAATTAATGATCTGCCTCTTCGTTGACTATGATTGATTAGCCTATTTTCTTTTTCTATGAACTTTGATAGCGTCAGCGTCAGCTAAAATTCTACCGCAATGTTCACAAATAATGATTTTTAGTTTTTCCATCACGTCAGCTTGCATCTGAGGAGGAACTACGTTAAAACAGCCTCCACAAGCTCCTCTATCTATAGCCACAACAGCTAAACCATTCTTTGCTCCACCACGGATCTTGTTGTACGCTTTCAAAAGTCTTTCTTCAACTTTCTTGGCTTGTCTTGCACTAGACTTTAGAAGTTTTTCTTCCTCTTCCTGACTTTCTACAATCAGTCTGTCAAGTTCTTTTCTTTTTTGCTCTAAAACCTCTTTACGGGCATCTAAAGTAGCTTTCGTTTCTTCGATGTCCTGTTCTTTGGTTTTGATTTTATAGTCAGTCTCTCTAATTCTCTTGTCAGCCAATTGAATTTCAAGTTCCTGAAGTTCTAATTCTTTTGAGATGGCATCGTACTCACGGTTGTTACGTACGTTCATCTGCTGATCTTTGTATTTAACAATCAGCTTATCTGAGTCTTTTTTGTTTTGTTTTTGAGTTTCAATCTCCTCATTATATGAGTCTATTTCTGATTGAAATCTAGACATTCTTTTCTCAATACCAATCACCTCATCTTCCAGGTCTTTTACTTCTTCCGGAAGGTCTCCACGAAGCTTTCTCAGTTCGTCAAGTCTTGAATCTATTTCTTGTAGTTTTACAAGCGATTCTAGTTTATCTGCTATCGTTAATTCCATAAACTTTTTAAAGCTATTCGGTGAAATGCCGCCAGGGGCTTTTATTTAATATAAATAATTGACCGGATTGGTTTTTACCTCCGATAAATAGGTCGCAAAAGTAGTGAATTTTTTCAATATTTCATCCCTAATCAGCTCTTTTGTATGTTGTTCGCTTTCGTAATGACCTATGTCAGCAATCACTATATTTCCGTCGGCATCAAAGTATTCATGATACTTATAATCAGAGGTTATGAAAATATCAGCTCTTTGAGCTTTGGCTTGCGGTAATAAGAATCCGCCGGCACCTCCACAAACGGCCACCTTGCTGATTTTTTCTTTTACAATGTCAGTATACTTAATAACTTCTACGCCCAGTTTAGTTTTAATAGTATTGAGGAATTCTTTGGTCTCAATAGGTTCATTGAGTGATCCAATTAGTCCCGAACCTACATTTTGAAATTGGTTCTCAAGAGTAGATAGGTAATACGCTACTTCTTCATAAACGTGTCCTTTTTTCATCGCGGTGAGTACTTTGCCCTTAATATGCTTTGGGAAAATGACTTCAATTCTATTTTCTTCTACTTCCTCGTAAACACCCCTTGATCCGATTGTAGGATTTGCTCTTTGACTAGCTTTAAACGTGCCTTTTCCTTCTGTTCTAAAGCTGCAGTTGCTGTATTCTCCTATTTCTCCTGCTCCTGCTGCGTATAATGCATCTAGCAATTGACCGGTATGCGGTGTTGGTACAAAGACTGTAAGCTTTAATAGTTGATCCGATTTTGGAGCCAGTATTTTAAAGTTTTCTAAGCCTAGTTTTTCAGCAATCTTGAGGTTCACTCCTGTGTCAATATTGTCCAGATTTGTATGGATGGCATAGATAGCAATGTCATTTTTGATGGCCTTGATAATAGTTCTCTCTACATAGTTTTTACCCGTAAAACGTTTTAGACCTTTGAATACGATGGGATGGTGTGCTACCACTACATTGCAACCTTTCTCAATGGCTTCATCCAAAACATTTTCTATACAGTCAAGTGATACGAGTACTCCCGTTATTTCCTGTGATGGCGAGCCTGTAAGTAACCCTGAATTGTCATAGCTTTCTTGGTAGGCAGGTGGTGCCCAGTTTTCGAGGTGTTGAATTAAGTCTTTTAGAAGCATTGGTTCGGTCTTTCGGTAAAAGTAATCATTCGTACCAAACTGTCCGTTGTCAGATTAAAGTAATGGCCTTGGTTCTTTGAATAAATCAAGAAAGGTTATGGGCTTAATTATTGATTTGCATCATTATCGTATTCTTTCTCTACTAAAAAGAACCTTGTGTCAGTTGATTTTTTGTTTGCGACTCTAATATGAAAAATACAATAAAAGATTGTCTAATTTGAATTCAATATTTTTTAAGGAGTTTATTACTAATGAATTGCGGAGTGAAGTCTTTTATCACTGTTTTACTAATATTTTTATCAATGGTTTCAAATGCTCAGTTAGCTGAAGTTAAATCAGGAGTTTATAAGTGGGATGAATTAGAGGTTCGTAAGTTTGGTCAAAGAGAATCTCGAAGGCTAATGGAAGGCACTTCGCCTCATTTTGATTATTTGGAAATACACGCAACTACTCAATATCCGGGTGCAGAACCAGCTCCTCCTCATATTCAAAATGACATTGAGGAAGTATTAATAGTGAAGGAGGGGACCATGAAGATGAATATGGATGACGAAAGCCTTATTCTGCCCAAAGGAAGTGTAGTTTTAATACCTCCTGGTGTAAATCAGTCCTTACAAAATGTTGGAGACGATAATCTGAGTTATTATGTCATGATGTTTAGGTCAAAAAAGCCAATGGACATGGACAGATCAAACAAGGCGGGAGGGAAATTGTTTATGGATAGGTCAAAACTTACCATGCAACATACCTCAAAAGGTGGACGTGTGGGGTATATGGATAGGCCAACTGTAATGTGTGAGAAGTTTGAGATGCATGTAACCCGATTGAATCATAAGGGGCCAAGTCATAAACCTCATCAACATCAAGACTCAGAAATTATCTTGGTAACTGAGGGGAATACAGTGTTAACTATTGATGGAGTGAGTTATGAGGCAAAGGCAGGTGATTTGTATTTTATTAAGTCAGGTCAAATGCATGGAATTAGTAATAATTCAGATGCACCTTGCGAATACTTCGCCTATCGATGGTATTGATTGTTAGGTTAGAGACAATAAGAAATACTGAAAAAAGCCTTAGTTTTCTCTAAGTCTTTTGCGGTCTGGATAGCTTGTTCCGAAACATCGGAAGGACTTGAACCCGCGACCCTCCCGAGCAACTCGGGACAGGTATTCTAACTTTTTTGCTGAATGAGTTTTAAGATATACTCACGGCTTTTTTGAGCCTTGATGAATTTTTCTCTTTTGAGAGCCTCAGTTTTGGATTCGAAAACTTCGATTTAAACCAGCTTCCAAGGCTTCTTAGTAGAAGTGTAGCCATTATTGGCATTATTATGTTTGATTAGTCTTTATCCTGGTTTAGCAGAATGCTCAATATAAAAAGAGCAGTTTTCTTGATGCTTTAAATAATATAAGTGTAGTGTGGTATTTGGATAGTGTAAAATGAAAAAGCCTTAGATTTCTCTAAGGCTTTTGCGGTCTGAATAGCTTGATCCGATGCATCGGAAGGGCTCGAACCCGTGACCCTCCCGAGCAACTCGGGAAAGGTATTCTAACTTTTTTGCTGAATTAGTTTTAAGATATACTCACGGCTTTTTTGAGCCTTGATCAATTTTTCTCTTTTGAGAGCCTCTGTTTTGGATTCGAAAACTTCGATGTAAACTAGTTTCCACGGCTTCTTAGTAGAAGTGTAGCCTTTGTTGGCATTATTATGTTTGATGAGTCTTTGTTCTGGGTTGGCTGAATAGCCTATGTAAAAAGAGGAGTCCTTGATGCTGTGAATAATGTAAGTGTAGTGAGGCATTGGGATAGTGTAAAAAGAAAAAGCCTTAGATTTCTCTAAGGCTTTTGCGGTCTGGACGGGACTCGAACCCGCGACCCCCTGCGTGACAGGCAGGTATTCTAACCAACTGAACTACCAGACCTTTTCAGGTATTTAAGAGGTGTCTCTCAAATGTGGATGCAAAGATAAATGGATAGTTTTTAAAGTCAATACTTGAGAGTAATAATATTTGAAAAATTTCAACTTTTATTTCTTCAACTCTTAAGTAAAAATAGGAGGGTGCTGATACTCAATTCAGTAGACTGAATTCCTTAAAAAATAAAAAGCCGACTCGCATGGCAAGTCGGCTTTCAAATATTCAACCCTAACCTATTAAACTATGAAAATTTAATACTCTTCTAATCGTTTGTCGATTTAGCGACCCATTACTGGTTCAACTTTCACCGACGGAAGCTCAAATAATTCGACTGGCTCTGCGATGTTTCTTTCCTGCCATAGGAATGAGAAAATCTTCTCTGTTACATCTACTTTTTTAAGCCATAGTTGAGCTTCTTCCTTTTTCATTCTGCTTAGTTTGCTGTTAATGCTGGCTACAGCAGAATAGAAGTCTTCCTTTTCTTGATCTGATAATGAAAGGAACTTACCTGTAGAACTGTTATACAGTCTTACTACCTTATTAAAGTCTGCCCATTCTTTATCATTCTTTTTGACATACCTTTTGGCTTTAGTGTTCATGAATACTTTGAAGTTGAACTCTGTGCCTTCACTAAGGTATATATTGTCTTGAACTCTTAGTGAGTTCTCTGCTTTCGTAGTGGTCGATCCTAAGATTATCACCGAAAGTACAATTGCAAATTTAGAAAAATTAAGTAACATATTCGTGGAATTGTTTTATTTGTCCCTATTGATTACGCTACAAAATTGATTCATTTTTACGTTCTGTGCAAATTTAGAAGTTAATGGTTGACGAAATTATATATTGATATATGCACGTATAGTTCTCTAAATATAAATTTAAATATTGCTAAAGAATAATATAGAAGAATAAAATATTGAAATTAAAATAATTTATTAATTAAAATATTTAATTCTAGGAGAGGGTGAAAAACTTCATAAAGTACAATTATTCATTAAAGGAGTTCATGGTTTTTTGTATACCTATAGTACAAAATGAAAGAATCATGTCTTTCGCTTTGTCCAGTTTATTGATAAGCTCGATCATTTCATCTTCTGGAAACCTGCCAAGTACAAAATCGACCTGTCTGCCCTTTGGGAAGTCACTTCCTATTCCGATTTTAAGACGTGAGTAGTTTGCACCTTGAAGAACTCGCTCAATATCTTTTAAGCCGTTATGACCTGCCGAGGAACCTTTCGGTTTTAGTCTTAACTTACCTACAGGTAGTGCCAGATCATCCACTACTATAAGTACATTATCCTTGGGTATTTTCAGTTGAGTCATCCAATAAAGGACAGCTTTCCCGGAGAGGTTCATATAGGTAGTTGGTTTTATAAGGTGTATGCTTCTGCCTTTTGACTTCCACTCGGCATGTTGTGCTAGCTTTTTAAGTTCAAAGGTCAAACCTTCCTGGGCGGCAATTCTGTCAAGAGCCATGAAGCCCGCATTATGTCGTGTGAAGGTATATTCCGGTCCTATATTTCCTAGTCCTACAACAAGGTATTTCATTTTTGATAGCTGGTTCTGATTTTCAAAATTCCGAATATTAGCCTAAACAATCAATTTCAAATGGATTATGTTCCTTGCAAGAGCAATGAATACCTCTCCTCCAGATTCCATTGCTTAGCATTAGTACTTATTGTTAGAAGTCAATACTTTTGTCGGGTAGCGATTAATATTCATGAATAAAAAGCGACTAATCCTTAGTAAACCATTACTGGATGTTATTCTTGGAAGATTATCTCAGGAGATCATTGAGAATAATGGTAATATGGAGAATAGTGTCATTATTGGTTTACAACCCAGAGGTGTTTTCCTTGCAAAAAGAATTGTCATGATTCTCGAGGAAACTCTAGGTCATAAAGTGAATCATGGGAAGCTGGATGCTACCTTCTATAGAGATGACTTTAGGAGAAGGGAGTCGATGCTTACACCAAATAGCACAGATATCAATTTTGTGATTGAAAATAAGAAAGTCATTCTGATAGATGATGTACTGGCTACAGGAAGAACGGTAAGAGCAGCTTTAGATGCGATGCAGGCTTTCGGTAGACCATCTAAAGTAGAGCTACTTTGTTTAATTGATAGGTCATATCGTAGAGATATACCTATCCAACCAGACTACACGGGTAGGAAAGTAAATACACAACAGAATCAGAAGGTTTTAGTAGAATGGCAGGAGCAAGGCCATAAAACCGATAAAATCTGGCTTATCGACTAAATGGACTTGACGGCCGAAATGTTATTGCATGCCTATGCCAATGGGGCTTTCCCTATGGCAGACGCAGACAAAGAAATATTTTGGTATGCTCCTGATCCACGTGCTATCATTCCCTTTGAAAACTACAAGCCTTCCAGATCCTTAAGGCCTGTTTTGAATAAAAAAACTTTCGAGATTAAGATTGATGAGCAATTCGCCAAGGTGATGAAATTATGTGCAAAACCTCGTTTTGCCGGAGATGAGACCTGGATATCAGATGATTTAATTAAAGCTTATACAGACTTACATGAACTAGGCTTAGCTCATTCTGTAGAGGCCTTTTTTGAGAATGAGCTGGTAGGAGGGCTTTATGGGGTCTCGCTAGGGGCGGCCTTTTTTGGCGAGTCGATGTTTTTTCTGAAGTCAAATGCCTCTAAAGTGGCATTTCATTATTTGATTGAAATCCTGAAAAGGAATAACTATCAGTTATTGGATACACAATTTATCAATGATAATGTAGAACGCTACGGAGCAATTGAAATTTCTAAAGACGAATACGAAAGCAGGCTTATGCAGGCCTTGGGCGTTCCTTGCCGTTTTAAGCTTTAATTACCAAAACCAAATATAGCTGGCTTTTTATGCAACCGGTTGCCGTCAAAACTCTTCCATCGTTCTATTCGCATTGTCTTTGATATAGCGTCAGCTGAAGTTAGGTCTGCAGAAATGGTCAATTTTGTATTTGCATTGCAGGCTTTGCAAATAGTGTCTAGCATTTGTCTGTTTCTGTAGGGCGTTTCCATGAAAAGCTGAGTTTGTCCGGTAGTGTGTGCAATACGCTCCAGCTCCTTAATTCTCCTAGCCCTATCTTTTTTATCAATGGGTAGATAGCCATGAAAGGTAAAACTTTGTCCGTTAAACCCTGAAGCCATTAAAGCCAAAAGTATGGAAGATGGACCTACTAAAGGAATAACATTAATGCTTAACTGATGTGCAATATCTACCGCCAAAGCACCCGGATCAGCAATGCCAGGGCAGCCTGCTTCCGAAAGAATCCCTGCATCTTCTTCTATTTGATGAATCAGCTCAAAAGTCTTGTCAAAATCAGAGTCTTTTGTCAATTCATGAAAAGTGATTTCATCTATCACTTTCCCGATTTTGAGACTAGAAATGAATCTACGAGCTGTTTTGACATTCTCCACAAAGAATACATTTAACTCTTTAATTTTCTCAATAACCTGTGGACTCAAGTCTGAGAATTGAGTATCTGGAGCTAAGACGGTAGGTATTAAATATAGGTTTTTCATAATTTTCAATCTATTTTGAAAATATGATAATCACAAATTGTTCAGAATTAAACTTTGTAGCTTCTGTGAGCGTCAAGCTTTAGGAATACGAATATCAGTATGGTAAATGACCACAATGATGAGCCTCCGTAACTGATTAATGGCAAAGGTATTCCAATTACGGGCATTAGACCGATGGTCATACCTATATTCACCAATAAATGGAAAAAGATAATAGAAGCTACGCAGTATCCGTAGACCCGTGCAAATTTGTCTCTTTGCAGTTCTGCCAAATACAAAAGTCTGGCTAATAGTGCCAAGAAAAGGCCAATTAAAACAAGGCTTCCAATGAATCCCCATTCTTCTCCTATAGTACAGAAAATAAAGTCTGTAGACTGTTCGGGTACAAAATTGAATTTTGTTTGAGTACCATTTAAGTATCCCTTGCCAATAAAGCCACCGGAGCCAATTGCAATTTTCGACTGAGTTACATTCCAGCCTGCCCCTAAAGGATCGGCATCAGGGTCAACCAATATTTTGATTCTTCGCTGTTGGTGGGGTTGCAGTACCTTATTCACAAAGAAGTCTACTCCCATGGTGAAGGTGCTAAAAAGCAATACAATGGCTCCTATATTGATAACATTTTGCCGTTTGCGGTCACGCTTATTAAGTATGACAAAATAGAAAAAGACAGCAAAGGCTACGATCCCGAGCAGGATATACCACTTAGAGAACAAAAGCGAAAGAATCAGCAGGACAACAAAAGAAAGCGATAGTGCAGGGTAGATGCCTGGCAAACCTTCCCGATAAAGTACGATCAGGAAGATAGCAAAGGTTAGTGCCGAGCCTGTTTCTTTTTGTAAGATGATGATGATGGGCGGTATGAATACCAGAGCCAAAGCTTTTATGAGGTCACTAAACTTTTTCAGGTTTACCGTTTGACTACTTAAGTATTTAGAAAGAGCCAAGGCCGTGACCAGTTTGGCGAATTCTGCAGGCTGTAAGGAGAAAGAGCCGAGCTTTATCCAGGATTTAGAGCCTTTGACATCACTTCCTATAAATATTGTTGCTATTAAGAGCACAATCATGGCCCCATAGAAAATATAAGCGAAACTATCGTAAACCTTGTAGTCAATAAATAGAATGAAAATTACCAGAAAAACTGCCAGACCCAAAAACATTAATTGTCTTCCGGCATTATGACTTAATGAGAAGATTGTCATAAACTCTTCTGGTTTATATACCGCAGCGTAGATATTAAACCAGCCTATTAATACAAGTGCCAGATAAAGGAGAACGGTGACCCAGTCTATGCCCCGTCTGATATTGATTTCTTTTGCCATTGATTATTTAGCAGCTTTGGATGCAGCCACTGTCATGTAGCTAGTGTTTTTAATTTGTTCTGCCATATACCTTCTTTCAATTTTTCCAGTCAGGTATTTTTCTATGATAAGTGAAGATATAGGCCCTGCCGAAGAACCACCATATCCGGCATTTTCAACGATGGCCGCAATAGCAATCTTCGGATTTTCCCTGGGAGCAAAGGCCATAAAAATAGCATGGTCTCGTCCTTTTTTGTTTTCAGAGGTTCCCGTTTTCCCTAGAATAGGAATATCCTTTATGTAAGCCCTTCTAGCTGTACCCGCTTCAATAACCCTTTGCATACCATCATATATGGCGTCAAAGTATTGTGGGTTTACCTCTGTTTGATGAACTTCGGTTAGCTCATCTGGTAAATTGCCATTGGGTGTTCCTATTCCTTTGACTAAATGTGGGGTTATCCAGTAACCCTTATTCGCAAATGTTGCTGCTAAGTTTGCCAGTTTGAGTACATCTGTTCCAACTTCCCCTTCGCCGATGGCTACAGAGTAGAAGTAAGAAAATTTCCATCTGTTTTCGCCATAATATTTATCATAAAGACCCACATCAGGAAGTAGCTGCCCTTTTTCTCCAGGAATATCAATGCCTAGTTTTTTGCCAAAACCAAATCTTCCTACCATATCATGCCAGCGAGTTAGGCCTTCTCTGGCTGCCAGAAAAGGACTGTCCCGGTCTGAGTTATTGATAATTTTTTTGAAAACATTATAGAAGTAGGGGTTACAACTGAACTGAACTGCATTGTTAAGATTAGCCATATGGTGTGCACCATGACCATGGCAACCCATTGGTGAATAAGCTCCAATGAAAGACGTTCTCGGGTTTATGACCCCTTGTTGCTGACCAACCACCGCCTGTACCAGCTTGAATGTAGAACCCGGTCTGTAGAATGAACTTATGGCTCTGTTAAAGGTAGGTTTATCGGGGTCGCGAATTAAGTTTAAATAGTTTTCTGAATATGCTTTTCCCGATAGCAGATTTGGGTTATAAGTAGGGTAGGAGCCCATAACGAGAATCTCACCTGTTTTCGGCTCTATGGCCACTATAGCTCCAACTTTATTCTGAAACAAGCTGTCTGCCAATTGCTGAAGCTCTACGTCTATCGAAGAGTATAGATCTTCACCCACCACAGCTGTGGTATCAAGTCTGCCATTTTCATATGAACCTTTGTCGGCTCCGGAGACGTCCATTAATTTGAACTTTACACCTCGTTTACCTCTTAAAGGAATCTCATACTGTTTTTCAAGACCTGTTAAACCTATATAATCTCCTTTTCTGTAGTAGTTAGTTTCTTGAGCTTCGTAGGTTTTTTTCGGAATCTCAGCGATATACCCCAGGGCATTGGCCATAGTGTTTGCCGGATATGTCCTGAAGAAAGATTGCTCAAAGGTGAACCCCTTAAAATTGACCATGGCATCTGCTACACGAGCAAAATCCTCTTTGGAGAGCTGCCTCAAAAATAGCGAGGCTCTTTTGCGAGAATAATGCATAGCATCATTCATTGTGCTGTCAAAGTACCCACGAGTGATATTGAAAACTCTACAAAATCTGGCGGTGTCCAAGTCTTTCACTTCAACCGGAGTGACGTACATATTGTACACTTCCTTGTTTTGCACCAACAGTTTGCCATTACGGTCATAAATCTGCCCTCTTAGCGGAACTTCAATGACTCTTTTAATGGCGTTTGTAACCTCAAAAGACTTGTATTTTGGGTCTAATATCTGGATATAAAAAAGCCTGGAGATGTAGATGATTCCGATGGTAAAAAAGAAAAAAAGAATGATCTGTTTCCGGCTTTCTAGCATGTGAAGTGAATGTTAAAGGAGAATATTCGCAAAGGTCTGAAAAAATGGAGTTTAAACCCAATAGCTCTAATTTTTTTGAGGAGATCTTTTAAGAATATCTAGGAAACGATTAATCCGACGAATTATGGTATTTTTGCGGTGCAAATGTCAGAATATAATCGTGAATATGGTCTGGAAGAAACACCTGAGGTAGCTCGGGAGTTGATTGCCTTTGGAAGTGGAGTAAGTCCATGGCGATTTGAAGGTAATCTGGGAGCTGGCAAGACGACCATGATCAAAGAGCTTTGTCGTCAAATGGGCGTAATAGACGAGGTACAAAGTCCTACATTTTCTATTGTCAATGAATATCAAACAGATAAGGGTAATCAGATTTATCATTTTGACTGTTACCGTCTTAAAAATGCTGAGGAGGCCTTAGATTTTGGAATAGAAGAGTATTTATACGGTGATAGCCTGAGCTTCATTGAATGGCCACAGGTTATTGAGGATTTACTTCCAATTCCTCAATTATTAATAGAAGTTGAGCATGTTTCGGCCGATAAAAGAAAGGTGAGGGCTAGTTTAATTGAATCATAATGAGTGAAGATAAACCGCAGTCGGGTCAGTTTCAGTCGGTGCTGGAACCTAAAGAGCAGATGGTAAAAGTCTCGAAGGAGTCGAAAAGTCTCCAGATTGGCTTGCCAAAGGAGAAGTCTGGTCTCGAAACTCGTATTTGCCTCACGCCTGATGCTGTTTCTGTATTGGTTAAGAATGGTCACGAAGTCATTGTAGAAAAGGGAGCGGGTATGCGATCTAACTTCACTGACGCAGAGTATCAGCGAGCCGGAGCTAAAATAATCTATTCGCCAGATGAGGCTTTGAAGGCTGATGTGGTGATGAAGATTGATCCGCCAAATGATGAGGAGCTGGAATTGATGAAGCCCGGGGCTACCTTAATTTCTGCCTTGCAATTCAGAGGGCAAGAAAAGCCCTATTTTGAGAAGCTGGTGAGTAAACGCATCACGGCTTTGGCTTTTGAGTCTGTTCAAGATAAAGCGGGCAACTACCCAATTGTAAGAGCCATGAGTGAAATAGCCGGTAGCTCTTCAATTATGATTGCCTCAGAGTATTTAAGTAAAGGCAGAGCTACTCTTCTAGGGGGGATTGATGGAGTGCCTCCTACTTCTATTGTCATTTTGGGAGCAGGAACGGTGGCAGAGTTCGCTGCAAAAACAGCATTGGGTCTTGGTGCAGAAATTAAAGTGTTTGATCTGCATTTGTACCGTTTACAAAGGCTAAGATATGCATTAGGAAGAAGTATTTATACCTCAATTATAGATTCTACTAATTTGCCTAAAGCCCTAAAAGAGGCTGATGTAGTAGTAGCCGCATTACGTTCAGAGAAAGGCTTTACTCCTATGGTGGTGACTGAGGAGATGGTTAAAGAAATGAAGGACAACGCTGTCATCATTGATGTGGCTATTGACCAGGGAGGTTGTATAGAGACCAGTGACCTCACCGATCATCAACACCCAATTACCCGAAAGCATGGTGTGATTCATTATGCGGTCCCAAATATAGCATCAAGAGTAGGGCATACTGCCAGTTATAGTTTGAGCAACATCTTCACCCCTTTACTAATAAAAATGGGTAATGTAGGTGGGGTAGATGAGATGATATTGACGAACCAATGGTTTCTGAAAGCCGTTTATGCATTTAAGGGCAATATCACTCACCAGTATATTGCCAAGAAATTTGAATTGAGGTTTAGAGATTTAAGGCTGCTTTTAGCCGCCAGAATTTAGAAGATTATGATAAATCATTCGAACGAAAACACGATAATGGATGATGCTAACTCGCCTGAGTTAGATCAAAAGAAAATGGGGGTAATTACAGAGGACTTTCTCAAAGTTTGTGATAACCTAAAAGAAGCAGCATACCAGATTAAAAGTAGAGGCTTTAGTGAATTTCCGGTTTTTGTGGCAGCCACAGATGAGGTGCCACTAGGTAATACTCTGTTTTTTAAAGATGACTTTAAGACCAGGTATGACTATAAAGCCTCCATGTTGGAAGAGTTTTTACAGCGTGAACTCATTGGTGCTGAGTCCGAAGCTTTATTTAAAGAAAACTACAAAGACTCCGAGGAGTACTGTTGCCTGTTTGTGATGGATGGCAAATTTGTGAGTTTTGTTTATGTGCCTTATCCTGTAGATTAAACTTCTTTCACCTTAAACTCTGAGGTAGTATGGAAAGTGATTTTCGGATTGTTTTCCATATTCATTCTTAAAATCCAGTCTGTTTCAGCCAGAAACACTGGATTTTCGTCTTTATCATAAGCGATAAAGTTGTTTTTCAGTCTAATGAATTCTGCCAGAGCATTAGAATCTTCACTGGTCAACCAACAGGCTTTAGAGTACGGCTTCGCCTCAAATCTACATTTAGCTCCGTATTCCTGAAGTAGTCTGTGCTGAATCACCTCAAACTGAAGCTCTCCCACAGTTCCTATAATCTTACGGTTACCCGGCTGCATAATAAATAGCTGAGCTACACCTTCTTCTGAAAGTTGTTGAACACCCTTTTCCAGCTGCTTAGTTTTCATTGGGTCGGCATTGATAACCTCTCTGAATAATTCAGGAGAGAAGCTCGGGATACCCGTAAATTGAAGCTCTTCGCCTTCAGTCAATGTATCACCAATTTTGAAGTTTCCTGTATCATAAAGTCCGACTACATCTCCCGGGTAGGCTTCATCTACCACATTTTTACTATCTGCCATAAACATGTATGGATTCGAGAAACGCAGTTTCTTGTTCAATCTAACATGTTCATAGAATTTTGAGCGTTCAAAAAGGCCACTGCAGATTCTTAAGAAGGCAATTCTGTCACGGTGTCTTGGGTCAATATTTGCGTGAATTTTGAACACAAAACCAGTGAATTTATCTTCAGTTGGCTGAACCTCACGAACGTCTGTTTGTCTGGAGATTGGTAAGGGAGATACATCACAGAAAGTATCCAATAACTCCATAACACCAAAGTTGCTTACAGCACTACCAAAGAATACAGGTGCTATTTCGGCGTTCAGGTAAGTTTGTTTATCAAACTCATCATAAACGCCTTCTATGAGTTCTACATCTTCCTGAAGTTGATCAGAATCCCTATCGCCAATTTTGGAGCGAAGCTCTTCTGAGTCTATATCATATTCAAAAATGTCCTCTTCCAGTTTAGTCTTATTGACTGCAAAGAAATTCATCTTCTTGTCAAGTAAATGATAAACACCTTTGAAGTCACGGCCACCATTGACAGGCCAGGTAATAGGTCTAACACCAATATTTAATTTTGACTCCAGCTCATCCAGGAGGTCAAAAGGAGCTTTTCCTTCACGGTCCATTTTATTCACAAAAATGATCACCGGAGTATCTCTCATGCGGCAAACCTCCATAAGCTTTTCGGTTTGCTCCTCCACACCCTTCACACAGTCAATAACCAAGATTACACTATCAACGGCTGTCAGTGTTCTGTAAGTATCTTCTGCGAAGTCCTTGTGACCAGGAGTATCAAGAATGTTGATTTTGAGGTCATTATACTCAAAAGTCATTACTGAAGTAGCCACAGATATCCCTCTTTGCTTCTCAATCTCCATAAAATCGGAAGTGGTAGACTTTTTGATTTTGTTGGATTTTACGGCACCCGCTGTTTGGATGGCTCCACCAAACAACAGGAGTTTTTCTGTCAAAGTGGTCTTACCGGCATCCGGGTGGGCTATGATTGCGAAGGTTCTTCTTTTCTTCAGTTCTTTTTCAAAACTCATAAGTACATTCTTTACCTAAAAAGGAGTGCAAAATTACAGCAATTAAATGGTGGATGAAAGTGTACTTAAGAATCATACTCTAATGGCTTTTTCATAGGCACTGGAAAGGAAAAGGAGTATAGGATAAAATAAAGAATTAATTGTTCTTATTGCTTGGTAGAGCAAAATAGTATTTTTCAAAGTTCTGGATTTGAATTGAAGTTAATGGCCTTTATCGACAGACTACTTTGATTTATCTACTATTGTAGCTTTTAAATCACTATGATACAATCTTTTATATACTTATGCTGTCTATAAAGCACAAAGAATAGCTTTCCTAAAAATTCAAACCTAGTGATAAAACGATTTGTAGTAGAGAACATGAAAAAAGTATTACCATTATTCATCGCAGTTGTATTGATATTCTTAGTCAGTGGAGTTAGTGCACAGCAAAGAGGACCTGGAGGAGGAACGAGTGCCACCATTGAAGGTATCGTAGTAGATAGTCTTTCTACTGATGGTGTGGAGTTCGCAGCGGTGGCCTTATGGGACTTGTCAAAAGCCATAGACGGTACACTTACCAACGAGAAAGGTGCCTTTAAGTTTGAAGGAGTAAAAGCTGGTACTTATAAGATTCTAATTTCTTATATCGGTTATTCTCCTCAGTCTGTAGAGAATATTATAGTTGAAGAAGGTGAGACACAAGTAAACCTTGGCAATGTTCTGATTTTGAGTGATAATATTCAGCTACAAGAGGTTACTGTGAAAGGCCAGGCGGCTCTGATTGAAGATAAAATTGACAGGCTAGTTTATAATGCTGATAAGGATATTACCAATAGAGGTGGCACTGCCGAAGAGGTATTGAGAAAAGTACCAATGTTAAGTGTAGATCTGGATGGTGAAGTAGAGTTAAGAGGTAGCTCAAACGTGAGAGTTTTAATTGACAACAAGCCTTCCACAATATTCGCGAGTTCGGTAGGGGAGGCTTTAAAGCAAATTCCTTCTGATCAGATAAAGTCTGTGGAGGTGATTACTTCTCCAAGTGCCAAATATGATGGTGAGGGAACAGCCGGAATCATCAATATTAATTTGAAAAAGAATACACTGGCTGGCGTTACCGGTATGGTATCAACAGGTGTAGGAGTTCAAGGTTCTAACTTGAATGGTAATTTGAATCTCAAAGATAAAAAGTGGGCGATTTCATTAAGTGGTGGCGGTAGGATGTCATACAACTATAAGACACTTGGCTTGAATACCAGAACTTCTGTGATTAATGGAGAAGCCACATACCTTACTCAGGAATCAGATAACAGAAGTATTTGGGGTGGAGGTAGATACAGAGGGTCTTTTGTTTATGACTTTGATAAGAAGACCAACTTCACGATTTCTTATTCAGGAAGAGCGAGAATTAGAGGCGGTAAAGGAGATCAAATTACAACATTGCTAGATGATACACAGAGTTTGATTTTTCAAAATACCAGATACATTGATCAGAGTAACTTTGGAAACTCAAACGACTTGGACTTTTCATTCAATAAGAGATATGCCAATCCTGTACAAGAGTTAAGTATTCTGGCTCAGTACTCTAAGAGCAATAGAAATACTGCTTTTATAGCTCAGGAGAACAATATTGCCGCTGATAGTAGTGATAACAGAGGTATAGATCAGGAGTTTAACATAAAGCTGGACTATGTACAGCCTCTAGGCGAGAAAGTAAAATGGGAAATGGGTGGTAGAGCTGTGCTGAGAGGAGCTACTTCTGATGGTAAGTTCTATGATTTTGTACCTGAGAACAATGCCTATGCTCTCAATAGTTTAAGATCTAATTATCTGGACTATGACCAGAATGTAGCTGCAGGGTATTCTTCATTTACTATTGAGTTACCTAAGAAATGGGGTATTCAGGCTGGGGTTCGTTATGAGCGTACTATGATTACGGCACAATTTACTGAGTTAGCAGATATTGAAATTCCTGATTATGATAACTTTTTGCCGAGTATCAATTTATCAAAGAGATTTGAGAAAGGTGGTTCTATAAGAGCGAGTTACACACAGAGAATCCAGAGACCTTCTATTCGCTTCCTGAATCCTTATGTTGATTATTCAAATGAGAACAGTATCTCATTTGGTCAGCCTACTTTGGCTCCGGAGCTTGTAGATATGTTTGAAATCTCTACCAGTCAGTATTTCGGTAGAAACTCTATAAACTTCTCCATTTACTCCAGAATTGAAGATAATAGTATCACCAGTGTGAGCGAGGTGATTAGAGAGAATGGTATAGATATTACACAAACTACTTTTGCGAATATCGGGGTTAATAAGCGTTATGGTGCTGACTTCTCATATAATATCAATCCGAATAAAGATTGGAGAATAGGTGGTGGTGTAAGTCCAAGTTATACCTACATGGATAACAGAACTATCTCAAACAAAGGCTGGAATGTGGGTGTAAATCTCAATACACAATACACGCTTAAAAAAGGATGGGCAGTGGCAGGCTTTGGTTTCTACAGATCGCCTAGAGTACAGCTTCAGGGTACCAGAAATGGTTTCTACTTCCATGGTTTGACAGTGAAGAAAGATGTGAATGATAAGAGGGGCAGCTTCGGTCTAACACTCGAAAACCCATTTGTGAAGGCTATCGAGTTTAAGTCTTCGTTGGAAAATTACACAGATGAGAATAATTACTTCATCACCAATAACAGCAGCCAGATTTTCAGAAGAAGTATTCGATTTAACTTCCAGTACAGATTTGGTAAGATGGAAAACGATGGACGTGGACTATTTAATCGTAGAAGAGGAAATAATGATAATGACGCCGTAGATGAAGATAACGGTGGTCAGGATATGATGTAAGATATGAGTTAATTAAAGTTTGGGGAT
Organism: Jiulongibacter sp. NS-SX5; assembly: GCF_052828545.1. The sequence continues at coordinate 3,723,448 of NZ_CM128248.1, forward strand.
AACCGGAAAGGCTGCTCTTTTGAGCAGTCTTTTTTTATTATTCCATAGGGCTACCCAGTTCTATCAGGAAACCATTAATATCTCTCAGGTAGGCAATTGTTTGTCCCCACGGCTTGGCTTGTATTGGTTCCGCCAGGATAGCTCCTGCAGCTAAAGCTCTTTCAGCATCATCATGAATTTGAGAAGTGATAAAAGCCAATTCTATACCGAATGGTTGCTCCTTTACCGTTGAGACCTTGAAACCTTTACGAAGATTAGAATTAGCAAGCTTCAATGAGGCAAATGACAGTGCAGTGTTTCCTGTGAGCAATTCGCCGTAATCTTCTTCAGGAGTCATAAATTTAGTGGCAAAGCCAAAAGCCTTCTGGTAGAAGGTTAAAGTCTTTTTGACATCGGAAACGTATAGAATGGTGTATTTAAATTCCATGTGTTGAGGTCTATTTTTTAGTCATACCTACTTTAATTCAAAAGCGGAGATTAGCTTTAATAAATTGGGATTCTTTGCCGCCATCTTCGTTATTGTTTGAGTTTTCTCAAAAGAGGGCTTTACTCTTCTTTCTCTCAAAGGTATGATAGGTACAAAGATTCTTTCCGGATTGTTTTTCTTGACGGCTAACATAATGTCCTTCTTTAAATTGTTAATTATCAGTTCATTAAAATTGACAACTCAAAGATGCTTAAAATATTGGCAGGTTCTTGCCTAATTAATTAGCAATCAAAAAATGGGTAGGGTAGAGTATAAAAAAAGCGAGCTTCAGAATTTCTGAAGCTCGCTTTTATATGTTTATCTAATTCGTTTGAATTAGAATCTGTAACGTAGTGAAGTGTTCCATGTTCTTCCGAAACCGAACCATACTGAGTTACGAACATCGATACCGTTCCAGGTAGCAGAACCTGATTCAGCTTGAATGTTTGTTTCAGACTCAGAGATGTAAAGAGTATCGAACAAGTTGTTAACGTTAAGTCTGATAGACGCTTCGTTACCAAATAGATCAAATCTTGCAGTTACACCAGCGTCTACTAGAGAGTAAGAAGGAAGCTTAAGAGCACCGTCATTATCAGGATTAGCAAACTGAGAATCAGCAATTGAGTAGTCTGCATAAAGACCATCAACAAAACGGTAACCTAGGTCTACGCTAAGAGCTTTAGCTACCTTGTAGTCTACGTTAAGTGCAGCAGTAGTTTGAGCAGCGTCACCTACTTTAGCATCTTTTAGGTATAGAGTACCTTCACCAATTGGCTGCTGATTAGCATCAAAGATTTGAGCATTGAAATCTTTAGTGTATCTCCAGTCACCTAATGAAGCCATCGCTTGTACGCTTAACTTATCTGTAGGCTTGTATAGAGCTTCTACTTCAATACCGTTATGTCTTACATCGATATCGCTAAACTGAGCAGTACCAGCATCACCTTGTGAATTGAATAGTGAACGGCTGATAAATCTGTTACCCCAGTTTGTAGAGTAAGCGTTGATGTTCAATGTTAGGTTATCACCGATGAAACCATACCCTAATTCTAAAGATTGAATTGTTTCATTCTGAAGATCTTCGTTTACGTAGTTAGCGAAGTTCGGGAATACAGCGTCAAAGTTAGGCTGTCTTGAAATGAATCCAGCATTGAAGAATACGTTTGATTTGCTAGTGATGTTGAAGTTAGCACCACCTTTTACGTAACCACCACCTACATTTTTCTTTTCAGAAAGAGGAAGTTGTGGTTGATCAAATAAATCTTCTCTCTGGAATGATTGGTTTGAAGCACCAGCTTGAACTACAGCAGTAATTCTTGAGTTAGTGTACTCCAATAAACCGTTAACACCTTGCCAACCAACATAACCAATGTTATAGTAGTCGATTTTAGGACCGTTAAGGCCAGTGTTATTGAACGGAGAAGCTTCGATCAATGTATTGATCACCTGACCGTTTGAGTTTCTGTTACCAGTAGAATAGTAACCATCAAGACCCATTAGGTTGTTAAGCACACGGTAGTGGTAACCTTTGTAATTTCTAAGGTCAACACCTATTGAAGCTCTGATATTATCGAAGTTTCCTTCTAAGCTAGAGATACCACCGATCCAGTCATGAGAGTTCATAGAAGCTCTTCTGATCAATACTGAACGGTTAACTCCGTCGTCTCTGAATCCGTTAGAACCAAGCTTTTGACCTTCAAAGTTGCTGTTGGCACCTGTATAAGGATCAGTAGTATTTTGGTTTACAGCAATTACCTGATCAAAGTTTACAAAACCATCTGCATCTCTTGTACCTCTACCGTTTTCATTATAATGAGTAGTTAGGTCAATGTTAAACGGATACATGTCAATGTCACCGTTTCTGTAGTTGTTACCTCTTGGGCCTGTTCCACCACCACGACCAGCAGAAGCGTAAAGTGAGGTGTTAAGCATCAAGTTTTTGTTGATGTCCCAGTCCCAGTTGAAAGTAGCAAGAGGCTTGTTATAGAAGTTTCTTCTCATGTTGAACTCTTCGCCGTTTAAGAAACCAGCATCAGTGTTCCATCTTCTGTCAATACCGTCTTTGCCGCTGTTATCACCAAAGTTTTGGTAATCTCTGATAGAAACCCAAGAACTTCTTTGGTGGTGCCACTGACCAGCACCTAGTACTGATAAGTTAAGAGAGTGCTTAGAACCTACCGGTCTGTAACCTACAGCCGCGAAGTAGTTCCAGCCTTCACCTGAAGTACCGTATGCGTAGCCATCACCACTCCATCTTGAAAGAAGGAATGAAGTAGCCCATCCGTTTTCGTTTCTTCCTGTGTTATAAGAAGCAGTAGTTTTAAGGTATCCGTTATTACCGAATGATTGAGATACAGAACCACCTTTCTTAAGCTCAGCAGCTTTAGTGAAGATAGAGATAGTACCACCTACTGAAGGTACAGCAAGTCTTGAAGCACCAAGACCTCTTTGAATCTGAATAGCACTAGCTACGTCAGTAAGACCTTGCCAGTTTGACCAGTAAACCCATCCGTTTTCCATATCGTTAACCGGCTGGCCGTTGATAAGGAATGATGTGTTTCTTTGATCAAAACCTCGAAGGCTGATTCTAGAGTCACCGTAACCACCACTTTGTTTTGTAGCGTATACACCTGGTGTTCTGTTCATCACTTCAGGAAACTCAAGGTTACCTACTTTAAGAGCGATCTCCTCGGCAGTAATTGTAGAAACAGCAACAGGAGTTTCTCTAACTTTAGCGATATCAATTACACCTGAAGTAACCACGATCTCAGAAAGAACGTTATTGTCTTCTTCCAGGCTAGCATTGATAACACTTGTAGAAGCAGGGTTGAATTCAATTTCCTGCTCCATAAAACCGATGAAAGAAACCACTAGAGTTTGGTCACCGTTAGGAACATTACTTAAGGTATATTTACCTTCAACATCTGTAGTAGTACCGATAGCAGTACCTTTTACAGAAACCGATGCACCGATTAGTGCTTCGTCATTTGTACCATCCGTAATGGTACCGCTGATAGAATTTTGAGCTATCGCCGCCACTGATAGGCATAGAATAGCTACTGCCAGCAAACCTGCTCGCAAAAAAGTAAACTTTTGCAACATAACTTTGGGGTAAGATTAATTTGATGATGTGACATATAAATAGTCCAGTTCGGCGGAATTTTTCCGATTCCCTGTTTCACTCGCCGCAAAGATAATCTCTTTTTATGGTTGATGAAAATGCCTCTTTATACAAGTCGCTCAATCTTAGAATTCTACACGTTTATATTTGCATAGCAACATTATGAAATTGTTAAGTCAATCAGAAGGTGTCAGAATGGCCCTAGTGTGCCCTTTACTCTTTAAATAATACAATTGGACTCAAAGGATGCATCCGTTTATGTTCTGATTTCGTAACTAGAGTACAACAGAGTAAACAACATGAAATCGAAAATATTAATCGCCCTTTTGGCCTCCTCATTTATTCTTTTTGGCTGTTTCGCAAAGGAGACGCCATACTCCTCAGCTACACCAATTAGCCATTCAGACTGGGATGCTTTATTGAAAAAGCATGTGAGTTCTTCTGGTTACGTAAACTACGGAGGATTTAAGGCAGATGAAGCCAAGTTAGATGCTTATCTAAAGAAAGTATCTTCAAACGCTCCGGCTAGCAGCTGGTCAGCCAATGAAAAGTTAGCTTACTGGATCAATGCCTATAATGCTTTTACTGTTAAGTTGATTCTTGATCATAGTGGTGAAAACATTAAGAGTATAAAAGATATTGGTTCTACCATCAAAATCCCTTTTGTCAATACGCCATGGGATATCAAGTTTATCAATATCGGAGGTGAGGAAATGGATTTGAATAATATTGAGCATGGCATTATTCGCAAAAAGTTTAATGAGCCAAGAATACATTTTGCGTTGGTGTGTGCTGCAAAGTCATGTCCTCCGCTAAGAAATGAGGCGTACACGGCCTCCAAGTTAGTGTCGCAATTAAATGACCAAGGAGTGAAGTTTTTAAATGATGTCTCAAAAAATGAGGTTTCTGCCAATGAAATGAAACTCTCCAAACTCTTCAATTGGTACGGTGGTGATTTCAAAAAGAAAGGCACCGTAAGAGAGTGGGTGAACAAATATGCCAAAGTAAAGGCGAATGCCGATGCAGATATCAGTTATAAAGATTATGATTGGTCTTTAAACGGAAAACTTTAGGGTTAGATTTTCAATAAGATTGAAAGGGGTGTTAGTTTTGTGCTGACATCCCTTTTTATATGCAAGACATCTTATTCTGGTTTAGAAATGATCTTAGACTTCATGATAATGAAGCACTATTAAAAGCATGCGACCTGGGCCGGGTTTTGCCGGTTTATGTGATAGATCCGGCTTTATTTAAGAAAACCAAGTATGGTTTTAGAAAAACTGGTGTTTACAGAACCAGGTTTTTACTGGAGTCGCTTTCTGAGCTGAAGAAGAATTTGCAGGGCAAAGGCTCTGATCTAATTATAAGAATAGGTGATCCGGCTGTAGAGTTGGCCAAAATTGCTGAAGAGAGAGACGTCCTATACGTTCTCGCATCAAAGGAAGTTACACAAGAAGAAACTTCGCTTGAGTTTGAGCTTTCTCAAAATCTCAAGCGACTGAATATTGACATGGAGCTCATCTGGCAGGCTACCTTATATCATGTCAGAGATTTGCCTTTTCAGATCAAATTCTTACCTGATGTTTTTACAGACTTCAGAAAAATCATGGATAAGCAGTCTAAGGTTAGGCCTGCTTTAGGTGAGCCAGAGAAAATGACGGAAATTGATGGGGTAGATCTTGGGAAAATTCCATCGCTGCAGGATTTAGGTTTTGAAGAAGAGGAAATTAATCAGAATGACTTTTATAAAGGAGGAGAAACTGAAGGACTAAAACGCCTGAAATATTTCGTCTGGGACTCCGAGATCATCAAAACCTACAAGGAAACCAGAAATGGACTCCTTGGGAATGACTTTTCTTCCAAACTCTCTGCCTGGATAAGTTTGGGCTGTGTTTCACCTCGTAAAATTTATCATGAGGTAAGGAAGTATGAGCAGGAGGTGGTTAAAAATGAATCTACCTACTGGGTCATTTTTGAATTGATTTGGAGAGACTATTTTCACCTTGTAGCCTTAAAATACGGCATAAGACTCTTCAAAAGATGTGGTATTCAGCATGACTTAGTCAAAGAATGGCGAGCAGATAAGGGAGATTTTGAAAAGTGGATGAAAGGTGAAACAGGTATCCCTTTTGTAGATGCTAATATGCGTGAGCTAAATCAAACCGGCTACATGTCTAATAGAGGAAGGCAGATTGTTACTAGCTTTTTTACCAAAGACTTAAAGTTGGAATGGTGGTGGGGAGCCATGTATTTTGAAAGCAAGCTTATAGATTATGACGTATGCAGTAACTGGGGAAACTGGAATTATATTGCCGGTATAGGAAATGATCCCAGGCCAAACCGATATTTTAATATCTCAAAACAAGGCGAACGTTATGATCCCGAAGCCGAATATATCAAGCATTGGGTGCCTGAATTGAAAGGTCTTTCTGCAGAGGAAATACATAATTTTGATAAGAAAAGTGAGACCGAATTGGCCGAATCGGGTCTAACCTTAGGAAAGGACTATCCTAAGCCGATGGTGACCTTGCCTTAATTTTGCCGTTTGCCTTATTTTTAGACCGATGGTAGAGATCAGGTTTGAGATTCATGGCTTATTTGATACTTTTGATTAGATACATTTATTGAATATTAAACCCTTTAAATCACAATGAAAAGATTAGGAACTCTTGGTATCGTTGGTCTGCTACTTCTTTTGGGTATGTATGGCTGTAATTCATACAACGGCTTAGTAGCAAAAGATAATAATGTAGAGCAGCTTTGGGCTAATGTACAGACCCAATACCAGCGTAGAGCAGACTTAATAGGCAACCTTGTAAAAACGGTTCAAGGTGCTGCAGATTTTGAAAGAGGAACGTTAACAGACGTGATAGAGGCCAGATCTAAGGCTACATCTATTCAGCTTTCTGCAGATGAGCTAACCCCTGAAAATATGGCGAAATTCCAGAGTGCTCAGGATCAGTTGTCTGGTACATTAAGCAGACTACTTGTGGCTGTAGAGCGTTATCCTGACCTGAAAGCCAATCAGAACTTCCTGGAACTACAAGCTCAGCTTGAAGGAACAGAAAATAGAATTGCAGTAGCAAGAAACGACTTTAATGCCGGTATAGCAGATTATAACCTGGCTGTAAGGCAATTCCCGATGAATCTGATGGCTGGTATTTTTGGCTTTGAAAGAAAGTCTCCATTTGAGGCATCAGAAGCTGCTCAGGACGCACCTAACGTAGATTTTAACTTCGAATAATTAGTAGCCTTTATGTTCTTTTCTGAATCAGAAAAACAACAAATAACGGAGGCCATTCAAAAAGCAGAAAAGAAGACTTCAGGAGAAATAAAGGTTCATGTAGAGGAGCATTGCCCCTATGATGATCCTATAATCCGAGCTCAGGAAGTCTTCTCTTTCCTTTCTCTAGACCATACGGTTTATAGAAACGGAGTTCTGTTTTACCTCTCTATTACCGACCGAAAGTTTGCCATCCTTGGCGATGAAGGTATCCATCAAAAAGCTGGAGGTACGCTTTGGGAAGAGGAAAGGAATATCCTTTATAATAATCTACATATAGGCCATACAGTTGATGGTTTGTGTTTGGCTATTGAAAAGGCCGGTGAGGCTTTACAAGAGCATTTTCCTTACGAAATGAAAGGAGACTTAAATGAAATTTCGAACGAGATTTCCTTCGGCAAAAAGAAAAAATGAAAGAACTGAAATCAAAAGACATTATGTATAAGAGCTACAGTGGAGTGTTTCATTGGGTGCATTCGCTATGTCTGGTTTTGCTGTGTTCTGTCAATGTTTTTGCTCAAGACGTACCCGCCAAGCCCAATCCTCCAAGACTGGTAAATGATTTTGTGGGTATGCTTTCTACTCAGGAAATTCAGTCTCTTGAAAATAAGCTGGTTAATTTCGATGATACCACATCAACACAAATAGCTGTGGTGGTAGTCAAAACCGTAGAGCCATATGACATGAATTCATATGCTGTAAAACTGGGAAGAGAGTGGGGCGTAGGTCAGGAAGGTAAAAACAATGGAATCATAGTTTTATGGGCTACAGATGATCGTAAAATTTACATTGCTACCGGTTATGGAGTAGAAGGAGCATTGCCAGATGCCTATGCCAAAAGGGTGGTGGACCGTGTAATTATACCCTATTTCAGAGAATCTAGATTCTATGATGGGCTAGATAAAGGAACCGACGCTATTATTAAATACACCAGTGGGGAGTTTGATGCTGAGCCTTCAGAGGATGGTGAGTTTCCGCTTTGGGCTTTTATCTTAATGATAATTCTCATTTACATCATTATTAAAGCCATGTCAAAAGGTGGTCGTGGCGGCGGCGGTGGAGGAATGCGTAGAGCTTCAGGATGGCCATACACTACATATACGGGCTGGGGAAGACACTCTGGTAACTGGTCTGGCGGAGGCTGGTCAGGAGGTGGCTGGTCTGGTGGCGGTGGCTTCGGCGGCGGCGGTTTTGGTGGTTTCGGAGGAGGTAGCTTCGGTGGTGGAGGTGCCGGTGGTAGTTACTAATTATTTCAGATATCAATAAAAAAGGGACTTCACTTGAAGCCCCTTTTTTATTCTAATGCATTTGATTTTTTATGATCGTTCACCTAATACACCTTTAGGTTTGTACTTCAAATTAAAAGGCTTAATGGTGTTCTTCTTTATGTATTCTACAGCCTCAGATACGGAATCTGTAACCAAGAACATATTTTTATCTTCGGGCGAAATAGTGCCTACCTCAATCATCTTATCGATATGCTCCATTACGTGTTTGTGATACTCGGTATTGAAAATAACTACTGGGAACTTAGAGATTTTACCGGTCTGCATGAGGGTACTGCTTTCAAAAAATTCGTCAAGTGTACCAAATCCACCTGGACAAATCACAAAAGCGTATGAGTACTTCACTAAAAGTACTTTTCTTACAAAGAAGTACTTGAAGTCTACCCATTTATCAAGATAAGGGTTACCGCTTTGTTCGAAGGGCAATTCAATATTACAACCTACCGATCTACCTCCGACATCTTTGGCTCCTCTATTGGCAGCTTCCATAATTCCCGGGCCTCCACCTGTCATAATAGTAAAGCCTGCTTTGGATATTTCGGCCGAAAGCTCGCGGCATTGAATATAGTGTTCGTTGTCTTCTTTAAATCTGGCTGAACCAAATACGGTGACGCACGGCCCTAAAAAGTGCATGGCTCTGAATCCCTTTATGAATTCTCGGAATACATTTACAGCCATTTTAAACTCTCTCCATCTGGAGCGTGGACCCTCCAGAAAAAGAACTTCTTCTTGTTTTTCTTTCATGTGTTTTTGTTCTGTTAAATCAGTGGTGACCTAAATTTTTGAGATTTCAGAAGGAATTATGGTCTCCGAGAAATCTGCTCTACATCAAAGGTCATATTTGGGTTGTGGTATTAAAACCTCTATTGAAAGGCTTTTCAAGGTGTTTTGGTTCCTTTTTCCAGGAAGACTAAGGCAGTTTTAGGCTCTGAAGTATTGGTGGTGGTCGGAAAAGGATTGATCTCTTTGAGAGTCAATGTTTGATCAATCCCATTCACAGTATATACCATGAATTCAGGAATTCCCATTTCCGGAGTACACATCAGGCAAAGTGATTGATCTTTAAAAGTCTGTTGATTTATAGTGATATCATAACTCAGAATAGCCTCTCCAGCTCTGATGCAGTTAGCATTTGCCGGGCATCGACTATCTTGAATTTGATTAGCTTTAATTATAAAAGCATTTCCGTTTTCAGTAATAGTTTCGCCTTCTTCTAGCGAATATGAACCTGAAAAGACATGTACTTCTTGTTTTTGGCAAGAGACTAATGTCAGTAAGAATCCAAAAATGGTAATAGCGGTTTTCATACTTATAGTAACGCAAGTTTAGATTTTTAAGTATTCCATTGCTCTGTCTGAAGTTCATCAGAATAGCTACCTTTGTCAGTTCATAAGCGGAATTACGTGGCATCTTTTACTGAAGAAAACTACTTAAAGGCAATTTATCACCTTTCGTCTCAATCAGACGGGAAACCGGTAAGCACTAATGAACTGGCAGACGCAACTCAAACACGTGCTGCTTCAGTAACAGATATGCTGAAAAAGCTGGCAGAGAAGGAGTTTATAAACTACAAGAAGTATCAGGGCGTCACACTTACTGAGGCTGGAAATAAAATTGCTCTCAGAATCATACGTAAGCATAGGCTTTGGGAGGTTTTCTTAGTAGAAAAATTAGGTTTTAAGTGGGATGAGATTCATGATCTTGCGGAAGAGCTCGAGCATATCAATTCTCAAAAATTGACTGACAAGCTAGATACTTTTCTAGGTAATCCTAAGTTTGACCCTCACGGTGATCCAATCCCTGATGCACAGGGAAATATGCCTACTTCCGGAACAATACAGTTAGCCAAAGCCAAATGTGGAGATTCACTGACCATTATGGGGGTATCCGAGGATTCAAGTCCTTTTCTCCAGCATTTTGATAGACTCGGTCTAAAACTTGGCTTAAATGTAACACTTACAGATATCAGTGAATTTGATCAATCCTTGGAACTACAGATTGCCCCGGGCAAAACCTTAAGAATAAGTTCTGAGGTGGCTATGAATATTCAGGTAAGTTTGAAAAAATCCTCTTAAATGATCTTAATTCGATAGGGCATTCTAAAAAGGAAGCTAAATTCGCTGCTGAATGAACATTCTCGACAAGTACATATTAAAGAAGTTTCTGAAGACCTACGTTTTTGCCGTACTGGTGATCGTATTGGTGATTTTAGTCATTGATTATGTAGAGAAGAATGATGACTTTATTCAAAAGAATGCCCCTACTTCAGAGATATTATTGACGTATTATGCCAATCTAGCTCCGTATTGGGCAAACTATATCAGCCCATTAATGATCTTTATTTCTACCGTGTTCTTCACGGCTAAACTAGCAGCACATACAGAGATCATTGCCATATTGACCAGTGGAATTAGCTTTAGACGGTTAATGGTTCCATATTCTATCGGTGCCCTACTAATTGGAGTTTTCTCGTTTGTGATGGTGGGTTGGATATTGCCACGGGCAAATGCCAAGAGGATTGGTTTTGAGAATCAATACATCAATGACAAATTCTATTTCTCAGATAGAGATTTTCACATGGCGGTTGCTCCTGATACTTACGTCTACTTCTCCACGTACAATAACCAATCTCAAACCGCCTTTGATTTTACTATTGAGAAATTTGAAGATAATGAGATGGTACAAAAGCTATCTGCTCGTAGAGCTATGTATATAGACTCTCTTCAAAAGTGGCGAATATTTGACTACAAGATCAGAGAGATTGGGATCATGAAAGATGAATTGATCATCAGTAGAAAGCATATAGATTCTACCCTAAGTATGTATCCGTCAGACTTTGAAAGTAATCATGCCATACAAGAAACGTTTACCCTCCATGAATTGACTGATCAAATCAATTTGATTAAAAGCAGGGGATCAGAGGGGATTGAGCCTTTTGTCATCGAAAGGTACCAGCGGTATGCTACTCCTTTTGCTGTACTGATTTTATCATTAATGGCCTTGATAGTTTCTGCCAGAAAACGAAGGGGAGGAGTAGGCCTTCAGATTGCCATCGGCTTCTTCCTGGCGTTTACTTACATCTTATTCTACATTATGTCAAAAGGTATTGCTGAGTCTGGCAATATGCCACCTCTTCTTGCCGTATGGCTGCCTAATATCGTTTTTGGGGTCATTGCGTTCTTCATGTATTTTACTGTTCCCAGGTAGTCAACATGTTTCTTCGTTTAGGGTTTATAGATAGAGATTTATCGCTATTTTTGCCGCTCGTTTAAGGAATAAAGACTATGTCGGAAGTGAAAAAAGTTGTTTTAGCATATAGTGGAGGTTTGGATACCTCGTTTTGTGTCAAGTATCTGGGAGAAGAAAAAGGTATGGAAGTACACTCTGTGCTGGTAGATACAGGCGGATTTTCAGATGAGGAGGTCGTAGATATTGAAAAGAAAGCATACGAACTTGGTGTGAAAACCCACCATACTTCCAGAGTAGCTGATAAATACTATAATGACTGTATCAAATACCTGATTTTTGGAAATGTTCTAAAAAATAACACCTATCCATTATCGGTAAGTGCTGAGCGTATCTTTCAGGCTGTGGCGGTTGCTGAGTATGCTAAAAGTATTGGTGCTACGGCAATAGCCCATGGTAGTACAGGTGCCGGTAATGACCAGGTTCGATTCGATATGGCGTTCAGAACTATCGTGCCGAATGCCGAAATCATCACGCCTATCAGAGATATGAAATTGTCAAGAGAGGCGGAGATAGACTTCTTGAAATCTAAGGGAGTAGATAGAGAATGGCATAAAGCTGCTTATTCTATCAACCAAGGCTTATGGGGAACCTCTGTAGGAGGTAAAGAAACACTTAACTCTTACGATAATCTTCCTGAATCAGCTTTTCCTATTCAACGAACTAAAGACGGTGAAGAAGAGGTGAAGCTGCAATTCGAAAAAGGGGAGTTGGTAGGTGTAAATGGAGAGACTTTTGACAATCCTGTTGACGCTATCCGTAAACTTCATGCATTGGCAGCACCATATGGTATTGGTAGAGATACTCACGTAGGAGATACTATTATTGGTATAAAGGGTAGAGTTGGTTTTGAAGCCGCTGCACCTTTAATCATAATTAAAGCACACCACTTGCTGGAGAAGCACACCTTAACGAAATGGCAGCAATACTGGAAACAGAACATGGCTGAATGGTACGGTATTCAGCTTCATGAGGGGCAGTTTAATGATCCTGTAATGAGAGATATAGAAGCTATGTTTGCTTCTACTCAGGATCATGTTACCGGTGAGGTGAGAGTAAAACTGACTCCTTATCGTTTTGATCTTTTGGGTATCAAATCAGATTACGACCTAATGTCTGATGTATTCGGGAGTTATGGTGAAATGAATAACGCCTGGAGCGGAGATGACGTTAGAGGTTTCTCTAAAATTGCTTCAAACCAGGTAATGATCTACGAAAAGGTTAAAGAAATAGCCGAACAGAAGAAATAAAGTTAGTCGAGGTGTTCTTTCAGGAAACCAATTCCGTTTGTTGAAAGAATACCTTTGATCTCTTCATCCTTCAAGCCTCTTTTTGACATTGCATCAGGCAGCTTTCTTTTGATATCTGCTATACTTCTAAAGCCCATTGGGGTTTGTTCAAAACCAAAAGCTCCATCAAGGTCAGTGCCCATCATGATATTATTGGTAGAGCCCGCCAGATTGGCGATGTGTAGCATGTGGTCAATGATTCTGTCACAGGTCACCTTCTTTCTTTTTGGGGTACTGTAACCGTGAATCCAGTTTGGTACGATCATCCAGGCATCAAGAGCCATACCTATCTTACCATCTCTTTCTAAAATAGATTTGATCATATCATCACTTAACTGACGATTATGAGGTGTGATTCTACGAACCATGTGATGACTGGCCCATACTGGCCCTTCATGAATATTTAGGGCGTCGTAAAAGCATTTGTCAGAAAGGTGTGTGAGGTCCAGAATCATCCCGAGCTTATCAACTTTTTTCAAGAGTTCTTTCCCGACTTTCGGTAAGCGACCATCAGAGTCGGTGCCAAAAGCATACACGCCTTTTCCGTAATGGCTTAATCCTATGGCTCGTAAACCTTGAGAATGATATTTATCCAGGTATTCAGGACTTATGATTGAATCTGCACCTTCAAGCGAAAGTACATAACCGATAGGCCTATGCTCGGTCTCAATATCTTTCCAAGCTTCCAGATGTTCTGTAAGTTGGTTTTTTGAAGTGATTTGTCTTAAAGCACCTTTTACCTCCATGGCTTTATACCAGGCCAATTGCCCTTGGGCATGAGCCCACGCCTGTTCCTGAGAATACCATCCCGAAAGGTATGACTTAGGTTTGATGTATCTTGAAATCAATGTGGCTACACAAAGTCCTACATCTCCTTTATGCATTTCAGGGAAACACACCGTGGCCTTGCCTCTGTCTGGCTTGTCTTTTAATTGAGCTTCGCGTCTACGTATCGTTTGAATCGGAAGCGTGAGGTCACGATTCCACTCCATGGCATTCATGGCTAAATCAAGATGGGCATCAAAAATGATCATGCTATAAATTTAAGCTATTCAAATAGCCTATCCCACCTAATTGACGAATTTGACGCTGAATATGACCAGTTCTTTTTGTAACATAGCTACCGGAATTTACCACCCGCCACTTTCTTGGGCTAGGCAAAACTGCGGCTATTCTGGCCGCTTGATTAGTGCTTAATGCATCTGCTTTTTTGCCAAAGTATTGGTTAGCAGCGGCCTCCGCACCAAAAACTCCAGGTCCCATCTCAGCTACATTAAGATAGACTTCTAGTATTCGTTTTTTGCCCCAGATGAGTTCAATTAGCCCGGTAAAATAAACCTCCAATCCTTTTCTCAGCCAGGATTGGCCTTGCCAAAGAAAAACGTTTTTGGCGGTCTGTTGACTGATGGTACTACCACCTCGCTTTTTGGTGGAGTTTTTATTTCTTTCCAGAGCTTTTTTGATAGCCTTCATATCAAAGCCATTATGCTCAGGAAAGAGCTGATCTTCAGCAGCTACTACGGCAATTTTCATTGGGTCTGCCATATCCTCGATGGGCTCCCAATCATAATGCAATTCTCCCTGGCGTATCCACTGATCTACCATAGTTAGGGTAATCGGAATCGGGATAAAACGAAAAAGAATGACGGCTCCTATGGTACTCGCAAAGAACCAAAGAACGACTTTCGGGAGTATTTCCCGGAAAATGGTTTTGACTAATTTATGCTTCTTCTTTGAGGATGCTATGTCCAAGTTTATCTCTTTTGGTTTGTAGATACTTCTCGTTATGGGGGTTGGGTTTTACTTCCAAAGGAACAGTCTCCACGATTTCAAGACCATAGCCCATTAGGCCTGCTCTTTTCTTAGGATTGTTTGAAAGCAATTTGATTTTTGAAATATTTAAATCTCTTAAAATTTGTGCACCCACACCGTAATCTCTTTGGTCTGCCTGAAAACCAAGCTCCAGATTGGCCTCTACGGTGTCTCTACCCTGTTCCTGAAGTTTATATGCCTTTAGCTTATTCAAAAGTCCTATACCTCTACCTTCCTGATTCATATAAAGTACCAGTCCTTTTCCTTCATTATGCACTTTTTCCATGGCGGCATGTAATTGCGGACCGCAGTCACATCTGCACGAACCGAAAATATCTCCAGTTACACAAGAGGAATGCACCCTTACCATAACGGGTTCATCTTCTTCCCATTGTCCTTTTTTCAAGGCAAGGTGAAGCTGATTATTATCTTTTTGTCTGAAAGCTATCAGGTCAAAATCGCCAAATTCTGTTGGTAGTTCCACACCAATTTCTCTTTCTATCAGACTTTCTTTTTGAAGTCTGTACTCTATTAGACCCTTGATAGAGACCAACTTCAAATCATGCTCATCTGCCAGTTTTCTCAATTCAGGAAGACGAGACATGGTACCGTCTTCATTCATTATTTCTATTAAAACTCCGGCAGGCTTTAGACCAGCCATAACAGCAAGATCAATGGCAGCTTCTGTATGACCTGCTCTCCTTAAGACTCCACCATCGGCGGCTCTTAGAGGGAAAATGTGACCTGGCCTACCTAGTTCAGCTGGATCGGTGTTGTCGTCAGCTAGAGCAATAATGGTTTTTGATCTATCAGAAGCGGAAATACCTGTTGTACATCCGTGACCTAGTAAGTCTACTGAAACCGTGAACGGAGTTGCGTGAGTGGCGGTGTTTTTACCAACCATCATCTCTAGACCTAATTCATCGCATCTTTCTTTGGTTAGAGGAACACACATGAGTCCACGACCAACCTTTACCATAAAATTGACAAGTTCTGGAGTGACTTTCTCTGCCGCACAAATAAAGTCACCTTCATTTTCACGGTCCTCGTCATCTACTACTATTACCACTTTGCCATCGGCAATATCCTGGATCGCCTCTTCAATACTGTCTAATTTAATGTTATTCATAGTCGTTTTTCGCCTCAAAAAATATGTACCACAAAGATATGTTACTTTTTAACGCCTGTGGTCGTCATAAGAACAGAAATCGGTCAATTTTAGTTGACTTGATTTTTGTCAGGATTAATTGACGTCTTTACACCCCTAATTTGAGGTCGGTAAATTTTTGAATTCGATTGGGAAATGCTTAAATTACTTAACTCTTCACTTGATTTAGGCATGGTTTTTGGGTTTGACCTGACAGGAATATTAAAATACCCGGAAGTGAGAAACTTTATTCTACTTATTCTAACCACCTTCGTTGCATTAAACAGTATGGCACAGGAAGTTCCTCCTAAGCCTGCGGTTTGTACAACAGCCCCTGCTGGATACCAGTTAGGCGGTTTTTTTAATGGAGCCAATGAGACCTGTTTGCCTGATGGTCAGGCCACTACTTCTGTTAGAGTCACCAATACTACTGACAATTCACTTGGACAATTTTCATCCGTTTCCTATTATTTTGGTATGACTGATGATGTAGATATTACTGACGCGGGTTTTAGCCCTGAATTGGCGACTCTTCAGTCAGGGGCCTATAGAGGACAGGGACAGCTTCCAGGTGGTATTCACTGGATTCTTCAAATAGGTGAAGTTAATAATCAAAAGTATCTGGCCTGTAAAACGGTAAGAGTATTAAGTCAGGAAGAACCAGTAGCAGAGATATTCACTTGTGACGGGCAAAGTGTAACCATACGCATTGAAGATGCACCCGAAAATATTCATGACAGATACCTGATTGACTGGGGTATTGGTACCGAAGAATTAATTGATAATCCTACACTTCCTTACGAACAGACTAGAACTTACACAGGAGATTTGGAACAGGTTTCCATTAAAGGTCAATATGTAGTGACCGGTGGTTTTGATAAGTGTACAACAGCTCCGTTGGCTGAAACTCCAAGTGAAGGTAACCCTCCTGTTTTAACTACATTGAAAACATTGAACGGAGGAGCCGGAGTAAAGATTGGATTTAAAAATTATACAACGGGAGAAGATTATCTAGTTCAGTTTGCCGAAGATAATGGTGGTACTTATGACTGGAAAAATCTTGGAACCGCGACTAATGGAGTTTTTGAAGCTAATGGTCTCAATCAGGGTTCAAAATATTGTTTTAGAATAATGGTTGAAGGGTATTGTGGTACGCCAGTTTACTCAAACGTAATTTGTGGTTTTGGGATGAGTGCTACACAATCCAGTTCTTCTGATGTGACTATCAATTGGACTTTCCCTACTTCGCCGGGAGGTGTACCTCAACAGCTGGGTTTGGTGAGGACAGAAGATGGATGTGATTCCTGTTTAGACCCGTTAAGCCTAAACTCTAACGTTGACACAGGTTTTACCGATAACAACTTAGAATGTGGTAAAATTTATAACTACACGCTAACAGCAAGATATGCTATTCAGTTAGCCAATGGACAAACAGAATACATCATTATTGAGTCAGAAGACTTTGAGGTTGACCCAATGAACGGAAATGTGAAAATCATACCAAATGGTGTAATTAATGTAGGATACCCGTCAACTGATGACTCTTTGATCAAGTTGGTAGTTTATTCTGATGATGACGCTCCGAATTATACTTTTTTCCATAAATCGCCTGACGAGAACGATTTTATAAAGATAGGCTCAGGAACCAATACTTTCGAGGATATTTCTGTGGTGCCTAACTCTGGTTCTTACTGTTACAAATATCAGGTAGAGGATGCTTGTGGAATAGAATCTGAGCTTTCTCCCGAGTTTTGCTCCGTTTTCTTAACCGCACAAGGGAATACTTTGAACTGGACAGATTACAGTTTCCCGGATAACGTATTGACCAATGGTCCTGCAGAATATGTCATAGAAATGTGGGATGCAGACATTGGAGCCTTCCTGCCCGCTTACCGTACGAGTGATTTAACGCAAGGTGTAGGCGAGATGATCTATAATTCAACAACTCCGACACTTCGATTTAGAATAAGAGCAGAACAAGATCTGGATTTGGAAGGTTACACAGACTTTACCTTCCCTTCATACAGTAACACCGTGGTAATAGATATACCGGCAAACGTTTATATTCCTTCTGCCTTTACACCTAATGGCGATGGTATGAATGATCGTTTTGAGATAAAATCTAAGTTTTTAGATTCAGGTACAATCACCATTTTTGACCGTTGGGGTGGGGTAGTTTATGAAGGTGATGTAGACGGAAGCGGTTGGAATGGAAGTACACTTTCTGGACAAATGGCCCCAACAGGAAGCTACGGTTTCCGAATAAAAGGTGTTAGCCTTGCTGGTGAAGAGTTTTCACAGTCTGGTTCTGTTTCTCTATTAAAATAGACTCTCTTTTCCGTCTGAATTAAAGTATCTCTATTTTTGTTTTTCATAAAACAAAGGAAACAACTATGGGACTATTTGATATGGCCGGCATGATGGGGAAAATGAAAGAACTGCAGACTAAAATGCAGGAAACTCAGGAAAAGCTGGGCGATATTATTGCCGAAGGAGAATCTGGTGGAGGTATGGTAAAGGTGACTGCCAATGGTAAAAAGACTTTACTTAAAGTAGAAATAGAGCCGGAGCTTGTGAATAAAGAGGAGATTGATATTCTTCAAGATTTGATTGTTGCTGCTGCAAACAAAGCACTGGAAAATGCTGAAGCCAAGGCAAAAGAGGAAATGCAA
The DNA here is from genome assembly GCF_052828545.1 of Jiulongibacter sp. NS-SX5. Next base: position 3,741,770 of record NZ_CM128248.1, read on the forward strand.
GGTATGACGGAAGGAATGTTGCCTAATATTCCCGGAATGGATCTAAACTCCATGTTTAACAAATAGGAAGCTTGAAAATAGCTGTTGTTATACTCAATTATAACGGAGAAAAACACCTTCGTCAGTTTCTGCCATCTGTTATGGAGAATTCTCTTCTAGCTGAAATATGGGTGGCTGATAATGCCAGTACAGACCATTCTTTAAATTTTTTGGAGGATTACAAGCCGAGAATTCATCTTTTAAATTTGGAGACGAATACGGGTTATGCAGGTGGCTATAATAGGGCCTTGACTCAAATAGATGCTGATGTATACGTCCTACTAAATTCTGATGTCGAAGTAACCCCTGGTTGGTTACAATCAATTGAGCATAAGTTTGAAAATGATTCAAACTTAGCAGCCATACAGCCCAAGATTAAGTCTTTTACTAAAAAAGAATACTTTGAATACGCCGGTGCAGCTGGCGGATATGTAGATAAATGGGGTTATCCTTTTTGTAGAGGAAGAGTATTTGATACCTGTGAAAAAGATGAAGGTCAATATGATGATCAGGTTTCTATTTCCTGGGCCTCTGGGGCTTGTTTGTTCATAAGGGCTGATGTTTTTCATGAACTGGAAGGTTTTGATGAGCGATTCTTTGCTCATATGGAAGAAATAGATCTGTGCTGGCGAATCAAAAACGCTGGGTATGATATTATTTATGATCCTGGCAGTGTGGTATACCACTTAGGAGGAGGGACCTTAAATAAGTCTAATCCAAGAAAGACATTTCTTAACTTCAGAAATGGCTTGGCTATTCTAGTGAAGAATTTGCCTTTTCAATCAATGCTGGTCAAAGTACCCGTGAGGCTTATTTTAGATGGCGTCTCAGCTTTGAAGTTTCTATTGGATGGCAACGAGAAGGATGTTTTAGCTATATTGAAGGCACATTTTGCGTTTTATGCCATGCTTCCTTATCTCCTCAAAAAGCGGACTGGTAAAGTGAACCAGAATAGGTTCATGTCCAACTATTCAATTGTTTGGCAGTATTTCGCAAAGAAGAAAAAGAAATTTTCAGAAATGCCTCATGCTTAAAGTTGGAATTACAGGTGGAATAGGCTCTGGCAAAAGTACTGTAGCCCAAGTGTTTGAAACCATTGGGATTCCAGTCTATTATGCCGATTTAGAGGCCAAGAATCTCATCAATAACTCAGAGGAAATCCGAATTCAAATTAAACAATTATTAGGGGAAGGAGCCTATTCTCAGGAGGGTTATAATAAGCGTTATGTAGCTCAGAAGGTATTTAAGAATAAAGAACTCCTTTTACAATTAAACGAAATTGTCCATCCGGCCGTGAGAGCACATTTCAACTCTTGGGCTAGTTCTCAGCAAAATACACCTTATGTGCTAAAAGAAGCAGCAGTGGTAGAGAACAAGGAAGGGATAGATTATCTTATTTATGTACATGCATCTAAAGAAACGCGTTTGAATAGAACTTTGTCAAGGGATATTCAACGCTCAAAAGATGAAGTGATGGGGATCATTGAAAAACAAAAAAGCCCTGAAGAATTCAGGGCTTTAGCAGATTTTGAGATAAAAAATGAAGATCAGTTGTTAATTGAACAAGTTCTTCAAATTCATAAGAAGCTTATTTTTTCTTGAATTGCTTCAACAAAGAATTGACTTCTTTCTCCATGTCTTTATTGGTATCCATTAGATCATTTACCGTTTGAATGGCATGTATAACCGTACTATGGTCTCTCCCACCAAAATGATAACCTATAGATTTCAGCGATAGGTTTGTTAATTCCTTCGCGAGATACATAGCTACTTGACGCGGTATGACAATTGCTCTTAATCGACTCTTACTCTTAAGGTCTGCAATTCTGACATTATAATGTTCAGTCACTACACTAACTATACCATCAATATTGACTTCCTTCTCAGTTTCAGTCACTATATGATTCAAGGTCTTTTTCGCTAGTTCCAGGTCAATGGTTCTTTTGGTTAATGAGGCTTGGGCTATTAATGAAATCATCACACCTTCTAACTCTCTGACATTAGAATCTATACTATGAGCCAGGTATTCGATAACCTCAAAATCGATATCGATACCTTCATCTTGGGTCTTTTTATGAATGATAGCGATTCTGGTCTCTAAGTCAGGACTTTGAAGGTCTGCGGTTAGACCCCACTTAAACCTTGAAAGAAGTCTGTCTTCCATACCTTCCAGGTCTCTTGGAGGACGGTCAGAAGTCATCACGATTTGTTTTCCTGACTGATGTAGGTGATTGAAAATATGAAAGAAGGTTTCTTGTGTTTTTTCTTTGCCTGAGAGAAACTGAACATCATCAAGAATGAGTACGTCTACCTGCATGTAGAATGACATGAAATCCTGAAGACTATTATTTCTAATCGCATTTATGAACTGGCTGGTGAACTTCTCAGATGAAACATAAAGGACAAACTTGCCTTCAAAATTCATCTTGATGTAATTCCCAATTGCCTGAACCAGGTGAGTTTTACCAAGACCTACGCCACCATAAATCATTAGAGGGTTAAAAGATGTAACACTTGGTTTTTCGGCTACCGCAAAACTGGCAGCTCGTGCCAAACGATTACAATCACCTTCTATAAAGTTCTCAAAAGTGTATGAGCGATTGAGAAATGACTCAGACTGGGCTTGGTCCAGATCTCTTAAGACAAACGGGCTATTAACTTTGTTACTTTTCTCTTCTATCGGTGCTTTTGCCTGCGGTTTTTTACCTTGAGGACTTAATGACATTGCAGGCCCATTATGGTTTCTATCTCCGCTATCTACTACAATAGAGTACTCCAACTGGCCATCTCTTCCCAATGAGAAGTCAAGAGCTTTTCTTAAAAGCTGTACATAGTTGTCTTCAAGCCACTCATAGAAGAACTGACTTGGCACCTGAATGATAAGTTTTTTGCCTGATAATTTGTATGGGATTACGGGTTCAAACCAGGTTTTGAAACTCTGCTCTGACACATTCTGCTGAATTACTTTCAGGCAGTTATTCCAAACTAATTTTGCGTCGCTATCTAGTGTTGTATTAACCAAGATTCACAAAGGGTTAACTCCAAATAATTTTGGATTGAATTATACAGAAAAAGGATACAAATCTAGTAAAATGAGTGGTGCTGTAATCAAGGTTATCCACATTTATTTAAACAAAAAGTGGCTTCAAAATTTGGAACTTATTTTAGTACAATGCCGCAAACGATTCTTCTAAAATTCTATTGATTCTTATATCGGAATATTACATTAAAATTATTTTTACGAGTTTTGGTAGGTTTTGAATTTCGTCCTTAGAAAATGGGGTTTCGTTTTCTTTTTGTTTTCTATCGTCGTTCAGAACTCTCCATTTCTATCTAATATGAAGTACTTTTGTGTTTGGTAGTTCAAAAATTAGCTAAATATATATGTATGCGGCAGACCCTGGTCTTTATTTTATGTATCACAATTGTATTTTTTTTAGCTGATACATTTGGGCTTTCTCAATGGTTACATGAGGCGAAGTGGTATATGTTAGCATTCTTTTCGGCTTTATCATATCTCTTAAACACGCTTTCAGAGCAGGGTAAACGGAATAATAGAGAAAAGTTTATCCAATTTCACATGATAAGTATGGGTATTCGCTTTTTGGCTTGTGCCATTTTTGTGGCGGCTTATCTTTATTTAGGCCTTGAAAATAAGGCTCAGTTCCTCATCAACTTTTTTGTACTTTATTTATGTTTTACAGCTTTTGAAATCTACTTATTAAGTGCTAACTTGCGGCGTTTTTCGTGAAGGCTACAAAAAGTCAGTTAAAAGAGAATCAAACTAATGTTCAAACGTTTACTTGTAATCTGCTCATTATCAGTTTTTTCTATGGGTTATGTGAGTGCCCAGCATCATGAAGAAGGTCATGAAACTATCCATGAAGAATTGGAAGAGATTCATGAAGAAATTCAGCACGATGAAGAGAGTTTCAATATGGGCAATATGATTATGCACCATATTTTGGATGAGCATGGCTGGGAGTTTGCTCATGGAGTCAAATTACCTCTTCCGGTAATCGTGTATTCTAAAGAGCATGGCTTAGATGTTTTTTCTTCTGCCAGATTTGACGAAGGTCACGGAGAATATGGTCCTTATGTGATGCATCATGAAAAGATTGCTCTTAAAGATGATCATCATGCTGCGGTTTATGATTTCTCCATCACCAAGAATGTAGCTTCATTGATTTTAAGTGCAGTACTGTTGATTTTAATCTTTACAGCTGTAGCTAAAGGTTATAAGAAAAATGAAGGTAAGGCCCCAAAAGGTATCCAGTCTTTACTGGAGCCGGTCATTACGACTATCAAGGATGATGTAGTGAAAGCGAATATTGGTCCTAAGTATGAAGCATACCTACCATATATGCTGACGTTATTCTTCTTTATCCTTATTAATAACCTTATCGGTTTAACTCCGGGAGCTGCTAACCTTACAGGTAACATTGCAGTTACCTTGACTTTGGCATTGATTACATTCGTTATTGTTCATTTCAAAGCCAATAAGAATTATTGGGGTCACATTTTCAACCCTCCGGGTGTACCTATGGTACTGCTTCCTTTATTCTGGGTGATTGAGATTGTAGGTATCTTTATGAAGCCTGCCTCATTAACTATTCGTTTGTTTGCTAACATCACTGGTGGTCACATCATTTTATTGAGTTTCATAGGTCTAATCTTTATGTTTAAGAATTACGCCGTTGGTGGTGGAGTTTGGGCTATTGGGACTTTTATGTCATTAATTGAAATATTGGTAGCCTTTATTCAGGCTTATATATTTACCCTTCTTTCTTCAATGTATATCGGTAGTGCTATCGAAGAGCATCACGATCATTAAGAGAGTTCTTGTTTAGTATTTTATTTTTTTAACTATAAATCGTTTATACAAATGTCTTTGTTAAACATTCTTTTACAAGCTGCTGCTGAGTCTGGTTCAGGTTTAGCTGCTTTCGGTGGTGCTATTGGTGCAGGTCTTGCTGCTATCGGTGCTGGTCTTGGTATCGGTAAAATTGGTGGCTCTGCTATGGAAGGAGTTGCTCGTCAGCCAGAAGCTGCTGGTAAAATCCAATCAATGATGATTATCATCGCTGCCCTAATTGAGGCTGTTGCCCTTTTTGGTGTAGTGGTTGGTCTATTGGCCATCCTTGGATAATCAAATTTTTAGTTTTGCTCTGCTCACATTAGGTGTCAGAGCAAAACTTCTTTTTATTAGACATTCAAATACGACTTCATAAATGGAATTATTAACTCCCGGTATTGGCCTTATTGCTTGGCAATTACTGATTTTCCTTACTCTGTTTTTCGTTCTTAGAAAATTTGCGTGGAAAGGTATTCTTTCTGCCTTAAAGTCTCGTGAAGATGAGATTGATTCTGCACTAAAAATGGCAGAAGAGACTCGTGCGGAGATGGCTAAATTAAAGTCTGACAATGAGAAGCTTCTAGCTGAGGCTCGTGCTGAAAGAGACGAGATTCTTAAAACAGCCAAAGAGACTTCAAACAGACTTGTAGAAGAGGCGAAAGCAAAAGCTTCTGAAGAGGCTTCTAAGATTTTGGAAGATGCTCGTGAGACTTTAGCTCAGGAAAGAGCCACTATGGTAGACGGATTGAAGAAAGAAGTAGCTAGTTTATCAATCGGAATTGCTGAAAAAGTAATGAAGAAAGAATTAGCCGCTAAAGGTGCTCATACAGATCTTGTGAATGAGTTAATCTCAGAGGCTAAATTGAACTAATTTACTGTTCTACTTATTTAAGAAATTAGATACAATCATTAATCTACTCTGGTTTAATTTTCGTAATTAGGACAGAGTTTATATTGAAATATGTCAAACTCAGTAGTCGCTTACAGATATGCCAAGGCCCTTGTAGACCTGGCGATGGAGCAAAAAGTTCTTGATCCCGTAAATGATGATATGGGCTTCTTTATTGAAGTATGTGATCAGAACGACGAATTTCAGCGTGTGATGGCTAATCCGATAGTCAGACACGAAAAAAAGAGGGCGATTTTGAAAAATATTTTTGAAAATAAAGTAAATCCTGTGACTTACTCTATTTTCGACGTCCTAACAAAGAAAAACAGAGAGAGCTTAATTTATCCTATCGCTGTTGAGTTTAAGAAATTGTACGACGATTTAAACAAAATTGAGCGTGCTACCGTTATAACAGTAGAGCCAATTTCTAAAGAACAGCGTGCTCAATTCAGCAAGATTGTTGAAGATGCAACAGGAAAGAAAGTAGAGCTGGTAGAAAAGATAGATAAAGATCTGATTGGAGGTTACGTTTTACGAGTTGGAGATACTCAAATTGATACCTCAATTAAGAAGAAAATAAACGAATTAAAGCTAGAAATGGCTTAAAAAGAGTATTAGTTTTCATGGCTATAAAGTTGAGAAATGCCCCGATTCTGTCGGGGTTTTTTCTTTTTAGAGACCTTATGAAACGTACTCTTCTTCTTTTATTTGATGATCAAATCTTTAGGAAAACGAAAAAGGCTGTTTCTATGTATTAGAAACAGCCTTTTTTATGCGGTCTTATTATACCTTTATCAACTCTTCCGCAAAGCTATCCTAAACCTTCTGAAGGTTGAGATAAACATTCCAATGACCAGGAGGGCTATGCCGAGCCAAAGGAGATTGATGAATGGTTTTTCGATGGCCTTGAGTACAATGTATTCTCTTTCGCTTCGGGCTATAGAGAAAGTAAAGGATCCATTGATCGGGTCTATTTGACTTAATTGAATCCTTAAGCCTAATTCATTACTCACTACCGGCTTACTCCAGACCTGATTGTCTTTAATCACAAAAGTGGGGCTGAGAAGTTTCTCGCCATCACGTTCCAGTATTCTTACATAGGCCATGGCTGCTGCATCACCTTGTTTGATTTCCATGCCGTCTACTTCTTTAACGCCAACCACATCCTCCAGAATAGCTACGTAATCATTCAGGAAGAAAGTATCCTTAATAGCTACCTGATATTCCATTGGCATACTCCATTCTCGGTCCTCTTCTGATTGAACGTAGTTTACATGGCTATAAATATCCTTGTTCCATAAACGTTTGATATCAGGAGAGGCCACATTTCCCATTTGTTCGTTGATCTGGAAGCGTGGATAGAGGTTGAAGTTTTGACCATTTTTACCTTCAAAGGCAATTTGATAATAGGTGTTTTCAGCTTCATATTCCACAGTATCTCCTTGGTATCGCAAAGTATCGGAATCGTCCACGATGGCGGCTCTAGCAATGCCTTTGAAGCCCGTTCCGATCACGGGTTGAATAAATCGCTTTTCAATATAGCCGGGTACTTCACGTACGTCTACAAATTGGCCTTTATAGGCAATATCATATTCTTGTAGTTTATAATCTCTATTAAGCCACAATAATACGTTCTCACGACTTTCTTTTTCAGAATCTGAGAAAATTTCAGTTCCGGTATTATTGATAGAAATGGTCTTCTGGTAGGCAGAAGAGTACATTATACCAAGTAGCATTAAAGCTACACCTATGTGCGTCACGGCACCACCAGCTACCTTTAGTTTGCCTTTAAACAAATCTAAAAGGATAGAGAAGTTAGCCACAAAGCCAAAGACTGATGCAGTGATAAGGATAATGTAAGCTAGTTTATCTACTGATGTGGTAGCTATTATTATTGCCGTTAGGAAAAGCGAAATGATAGCCGGATTGATAAGTGATTTGAGGTCTTTGCCTTTTACTTTTTTCCACCAGAAATATTGGGCTACGCCCATCAAAACCACCGCCAAAATAAATAGCCACATCTGGAAGCCTGTATAATGGGCAATCTGGTCTGTAGGTAAAGCCATATTGAGATCTAATCCAAGTCCGTCTGCAATGCTGTTATAAACCGGGATAGATGTGGTGACTATGACCTGAAAGGCAGCAAGACTCAATACAAGAACACCAATAATCACCCAAAACTCTGCCGAATAAACGGAGGCTTCTTTTTCATCAGTAGGGAGTTCTTTCCATCGTAAAGCCGCAAGTATAATAGCACCCAAGGTAAAACTGAGGAGATAAACCAAAAGCTGTCCTGAAAGCCCCAAATCAGTGAAGGAATGTACAGAGGCGTTGCCCAGAATTCCACTTCTGGTTAGGAATGTAGAATAAAGAATAAAAATAAACTGAGCAATGATCAGTATGTAAGAATACTTTAGAGCAGAGCTACTCTTTCTAGCCAGAAACAGGGTATGAAAACCTGCTACCAGAATTAACCATGGAACGTAAACTGCATTTTCTACAGGATCCCAGTTCCAATAGCCCTCAAAGTTCAGCGTTTCGTAGGCCCATATTCCACCCATCATAATTCCCGAACCCAACACGACTGCAGCCAAAAGAGACCAGGGAAGAGAGATGTTTAACCAACCATGATAGTCTCTTTTCCATAAGGAGGAAATGGCCAAAGCAAAAGGAACCATGGTCATGGCAAAGCCCAGAAACAGAGTGGGAGGGTGGATAACCATCCAATAGTTCTGAAGCAGTGGGTTTAACCCATTACCGTCTTTAGGAATGAAATCAGGGTCTAAAGACCAAACTGGCAAGTCTGGGTTTAGTTCTTTTAAAGTCAGGAAAGGTGAACTTCCAAGTTTGGTTTCACCATAAATGATAACCCCCAAAATCATTGAGGTCAAAAAAGCCTGTATTCCGGCAACGATCACCATTGTAGGAGATGCAAGTGCCTGATGTTTCTTGGTACGGTTAAACTGAATAATCAGGGCTAGTCCTACCAAAGCATTCCAGAATATCCATAAAAGGAAAGAGCCTTCCTGGTCTTGCCAAAAACAGGAAATGGCATATCCTAAGGGCAGACTTAATGAAGAGTTATCCCATGCATAATGATATTCAAAATAGTGATTGAAAATGATAGTAAACAAAGAGGCTACCACTCCAACAACAAATACAGAATGAACTGCAAAAGCTTGATTCGCAAACTTTTTCCAGATACTGTTTATGTTCTTTTCTCTTGAAGATTGCCAGTAGGCATAAGTGGCAATTAATGAACTGATGAAGGCCAAAATTGTCAATAAATGGCCGATATTTCCTAGGGAAGATCTAAGCATTAAACTCCTGATTCTTAATCTGCCGCAAAGGTACTAAGCAAATGCCTGAACGGGTGGTTTTTAATTCGATTTCTTCCAAGAAAACAGACTTTAAAAATCATTCGTTTATTTTTGAAGTCAATAAATACACAGACAAGATGCTTTCTCCTGCTACCCTCATTTTATCTCTATTACTTCTTACAGGAGAACATAACAATGATCAATTAGACTTTTACACCAATTCAGAGAAGAGTTTTCAGGAAATTGTCCATATGGCTCGCAAAGAGAAGAAGTTGATTTTTGTGGACTTTTGGGCCTCATGGTGTGGGCCATGTCTGAAAATGGATAAAGAAGTATTTACCGATGAGGCTGTTATAGAACGGTTTGAAAAGTCTTACATCAATTACAAGGTAGATGTAGACTCGGAAAGCGGTCAGCTGCTCAGAAGAACTTATAGAATAGCATCTCTACCCACCTGTGTTTTCTTCAAGTCTGATGGAGAGTTACTGGTAAGACTAGAAGGAGCTAATACGGCTAAATTCCTTCTGGAGGATGCAGATTTTGCTGAGAGGCTTGCCAAAGATTAAAATAAATCCTCGCTTCTTTCAAGCATCAAAATTGAACTCTGAGGTACAATCACATATTTCTGGCCGTCATACTCTATTTCTATGGCGTGTCTTTGAAGATAGATAGCGAGGTCGCCTTCTTCAGCCTGAAGAGGCATGTATTTTACTTTTTCTTCGGTGGTTTTCCAAGGTTCTTCCTCGGCCGTGTTTGGTAGTGGGTATCCGGGACCTACTTTAACTACATAGCCGCTTTGAACATCTTCTTTTTCTGTCACGGTTGGTGGTAAGAAAAGCCCGGTTTTGGTTTTGCCATTATGTGTTTTGGGTCTGATCAATACCTTATCACCTACTACTTCTAATCGTTTCAGTTTATTGTCAGCTGTTATCTCCATAATTATCTTTTGGCGGCCTCGGTGGCCCAGTATTCCATTAATTGATTGTCTCTGATAACACCGATTTGTCGGTGAAGGTTTACGGTAGGGCAAATATGAAATGGAATTCCAAAAAAGACATCACCCACTTCGTGTTGCTCCCAGTTTTCTACTTTTAAAACGCCATGCTCTTCACTTTGCGATAGCAATTCATAGTTCTCCAAATTGAGGAATTGAACACGTTTGTCAATCGGATTTTCACTCGATATTGACTTATGTCCCATGTCTACCGTGATGATTCCTTCGGTCGGTTTTGAGATGATTCGGGTCATGATTAGCACGGCAGGCTCATAGTTTTGTTCGGGTAACTGATCGCCATAACCCCAATCATGAAAAACACTGGTGCCAGGACTACAGATCACTCTTTGATTATTCTTATGAACAGAAAAGCTTGGTGTGCCCCCAACTACAATTTCCAAATCATTAAAGTAGTTTTCTACATTTTCTAATAACCTTTCGGCTTCCGCAGTTCTTAGATTGATATCCTTATTTCTTAAATGGCCATCATAAATGTGAAGGCCTTTAAGGCGAAGTTTTGTTTGTGTGTTGATAAAACCGATAAGCTCATCAAGTCCTTTGCCAGGTTTTATACCTGATCTGTCCATACCGCTATTGATGTCAATATAAACTTCCGGCTTGTTTTCTATTTGGTTAAGTAGCCTTGCTGTACTTTGGTTATCAATAATGCAGGAGAATTGAGTGTTTGGGTATTTCTCAATGAGCAAAGAAAGCTTTTCTATTTTTGGTCCAACGGGTTGGTGAGCTAACAAAACTGAATTGGCACCAGCCTTCGCTGCCAGTTCAGCTTCAACCAAAGTAGCCGCTTTAAATCGTTTGATTTCCTTAGAAATCATGTATTCAATCACTTTCTGGCACTTATTGGTCTTGACGTGTGGCATTAATCGATCTGTGTTTCCTTCTACTGCATCTATCATTTTCTTGATGTTAAGATGAAAACGATCTTCAAAAAGGACTAAAGAAGGGGAATCGATTTTATGAATGTTTTCAATTTTTGGCCAATCTGTCATAGCTTTCGTGATTTTGAAGCAAAACTGTGGAATTTCTATGGAAACCAGCCATTTTTGCGAAGTATAATTATTAAGAATTTTTAGAAATGAGTGATATTCTCTTTACTGGTATTCAACAAGTGGGCATTGGGGTTCCTGATGCCGAAGCGGCTTTCAAATGGTATAATAAACATCTGGGGCTTGATGTACCAGTATTTGATGACGTGGCACGTGCCGAGCTTATGACGCCTCATACCAATGGTGTGGTTCGTGAGCGAAGAGCAATACTGGCGGTCAATATGGCTGGCGGCGGTGGAGCAGAAATATGGCAGTCGAAAGACCCGGCTCCCTTGCCTCCAAAGCAAGAAGCCAAGCTTGGAGATCTTGGGATTTATGCTGTAAAGATGAAATCTTCTAATGTCGAAAAATTGGCAGAGTCTCTGGGGAAGAAAGTGTATCAATCTCCATCAAAGTTCCCGGTGGCTTATTTGAAAGATCCTTATGGGAACCAGCTTCAATTGGTGCCGGATAATTCTTGGTTTAAGAAAAGAGCAGACCATACAGGTGGTGTACTCGGAGTAATTATCGGGGTGAGTGACATGGAGGCCTCTTTGAAATTATATAAGGATGTGCTAGGCATTAATGAATTAGTCTATGACGAAACCAGGACATTTGCTGATTTTGCGGAACTGGCTGGTGGAGAGCGAAAATGTAGAAGAGTTCTTCTCAAAAAATCGGAATCTGGTGAAGGAGCTTTCTACAAGCTCTTTGGAAATATTGAAATTGAGCTTGTACAGTTACTAGAAGATAAGGCAGAAGTGATCATGGAGGGTCGCAGCTGGGGAGATTTGGGTTATATACACCTGTGTTTTGATACACTTGATATGGAAGCCTTCAAGGCCAAAGCTGCCAATTCGGGCTTCCCGTTTACCGTAGACAGCGGTGCCACTTTTGATATGGGAGAAGCCGGAGGGCGATTCAGCTATATTGCTGATCCTGATGGTACGCTGCTAGAGTTTGTAGAAACCCACAAGGTGCCTGTTTTGAAAAAACTAGGAATATTTATCAATCTCAAAAAACGAGGAATGCTAAAGCCTTTGCCCAATTGGATGATCAGTACCTTGGGATGGGGGAGAGTTAAAGTTTAAAGAGGGGAGTGCGAAGAAGAGAAGGAGGAAGAGGGAAGTAGGAAGTCGGGAGTGGGGAGAGGGAAGTTGGTAGTAGTTTCTCTTGGTTCTTCTATTAAAAGCTTTGAGAATGAGGGATCGTTTTAGGTTCCTTCATGTATCAAAATCTTAAATACAAATAGTCTTTCGTCATAAATCTAATATCTTTTGTCTATACAAGGAATGACCATAAAAGAAGCTCAGAATATTGTCGATAAATGGATTGAAACAGTGGGTGTTCGGTATTTCAATGAGTTGACCAATATGGCGATTCTGACAGAAGAGGTAGGCGAAGTAGCTCGAATTATTTCTCGCAGGTACGGGGAGCAGTCAGAGAAGGAGTCTGATAAAAATAAGGACCTTGGCGATGAAATGGCAGATGTACTTTTTGTATTAATTTGTCTGGCCAATCAAACAGGTGTAGATCTTACAGAAGCCCTGGAAAAGAACTTGGAGAAGAAAAGTATCAGAGATGCCGAAAGACACCACAATAATCCAAAATTGAAAAATGATTGATACGCTGAAAGATGCCCTGCAGATTACTTTGAAGAAGTGGCCGGTGCTGCTCCTTATGTATCTTCTTTCATTGATTTTAGCTGTGTTTCCGGTAGCTAATTTTAGCTCATTGCTTTCAGAACTTGCTGGTAACTCTGCAGACTTAGAGGGGCTAGTGCAAGGTTTCGATTATACCTTATTCTCTGATTTTGTAAGAGGTAATGGTCGGCTATTGTCTCCGGCTTTTGCTGTTATGTTTTTCTTTGGCTTTTTGGGGTCGGTGGTCTACGCTTTTCTTTCCGGAGGTACTATAGCTGAGCTCTCTGAAAAAAGGAAGCCATTCTCGTTTAAATTCTTCTTTACTCAATGTTGGAAGGTATTTGGAAAGTACTTTCTGGTACTATTGCTCACTGGTGTTCTCCTTTTCGTCTTCTTCCTGGTTTCTGGTTTATTCTATTTCATCTTCATTCTTATTGCTGAAGGTAGTTCAGAGAGAGGATATGTCTTGTGGCTTTTGATTCCCACGATTTTACTTTTGGTATTGATGAGTTATGGTCTGGTTATTAGTTTTTATACCAAAGTCATAATTTACAGGGAATCCCGACTAGGAACGGGAGAAGCTTTTTGGAAGGCTTTTGCTTACGTTTTCAAGAATCCCAAAACGCTGGGCATGTTCTGGTTAATAACCTTGGTGGGCATTATCCTTAGTGGAGTATATCTTCTCATTGATGAAACAATAGGAATGAGTTCTTCTCCATTGATCTGGGTTATGGTAGCTATACAACAAGCCTTTATCATCACCCGAATGCTGCTGAAAAACTGGAATTACGCTGCCGCCATTGACTATTTTGAGGAGCACCCGGTTCTACTCTTTAAAGAACCCTTGGTAAAACCTGAATCTCAAATCAAAGAAGGAGCCGAGTCTGAAACGGAGGAAAATATAGAGGAGAATGAACAGCCGAATGAGGAATCAGAAACTGAGTCAAAAGAGGAAAACTAAAGCCAATCGTTTTCTGTTTGAGTAGCATGGCAGAAGAAATCATCAATAGAGTAGCGGCAAGCGGCCTCATCACTTTTGATCTTGAGGATTATTATCATCCGGGAGAGCGGGTCGTCTATGATTTGAAAGATAACCTATTCATGGAGGCTATTCTAAAGGAAAAGGACTTCAGAGCTTTCTTGAAAGAAAATGACTGGTCTGTTTATGAGGGGAAAAACGTAGCCATATATTGCTCTGTCGATGCCATAATTCCTACCTGGGCATACATGCTTTTGGCTCTCCGTTTGGAGGGTATTGCCAATGTCGTAGTCTTCGGAGATCTGAAGGATTTGGAAATCAAGCTGTTTAGAGATGCTCTATCAACGGTAGACTTTGAACAGTTTAAAGATACCCGTGTGGTAGTAAAAGGCTGCTCAAAAGTAGATATGCCTACGGAGGTATACGTTGATCTTTCTCAAAGACTTAAACCTTTGGTCAAGAGCCTTATGTTTGGCGAGCCATGCAGCACGGTTCCTTTGTACAAAAAACCAAAGATATAATTACCTCAAACCCTTCTCTTTTAGAAGTTTAGCTACCTCATTCGTAATAGCGATTGAGGCTTCAATTTCCGTTTTTCTGATAGCCACACTTTCGATATTGAACCCAAAAGGAATCTTACTTTCAAGACAAAATTCTGTGAGTTCTTGTGCTATGGAAAGGCAAAGTGAGATTGACTTTTCCAACATATTTTCTGCCGCCAGAAGCTCATCTTTCATGTTTTGAGGGACGTGAATGCCCAGCCACTCCATAAATGAAAGTGTTTTCTCAGAGCCACAAGTAGTTAGCGTAAAGATGACCGTTGGTAGCTTGCAATTCGTAGATTGACAGGTGTCCGCCAGGTCTTTCAACATTTTCTTGGCATAATCTACATTGAAAACACACTGCGAAATGAAATAGCTAACCCCTGACTCCATTTTGCTGAGCATACGATTCTGCTCATCGTTAAGCACGGCGTGTCTTTCTGGAATTGTGATGGCACCCAAAACAGAGTTTTCTTTTTGTGCTTCCCACAGTTTATAAGCCTGTGGCAATGACGTTTTAGGTGTGAAAGTCGGTGATGGTACACCTACAAAAATCGGGTAATATTGATGTGCCTTTAGATCGGTCAGCCAGGAGGATAGTTCGTCTTGCGAAAACTTACCGGCAGGTCTGTAAATAATTTTTGGAATCTGAAGAGCAGATAAATACTCACTCGCAAAGCGAAATGGATCTAATGCTCCAATAAAAGGGAACGGCCTTTCTTTATCTGTACGTGCAGACTCATCTTGCACATCATAAACCACAAGGGCATCTAGTGGTAAGTCTTTCACCCTATTAAAAGTCCTTTCGGCTATAAGGGTCACCTTTTCTTTAGGTGTTTCCATTTTAGGTGGAGTGATACCATATAAGAGCAGGCCAGATTTACCTTCTTTGATTTTGTCAATAAACATTTTTGTCTTCCAGATTTCCTTATTTGAGGGCAAAAATAGAGGCTTTATTAGAAAATCTGTTATTTCATGACAGAAGTCACTATCCGCTTAAATTTTCAGACCTATCTTTGCGTTGTAGAAAGTACATGCAAAGCATAAAACAAATAGGGGCTATTCTATTACTCTCCTTGCTCTTTGTAAAGGCAATGGTGGTTCCTGCTATTTTTGTAAACTATGAGCTTCGCAAAGATTTCATCATCCAGAATTATTGTGTCAATAAAGACATGCCAGAGCTTGAGTGTGATGGTCAATGTTATTTGGCCAAGCAGTTAAAAGCTGCTCAGCAAGAGGATGAGAAAAATGCTACAAATACCTTTCTTTCAAAGGTTTTTGAGATAGAATTCAGCTTTACAGAATCTGTTTTCTCTTTCAGAAGTTTGGTCAATGACTTCAATGAGAAGGTTGCGTTTAACTATACCGCTCAAAACACTTCAGAGTATCATTTTGATATTTTCCACCCGCCCCGGGCTTAGGTTTTTCTATTGAAAGACTCTCTCAGAGTCGAGCTTAACTTTTTATACATCAATTTTTCAATAGAAAGATTGGGCGTGTACGCCTATTCTTTACTCAAATTTTCAAATGAAAAACCTCATAAAAACCAGTTTGTTTTTTGCAGCTGGTACCCTCCTTTTTTCGTCATGTGATTCAGAAACTATGGAACCTTCAGGTGAAGGAAACCTAATTCTGGAGTTCGATAACAGAATAGGTAGCGACGAACTATACCTTGGTCAAACTCAGGCTACCAATGCCTCAGGAGAGACCTATACTTTATCTACCTTAAATTACTTTGTTTCTAATATCAATATTACTGATATGGCCGGGAACACAATTTCTTTTCCTGATGAGTATTTCTTGGTAAAAGAATCTGATGCGGCTACACAGCAGATCGAATTGACGGGTTTACCAGCGGGTAATTACCATCATATTTCGTTTATTATAGGCGTAGACAGTGTGAAGAGCATTTCTGATGTTTCACAAAGAGTGGGTGTATTAGACCCTGCCTCATATGGTGATGATAATATGTATTGGAGCTGGAATATGGGCTATATTTTCTTCAAAATGGAAGGGTACAGTTCGGCGGCTTCAGCTACTCCGGATAATAAGTTCGCCTACCATATCGGAGGCTTTGGCGGTAAAGATGCTCCTACGCCAAATAATTTAAGAACAGTAGAATTACACATGGATGATATGGCTGAAGTAACTTCTTCAGTTTCTCCTCAGGCTCATATAATCTTTGATGTATCTAAAGTTTTTGACGGAAGTTCTACGTTGAGTATTGGTACTACTCCGGTAGTACATAACCCGATGGTAGGTAAGCCAATTGCTGCTAATTATGCCGCGGCTTTTCTGGTAGACCATGTGCATAATCATTAGATGATCAGGAATTTAAAATACATATTAGTCATGGTTGTTCTTTGGTCTTGTAATGAGACCAATGAACAACCTCCTGTTATTCCTGAGCCAGAACCCGAGGAAGAAATACCTTTGTTTTCTATCCCTGAGAATTTTGAGGAGCCTGTTTATGATCTGTCAAAAAATCCGATTACTCAAGATGGTTTTGAGTTAGGGAAAAAGCTTTTTTATGATGGTCGACTTAGCAGAGATAATACTATCTCTTGTGCCGAATGCCACAATCAGAATTATGCTTTTACACACCATGGACATACCATAAGTCACGGTATTGATAATCAGATGGGTTTACGCAATGCCCCACCCATACAGAATACGGCTTGGATGAAAAGCTTTTTCTGGGATGGTGGCGTCTTTGACCTTGATCTTTTCTCCATTGCCCCTATTACTAATCCTGTGGAAATGGACGAGGAAATGGGAAATGTGCTTCAGAAAATTCAAGCAGATGATGAGTATAAAGCCATGTTTAAGAAGGCTTTCGGTACAGAAGAAGTGACTACGCAAAACTTTTTGAAAGCTTTGAGTCAGTTTATGAATACACTGATTTCGAAGAACTCCAAATACGATAAATTTATCAGAAATGAACCTGGCGGTGAGTTTAGCGAAGATGAACTGGCAGGTTTAAGAGTATTTGAGCAGAAGTGTCAAACCTGTCATAGTGGACCGCTGTTTTCAGATGAAAGTTTTAGAAGTAATGGTCTTGAACCATTTAGAAGAGAGCCTGATTACGGTCGGGCCAATATCACTGGGAACTCGGCTGATCAATTCAAGTTTAAAGTGCCGAGTTTAAGAAACCTGGGTTATACGGCTCCATATATGCATGATGGCAGATACGGTTCTCTGGAGAGCGTTTTAAATCATTACAGTAGCGGCATGGTTGATCTTAGGACCTTAGATCCTGTTTTTCGCAATGGCGAACAGCTTGGGATTCCGCTTACTGATTTAGAAAAAGTACAATTGATAGCCTTTTTAAAAACTTTAGATGATGAGGAATTTATCAAAGATCCTCGTTTTGCAGCACCATGAGATATAAACTATTTGTCTTCCTCATTTTAATCGGATGGCAGAATCTTTCTGCCTGTGATATCTGTGGTTGTGTTAACGGAGGCTCATTTTTTGGGATTTTACCGCAGGGGCAAATGCAGTTTGCCGGTGTTCGGTACCGTCAAAATAGCTTTGACTCACATATAGGAAGTAAGCTATTGGCGGCTCAGGAAACTTTCCGGACTACCGAAATCTGGACTCGATTATACCCGGTCAAAAACGTACAGTTGATGGCTTTTTTGCCTTATCAGCAAAATCAACAGACTCGCCTTTCTGATAGCTTTAAAGCTGAGTTAGAGGGGATGGGTGATGCCAATCTTTTACTTCATTATAATGTGATCAATACCTTTCTGGATACTACAAGGCTTCATAAAAAATGGAACCATCAGCTTTTAGTTGGCGGGGGAATAAAGGCTCCTACTGGTGCTTATCAGTTTGATCAGAATGATATTTCGGAAGTGGCGAATGCTAATTTCCAATTGGGGACAGGAAGTTGGGATGTGCCTCTCAATGTTATTTATACATTGAAAAAGCATGAAACAGGCCTGAATATAAATGCAACCTATAAAATTAATGGTACCAATTCCTATGGATATCATTTTGCCAATCAAACACTTCTAAGTCTTTTGGCATTCAGATCGGTTTACGTAGGCAATGCCAATTTGGTACTTTCTGTCGGGACTAATTCTGAATTTAAGAGACAGGATCTGGTCAATGGAGAAAGGAATCATTTTACCGGTGGTTGGTATGTTAATGGGACCGCGGGTATTGATCTCTACTATCGAAAATTTGGCTTGAATTTAAGCGGACAGTTACCGATTGTTCAAAGTCTGAGTAATCAGGAATTGAAGCTGAATGAGGGCTTTAGTGTTTCTTTGAGTAGGATGTTTTGATGTTATTTGTTTTAATATTGCAGCCGATACTTTTGACCTACTATAAGTTAGGTCGATATTGTCTTATTGATATCTTTAGAATATGCCCCAAAATAACATCTCTCTCATAATTGCGATAGCTGAGAATAATGCCATTGGAAAAGACAATTCGCTTATCTGGCGTTTATCGGATGATCTGAAGAATTTCAAGAGAATCACTAGCGGTCACAGTATTATAATGGGTCGTAAGACCTTTGATTCTATAGGTAGACCACTGCCAAAACGAACCAATATCGTGATTACCAGAAAAGAGGATTTGGTTATTGAGGGTTGTGAGGTGGTTCACTCCTTAAAACAGGCTTTTGAGTTGGCAAAAGACCATGAGGGTCATGAAGAGATTTTTGTGATTGGCGGAGCAAATATTTATGAGCAGGCCCTGCCTTTTGTCAGTAAAGTGTACCTCACTAAAGTTTTTGCCTCCCCAGAGGCAGATGCCTTCTTTGATATATCTCTTTTCAATGACTGGAAAATAATTGACAGCCAATTCTATAGTAAGGATGAGAAGAATGAATATGATTTTGAGATCATGACCCTCGAGCGTCTTCAGGATTAATTTTCATTAATAGTATTCAATACAAATTCTAAGGTGATGAGCAAATCTACTTTGCCAAAAGCATTTATGAACTGGTCTGGAGGAAAGGGCTCAGCCTTGGCACTGTTTCATGTTCTACAAGATGGAAGTTTAGATGTGGATACTCTTTTTAGCACACTCAATGGTGAACTCAAAAGAATAACCATGCATGGTGTTCATGAAGAACTGTTAGAGCATCAATCGAGTTTGATGGGCATGAAAGTGGAGAAGCTTTATCTTACGGAGAGTGTATTAATGAAAGAATATGATCAGCTGATGCACTCTAAGTTTACTTCATTTAAAACCAGAGGTTTTGAAAGGGCGATTTACGGAGACATTTTTCTGGAAGACCTGAAAATCTACAGAGACAATAATCTCAAGAGGGCGAACTTGAAGGGAGTATATCCGTTATGGAAACGGTCTTCTGAGGAATTACTGGAAGAGTTTTGGGATTTGGGTTTTAAGACCACAGTGGTAAGCATAAATGGGTCTTTACTGGAGAAGTCATTTTGTGGTCAGGAGTTAGATCGCGATTTCATAAAGGAATTACCCAAAGGCATTGACCCCTGCGGTGAAAACGGAGAATTTCACACGTTTGTGACGGACGGGCCTTATTTTAAAGAGCCACTAAAGGTGAAGTTGAATGAGGTCATTGAGAAAAGCTATACCTATAAAACTGCTGAAGGAGAGGAAGTTAAATCTTTGTACTATTTCGCTGATTTGAGTCTTTGATTCATTTCGCTCAACTGTAATAGTGTATTCTTAATTGATTTAATGATTCTGATGCTGAAACTCTTTTTTTAGTTTTAGTAGGCATCTGTTACATACACATTCCGAGGTTCCTAAAGTTAACTCCAGGTGATGTCTTATAAGGGTAGCTTCTTGGCTTGTCATATCTATTTTCATGCAGTCACAGTTAAATATGCTGTTTACTTTACAGGTAAAAAGCTCTTCACATAGGGGGCAGGTGTCTGTGGCATGTTTTTCCATTTGAATAAAGCACCAGACCTCTAGGTCTGGTGCTTTTAAGGCTTACTTTTTAAAATAGAATTTGCTCGGAGCAATTTCTGCTTTAACAGAATCTACAAGCGTGCCATTAGGCATATATCTGAAAACATATCCAGCTTGCTTATAGGATGGAATAAGGCCAGCGTAGAGGTAGCCCGTCTCGCTGTCAACACCAAAACCACCTCCAAAAAGTCTATCAATGAAAGGCGTAGTCGCTTCTACTGTTGAAGCGGAAGTATTAAAGCTAAACGTCTCACCTTTTTGAATCCAGTTATCTGCAGCATCATAAAAAGACATTGTGTAGTATACAGTATTTTTATCTGCACTCATCACAAAAGAACTAGGAGACATCTCTGCATTTGAAGATGTGATACTCATAGTACTCTCCACCGATTTAGATGAAGGATTTATTTTTTGAAGTTGCCCACCGGCATAAATCCATAGTTTGCCGCTAGCATCTTCTCCGATTATACTTGGATTAGCACCTACCTCAATAGTGGTATTGAGAGCATCTGTATTCACATCGATCACAGATACAATGGTTTGGCCTGAGCCAGTGTTTCCTACAAAGACATCGTCTCCAACTTTAACAAGTGTCTCGGCTCCATTTTGAACTTCAATTTTCTTAATAATTTGATTAGAAGTTAAGTCCAGCACAGCCACATAGCCAGGGTTAGCATAGAAATTAGAGAAATCACCAGTGGCGTCCCAGGCAGTAATATAGGCCTTGGTATCTGAGACTGGTATGACATTTCTTGGGTTCTCAATTTCAGATGACGGAATAGTGGCCACAGATTTGAAAGTACCAGCATCTACTATCTCAATAAGGTCTTGCCCTGCGGTAGAATTGTCTACAAGAATAATCCCTTTGTCTTTTGCTTCGGCATAACCACTGATTCCTCCTGAAATTGAACGAAGATTTTCTTTCTGGAAAATATCATAAGAAGCTGTCTGGTTTGATCGTGAAATTAGGCTGAGCGTCCCATTATTATCGGTAAAGTTTCCGGCGTTTATAACGATAACACCTAAATCGTAGGGCTCAATTGGCTCTTCCGGTTCAGGGTCGTTTTTTGAATTATCACATGAAGCCAGAATTCCGGCGGTTAGAAATGTGATAAGTAGAAATCTGATTTTCATAAATAACTATTGATTTGTATGATTAAAGACTAAAATGATATTCATTGATACCGACCTCATTGGCATGGCATTCTTTTTTAAGTTTGGGTATAGGGTATTTGTAAGGTTATTGCCTTGCAATTGAAAGTGCAGGCTGTTCCCTCTGAATAAGTGCTGATATCCTACCCAACTGTTAATAAGGCTATAGGGTGGAAAAGCAGAGCCGCTGTGGTCGAATGTGATATAGCGTTTGCTATTGAATAATTGCTGCACAGTCCAGTTCCAATTGCCATTAGACAAGGTAAATGTACCGTTTAATGTATGCCGTGGTACATAAACCAATTGCTTACCTATAATTTCCTGAGTGTATGGGCCGTAGGCTTTTTGCTGTGAAGAATGCGTAAGGGCGTATTGGGCATCTAGCTGAAGCGTAGTCTTGTTGATTTTTAATCTATGTCTGGCTTCTAATTCCAAGCCCTTAGCCAGTACCTGCTGTAGGTTCTCTACTTTATAGTTCTTGTCCGGGTTCCAGTAGGTCCAGTTATCTATTAAGTTATGAAAAACACTTACTCCGTACTGTTGAAAGTACTTGTCTGTTTTTCTGTGCTGCCAGACAATTCCGGCTTCTTTGTTAAAGCCTATTTCAGGTTTTAGGTTTGGATTACCCAAATTGACCCAATAGCGTTCGTTTAGGGTAGGTACTCGGTAGCTATAGGCAATATTTGCCGTCAGGTTGATTCTATTATTTTGATTATTGATTATTCGGTAGTCTACACCCGCAGAAGGAGTAAATGGTGGTTTAAATCCTTGAACAAGAGCCTGTCTAAGGTTTAAAGAGGCTACAAACCTACTGCTGAATTGAGATCTTAAAAGAGCATAAAAATCAGCTCTGTTTTCTGTTATAGGTTTACCACCATAACCATCTACGGCCGCTTGATAACGCACATATTCTGCTCCAACTTTAAGATTGATTCCCTTATCACAATTCTGTATCCATGAGAAATCATGCTCTGCACGACCGATGTATCTACTTATATCTGTGTGACTCGGATCCAGGTTTTCTGCCCTGCCATAATTCATGATATCCCGAATGTAGGCCGTTCTAAAGAGTGTCTTGCCAAGATTATAGCTAAGCATCAGTCTGTTTGCTTGTGATCTTGTTATTTCTCTTAGGGCGATGGTCTGCGGCTGAACCACCAGATTATTATCTGTTAACCATAGGTTTAGACTTAGCAGATTGCCATTTTTTTGCAGTGCAAAAAGATCGTTCACCAGCCCAATTTGTGTAGTTTTGATAGGCTCCACAGGGTATTGCCTACCTTTTTTATTTTTGATTGGTTCCAGGCCAAAATCGTTTTGAATTAGCGATCCATAGAGCAATGTTTTGCCTGATATTTTCCAGTCATTGGATGTCTGATGATAATAGCGAAGACCGGCTTGGCTACTATAATTTTCTGAACTCTCAGCACTTACACCGGCGATTGCCTGTAGACCTTGATTTGAGAATTTTGGTACAGAGCGAAGTAAAACACTACCGCCTACCGCATCAGTACCTACACAGCTGGCTGCCGAGCCATACTGAATAGACATTTCATCAAACCCGCTGAGAGGTAGGGTAGAGAAGTCAGATTGCCCCAGCGACGGCATATTGATATTTACACCATTCCAAAGAACGGCTGTATGGTTAGCCGAGGTACCTCTGAATGAAATAGTGGCTAATTGGCCGGCACCATAACTTTTAAATGAGGCCGGCGACTGAAACTGCAAGAAACCGGCAAGTGTATTAAATCTATTTTGAGCCAGCATTAAAGAATCTGTCTCACGAACTTTTAAGCCAACCATAAACCTTTCGGGTTTTATGGCTGTAACAGTGACCTCGCAAAGAGTCTTCTCTGTCTGGGCAATAGTTATGTTAGAGCACAAGAGAGTGCATATAGCAATACAGCCCAGCAACAGGTATTTCACCCGTTTTGTCATTCAAAAAAGATTAATGTAACTATTTAATTCTGCCGATTAATCCTCATCCACCGTAAGAATTTCCTCGATTCGTTTCTGGCAGGTCTCCTGACTCGTTTCTTATTTTCTGGCCTTCCCGTTAGTAAACTTACAGTGGCCACGTAGGTTGAAAATAATCTTATGAAACTTACAGTTGCGGGGACAGCTCCCGAATCTCACGGGATTCCCTATTAAGCAAATACAAAATCTGAGTTTTGATTTGCACCACAAACTTGGGGCAAAGGTAGAAGGATTAATAGTTTTCCTGAGTGCTTCTCTTGAAAATATTCCGTTTCATTCTCCTCGTAGATTAGTAAAACGGGAATAGTAATATCTAAAGTAGGATAAATGATACTTGAAAAAATTGCGAAGAATCGAAAACAAGAAAGTCTAATTTTCTTGGCAGCCTTTGAAATGGATTTTCATGTTTTAAAACAATAGTGGCAGATAAACAGGAACCATCTATCTTAGGGTTTCACTGGTTTTGATAAAACGAAAATAAATGCGGTTACTAGTTTGGTTTAGTTTGATAGCTCTATTGATAAATTGCACATCAGCAGATAACTCCATAACAGTTAAGATGTTATCTGATGACGAGTACCCGGATAACCCGGATATAGAGAACCGCCATGAGTTATACAATCAAATAGTATATGATCAGCTGAAAATCAAGTCTTGGGACAACAAGGACTTCATCTATGATATAATCCTGAAAGGAAATGAGGGCAATGAAATATTATTAAAGGAGGTGAATTTTTATGAGATGATCCCAGGTGTACCCGCCGAGCTTAAAGAGGATGCAGATATGGCTTATATAGCTGTGATTAATCAGGAATGGAACAGGCAGCAGGTGCGGTTTGATAAAACAGACTTTCCGATTGAAGTTAAGGGTGACTCGCTCTTAAGTAGGTTTGATCTGGCCAGAAACTGCCTGAATGCCTACCTGTGGGAGATAATTCTTTATGATGAGGAAGGTAAATCATATTACCATGGTTGGTTTGATTTTCCTCACGAACTTTATGCGGGGCTGTTTGAGCAAAAAAGTGGAATTTCTTTTGACCTCTACAAAGAGGCCTTAGAAAACTGGAAAGATCCTGAAAAGCTAAGGGTAAATTTTGATCTATTGAGAACCATAATATCCACCAAGGAGGTAAGATTTGAAAACTTAAATGAACAGTATTACCCACTAGTGGGCGAAAGAAAGAAAAAGTTTAAGAACATACTTAAGCCTCAAAACCTTAAGCAGATCTCAGATTTTTTAAATGACTCTACCTCATTTGCTACATTCAGCCCTCCCGGCTTTTATAATACCAAAGACCCCAGGAAAACATATCTTTCTGAGTTGGCGGAGTTAAAGTCTGTATCAGTGAATTCTACGGAAGAAGGTTTTAAAGAATTGGTGCTACAATTCAAGGATCTGAGATTCACATTGGGAGGGGTTGATCTTGATAATCTACCGATTTTAACGGAGGAAGAGATGCATAAAGGTTATCAGAATAGTATGGGAGTAAAGAATCATTCATTTTACGAGACCTACGACTATGCTGTGACTCATCAACAAGAGCAAAGTGCCTATTACTGTTTGCTTACCCAAGGTGAAAATGAGTTTGTTGATAGTCATAAAATAGGTATTGATGGCCCTCTTCTGTTTCGTGATGCCGAGAATAATGCCCTGCATTTATGTTTGCTTTCTTTTGAAAGGCATGCTTTGGTAGGCCATTTTAAGATTTATTATAATTAATACTTCCTTATTTAAAATAATTCTAAACAAGTCTTGTGAGATCAAAGAAGTTGAAATAGTTTTGTGAACTAATTTAAAATTAGTCTAAATAAAAGAAAAAGCTATTACAATACTTTTATGAAGGTAAAACTATCTTCACCAAGGGTGAAACCTGTCCGTGAGTATAAGATCGTTAAGAATTCTGTATTTATAAGTTTAATCTCTACTCTATTATGCTTTCTAAACTTCGGTCTGTTTGCTCAAAATTCTGTTCTGAATGGTAGAGTTTATCAAAAGGATAAGCAGTCGGTTTCTTTCGTCAGTATCGCCATTTCAGGTACTTCATTTGGCACCGTTTCTGATGAAAATGGGCAGTTTAAGATTGAAAATATTGCCCCTGGAAACTATACCCTAACAGCTACTGCGGTTGGTTTTCAAGACTATTCGCAAAAAATTGAAATAGGCGTCGGGGAGCATACCAACCTGGAAATACTTCTGCAGGAAACAACCAATGACCTGGAGGAAGTATTGGTCAAAGGCAAATCTGTTAGCTCTGAAAAAAGAGAATTGCCTTATGCGATTGCTTCCATTGATGTAAAGCCTTTGAAGAATCAAAATCTGGACGTTAATCAAATATTGAATGCTACTTCCGGGATAAGGATCAGGGAGTCTGGCGGCTTAGGTTCTGACTTTAATTTCTCTTTAAATGGATTCTCCGGAAGGCAGGTTCGCTTTTTCATTGATGGCGTGCCAATGGATAATTTTGGTTCTTCTCTGTCCCTGAATAATATACCGGTTAACCTTATCTCAAGAATAGAGGTGTTTAAGGGAGTGGTGCCGGTATATTTAGGTTCTGATGCTCTGGGTGGAGCCATAAATGTAGTCACCAATGATAACGCCAGTAGATTTACTGATGTAGCCTATTCTGTAGGTTCTTTTAATACACATCGTTTTTCTGCCATAAACAGATTTAAGGGTAAAAACGGCTTCATTTTCAACGCAAACGGCTT
Organism: Jiulongibacter sp. NS-SX5; assembly: GCF_052828545.1. Next base: position 3,767,831 of record NZ_CM128248.1, read on the forward strand.
TTTAAACTACTCTGATAATAATTACAAGGTTCTGGTAGAGATAGCAGATCTTAAAACCGGTAAATATGGCGACCCGGAATGGGTAAGAAGATTTAATGATGCTTACCAGTCTCAGATGGTGGAGCTTGAAGCGGGTTTTGTGAATAGAAAGTTTGCTGATAAGCTCACGCTCGGTGTGATAGCCTCCAGTAACCACAAAGAAGTACAGAATGGGGCCAATATGAATCAGGTGGCCGGCCAGATTTATACCGAGGATAAGGTGATTATTGGGTCTATTAAATACAAAAAAGACAATCTTCTTGCAGACGGACTTTCCTTTAGCCTCTATAGCAACTATAATATCAGAAGAGCTTTTACGGTAGATACCAGCAGTAGAATTTATGACTGGCGTGGTAATTACAAAACACGAGATCTTCTTTCTACCTCCGGCGAATTGACCTGGTATAAGACTCTTTTCAGGTTTAATGATAATTCACTACTCAATACAGCAAATCTTACTTACGAAATTGGGCCAAAGCAGTCAGTCTCATTAAATAACACTTATAGCAGCTACACCCGGGTAGGAGAGGACCCCATCACATATGGAGGCACACCATTTAGTGAGCCCAATACCCTCAATAAAAACATTACCGGCTTATCTTACTCCCTTAATTTGTTTGATGACAGATGGAAATCTGTGGCTTTTGTCAAGTCGTTTATCATGAACTCCAAAACCTTTGAAGACGAGTCTCTGGGTGGTGAGGAGCAGGAACTTGTAGAAACCAATCTTCAGACGAATAACATTGGTTACGGTGTCGCCAGTACCTATTTTCTTACGAAACAGCTACAGCTCAAAGTCTCCTATGAGGATACGTATAGACTGCCGGATGCCTTTGAGATGTTTGGTAATGGTCTGCTTTTACTGCCCAATGTCACTCTAACACCAGAGAAAAGTAAAAACTACAATTTTGGCTTACTGGGAAGACTTGAAAGGAAAAACCATAACCTGATTGCTGAAGCAAACTACCTGTACAGAATACCGGAAAATTTGATCAGGTTAGCAGCACTTGGTGTAACGAGCCAATATCAAAACCTCACTTCTGCTAAAGCCAATATAGTGGAAGGTGGCGTGAAGTATAGCTATAAGCGTAAGTATAATATCGAGGCAAATGCCACTTATCAAAACATCATCAATAATCAGAAATTGACACCATCAGGTGGCGAGAACTATTTGTTTGGAGATAGGCTCCCAAATCAACCCTTCTTATTCGGGAATGCTTCTGCAGGAGTCTTGTTTGATGATATTCTAACAGAAGGAAATACACTTTCTGTAAGCTGGGCCAGCCTGTTTGTGGAAGCTTTTTATCTGAAATGGCCAAGCCAGGGGAACAGCAAAACCAAGTACGATATACCCAGACAGGTTTCTCATTCGGCCTCGGTAGCCTATTCTTTAAAGTCTGGAACCTATAACGTCTCATTGTCTTGCAATAATATTTTCGACGAGATACTCTTTGACAATTTTATGCTACAAAAACCGGGTAGAGCATTCACGCTCAAGGCCAGGTATTTCTTCAATAAAAATTAAACCATAATTCTAAAAATTAAATAAAAATGAAAAAGTCGTTTTTAAATCTGGGAGTGTGTTCAGTAGCACTTTTGGCATTAAATACAGCCTGTGAAACTTCAAATGGAGGCACAGAAGAACCAGAACCGGAGGAGGTAAAAGTTAATTATGTCATGTCTCTAAGAGCCTTAGATGGTAATGATGAGAGTGCAGATTATCTGCTGACAGTTGATGATCTGATGACCGGTGAGATTTCTGCACAGGGTAGAGGAGAAGAGCTGGTAGGATGGAACTACTTCAAAAAGTATGGTGACACCTATTTTGCTTTTGGTTATGACCTAAACGAATGTGTAGGTTATAGAATTACTGACGGTGAATTGCTTCAGGAAGGTAAGTTTGTGTTTGAGAGATTCGATGTCATGAATGATCTGGATGGTGATAATTTTATGGCTATCGGTGCACCATGGGGTGGTGGATCATATGACTGTCAGCTGCAGGTAGTAAATGTAGAGAACATAGAAATTACTGAAAATGTGAAACACCCAATCTATGTTTCATATGATGCTGATGGTAATCAAATGAATGCCTGGCCTACTAGCTCTTACCTAGACAACGGTAAACTATACGTTTCCTTCTATCCTTTGAATGGTACTACCTGGGAAACGCCAAATACCGATACCGCTTATGTAAGTGTTTACTCTTATCCTGAAATGGAATATTTGAAAACCATGAAAGATGCCAGAACAGGACCAATCGGTTACTATGGCGGTCAGCCATGTATTGTAGAAGATGAGTCTGGTAATCACTACACCTTCTCTTCTGGTGCTCAGTCGGCTGGATTCTCACAAGCTACCAAACCTTCAGTTATTTTGAAGATCAATGCTGGTTCAGATGAGTTTGATCAGAATTATTTCTTTGATGTAGAGGCTTCAGGTTATAAAGTGACTTCAGCAGAATATCTTGGGAATGGTAAGGTAATAGCCAATGTGATCGCCAATGACCTGGATGCTCAGGCAGCAGCAGTAAACACCTGGGCTTTGTTTAGTGAGGTTACGCCTCTTTTAAACACAGCGATTATTGACTTGAATGCTCAAACAGTAACTATCGTTCAAGACGTTCCTCAGCACGGCGGTCAGTACGCTACTCCTTTCTTGGTGGAAGATGGGAAGGCTTATATATCTGTAAATAATGGTACTGAAGCTTATGTATACCAGGTGGATGCCGCTACGGCTACCGCAGTAAGAGGAGCCAAGCTGATTGGTAATCAGTTTCAGGGACTTTTTGTAGGTAACAAATAAGAATTGAACGCTTAACTTTTACAATTTTCATTATCAACTGAATGACATTTAAAAAATTGGTTGGTCAAATTCACCTCTGGCTCGGTTTAACAACCGGGCTGGTGGTGTTTATTATCAGTATCACGGGCTGTCTTTATGCGTTTGAAAGCGAGATTCAAGACGCCATTGAAAAATTCAGATTCTCAGAGGTTGAGGATAGACCGGTTTTACCTCCTTCAGTATTTGTAGAGAAAGCAAAGGAGGTATTGCCGGGAAAGCATTTGCATGCTATTAATTATCCTGAAACAGGAAGAAGTGTTGAAGCCATTTTCTACAGTTTTGACCCTGAATATTATGATGTAATTTATCTCAACCCCTACACGGCAGAGCTCCTCCATGTAAAAGATATGGAAGCCAATTTCTTTCATTGGGTATTGGATGGTCATTATTATTTGTGGTTACCACCCCAAATTGGTCAGCCTATCACCGCGTACAGCACACTTATTTTTCTGGTAATGCTGGTTTCGGGGATTATCTTATGGTGGCCCAAAAACAAATCTGCAGCTAAACAGCGGTTTAAGTTTAAATGGAAAAGTACCACCAAATGGAAACGCAAAAATTATGATCTACATAATATCCCGGGTTTTTATGCCAGCTGGTTACTTTTAGTATTAGCAGTTACCGGGATTGTCTTTGGAATTCAGTGGTTTAGAGAAGCTTATTACGGAGCAATAGGTGGTGAGAAATCTGTGATGTATGCTGAACCTCTTTCAGCAATAAAAGGTAAACCACAAGACTACAAGACTACGAATGCCATGGATGAAATCTGGCATAGAGTGCTGGAAGAAGAACCGGAAGCTATTTCTATAGAGGTTCATGTTCCTGAGTCTGACTCTTCTTCACTCGCTGTCAATACCAATACATTGTCTGATAAATACTGGACTTTGAACTACCGTTATTTTGACCAATACACATTGGAAGAGTTGGAGGTAGATCATGTTTATGGAAAACTGGAAGATGCTACTGCGGCAGATAAATTAATGAGAATGAATTATGATATCCATATAGGAGCCATATGGGGGTTCCCCGGCAAAATTCTGGCATTTCTCCTTTCATTAACAGCCGCTAGTTTACCGATAACAGGTTTTTTGATTTGGTGGGGAAGGAAAAAGAAAAAGTGATAGGGTAGATAGATGGTTTAGTTTTTCTGAAGTGATTAATCTTCCTGATTCTTCTAAAAGAATTAACTTGCTCTGATTTATAACTAACTAAACCTAAATTAATCAACCCAATGAAACTTAAAAATACCTTTAAGGTAACTTTACTTTTGGCAGTGGTATTCGGTCTGAGTACATGGAGCTGTAATCAGAATTCCGACACTGATCAGGCCAGCAATGAAATCAATCCCGAAAATTGGCCGACGATAGAGGCTTTACCCTTAAATCCTGAAATAGAAGCTCAGATAGATGAAATTCTCCCAAAATTGACACTTGAGCAGAAAGTAGGTCAGGTGATACAAGGTGATAATGCTTCTCTTACTCCGGAAGATGTAAAAAAATATAGGCTAGGTTCTGTACTTAGTGGAGGTAATTCTGCACCAGGTCCACTTCCTTACGCAGATACAAAGACCTGGCTGGAGATGGCCGATAAATATTGGGAAGCTTCGATGGACCCTGAAGGGGTAGAAGTGCCTATACCAATGATATGGGGTATAGATGCTGTTCATGGCCATGCCAATCTCAAAGGGGCCATAATTTTTCCACATAATGTAGGTTTGGGTGCGATGCGTAACCCTGATCTTATCGAACAAATCTCTTCAGTTACAGCGGAGGCTTTGACCATATCTGGTCATGACTGGACTTTCGCTCCTACATTGGCCGTACCTCAGGATATCAGATGGGGAAGAAGCTACGAAGGTTTCTCTGAGGATCCTGCAATTGTGAAGTCCTATGGAGGAAGAATCGCTCAAGGATTACAAGGCCATTTTGGTGCTGAAGACTTTATGAAAGACGGTCGAGTGATTTCCAGTGCCAAACATTATTTAGGAGATGGTGGTACAGAGAACGGTGTAGACCAGGGAGATGCTAAAATTAGCGAAGCAGAACTAAGAGATATTCATGGAGCTGGTTACTACAGTGCCATCCCTGCTGGAGTTCAGACTGTAATGGCTTCATTCTCTAGCTGGCAGGAAAGAAAGCTACACGGAGATAAAGACCTTCTGACTGATGTACTGAAAGGCAGAATGGGTTTCAATGGTTTTGTAGTCGGAGACTGGAATGGTCATGGCCAAATACCAGGCTGCACCAATACCGATTGCCCGCAAGCAATAAACGCTGGCTTGGATATGTATATGGCACCTGATAGCTGGAAAGGTCTTTGGGAGAGTACACTGAAGCATGTTCAGGAGGGTACTATCCCGATGGAAAGGCTTGATGATGCAGTTAGAAGAATCTTAAGAGTTAAGATTGCCTCAGGCTTATTTACCAAAGGAAAACCAAGTAGTAGAGCCAATGCAGGTAATGAAGCTTTACTTTCATCTGCCAAAAGCCGTGCTATTGCTCGTCAGGCAGTTAGAGAGTCAATGGTTCTCTTGAAAAATAACGGAAATGTGTTGCCCATCGATGGCTCTAAAACCATCATGGTAGTGGGCGATGGAGCCAATAGTGTTTCAAAAGCAAGTGGAGGCTGGACCCTCTCTTGGCAGGGAGTAGGCCATACCAACGAGGAGTTTCCAAACAGTCAGACTATTCTTTCAGGAATAGAGGAGGCGGTAACTCAAGCTGGAGGCAAGGTCATTTTCTCTGCCGATGGCAGTAGTTCTGCCAAAGCAGATGTTGTTATAGCAGTTTACGGAGAGGACCCATATGCTGAATTTCAAGGTGATAGAAAAAATCTTGATTTTGAGCCGAATGGCTTTGATGTCAATACACTAGCAGAGTTTAAAGAAAAAGGTGTACCTGTGGTATCAGTCTTCTTATCGGGACGACCACTTTGGGTTAATCCTGAGATCAATAATTCTGATGCTTTTGTAGCGGCATTTTTACCAGGTTCTGAAGGTGGCGGTATAGCAGATGTACTATTCCAAACAGATCCTTCGTATGATTTTAAAGGAAAGTTGTCTTTCACCTGGCCAAATACAGCGGTTAGTTACCATAAAGCTGCTGATAGAAAAGCCAATGCCCTTTTTGAGTTGGGGTACGGATTGAATTATGCGTCAAACGAGACAGTTGGTGATCTTGAAGAGGTTTCCGGCTTAGAGAATATGGGTGTTGAGTCCAGTGATAAATTCTATCAGGCTGGTCAGCCGGTGGCACCTTGGAGTTTGTCAATGCAAACGGGTGATCTGGTGAAGCAAGTATCTAGCTTCCCGACTTCAGCTTCAGGACTGATCATTAGTAAAACGGACCATAATGCACAGGAAGATGCCCTTAGACTTAAATGGACTCAAGCCGAGGAGACACAGTTCAAGGTGGTAAGCGAGAGTGCTGCTGATCTTTCCAGACAGTCAAATGGAGCCATGGAATTAACTTTCTCGGCCAAATCCTTTACCGATGTACCTGCAGCAGTTCAAATAGGAATGGGCTGCAATGAGGGAGATTGTAACCAAATGCTGGATGTTCAGATAAAATCTGGCGACTGGCAGGAGTACAGGTTGAGTTTAAGTTGTTTTGATGACCTTGGCGTAGAAATGAAAAATATCAAAGCAGCCTTTATCATCTCAGCAGGTCAAGGCTCAGATGTTGGGGTTAGTAATGTCAGATTGGAATCTGATATTGACGCCAAAGCTACGTGTACGGGAGAATAAAAAAGTAATTTGATTAAAAGCCCTGGGTGAAGAACCCAGGGCTTTTTTTTTGACCAGCACTAAGACCTTTTGAGTTCATTTTGAGGCTTATATATCCCGAGATAGAAACAGAATAGACCTGTCAAAAGCCAGAATGTATCTATCCAAAAAACATTCTTTTCGCCAAATGAAATACTTTGCCAAATCCAGTCTCCTGTTATTATTCCATTAGTAAACGGTACTAAAATGGCTAGAATTCCTCCTGACTTCAGAAAGAACTTAGTTATTGCTGAGTCAGATTTTAGGTAAACCCCAATCACCGTAAATATGAACCATGAGCCAAAGAATATTGAGTTTACAATTTGGTTATGATTTGGTATTTGAGGAGTACTTATATCGCTTATAAATAGCATCGGAAAAGCTGGAATGAGGCTTAAACAGACAGATAAGTAGATTGTAGTTACTCTCCGATGAAAAAGCTTTTGTTTATCTGAATAAGACTTGTTTTTACGTGATTCTCTCCAAAGTAAAACTCCGGCAATAATCACGAAACAGGTCAACAAGGAAAGAATAAAATAAATCACTTTTAAAAGTACTCCCCCAAATGTGCCGAAGTGAAGCTGACCAATGGCATGGAGGACTTTATTATGATATGGTTTATTACTATCAGGAATGAGGTTGTATAACTCCTCTCCTGAATTAATTCGATAACCAACCGTACCTCTGTTATCAAGGCCTTCTTCAGATTTAAATGCAAACTCTACAAACCCGTCTTTCTTATTGTAGTGCTTTAGCCCGATATAACTGATGTCTTCATTTTGATACTTATCTTCTACCTCGGTGAAAAGTGCCAGAAGCTTATCTTCATTATCAATCATTGGGGCATTCTCCTTATACTGCACGCTGAAGGAAGGATAAACAACGGCATAAAGTTTATTGATATCACCATTAAAAAAGGTGCCCAAGGAGGGGAGTAGTATTAATGGGAGCAATAAATAAAAAGCACCGGTTATGGCATACATCATCTGGAATGGTAGCCCTAAAAATCCTAAAGCAGTATGGGCATTCGACCACATTTGTTTCCACGTTTTTTTTATGGAGAATGACCAGAATTTGGTAAAGAGATTTCTCCAGTGAATTAATACACCAGTCACACTGGCAAAGAGGAAAAACAGAGCAGTAAATCCTGCTAAATATCTACCGAATAGAGGAATTTGATCAAAAAAGTGAAGTCGGTAAATCGTTTCACCTGTTGTGTTTTCATGTTTAAGTACCTCGTAAGTTTTGGGATCAAAATTAACGTCATAGTGGATCTCTGGACCGTCTTCATGTTGGAGATGGGCTCTCACTAATATCGTTCTCAACTCTTCACTGGGTAAATAGATTCTGATATCATCATGCCAGTCTATTTCTACATCTTGCTGTTTGAGGGTCTCTAAAGTTTTGGCTAAACTAAAGTCTGGTTGATTAATCCGTCTCAATTGAGGATTTTCCCAAGGAGCTATTTCAGATTTAAACAGGGCAAAAGCCCCTGCATAAAAAATGATAAACAGCCCAAAACTTAGTACAATCCCCGATACCGTATGTGTATGAAATAGAATGTTGTAAACCCTATTCGGAAGTCCTTTTAGCTTCATGATTAGTTAATTAGCAGTTTAGCAGCCAGGTAAAAAACTATGGATATTAAAAGATAAATGCCCCAGATTTTCCATCCGTTTTTAGAAAGAAATGCCAAAACCATCAAGCTAATCCAAACGATAAATAGGGTGAAGGTTGAAGTCAGTAATACGGTATCCCTCCAGCCAGGCAAGGCAGCCAATAAAAGGTGAAAAGCTGAGGCAACTAGATATCCACCCAGTATACCGGCTGAGGTTTTGAGAAATCTATGGAAGGGTTTTGTTAAATATTTCGTTTTTGCCGGCATTAGTATAGGAATCCAGAGATAAAGAAGAGATGAAGAACAATCATCGACAAGACTTGAAATTTTCTTGGTAGATGGAAGATCAATTGGATTAGACAAGCGAAGGTCATGATGTAGCCAAGAAAGATCAGAAGTCCGATCACTAGTCCAAAATCTTTGACAGTGATTAGGACAGCCACTACCAAAAGTAGACTACCAATGAAGGGAATTAACGCAGTAAATCTTTCATTCAATCTCAAGGGGAAATATTTACTTCGGCTGTAAAAACCTAATAGGCCCCAGATAGTTAAGTAATAGGTCATTGTTCATAATTTGAACAAATCTACATATTATTTAGAATTGGTCTAATTAAAATAAAATTTTATTGAAGTACATTTGGGCTGTTAATTATGAGACTGCTCAATTTGCTTTTAATGATGAATGTTACGCTTAGTGTCAAGCGTTATGACACTATACTTTTTGGAGGATTAAAAGTTGAACGGTAGAACTGTTATCAAGTATCTGTTTCTTTTGAAGGAAACGAATATTCCACCTTCTCTTACTCAGTTGGGCAGTATTCTATTACATGAATAAGCTATACTTTGGTTGTCTTTTCCAGATGTCTTTCTAACCAGTCCAAAATGTTCCATACGAATTAAGACATTATTGAGGTAAATCTATCAATGACTTATGAGGCATGAGTTTAAAGGCAAAACTCAAGCCAGCGAGTTAAGAGGTATGCCTATGACCTTTAGTTCTTTCCATTATGATAGAACTTTAAGTATGTGATTTGAAGTACATAAAAAAAGGCCCTCCCAAAATTGAGAGAACCTCTTTTATTCATACATATGCTTTACGGTCTTACTCTGCCGCAGAAATTTTGCCGATGGCCTTATCAAGCTGATATTTTCCTGTGTCGCTGTCAGGGTTAATAAGATCAAACAACTCCAGTGCTCTACGGGCGTTGTCTTCTTCTTCTCTTTGTTCTTCTACAAACCACATCAAGAATTGCTCTGTGGCGTAGTCGTTTAATTGACGACATTTCCCAACAATCTTATTGATGGAATGAGTTACCGCTATTTCACTTTCCAATGCCGTTTCAAAAACTTGCTTCAGAGAGTCGTATTCCTGAGGTACCTCATCGATTTTCGGTGTAATAGCTACTCCACCTACTTCATTGATATACTTGTGAATTTTGAGAAAATGCTCTCTTTCTTCTTCGGCTTGCTCGTATAAGTACTCAGAGCTGAATTTATAACCGTTGCGATCTAGCCATGAAGCCATAGCCAGATATTTATTAGAAGCTTCAGCTTCCATTTTGCATTGAGCGTTCAAAAGTATTTCTATATCCTCACTTAGAGAGGTTCTGCTTCTTACCAAATCTTTCATCATGTCTTTTCTTTCTTTTGTTGATATACCCGAAATATTTCAGGTTTCAATTACTTGACAACAACAATAATGAAAGTGTTCCTTTAGAGGAAATATTAGAAAAATTTAGAAACAGTCTAATTACAAGAGACTTAAGCTAGGCAGTTTTATGGTATCCCAAAACCTCACAGAGCATAGAATTGAGCTGCAACGAGAACATGGTGCCGTCGATAAGTTCTTTGAGCTGAACAAAAGAGCAAAGTGTTAACCTCAATGGGTTATTTGGGATGTATAAGTTAAGAAAGTCAGATTGGTCACTTAAGTCAAAAAGAACTTCTTCCAGTTTGACCGAATTGATTTGCTGTCTGAGAGATTTAAATTGATACCAGTCTACTTTGATCTCACGATTCTCAAAATGGATAATGATTTTGTTGGTGACATTATCCTGAAATGATTCTCCCTTAGTAGTACTGTACAATTTCTGTTTTTGACTCATCTCTTTTCACTCTTGTGCTACAAATATATGCCAGCTTTTGCTGTCATCAAATTTTATTTAAAATAATTCTAAATAACCTTGCATTGATCATTCTTGATACCCACCTTTGTCTCGTTATTTAGAAACGGTCTAAATAAAAATAATGAAAAAGCTATTACCATTTTTACTTATTCTTTTAGCTGGGTATCAGGCATTAAGTCAGGAGGATTCTACAGATAATAGGTCTCTGGAAACCGTGGTAGTTACCGCTACCAGAAGTGAAAGAGCACTTAGTAGTTTGCCGATGCCGGTCATGGTTATCGATAAAAAGCAAATACAACAGATGGGCTCAATGAGGCTAGGGGATGTTCTTGCGGAGCAAACAGGCCTTTTTATCGTGAATGATCACGGGAAGGGTGTACAGCTTCAAGGTTTTAATCCAGATTATACCTTAATACTGGTAGACGGCGAACCTCTAATCGGGCGTACCGCCGGCACCCTGGAGCTTGATCGATTGGCTGTAGGGAATATAAAACAGATAGAGGTAGTAAAAGGTCCATCTTCTAGTTTGTATGGTTCAGAAGCACTGGCAGGCGTTATCAATATTATCACCGAGGATGCTAACAAAACCGGAGGTTCCATAAATGCCAGATATGGTGCTAATCAGACCTCAGATCTTTCTTTTAACGGTAACCTCAAGGCTGGAGATTTAAAACTTAACCTTTTTGCGGATAGATATGCCTCCGGAGGCTATGATTTGACGCCGGAAACTTATGGAAATACAGTTGCTCCTTTTGTCAATTACACCGTTCAGCCGAAATTAAAATACCAGATTTCTAATAATACATCAGTTTTAGCCTCTGCCAGATATTATACAGAATCTCAAAATGATGGTTATGAAATTTCCAGTAGTGGAGATACTCCTGTAAGACTCCAAAGTGATGGGAAAGTAGAAGATCAAAATTATAATTTTAGACTGAAGCATTCTTTTACGCCAACATTAAATTTGACTGCCAGAGCTTATTATTCAAGTTACGGTACTAATTCATTGATTACTTATGAAACTACAGGAGATGTCTACGACCAAAGCTACTTCAATCAATCTTTTTTAAGACCTGAGTTATTGGTAGATTTTAGTCAAGCCGAAAAACACTTCTTTCTATTTGGAATAGGAAGCGTTTTAGAATCTGTAGAGGCCACGAGGTATGATGAGTTGAAGACCTTCAATACCAATTACATTTTTGGTCAGTATGAATGGTACGCTTCAGAGAAATGGCAGTTTAACCTTGGCGGTAGGTATGACGCTCATAGTGCCTATAGGAATCAATTTTCCCCTAAAGCAGCAGCCATATTTTCATTGAATGATCATTTAAAAATTAGAGGCTCTTATGGTGTAGGCTATAAAGCCCCTGATTTTAGACAGCTTTACCTAAATTTTACAAATGCCATTGCTGGCTACAGTGTATTCGGCTCAAATGAGCTTCTTACCAACTTCAATAAACTTCAGGCTGAAGGACAAATTTCAGCCGTTTTTCAAGATCCGGAGAGTTTTGGTGACTTGAGCCCCGAGAGCTCTCAAGCCTTTAATCTCGGGGTACTTTTAACGGCTGAGAATGGATTGTCAGGAAATTTAAACGCTTTTAGAAATGATGTACAGGATTTGATCGAGAGCTTTCCGGTAGCTCAGAAAGCTAACGGTCAAAATCTTTACAGTTACAGAAATATTTCTGAAGTATATACACAAGGGTTAGAAGCAAATGTGTCTTACCCGATGGAAATTGGTTATCAGGGTAAGTTAAGACTATCAGCGGGCTATCAATTCCTGGAAGCCAAAGACAAAAGTGTCATAGAGGCCATTAAGGAAGGGAATCTTTATAAAAGGGATCCCGAAACCTTAGAGACCACAAGAGTAAGCAAAGCTGACTATGGTGGACTTATCAATAGATCAAAACATTCGGCTAATGTCAAGGCCTTTTACCAGATCGAGAATGGCCTTTCATTTAATATTCGTGGGATTTATCGCGGTCGTTACGGATTCGCAGATTTAAACGGCAATGAAATTATAGATGCAGATAATGAATATGCCAAGGGCTATTTTTTGATGAATATAGCATCTGCTTATGAGACCGGCATTTGGCGTTTTCAAGCCGGTGTAGATAATGTGTTGAATTTTAGAGATGCCATAGCACAGCCCGGAATAGCCGGACTCCAATGGTGGGTCAGAAGTCAGATAACTTTTTAGCCATGATAGAAATTAACATGACTCATCAGATAGAAAATCCAGCTCTGCTTGAGAATCTGAAGCAGCAGCTGGATGGCCTAGGAGTAAACTCCTTTACGGCATGTTTTGAGACACATAAAGTGACTTTGACCAAATACCATTGCCTCACAGAAAAAGAGGTAGAATGCTCACTTAGGAAGAATGGGTTTGAGTGTAAGTGTACAAAGCTGCTAGGCTTAAATAATGATTAAAAACTAGAAAAAGAGAAGATGAAAAATTGGATAATAACATGTTTTTCGGTGTTACTGCCTCTATTGGGCAGTGCCCATGGTTACTGGTTAGAAGTTCCTGCTAAAGCAAATCTTAATGGTGAAGTAACCGTGAAGTTATATTATGGCGAGTATGCCTCTCAAATCAGGGAAGTGGGAGACCGACTTGATAAAATGGAATTGATAGAAGTTTCGGTGATTACACCGGAAGGTTTTAAGATTCCATTAGAAATGAATCAAACTCATACCCATTGGGAAGCCAAATATACCCCAACCGGTAATGGTGAATATCAAGTAATAGGAATCAATGATACCCGTGAGGTGCAGGATTGGCACAAGCATAATCTGGGGATTACAAGACCAATCCAGTATCTCAGAACATCATTTATTGTCGGCAATGGGACTGTCACTGAATTGACAAGTAATAACACCCAATATCTGGATATTAAAATCCAACAGAACGAAAATAATGTGGAGATCTGGGCCTTCAAAAACGGCGAGGCTCTAGCCAAATCTAAAGTGAGGGTAGTAAACCCTGAAGGCTGGCTTCAGGATAAATGGTCAAACAAGGCAGGCTTTGTAAGCGTGGTGCCAAATGAAGATGGTCTATACCTGGTAGAAATTGAATGGATAGACAAAACTCCGGGAAGCTTTAAAGATAAAGCTTACGAGAGTATCAGACATAAGTGTGATGTCACTTTCATTGCTCATGATATGAGCCTAAAACTGTAAACAATTCTTAAAACTATATTTCAAATGAAACTTTTAAACATTTTGGCTTGCGGCGTTTTAGCAAGTGCACTTTTCTCATGTGATACAGATGAAGCCCCTGAGGCTAAAGTAGAGGTGAAGGTAGAGACGATTAGTGACCTGCCTGCCAATCCATCAGATGCTCCTTCTGCTAACTACACTTTCTTTAGCTTTGAAGATGGTGTTTTATCTGCGGCAGACTCTGCAAGTTCAAACTGGGATTTGGCCTTCAGAAGTACCACCATTTTGGTCAATGGCGGCAACTCAGGGCCTGGATCAGCTCAGGCTGGAGTAGTGGATGGAGTATTCTCTGACTTTACTGAAGTGCCTGCCAGCCTTGTCTGGTCTACCGATTCTGAGACGGCTAAGGCCATTCCTACAGGTAGTGGGAATGGTTGGTACAGTTACAATCCTACCAACCACCAAATAACACCTTTGGCAGGTAAAGTGATTTTTGTGAAAGATAGCGATGGTAACTATGCCAAGGTAGAAATCCTTTCCTACTATAAAGGAGCTCCGGCCACTCCTGGTGCAGATGCGGTTGGTAGATATTATACTTTCCGTTACGCCTATCAGCCAGATGGGACTACAAGCTTTGAATAAAAATTATGTGTGATAAATCAACACTAAGAATCATTAGTCAATCTCCTGAGGGATATATCGGTTACTGCTATGGCTGTGATCGATATAACCTCACCTTTAATAACATCTTTATGTTATTGGCAGAGGAAGAGATCAGAGGTTTGAGTCAAATCATTGACCTGGATTACGGCATTTGGAAAACTGAGTCAGCTCTTGGTCAGAATAAAACCATTACCATGAAAACCCCTGTGCCGAATACCTATTTTGCTTTTGCAAAAGCAGAATACGAGCGATTCAAACAAATGATTAATGAGACAATTCTAGTGCTTGATGCCAAAGAAATAATAACAAACAAATAAGCGTATCAGATGATGAAAAAATTAGTTTTAACCTTAGCCTTTCTAAGCTCTTTGAGCAGTGTATTTGCTCAAAACACTAAAGATATTGATGCCATAAAAGGACAATGCGGCTGTTTTGATATCACATTTAAATATGCCGAGACATTTGCTCCAGATACCAGCTATAAATTTCATGACAGGTATTTAGCTAAAGGCCGTGAATATGTATTTGTAGTAGATGAAGATCCTCAAAACGTTATCATCCAACACTTATTAGTGATCAGAGACACTATGATCATTAAGCACTGGCGTGAAGACTGGTCGTTTAAAGATGACCACCTATTGTCTTTCCATACCGCGAACGATTTCCGTTACTCGAATGTAGCATCTGAAAACTATACCAATGGCTGGACGCAATGGGTTTATGGTACACAGGATGAACCGAGATATGCCGGCTATGGCGAGTGGGCTCATATCAACGGAAAGTCTGTTTGGGAGTCGGCTGCAGATGCCGCCCTTCCAAGAAGAGAGTATTCTCACAGGAGTGATTATAATGTGATGAACCGTGGTAACAGAATTCACGTGACAGAGAAAGGGTATCTACATGAGCAGGATAATCAAAAGATAGTCAGAGAAGAGGGTAAGCCAGATGTGCTTTTAGCCTCAGAGAAAGGATATAACGATTACGTAAAAACAGACATGGCTAAGTGTGAAGCGGCCAAAGTTTGGTGGGAGAAAAACCATGCCTTCTGGAACGAGGTAAGAGCCGCCTGGGATGACCTCGAAAACCAACACAAGAGTTTCACGCTTAAAGACAAAGTGAATGATCAGAGATTAGGTAGTTATATCTATGACCTTGAACACAGGTCAGATCTGCCTACTGAAGATGTGAAAGCCGAGATGAAGAAGATTCTTGATCAGTTCGTTGTCTTTCAAAAGAGTATTTAATTCATAGATATGCTATAGGTCGAGCTCCCCCTGTCGTTTGACGGACGGGAGCTTTTTTTAATTGTTTGGAGTATGAATCGGATTGTCGAGTATTATTTAAAATTTGTCTAAATAGGCTTGTATTTTAAGAGGTGTAATTGTTCCTTTGTGGCGTTATTTAAAACTAGTCTAAATAAGTTCAAAATCTGCCAGAATGCCGTTTCTATGGCCTTTTGAAAGAGAATGAGTTTAGGCATTTAATAGGAAGCACTGGTTTTAACTAGATATAAGAATGATGAGAAAAAGTATTTTAGTCATAGTGGGTTTGTGCGTTTGGGTTTCTACTCAGGCACAGAACGTTTTTCATGATAGAGGCTTTTGGGCTAAAAAGCCTTCCATAGCCGAAGTGGAGGCTCAAATTGCCAAAGGCAATGACATCACAGAAATGGGACCCGGAGGTTGGGATGGCCCCTTATTAGCTATCATGGCAGATAATGAATATGATGTGATCAAACATATTCTGGACAAACCGGGAATCGACGTCAACGTTACTACTCACCACTCTCAGAACTACCTGATGTGGACTACTATGAAAGGTAACCTTCCGGTTATGGAATTACTTCTTGAAAAGGGTTCTCGTACAGATATTATCAATAGCCACGGACAAAGTCTTTTAATGCATGCGGCAATGGCAAATCCGGACGAAGCTATCTATGAGTTTTGTTTGGCTAATGGCGGAGATCTTGTCAATGACAAAGACGAACATGGCAAAAACGTGATGCTGGCTGCAGTGGGCAGATTAAAAGATGCTTCTTTTCTGGATTATTTTATCTCAAAAGGCTTAACGCTTCAATATACAGATCATGACGGAAACGGCCTGTTTCATTATGCGGTACCTGGTGGAAACGTTAGTTTGCTTAAAGAACTAGTGGCTAAAGGCGTAAGTACTTCGCCAAATAAGCTTGGTGAAAATGCCTTTGCTTTTGTGGGAAGAGGTCGCGGAGCCAGATTAAGTCTTGAAGTGTTGGAGTATCTGAAGAGTCTGGGGCTTGATCCTGCCGCACCAAATGCCGAAGGTCAAACTTTAGCCCACACCGCCGCTCGTGCAGGTGCTTCTGAAGAAATCTTTGAGTTTTTAGTTGCCAACAAAATTGATTTGGGTCAACCAGATCATAATGACAATACTCCTTTGATGCTCGCAGCTTCCAGAGGTAAAGCAGATTTGATAGAGATGCTAATGGAAAGCAATTCTATAAACTTTGTTAACAAGGAAGGAGAAGCTGCCATTATCAATGCCGTGGCAAGTAATTCTCCTGAAGTAGTAGACCTGTTTATCAAAAAAGGGGCTGATGTTAGCATCATTAATAAGGAAGGAGATGACTTATATGGTGTCTTAATCGGCTCTTATAGAAAAGGAAGAAACAGCCTTGAAAGAGTAAGCGAGATCATAACCTTATTAGAAGCGGAAGGATTAAAAATGCCTTTAAATGGAAGTCTGCTTCATAAAGCTTTCAGCAAAAACGACGAGAAGCTACTAGGCCTATTGATTGAGAAAGGTGAAGATATCAATGCGAAAGACAAGGATGGCAACACCATCTTGCATTATGCTGCTATGCAAGCCAAAGATCTTCAAATGCTGCAAAATTTGATAGCTCAGGGTGCAGATCCTAAAATCACAACAGAGTTTGACGAAACTATAGAAGACCTTCTGGATGCCAATGAGGCTATTCAACTTGAAGGTACACAAATTGACTTTTTAAACAAATGATGAAATTGAAATTACTAGCCTTAATGGCTGTTTTAACTTTTTCTAGCTTTAGCTCTAAGCCTGAAGAAGTGAATATGAAATGTTTGGTTCAGTTAACGAACTACTCTGGTGAAGGTGCCTATGTGGCGGTATCTCTGTTAGATGCTTCGGGAAAGTACCAGAAGACACTATATGTTTTTGGTAAAGAAAAGAGATGGTATGATGACCTTACCTCTTGGTTTAGATTCTATTCAGCAAAGCAGGAATCAGTAGATGCTATCTCGGGAGCTTCCATCACTCCGGGTAGTAGAAAGGTCTTTTCATTTAGTCTGGATGATACCTATTATAACAAAGGCTATAAACTAAGATTTGAGACCGCTGTTGAGAATCAGGAATACAAAGAAAAAGACTTGGAAGTTGATTTTTCTTCTGCCAATGTAGGCAAAAGCCTTAATGGTACCGGTTATATCAGATATGTAAAACTTATCGGTTCTTAATGATCAACAAAGGCTGGAGGAAGCTCCACTACATGCTGGCTCTTATAGCAGGTCTGCTTATTTTTCTGGCCTCAGGCACAGGGCTCATCCTCTCGGTTGAGCCTTTTGTTCTTCATAAGTATGCTGTTTCGGGTGAGGTCAATAAAGACCTTAGCTTTGAGGAATTCAGAAATACACTTCAAGAGGAATTTTTGGAGGTATTTAGTCTGGAGAAAGATGCCTACGGCAATATCAAAGTGGAAGGTATTGGCATGGAGGCCGATGGTACTTTTTATCTTTCTGGTGCCACAGGCGAATTAGTAGAAGCTCCGCAAAAAGTTGCTGAAGTGTTTAACTTCTCTCGTGACTTACACAGGTCGTTATTTCTCAAAACACCTGGAAGAATTATGATGGGCTTGGCAGCTTTTGCCATGCTCTTTCTGGCCGTTAGTGGAATAGCTTTATTGATTAAGCGAGCCGGCGGTTTCAAAAGTCTACTTAAATCAATTCCGATTGTCGATTTCAATCGGGATAGACATGCTTACTGGAGCAGACTGTTTTTGATTCCTATCGTGTTTATTGCTGGTTCCGGGGTGTATTTATCCTTGGACAGGTTTGCAGAACTCAGCAAAGAAACCATTACTCCAATAAACTCTGGACCTTCTCTTTCAGAAATAAAGCTAAGTGAGGTGAACTCTGTTCTTTTTCCCGTTATGGAGGAAGAACCATTGATCATAGAAACCAACTCTGGTGAAGCCCATTATGTGAATGGAGAATTACTAGAGTACTATCCTAAGTCAGTTTCCGAAAATCTGGCGAAATGGAGCTTTGTCATTCACACTGGTGAAGGCAGCAGAGCAATTGCCCTATTACTCGGATTATCTTCTGTAGTTTTGATCTTTCTCACCTACACAGGTTTTGTAATGCTACCGGCAGCGTTGAAGAAACGAGGAGCAGGTGCCGGACAGTTAGACGAAAAGGATTTTATTATTGCCGTAGGCTCAGAAACAGGGCATACCTGGCGATTTGCAGAGGCTCTCTCAGATTCCCTGAAATCGAATAATATTGACCATGCTCTGGTAGGTATAAATCAGCTGAAGAAACTAACCGGCAGCAAGACAGTAGTGTTTCTAAGTTCCACCTATGGCGACGGTGAAGCTCCTGAAAATGCTGCAGATTTTGAGGGAAGATTGCCCGAAATTTTTGCCGAGATTGATTTGGTCAAATTCGCAGTCCTTGGTTTTGGGTCAACAGATTATGAAGCCTACTGTGCTTATGCCAAAGATTTGAGAAATCAGTTAGTTAAGCTGGAGAATAGTCAGGAATTAGTACCGTATGAAACGGTCAATAATCGATCTGTTTCTGATTTTATAGAATGGGTAAAGGCCTTAAACAAGCGAACGGGCTTTGATCTTCAAGTGAAAACTGAGCAGCTAAAACCTACCAAACGTACCGACCTTCACAGCTTTGAGATAATTGAAAACAGGCATGAGCGAGACGTTCACTTATTGCGAATTAAGATGCCGGGCAAAACACAGATAAAGTCTGGTGATTTACTAGGTGTGTACCCTCCGGAAGAAGCAGTAGCTCGTTATTATTCTGTAGCTGTTTTAGAGAGCACGGGTGAAATCGTTTTGATGATCAAGAAGACTGGTCTGTGTTCCAGTTATCTGTGTGATCTATATCATGGCCAAAATTTTAAGGCTTATGTGAAGCTAAATCCTTCTTTCTATAAGCCAGAAGCACCTGTGATTATGATTTCAAACGGTACTGGTTTAGCTCCTTTTTTAGGTATGAAGACAGATGCCGATTGGGTCTTTTGGGGAAGCCAGTACCAAAAAGATGCTGACTTATTCAGTCAAGTTTTAGAGTTTGATTCGGCTAGCTCCATATACTCAAGAGAAGGAAATAGTGGCTATGTTCAAGATCTCCTTCTGGCCAATAAAGATAAGGTAACAACAGAACTTAAAAATGGTGCTTCTATCATGGTTTGTGGTTCCTTGACCATGCTCAAAGGTGTAAAAGAGGCCTTAAATCAGATTCTTGATGAGGGTAGCTTACCAAACTATGAAGACCTACGTCAGGAAGGAAGAGTGTTGGTTGATTGCTACTAGGCTAAGCCTTAAAATCAAATAAGCCAGACGGGAAGAATGAAATAATTGAACTATTCAGCATTTATTGACAATTTTACGCCATGAAGCTAAGCGTGGTTATTCCGGCCTATAATGAGGCCGAATCAATTCCGGAAACCCTAAAGTCACTTTACACTACACTTTCAAAGCATGGCATAGACCATGAAATTTGGGTAACCAATGATAATTCAAAGGATAATACCGCTGAGGTTTTAGAGAGCCTGAAAGCTGAGATTCCAACATTGACCTACGAAACCAATAAAGGCCCTAATGGCTTTGGCTATGCCGTGAGGTATGGTTTAGAACGATTTTCTGGTGACTGTGTGGCGGTTTTCATGGCAGATATGTCAGATGACCCGGAGGACCTGGTTAAGTATTACCGCACTATGCGGAAAGAAAACGTAGATGCCGTTTTCGGGAGTCGCTGGGGTAAAGGCGGTAAAGTCATTGACTATCCGCAGCATAAAAAGGTGATCAACAGGATCGCTAACTTTATTGTGAAAATGCTGATGCGTATCGACTATAACGATACCACCAATGCTTTCAAATTGTATAAAAAGGAGACCATTGACGGCATTAAGCCATTTCTTTCGCCTCACTTTAACCTGACCATAGAATTACCATTGAAGGCCATGGTACGTGGTTACTCTTACGCGGTAGTACCAAACAGCTGGACGAATCGAAAATACGGCGAGTCAAAACTCAAAATAAAGGAAATGGGAAGCCGTTATTTCTTTATCTTGATGTACTGTTTTATTGAAAAGTATTTCTCTCGCGGCGATTACATGAAAAAAGGCGAGTAAATCTCAATATTGATACCTATGCAATTTGCCAATCCGGGAATGCTTTGGGGACTTTTGGCTCTGGCCATTCCTCTCATTATTCACCTGTTTAATTTCAGAAGAACTAAGAAGGTGTATTTTACCAATGTGGCATTTCTGAAGAAGGTAGAAACAGAAACTTCCTCATTTCGAAAGTTAAAGCAATGGTTGATAATGGCAGCCAGAATGGCGTTTATCGCTGCTCTGGTTTTAGCCTTTGCTCAGCCATTCATTCCTGCCCAAAATACCCGGAGCACCGCTGAATCTGGTATGAACAGTCTGTATCTGGATAACTCTCTGAGTATGCAGAATACCACCGAGAGTAAGCGTTATATTGACTTGGCAGTTCTGAAAATTGATGAGTTACTTGGCTTGTTTAAGAATCAGCAGAATGTTCAGTTTTTAACCAATAGCTTTAGTGGCGAAGATCAGTTCATCAAAGGTACTGGAAAGGTGAAAGATAGACTCACGGAGGTTGGCTTTTCGGGGAAGTCAAGGAGTTTAGCTGAGGTTCAAAATCGACAGCTGAGTATGGCCGCAAAAGAAGGGGCAGCTCAGCATAGTTTGTTTTGGTTTTCAGATTTTCAAAAAAGCACTGCCGGTGATTTAAATGCTTTAAAGAAGGATTCGCTTACACAGGTGTATATAGTGCCGGTGCAAGGAGAGGTGCAGAAGAATGTATTCGTGGACTCTGTTTGGTTGGCGTCGCCGTTCGTCCGTGAAATGCAGAATAGTGTACTCTACGTAAAGCTTTATAATTCTGGTAATGAGCCGGTAGAAAACCTGCCAGTGAAACTGTTTATAGATGGTGTGCAGACCTCTACGAGTTCGGTTAGTATTGCTCCGGAAAGCTCTTCTACAGCTAGTTTTAACTTTACGGTACGGGAGCGTGGTCAGCATCGTGGGCGACTCCAATTTGACGATCAGCCGGTGACGTTTGATAATGAAAGCTTCTTTGTGATTGATATTTCACCCAATATCAATATTCTCCATCTGTACGATCAAAAGGCTGAGGGTGACTATGTCAAAAGATTATTCTCAAACGATAGCCTTTTCAATTACTCTGAGTACTCTTTAAGAAACGTGGACCTGAGCAGAGTTCAAACTCAGGATTTTGTGATTGTTCAGGGCATGAGCACTCCTAGTCAGAATCTTGTGACGGCTTTACAGGAGTTTGCCAATAACGGAGGGCATGTTTTTGTGATACCCGGTAAGAACGCCTCTGAAGCAGTCTATAAAGATTTCTTAGGAGGTTTGGGCTTTGCTCAGATTTCTATAAACGCTAGACTAGATAGTACAGAGGCTATTGGTTTAGCAAAACCAGATAAAAATATTCCGTTTTATGCCGATGTTTTCGAGCAGACAGGAGATGATGTGCTCGACTTGCCTGTGGCAAAACCAGTTTTGATTTGGTCTGGGGTAGGCGAGAAGCTCTTAGAATTGAGAAGTGGGCAGGCATTTCTATCCAGAAGTAATTATTCTGCCGGCAAGGTTTATCTTTTGAGTACACCTCTAGATAAGTCAAATGGTAATTTTGCCGAGCATGCTCTCTTTGTGCCCACACTGTTTAAAATGGCTGCTTTAAGTGTAAGGCCACAGCCTTTGGCCTATCGATTCAGCGATCGACAAATTGCTATTCCTTTATCCAATGCCAGTGCTAGTGGTGTATATGCTCTGAAAAGTGGAAAACAGGAGATCATTCCTTCACAGAGAGTTTTGAATGATCAGCTTTTGATTGAAATTCCTGACCTGGAGGATTTAGGTGAAACTGTGGAGGCGGGTATTTTTGAGCTTCAAAAAGATGGTGTCACGGAGAAGTTGATTGCACTGAATCATAACTCAAAAGAGTCTTCAATGGCTGTTTACTCGGTTGAAGAACTCAAAGACATTTTTCAGTCAAACGATCAGGTTACCGTCTTTGAAAATGTATTGGATGGCGACTTCATCAGCTCTTTTGCTGAAAATAATTTTGGAAAACAACTTTGGAAGTATTTCTTGTACGGAGCTTTAGTATTCCTTTTACTAGAGGTACTATTGATACGTCTTTTGAAGTCTTAAGACTTCGACCCAAATTTGGGTATCAGCATAGGTGTTTTCTCCATATATTCTCTATATGCTTCACCATATTGTTTGATCAGTTTCTTTTCTTCCCATTTGATACCAATTAAGATGTAAATGGTTAGGGATGAAGCTAAAGAAAGGTTTTGATATGTTGGACTAAATATTAACCATCCCCAAAGAATCATCAAAGTGGCCGTATATAATGGGTGTCTCATTTGACTCAAAAGTCCCGATGTTTTAAGTGACTCGGAGTCATCTTCGGTATTACTCAGGCCAAAGAATAATCGACTATCGTAAGATGAAAATGCTTTTCGCAAAAGAGCCAGTCCTAATCCGGCAATTAAACCACCAAACAATCGCAAACCATATACCTGAGGCCAAATCCATAGTGCATCAGATGTCATATGAACCCAAATAAGCGGCAATGGAATGATACAAGCTAGGATTACATAAAATAGTCGATAGCGTATCCCAGTTTTTTCAATTGCTGGTTTTAAAGAGTTTTTTACAACCCCACTGGCCAATGCACTGTGAATGAGCCCGTAGCCAAACCAGCCTATGAAAATGAGAAGACATAAGAAAATACCAGACATAAGTGAAATAAGCTATACCGCTAGATACGAAAAAAGGAGACCCTTAGTGAGTCTCCTTTCAAATTTAAACGATCAAGTTCTATCTTCTCTTTATTGAAGAAGCACCGCTGGTATTTGATCTAAGGCTTTCTACTTCACCCAGGGTGATCTTGCTGGCACCAGAAGCTTCTACATCGGCTGTTCTGATTTCCGCATCTTCTGCATCCAACTTACTCGCCCCGGAGACATCTGCTTTCAGCTCTCCAATGCTCCCTTTAATCTCGGCTTTGCTGGCACCTGAGCCATCGTAATCCACTTCACGGGCGTCGATGTCTAGCTGAGCGTTAGAAGCTCCGGAGATGTTGAGTTTTAATCTATCAATATTATCAAAGTCAATCACCTTCACTTTGGATGCACCTGAGGCTTCTAGACCTTCCAGACTCGGTAAAGTGATATATAAATTCACTCGGTCTCTGTTCTCAAAGAAACGATCTCTGAACTCAAAATTCAACGTTCCGTTTCTCACTTCTACTTTAAGGTCTTCCAGATCCTTGCTGCTTTCGGCCACAGCCGAAACCGAGAATTCATTACCCTGAGTAATTAATGCTCTGAAAATGCTGTTGATTTCAATGTGCTCAAAATCTTCGACATCGTAAGTTTGATCATAGCTACCTCTTGGTTTGAAGTCGTCGTCATCAAGGTAGTATCTGCTCCAAGAACTTTCTCTTTCTCTATAGGCTTCTTGTTCTTTTTCATCCAATGGTTCACAATCTGTACAGATCAATTCTCCATCTTCATTGACCATGAAAATAAGTTTGTCAAAGTCTTTGTAGTCAATGCCATATCTGCTTCTCACACTCCAGTCATTGGCTAATAGATGTCTGGCAAAGTCTTCTGAGATCTTGATTTTTTTACCTTCAGGAATCTCCATTTTTACACGTACTCTCTGGTTTCTGAAGCTTGATTTTGCGTCTAAAACCGGTCTTTCATTAAAGACAAAGAGTGAATCTCTGACATTGACCTGATAATTTAACAAGCTGGCATTCTCTTTTGCTTTAGCATTGGTAGGGCCACTAGAAGTAAACTCTTTGATGATAGTGATATTGTTATTTTTTGAAGGCTCAAGCAAAATTCTTAAACCATAATCGTGGGTATCGTCATCCATGTTCTCATAAGAATCCAGGTATATGGTTTCACCTGCATAAGAGAAGACCTCTGAGTCTTTGATGCTTGATCTTTTTGCAAAATTCAAAGAGTATTTTCCGCCAATAAAACTCAAACCGAATACACCTACAACCCAAAGTCCAAGGCCGGTAAGCCAGAAATTCTTAGTGCCTATTCTATCATTCGTGATTAAAATAATACCTGAAAGGAGCGTGGCTACTGCCGGTATGGCAGTCGCAAGGAAAAGGAAGATACCTGCATTGGCCGGTAGATCCTGAGTGATGCCTCCTAAATTCAAGTCAGTCACAAACCAAGAGTGATCAGTCAATAAACCGTAGAATACGGCTGTGCTGGAAATGGCACCTATGGTCAATGAAAGGCCTAGCATGACTAGTAGAATCCCGATGAGTATACGCACCACTGGTCCTAGGTGAGAAAGACCTCTACCAAGAGCCGAGAAGGCCAATCCTAGAATTCTGAATGGGAAAAGAAGGATTTTTGAAAGCGTACCTTCTTCTCTTTTGACTCTTGGAGCTTTTTCGGCATTGAGGTTTTGTTTGATATTGCTATCAATATTCTCAATGGTAACGGCTTCACCTTTCATCTCCATACGCTGGGTAAGCGTTTGAGCCTTTGGTGAGGCTATCCACATGATGGCGTAAGCCAGAAGTCCAATCCCGAAGAAAGGAATAAGAACCACAAAGATGATTCTCAAAAGAGCCACATCCATATTCAGGTAGGAAGCCAGACCGGTAGCTACACCTCCGATGACTTTTCCTTCAGGGTTTCGGTAAAACTTCTTGATGTTTTCATCTTCTTCCAGCTCTTCATTCGCCGGGAAGGCAATCCAACAGATAATATACGCTATGAAGAGGAAGCCACTGATGCCGCTTTCTGCTAAGCCTAGGAAACCTATCAGGAATAAAACTCTGAACCAGACTACGTCGGTATTGAAATAATTAGCCAAACCGGCCAGAACACCACCCAGAGCTTTTCTTTTGGTATCTCTGAAGATTTTCTTTTTCTCTTTTGGTGCAGAGGACTCTTCTGTGGTCTCTGTTTCGGCTTCGGTTTGAGTTTCTGCCGTGAAAGCCGCTTCTTCCTCAATGGCCTCAAAGTCAGCCACGGAACCCATCGACTTCATAATGTCAGAGACATTTTCAGAAGTGATAACCGGAACACTATCAGGTTTGTTTTTACCGATAAACTTTTCGGCGATTCGGGCTTCAATGTCAGCCACGATCTCCTCACTGCCCTCATAAGGAGCAAAGTACTTTTGAACTGAAGCGAGGTAGTCGCTCAGGGTGGCATAAGCGTCTTCTTCTATATTAAAGACGATGCCTGCTATATTGATTTGTATTGTCTTTTTCATGTGATGAGTAATAGCTTATTTGTTCGAAATGATTCGGTTAACAGATTCGGATAGATTGGTCCAGGTGTCGCCCAGGGCTTCAAGAAATTCCATACCGGTTTGTGTAAGAATGTAATACTTACGTGGAGGTCCTGAAGCTGATTCTACCCACTTATAGTCGAGTAGTCCGGCATTTTTCAGGCGGGTGAGCAAAGGGTAAAGGGTACCTTCCACTACCATGATTTTAGCCTCAATAAGTTCGTCGAGAATCTCAGAGGCATAGATTTCGCCTCGAGAGATAATTCTCAGGATGCAGTATTCCAGAATGCCTTTCCGCATCTGCACCTTCGCATTTTCTATTTTCATAATTGAGTTTTAAGTAATGGAAGCCGAAGGGGCCTCGACTTCCATAATGTTTTAAATAGCTTTTTCATAATCAGAACTGAGCTTTACCTCAAATTCTGTTACAAACATAATGGAAGGTACTTTGCAATGCAAGGTAATTGGTGAAATAATTCTTTTTTCCCTGTTTTCGATACTATTCAAGAAGTAAGTGCTTGTAATAATGTGGTGAATTTAAGAATGAAGGATGAGCTACAATTAAAAAGTAATGTGCGTTTAGAGGTTAAATAAAAATATACAGATGTAGATACCTAAATGGTTGTCTTGACCTCTTCAGAATATGGTATTATTCGTAGATGATTGGCTGATTTTGAGCGAATTTAATTTGGAAAGACTTCATAATTCTTTCTTTTTAAGGTCAATTATACATCAATAGTTTTTGTTAAAAAATAACAATTTTAAAAAATAATAATTGCTTAACATGGGTATTGGAGATATAATATCTTGATGTCTAACTTTGCGTTTGGTATTATTTTGGGGTTGAGTTGCATTTATGATTGAACTTTTAACCGTTTAATAAATCGGCTACTTTTCAAGTTTTTTATCCTCAAAGGAAAACACATCTTTAACCACTCGAATGAAAACAACTTTAAGTTAAGATAGCCATGAAGATTGCCTTAATAACAGGAGTTACCGGTCAAGACGGAGCATACCTAGCAGAGTTTCTCTTAAAAAAGGGGTATATGGTGCACGGTATTAAAAGAAGATCATCTTTATTTAATACGGCCCGAATAGATCATATTTATCAGGATCTTCATGAGGCAGAAGTCAATTTTCAATTACATTATGGCGATTTGAGTGATTCTACAAACTTGATCAGAATTATTCAGGAGGTACAGCCCGATGAGATTTATAACCTCGGGGCAATGTCACATGTCAAGGTTAGCTTTGATCAGCCAGAGTACGTGGCTAACGTAGATGGTATCGGTACATTACGTATTCTGGAGGCCGTTAGAATTTTAAATCTTCAGGAGAAAACCAGAATTTATCAGGCATCAACGTCCGAATTATATGGATTAGTACAGGAAGTGCCACAATCAGAGACGACGCCTTTCTATCCTCGCTCGCCATATGCAGTAGCCAAAATGTACGCTTACTGGATTACAGTGAATTACCGTGAGGCCTATAATATGTTTGCCTGCAATGGTATTCTTTTTAATCATGAATCTCCGTTAAGAGGTGAGACTTTCGTCACACGAAAGATTACTCGTGGTTTGGCTCAAATAGTTTCTGGTGGTATGGATTGTCTTTACATGGGTAATCTTGATTCTAAAAGAGACTGGGGTCATGCCAAGGATTATATTGAGGCCATGTGGTTGATTCTTCAGCAAGAAAAGCCAGAGGATTATGTTATCGCCACAGGTATTACTACTACTATAAGAGACTTTATTCGGATGGCCTTTGCCGAGCTGAGAATCGAGCTTGCGTTTGAAGGTGAGGGTAAAGAAGAGGTTGCTAAAGTGAAAGCTTGTTCAAACCCGGATTTTATACTGGAAGTAGGCAAAGAAGTGGTAAAGGTAGACCCAAGATATTTCAGACCTACAGAGGTAGATCTATTACTGGGAGACCCGACCAAATCTAAAACCAAGTTGGGTTGGAAACCAAAATATGACCTGCCGGCACTTGTCAAAGATATGGTTTGGGCAGATATCAAACTGTTCAAAGAAGAAGGTCAGAAGGCGGATAGCTTCGAGATGTATTAATCTAATTGGCTAAGAAGTACTTCGACAGGTTGTTGTCCTGCTAAAACAACAAGACATAAAGGGTGAAGGAAAACCTTTATCCTCAGTAATTTCTCCAAGATAAATTCTGAAAAAGCCCTCAGCTAGGTCACCCAAAAATGGGACTGAAAGGGCGGAGCAATAAAGAGAAGGCAAAGTTTGCCCATTTACTTTTCATGGTTTCACCATTTACGAACGAAACACAGAAAAAGATGGCGTGGTACGTTTTATACACAAAATCGAGACAGGAAAAGAAAGTAGAGGAACAACTTCTGGAGTTGGGACTGGATGTGTATTGTCCAAAGCTGAAGAAAGTGAAACAATGGTCTGATCGAAAGAAAATTGTAGAGGAGCCCTTATTTAGGTCGTATGTCTTTATCAACATAGAGGAAAAGGAACGTCATCTGGCTTTTAAGGCTTTCGGGGTGGTGAAGTACCTTTATTGGTTAGAGAGGCCGGCCATTGTGAAAGACAAGGAGATTGAGGCCATCAGAAACTTGCTTGGCGAGTTTGAATACAGTGAAATAGAAGTGGAACAGTTTGAAAGAGAAGACAGAATTCTGATTAAGTCTGGCCCATTGACAGACAAGGAAGGAATAGTAAAGAAAGTAGATGATAATTCCATTGAAGTCCTGATTGAGGCACTTCAGATGAAGGTTCGCGTCGACTTAAGAAGTAATAAAGTATCCAAATTGACCTCAGGTTAAAAAATGAAGAGAAAACATTATCGTAGTTCAAACTTTTACATTGCCTCAATTCTTTTCTGTATTTTTCTAAATTCATGTGTGAGCACTGAGAAATTCGTTTACTTCCAAGGTGGTAATTCAGCATCATATCCTGCCTATCTACAAACAGGAGAACCGAAGGTATCAAAAATTACTCAAGATGATATTTTGGCTATTACGGTAAGTACCTTAAATGAAGAGGCAAACCAAATCTTGAATTTTCAGAATATAAATACCCTGCAAATGTCCACTTTCCCAGGTCAAACAGGTGGGGGGATGGGTTCAAGACAGCCTTTAGGTTACAGAGTAGATTCGACAGGAACAGTAATACTGCCTTTTGTAGGCAAGGTTTATGTTAAAGACATGACCCTTATGCAGGCGAGTGATAAGATTCAAACCGAGATGGAGAATTACTTCAAGGAGCCTGCAGTTAATGTTAGATTCCTAAATCATAAGTTCTCAGTGCTGGGTGAAGTTAAGAAAGTAGGAACATATAACCTTTTGGACGATAGGACAACTCTCCCGGAGGCTATTGCTATGGCTGGAGATCTGACTATTTATGGAAAAAGAGATTCTGTAACAGTCATAAGAAATGTGAATGGCGTGCGTGAGGTGGGAAAAGTTAACTTACTGAACCAAACCATGTTTAACAGTCCGTATTACTTTATTGAAGACGGTGACGTCATTTATATTGAACCAATTAAAGGTAGAGTAACCAATACCGAACAACGTGTTCAACTCGTACCGATATTTACAGGTATAGCAACTACTATTGCGGTGTTATTGAATTTGGTTTTGTAGGAGGGGGATGCCTTCGAGATCCTCACGCAAACCCGCCCTTCTCCTCAGTCATCGGATAAGGAGAAAATTAAACGAAAATAAAGTACCCTGAGTAGGAGCGAGGCAGGAAGGGTAGACATCGAAGGGTACCGTATAGGATGGCTTCATTTCGACAAGGGATGCCTTCGAGACCCTCGCACAATTCCTCCTCTCTCCTCAGTCATCAGAAGAAGAAAAGTAGAAATGAAAAAAAAGTACCCTGAGTATGAGCGAGGCCAGCAGAGAAGACACCGAAGGGTACCAAGCAGTGATGCCTTCGAGATCAAGGCTGAAACCAGCCCTTCTCCTCAGTCATCAGAATGAGAAAATTAAATTGAAAAGCAAGTACCCTGAGTAGGGGCAAAGCCAGCGGAGCAGACACCGAAGGGTACATACTATATTGAACTCAACGAATGAATAATCAAGATTTAAACATCTGGCAGGAAGAAGAAGATGACTTTAACCTGCGTGACTTTGTTTTTAAATACCTGAGAAACTGGTATTGGTTTGTGCTATCAGTTGTTATTTGTAGCATTTTAGCCTTTTTGTATTTGCGGTATAGTACGCCTATTTATGATGTCTCTGCCACTTTATTGGTGAAAGATGAGGAGAAAGGCCTAACCGGTGGCACTGAAATGCTGGAAGAACTCGGTATGCTCGGTGGCTCTAAGCTCGTGGAAAATGAGATTGAGGTATTACGCTCTAGAACCCTCATGGAAAAAGTAGTAGATGGCCTTAACCTTACGGTAAGCTACTGGCATGAAGGAAACATACGTGATGTGGAGCTCCATTCAAGTAGTCCTGTAAAAATTAACGCCGCAGATATTTCAAGCTTTGGGTATCAGAATCACTTGTATATAGAGCCATTGGATAGTTCAAAGTATGCTATGCTAGACCAGAATAAAGACCTCATGGGAGAATTCTTATATTCTGACCTGGTGAACAGTAAGTACGGAGCATTTAGAGTTTTTCAGGTAGACAGCTCTGCAGAGAAGCTAAGTACAGACCGTTATATTAAAGTACACTTTGCCAATAGAGATGCTAAAGTTTCTAGTATGATTGAGGGACTTACTGCAGAACTGGTCAATCAAAAAAGTACGGTGATCAAGCTGGGTATGGAGCATGCCCTACCTAAGAAAGGGAAGCAGATTTTAGGCAAACTTTTGGATGAGTATGCCTTTGCTTCTTTGGAAGATAAAAACAGAGAAGCCACGAACACCCTTAACTTTATAGAAGACCGTCTTAAACTTATCACTTCTGAGCTGGGTGATGTAGAACAAGACGTAGAGCAATACCGCCGTTCTGCCGGAATTACCGATTTAAGTACTGAAGCCAATCTTTTCTTAGAGAAAGTAAAAGACAATGATACCAAACTAAATGAGGTAGATATTCAGCTTCGGGTTTTAGATGGTGTAGAAAGATATCTAAGCTCCAACCAATACGCCAGCGTAAGCCCCGGGGCCCTTATGGTTAGTGACCCAATAATTACCTCTTATATCAATCAGCTCTCAGAATTGGAACTGGAAAGAGAAGAACTGGCACGTACCACCACAGCCAATAACCCCTTCTTGAAAACGCTGCAAACCCAGCAAGCCAATATCAAGCAGGCCATTCGTGAGAATATTAGAAACCAAAAGGCAAGTTTACAAGTCACTAAAAGTGGATTAGAAACGCTAAACAGCAGACTGGAATCATCTATCTCAGCTATTCCTCGTAAAGAAAGACAGTATGTAGAAATAAAAAGACAGGCAGGGATTAAAGAGAACCTTTACCTTCTTCTGCTTGAAAAAAGAGAGGAGACGGCCTTAAGTTATGCCAGTACAGTGACCGATAGCCGTGTGGTAGATCAACCCTATACCTCCAACCAACCCGTTAAGCCCAAAAATAAAATAGTGGCACTAATGGGTTTACTATTGGGCTTGGTAATACCTGCTGCCTACATCAATGGTAAAGAATTGATGACGTATACTGTACAGAGTAAGAAGGAAATAGAAAAAGAAACCGGGCTCTCTGTATTTGGTGAAATTGGGATCAAACCAAAAGAAGAAAAGGGAGAAATACTAAATGTAAATAGCCGCTCTTTTGTCTCTGAGCAGTTTAGAATGATCCGTTCTAATTTATCCTACTTATTCTCTGATGAAAAGAAGGATGGCGTTTTAGGAAAGGTCATCTCCATTACCAGTAGTGTCCCTGGTGAGGGGAAAAGTTTTGTTACCGGAAATATAGCCGCTTCCTTAGGCTTATTAGGAAAGAAAGTGGTGATCTTAGGTTTGGACTTACGCAAACCCATGATTCATGAATATTTATCACTGAAAAATAAACAAGGCGTAACCAATTATCTGGCAGGGAAAGCAGAGGCAGATGAACTCATTTTAGCTACGCAAATTTCTAACGTATATATGATACCGGCAGGACCCATACCGCCTAACCCATCTGAACTACTCGCAAAACCTGAAATGACAGAACTGGTAAATGGTTTGAAAAAGACTTTTGATTATATCTTACTGGATACACCACCTACCAGCCTTGTCACAGATGCAGTATTACTGGCACCTTTATCAGATGTTTGCTTCTATGTAATACGTCAAAACAAGTCCCCAAAGGCATTATTGCCTAAGGTGAAAGAGATCAAAGAAAAGGAAGTGTTTTCATCAATGCATGTCCTTTTTAATGCAGTGGATTACACGCGTAATGCTGAATATGGTTATGGTTATGGTTATAGCTATAGTTACCAGAAGGGTACAACTGGAAACAAGATGAAACTCCTCTATGATAATATAGTCCGACTGAGTAAATTAAAATAGACCGTAAACCAAATTTTGATTTTTAATAAATATCTTTCCTTATTCTTTTTTAAGTAGTTGATGATAAATCGTTTATATTTTCTTTTCTAAACTTTCGGTTTTCACTGGAAAGAAATACCTAACTAACATTATAAAATTGAATTTTTTATACTTTCTAAGCGGGTTACGAATTTTGAATACATTCTTTTTAAATTTTTCAGTCAAAGGGAATCGTTCATTTGGATCGATACTAGTTTACAGAAAATCTAAAACTAATATTCACAAAACTTCCATGATTAGTATTAAGAAAGGTTCTTTACAATTTGGTAAAGGAACTACATTCCAAGAACCTTTTGCATCCTATTTGGAGATGCACCCAAATTCTACTATTATTTGTAATAACACATTTATAATCAGGCCCGGTACACATGTTATACTTGCTTCGAATGCCAGGCTAAATCTTGGTTCAGGTTTTATAAATAGATTTTGTAGAATTAGGTGCTTTAAGGGAATAACTATCGGAAATAATGTGAGAATATCGGAAAACGTAACAATGTGGGACTCAGATGCTCATGAATTAATCGATAAAAAATATTCAAATAGCAAAGAGATTGTTATTCAAGATAATGTTTGGATTGGAACTAATACAACAATATTAAAGGGTGTGACAATTGGTAATGGTTCCATAGTTGCGGCTGGTTCAGTTGTTAATAAATCTATACCCCCAAAATGTCTTGTTGGAGGTGTTCCAGCAAAGATTTTAAGAAGAGATGTAGAATGGAAGTAGTTTCAACAAAGGAAAAATCAAAAACTTCAAATTCGAATTATAAAAGTATCGCAAAATCAAGTGGAATCATTGCATTAGTGCAGGTATTCCAACTTGGCCTTGGAATGTTAAGGAATAAAATAATAGCTTATTATCTTGGTACGATAGGTTTCGGTATTTGGGGAATGTATCAAACTCTTACAGAAATGGTTTCTTCTTTTTCCTCATTGGGAGTGAATCAAAGTGGTGTTCGTGAAATAGCAAAGAAAAGTAAGTATTCTGAAGAAACGGCCAAGTCAATATTTATAGTTAGAACTCTAGTTGGTTGTTTTTCCGTAATTTCTTTGATTCTTATAATTATTTGGTCAAATGAGATTAGTTCATCTTTGTTTAATACTAGAGAGTATAAGAATGGTATAGTAATAGTCGGAATTGCTATTTTTTTTCAAGGCTTCTTTATCAATAATAAGGCAATACTAAATGGAATTAGAGATATAAGAGGTTTAGCATTTTCCCAAATTATTACTGCGGTAATAGCAAGTGTATTAGTTATTGGGCTGATATATTACCTGGATGAAGATGGAATCCCAATTTCCTTCTTGGTAATAAGTATAATTGGAGTAGTAATTAGTTATGTCTTTTTAAGAAAGAATGGATTAAGAAGAATAATCCCAAGTATGGTTGACTTCAAAGCCGAAAGTAAAGAGTTAATTAGACTAGGAATTGGATTTAGCGGAAGTGCTGCTATTGCTGCTGTTGCTACATATTTAACTCGTACTTATTTAGTATCGAATTACGATTTAAGTGTGGTCGGAGTCTATCAAGCAAGTTGGACAATTTCTAATTTATATGTAGGTGTTCTTTTATCAGCTATGGGAGTTGATTTTATGCCACGATTGAGTAAGTTAATTGGTGAGAAGTTAAAAATGATTAATCTGGTTAATGAACAAATTGAACTTGGGGTATTAATAGCAAGTGTGGGTGTGGTGTTTATAATCTCTTTTTCTGACATAATTTTAGAATTGTTGTATTCGAGTAGTTTTAGAGAAGGACAGGTCATAATAAAATGGCAGATACTTGGAGTCTTTTTAAGAGTTTTAGGTTACCCGTTTTCTCATTTACTTATGGTAAATAAGAAGTCCCTTATGTATACAATAGCTCAGGCCATATTCTGGTTCGGAGATTACTTATTACTAATATTTTTTGATAAGATTTTCGGATACGAAAGTCTTGGTATGAATTATTTTTCTGCTTATGTCATTTATTTAACTCTGACTTGGATCTTATGTAATCGTCTTTTTCATTTCAAAGCCTCCAAACTTGTTGTTACAATAGTTACAATTTCTGTTGGTTTTATTTCATGTGCTCTCTGTACGTCATATTTAGTTTCTTCACCCCTAAATTATATATTAAATAGTCTACTTGTTGTTATTATGCTTTTATGGATAACAAGAACTTTAAACAAAAATATGGGAATAAGGATTAAATCAATATTGTTCAATAGACTACGGAAATGATGTTTAAAATCATACTTGGAGAAATCAAGGAAATTATCAAGAAAATAGTCTTTGGTTTAAAGCTTTTAAATAACTATTTGTACGACTTTAATCGCTACCTATCATTTTCGAGCTTGGTAAATTATAGAAATGATCAAAAAAAGCTTATTGCCTCAATAATTAGAAACTATCATGTCATTGAAAAAGGATTGACGATGCCTGACATGAAAGTTGGTTTTGGACAGCCAAGGATTAGGCACCTTATAAATGATTGTCGATTGCATTTAAAGTCATTCGGAGACTCTGACTCTCAATTAACTCATGCGTTAAAAGTATTACATGAGTATTTTGAAACACATACTCTGTTAAATTATGTCCTGGAGCTGGAAACAGAAAGGTTATTTGATAATTTGAAAAAGGAAGTATCAAAAAAAATTGACGTAAGTAAGCAGTCCGTTATGAGTAGAGAATATTATTTCAGTAAAAGTGGGAGTGATTTTAAAGAATTCTCTGGGTCTCGTCATAGTCTAAGGAATTACTCTTCTGAGTCAATACCTATGAAGGATATAACCGAAGCTATTTCTTTAGCTCAAAATTCACCTTCAGCATGCAACAGGCAAGCCTGTAGAGTATACTTAATTACTCAAAAAGGACTTATAAATAGTATTTTGAAACTTCAAGGAGGAAACAGAGGATTTGGTCATTTAACGGATAAGCTTATTGTCATAACCTCTGATGTTTCTGTTTATTGTAATTTCGGTGAAAGAAATCAGGCCTATGTTGATGGTGGAATACACGCTTTAAATATGCTTTATTCTCTACACTATAATAAAATAGGAGCGTGTATTTTGAATTGTAGCCATGATAGCAAAAAAGATAAAGAAATACGAAAACTTTTAAGTGTACCCTCCTCTGAGGTTTTTATTGCTATGATTTCATGTGGAGTTCCACCTAATGAATTTAAAATTGCCTTATCAAAACGATTTCCAATTGAGAAAGTTTTGACTACGATAGGTTAATTGGCCTGGAATGAAAAAGTCAAACCTTCTAATTATACTGACTATACTTTGCAGTATTCATATTTATGGCCTTACGTATAAATTTGGTTCGTCTCTTTATTTTGTGCTAGATGCAATTGGTTTTACAATAATTACTTTCGACCTCAAAAGTCAACGAAGGAAATATTCGCATAAAGACCCTTTTAAATATTTGTTTTATGGTCTTTTTACAGGACTTGTAATTAGTATAACTTCATGTTTTTTTTATCACGGCCAGGATTTTATATCCACTTCTGTAGCCATGAGATATTTCTTTTATCTTCTTATCTATTTTCAGCTTCAAAAAAGAATTTTGAATGTCGATTGGCTTGAAAGGGTAATATTTATCCTTTCAATAGTTTATATGGTTCTATTTGCACTTCAATATTTCTTGTTTCCAATAAAGATTTTGGATTACGGTAGTATTAAAGAAATTGATCGAGGTCTATTACGTTTTCGCATTGAAGGGGCAGGATTTCTCATGTTGTCTACTTTCATGGCTCTGAATAGATTTATTTTAAAAAGAAAAGTTGCCTTTTTTCTATTCTATTGCCTAGGAATGTTTTTCCTATTTCTGCTCGGTTTTAGAACACTGCTTGTATCTGGTTTAATTTCATCTCTGTTTTTAGTAATAAAGCTAGCAAAAAGGCCTTTTCATGTCTTTAGGAATATTGCAGTTGCCATAATTCTTTTTTTGCCTATTCTCCGAATTCAGCAAGTTGAAAGATATATATCTAGTATGACAGAGATTAGCCTAAACCAATTGAATTCTGGAGATGACTACATTAGAAAACGTACGTTTAAATTTTACATGGAAAAGGTAAACATAGATGAGATTAGTTTACTTTTTGGTAACGGGTTTCCTCAAGAAAATAGTAAATATGGAAAACTGACGAATAATGGGTCAAAAGTTTATGGTTACATATTTGCCGATTTAGGAATAGTTGGCTTTGCAATTATTTATGGCTTAATCACAACATTGTTTTTCCTTTGGATAGTAATAAAAGCGATAATTATAAAAACTGATAGAAGTCAGTATTACCTAAGTGCTTATTTTCTGTACATTTTCATTGCTTGTTTTACCACTGCTGAACTTTACCGAACAGGGATTTTTGGAATCCAAGCCTTGGGGCTTTTCTTGATCAGTAGAACTAAGAAATAATTAACTTTAATCATTGCGGTGAAAATCTCAATACTAACTTTCCATAAGGCAAATAACTATGGAGCTCTACTACAGTGTTATGCTCTTAGTTCGGTTTTGAAAAGTAAAGGACATTCGGTTGAATTACTAAATTTTAACCTACACAAAACAAGTCTTTCAAGAAGTGTTAAGGCCAAATT
Organism: Jiulongibacter sp. NS-SX5; assembly: GCF_052828545.1. Next base: position 3,804,679 of record NZ_CM128248.1, read on the forward strand.
AAGAAACTACATATACACTAAAAGACTAGATAAATTCAGAACAGAAAAGTTGCCTCTTGAAAGTTGTTTGTACAATTCATTTGAGGATTTGCAAAGAAAACAGCCAAAAGCAGACTTATTTATTGTGGGAAGTGATCAAGTTTGGAATTATGACATAACTAAAGATGATCTGGGGATTTATTTTTTTAACTTTTTGGAAGGTAGTATTTCAAGAATGGCTTATGCCGCTAGTTTTGGTTTGTCTAATTGGAATCTTGGAGAAAGAGAACAAGAAATAGCTGGATATTTAGGAAAGTTTTTAGCCATTGGGATAAGAGAGAAGGAAGGACTTAACATCTTGAAATCTAAGTTTAACATTGAAGCACATAATGTTCTGGATCCTACACTATTGTTAAACGACTATTCTGGATTAATTAAACCTGCTTTAAATAAAAACGAGAATTTAGTGGGTTATAAGTTCGAAAAAGGTGGTGAATGGCTTGATGTTTTAAAATATCTTTCAGGTGAAACGTTAACTAAACCGGTTTCTCTTAATGACAATGTGTTGCATAAGGGAATCTTATCTATCCCAATTCCAAGAGTAGAGAAGTGGCTCTCCTCTTTATATAATTCTGCATTTATAATAACTGACTCTTTTCATTGTATGGTATTCGCCATAATCTTTAAGAAACAGTTTATCGCTATGCCTGCAAATCCTAAAAGAGTAGGTAGAATGAAATCACTTTTAGAGAGTTTAAACTTAGAAAATAGGTTTTATAATGATTATGACGAAATTTATAGTCGTAGTGATTGGAGAGAGGAAATTGATTTTATAGCAGTGCATAAGAAACTGGAGGTTTTAAGGTCCTACTCGTTTGAGTTTTTAGATGAAGCACTAAAACAAGTTCCTAATGCAATCTAAAGATCTTAAGGTACTTGTTCTCCCATCGTTTTATCCTGTTGCAGAGGATCCTTTGAAAGGTATTTTTTTTCAAGAACAAAGTCAGGCCATTTCAAAAAATGTGAGAAGGTTGGATATTATATACCCTGAGTTAAGAAGTTTGAAAGAAATTAGTTTCACAAATTTCTATAAATACAGGTTTAATGTTACAGATGAAATAGAAAATGGAATTCGAACAATAAGAAAGCATAGAGTAAATTTATTGAGAACAAAGTTTGATCTAGGACCTGGACGTAGACTTTGGATAAATGCATGCTTTAATATGTGTAAGGCATATTTCAAAAGGTATGGATTCCCAGATATAATTCATGCTCATTGTGCCATCGGTGCTGGGGTGGTTGCTATGAATGTAAAAAATGATTTTGGTATTCCATATGTTTTAACAGAGCACGCCACAGGATATAGTAATCAACCTTTATCTGATAGTTTAATCAGAAAGCTTAGAAATGTTTTTCTGTCTGCAAATGAAGTCATAGCGGTTAGTACTCCTTTTAAAGACACATTATCTAAAAAGTTAAATATACCTATTCACAAAATTAAGGTCATACCAAACTTCATCGATACTGATTTTTTTAATCTCTCATCTGAGACTGAGAAAAAGGATTCGTCATTCAGTTTTCTCTCTGTTTGTCATTTAGTCTCCAAAAAGCGATTAGACAGGTTAATTGAAGCATTTACTATTCTTTCACATTCCAATCAAAATATTGAATTAATAATTGCTGGCGAAGGAAATCTTTCTCAAACCTTGAAAGAACAAGTCAGTGAGAATAAAATGTCAAACAAGGTTCAGTTCTTTGGAGTCGCAAACCGAGAAGAAGTGAAAAGTTTAATGCAACAAGCAGGATGTTTTGTTTTGCCAAGTGATATTGAAACTTTTGGTGTTGTCTTGATAGAAGCACTCTCTTGTGGGATTCCGGTAATAGCGACTAGATCTGGAGGTCCAGAAGATATCGTTAACGAATTTAACGGGATTTTAATAGATAAGTCAACTAATGAACTTGTTCAAGCAATGCAGTTCATGATAGATAACAAATCTAAATATCAGTCAATAGAACTAAGAAACGAAGTGATTTCAAAATTTAGTTCATTTGCTGTTTCGAAACGGTATTCCCAGTTGTATTGTGAAGTAGTGAACTAATTCTGAATCTCAGCTTTTTTAATTATGAATTTAGCACCAGTTGCATTATTTACCTTTAAAAGGGTAGATACTTTACAAAAGACAATAAATTCTCTTTTGTTAAATAAAGAAGCTGAGTGGACTGATCTTTTTGTTTTTTCTGATGCCGGGAGAAATGAAAAGGAAATCGCATTAGTATCTAGAGTTAGGGAGTATATAGAAAAAATTAATGGGTTTAGATCAGTTACTCTTATTTTTTCATCTGAGAATAAAGGTCTCGCTGCTTCCATAATAGATGGTATAGGCGACATGCTTGAAAAATATGATTCTACTATTATTCTTGAAGATGACTTGGTAGTAAGTACAAACTTCCTGTCATTTATGAATCAGGCTCTAAGTTTTTATAAAAACTCACGGAGAGTTCTCTCCATCTGTGGTTACTCATCTCCAATTGGTGTAAATGTTACATACAAGTTTGATACCTACTTTACTTATAGATCCTCTTCCTGGGGATGGGCTACCTGGAAGAATAGATGGGATGAAATAGACTGGGCAATGAAAGACTACGATTCTTTTATTAAAGACAAAAAAGCACAAAGAAAATTTAATCTTATGGGCTCAGATATGACTCACATGCTTAAAAAGCAAGATCAAGGTAAAATAAACTCATGGGCTATTCGATTCTGTTTTCACCAATTCCGGTATCAACTCTTTTCTGTTCACCCCGTCAAGTCTAAAGTGATAAACATTGGTTTAAATTCTAAAGAAGCTACGCATACAAATGGAATGACAGCAAGGTTTAAAACTAACCTTGATACTAGTGACACAAAGAGTTTCATTTTTGAGGACTCATATATATTAAATCACAGAATAATTAAAAAATTTGTACAGCCTTACTCTCTTAAAACGAGAATCAAGTATAAAATACTTAACCTTATTAAATGAGGCTTCTCATAATACATAACACTTATAAACATAAAGGTGGAGAAGATTCAGTGGTAAATCAAGAGTATGAGTTACTCAAGCGTCATGGTCTAAAAGTAGAAATATTAGGATTTGAGAATGACAGCCTCCCAAAGAATAAAGTACTTCTTTTTAGTTCAAGTATATACAATACCGTTTCTTACAAAAAGGTACTTGAAAAAATAACTTCTTTTAAACCGGATGTTATACATATACATAATTTGTTCTATTCTGCTTCGCCATCAATACTGTATGCTGCTAAAGAGTTAAATGTTCCGGTGATAATGACTGTTCATAATTACAGGTTAGTATGTAATGCTGCTACTTTACTTAGAGATGGAGCAGTTTGTGAAAAATGTATTGATAAAACACTTCCTTTATATGGAATAAAAAATGCCTGTTTTCAAGAGTCCAGACTAAAGACAGCTCAGTTAAACTTAATCACAGGTCTTCACAAGGTAAAGGGGACTTGGACAAGTAAAATTTCTAAATATATATTCTTAACCGAATTTGCTCAGAAGAAGATTGCAAGCTCCTCTTTAAAGCTTGATTTGAAGAATTGTGTCGTTAAACCCAATTTTGTTGCTGATTTTGGTAATTCTCAAATTGAATCAAGAGCAAATTCTTATCTTTTTGTCGGTAGATTATCCAAAGAAAAAGGAATAGATACCCTTATTGAATCTTTTAAAAAGCTATCTCATCCTATCGATATCGTAGGATCAGGCCCATTAGAAGAGGTACTGAAAAATGCATCTAGTGATTATCCAAATATCACTTTTTTAGGGCAGAGGAGTAAGGAAGAGGTAATTCAATTGATGAAAAACTGTAAAGCATTGATTTTTCCATCTATCTGGTATGAAGGAATGCCAATGACTATCTTGGAAGCATATTCATGCGGTACTCCGGTTATTTCTTCAGATATCGATAATGTAAATGAAATTGTAATTAATGGGAAGACAGGATTACACTTTGAGACTGGTAATACTGATTCTCTTAGCAAAATAGTTAATGAATTTGACAGTACTGATTATCAATATTTGTATGATGGTGCAAGAAAAGAGTATGAGTTAAAATATAATCCGGAAACAAACTTTGAAAAACTTAAGGCTATTTACGAAGGAGTAATAGAAAACTAAAGTGTCAAACTTTCTTAATTTTAATATTACCTTAAAGTCTTTTGATAACATTGTTAATCAAATTTTAACTGAGTCTAGGTCAGATTATGTTTGTGTGGCAAATGTTCATATGTTCATTGAAGCTCAAGACGATCTAAACTTTTTAGAACTGGTTAATTATGCAGATATCGTGACTGCAGATGGCAAACCTTTATGTCTCGCATTGAAATGGCTTTACGGTATTGATCAGGAAAGAGTGGCAGGTATGGATTTACTTCCGGCGTTAATTAATAAGGCCGATGGACAACAATTGAAAGTTGGCTTCTATGGTTCCACAGAGGAGGATTTAAAAATTGTATCTGATAAATTAATTCAGGAGTTTCCTGGATTGCCAAGTCCTGTTTTTATTTCGCCACCTTTTAGAGCCCTAACAAATAAGGAGCAACAAGATTATATCAATGAGTTAAACAAAGAAGAAGTAAAGATATTATTCGTGGCTCTTGGATGCCCTAAGCAAGAAAAATGGATGGCATCTATGAAGGGTAAAATAAACGCGACTATGATTGGGATTGGAGGGGCACTTCCGGTATTCGCAGGTACGCAAAAAAGAGCTCCACTTTGGATGCAGAAATTTGCTTTGGAATGGCTTTTTAGGCTCATGCAGGAACCCAAGAGATTATTTAAGAGATACTTTTATACCAATTCAAGGTTTATCTACCTCATTGTTCTTGAAAAATTTAAGTTGACATTTAATCGTGGGTACCGCCAAACTGAGTTTTCTAAATTAGGATTAAAGGACTAAATGCTACCGAAGCTTTGGTTAATTATATGTTTCATTCTAACCATTATTATTGCTGTGTTCTCTTGGCTCCCCAGTCCACAACTTAAGGAAACGGGTTTATTTCCAGGGGAATTAGGGGAATGGGTGGATGAGAATTATAACATGCGTACAGCGGTGCCCTTCGTATTCTTAGGTGTAGGTTTAAGAGCTCTAAATAGTAGGTTGCCTTTTATGAAAGCCTTGCTTAAGGTTTTGCTTATAGCCATTGTATTGGTCACCCTTGTAGAATTGGGTCAATTATTCTTACCTGCTCGTCATTTTGATATTCGTGATATTCTCTGGGCCGGGGCCGGGGCTATTCTCGGTGCTCTGATACATGAGTTATTCTGTTGGCTTAAAACGAGTACTCAAATTAGAACAGATAGGAAGTGACAGTTATGGCTAAAAGTCTACGTATATAAATATAGGTTAGTTTATTTAAGGTAGAAGTAAAGTGTTTAGGCCTGTTCTCACGCAGTAACACCAAAGCAGTAATCCAAAAAGTAATTCAATCTTTCAATTATACTTTTTTATTCACGAGGCCTCTGATAAGCAAAAGGATGGCATTGAGTGATCCATTTTTTAAATTTAATTATCATGAAAAAAACAGGGATGTTTAGAATGATGGCTTTTACAGCCATGGTCTCTCTATTGGTACTGGGAGGCTGTAAAAAGGACCCGATTGACGAACCAATCGAATACAATTTCGAAGAAGAGTTCGGAGAGGTAGAGTTAGAAGAGGTAGAGGAGGTAGAGCCGGAGGCTACTACTTCTACAGAGGCAGAAACAGTAGAATCTGAAGCTGCAGAGGCGGCACTTTCGGGCCTTGCGAATGGTGAAGTGACTGCAGAGCTAAGCACGGCTAGTTCAGCTATCAGTAGTACTGTAGAAGCTGAAGATATTGAGGCTACTTTGGCTGTAATGGATGAGAACGCTGTAAATGAACTAGCCGCCGGAGGCTCGCTTCCTGCAGAGGCTCAGAGTACGATAGACGCCGTATTGGCATCTGGGGCTCTAGATGCCTTTTTAAGTACGGTAGTAGATCCTACGGTAGATGGTGAGGATGTTTCTGCCAGAAAAAGAGCTACAGATAATCCTCAGAAAGCTGAATACCTGTATGGTCCAACTGAGGTTAATTTGGGCATCCAGGATGAATGTACAGATGCTGCTCAGGCAGCTTTTGATCCTGCCAAAGCCACTCTTGATGGTTTAAAAACTACGCAGGAGACCGCTGTTACAAATACATATAATACTCGCGTGACTACTATCAATTCAGAATATGATACAGATATTGCCGCTTCTACGGCCAAGTGGCAAGGTAAAATTCAAGATAGAACAGCCTTGATATTATCTTTGATAGTAAATATTGATGCCAATACAGAAATGGATGCCACCACCAAGTCTTTATTGAAGTTGATCATGTTCTCAAAATTAGCAGATGATATCGCTAAGTTTAATGGTCAGATGGCAAAACAGCTATCTGCAGATGCGATAAAAAGAGACAAGAAGATCAGTAAAGCGGGTGTGGCCAGAGATACTCAGCTAGCGGCTATCCAGAGCGTATATGATGCAGAGTTAGCTAGAATCACCGGCATTTATCAAGCTGCAGTAAACTCATGCCATAATCAGGGCGGATCTAACTAAGATATACTCGTCAATTTTGAATCGTCAAAATGTAAGTTCAGCAGGTCAGTATTTTTTACTACTGGCCTGCCTTTTCCTTCTTACAGGGAGAGAATGCCGTGCCCAGAGAAATCTTTCCGGCAAGCAGGGTCTCATTTACATTCCAGATGCTGAGAAGGTAACCGATGGGACATGGACTGTGGGTTATAACTATAACCCAATCAATTACAGTTTGAGAAAAAATCAAATATGGTCAGAACAAATCCTCTATACTGATTTGGCCCTATTGCCTGGTTTAAACCTGACGTTTATTCTGCTTCAAGGTAGAGAGAATGGCAAAAGGGTAAAAAAAGAGGCATTGGGAGATCGGCAATTAGATTTACGCCTACAGCTTATAAAAGAGAAACGTTATAGACCTGCTATGGCCTTGATAATGTCTTCACCTTTTACTATTGATGCAGCTTTACAAACTCATGTATTAGTTGCTACTAAATCCATAACACACAAGAAATGGGAGGCTTCTTTAACCGCTGGCTTTGGTAGCCCGTATTATTTTTACAGAGATGAAGATAATCTGAACAATGGAAATATTTTTTCCAATTTCGAATTACAAAAAAAGTCTGAAGATAGATACGGTAATAATTATCTGACGGGCCTTTTCGGAGGTATTAAAGTCGGATATGCTGATCACATTCATCTAATGATGGAGTGGGATGGCCAGAAAATGAACACAGGACTTCATGCACTATTTTTTAAGCGAATAAACCTGCAAGTTTCCGTATTAAACTTTGATCAGTTTTCTTATGGCATATCGCTACAACAGTCTCTAAATAACTAATGTGATAGAGAAGTTCGTGCTAAGAAGGTCAGTTTTTCTATTTCAAGCAGTGTGTATTGTTTTAGCAGGATACACCACTTGTGCTCAAAGCCTTGAAGATCTTGAAAATGTATCTTTACATGATTCTATTTTCGTTTTTGAACAAAGGGTTCATCGAGATTATGAGAAGTATTTTGGTTATATCACAGACGAATATGCTCACATTGCCGGCTTAGCTCCAATGCATCATGGAGTACCCATGGGAACATTTACAAAGTCTCAAAAAACATGGAAGGTTTCTGAAACTGAAATTCCAAAATCCAGCATAAAGACTTTTAAAGATTACAAGTTAGATTTTTGGATAAGACCAGATTACCGAGCAATTTATGGCAATAAACTACAAGCGGTAGAGAGTAAAACGGGTATTAACCTTTCCACCAGTATCATTTTACTACCTGGATTAGCTGTATATAGTGGTTTGCATATCCCTCTGATCAATGATATAGATCAGCAGCCTTTAAACCTAAGATGGGCTCCATCCTATATTGACTTTTTCAGAAAAGTAGGTTCCAACTCATTTGTAGATTTATCAGCCGGCCTTTTTTTTCAAGATAGATATGGTTTCAATCTGGAATATCACATATTCCCCCTAGATAAAAGCTGGTCTTTTGGTCTAAAGGGTTCTTATACAGGCTTTTACTATTTTTATCCGAAATCTTTTAAATATACTCCATTAGATGAATTAAGTGTATTGGGCCATGTGAGCTATCGATTTCCTAAACAGGATTTAAGCCTCAAACTAACGGGAGGTCAGTTTTTGTATGGTGATAAGGGCTTCAGAGCAGATTTTATTCGACAATTCAAAAGAGCTGAAGTAGGCCTTTTCGGAATTCTTAGTCAAAATGGAGCCACAATTGGCGTGGACTTGGCGTTCAGACTTTGGCCTGGTAAAATCTATCAAAACCAACGATTTCGGGTAAGAACAGAAAGTGACTTCCCTTTTCAGTATGTCTACTCCAGGGGTTTTAAAATAGGCGAAACCTTCAGGACGTATAATGATCTGTCAAGAAGGTTTCGTCAACTTCATGTCTATTACTTAAACAATTAAAAAATGATTAAGTACACGGCTGTGATAAGGATTAATAAAACACTAAACCTTCCCCATAGACTAAGAACATAATTATCGTTTTTGTTCATGGCTGTAAAGTTTTGAATTGAAAACTAAATATAATAATTATTTAGGATAAAATAAATATAACAAAACTAAGTTAGAGGAAAGTTTAAAATCTGCAAACGTATTCTGTCGATTGATAGATGATAGTGTTTTAATGGTCTTATAATAAGGTTATTGTAGTATTGTTGTGTCTTTGATTTACAATACTTTCAGGCATTTATAAATTCATGTTGTATTGTCTTAAGCTAAGAATTTGTAAACTCAGAATTACAAAGCGAATAGGCCTGTTTTAAGGTGAAATTTTTTAAAGGCTCGTATGGGGTTTAGGCTAAGTTATACCAAACCAAATCATATAATAAGTTATAAAGAATTATGATTGCCAGAGTTGAGAAAATGGCATATGTCAAATTGTTTACAGATGTGATCATTCTGATAATTTCCTTTCTTGTCGCAGGTAAACTTAGCGGAAGAGGTTTCGGGAATGAATCACTATTAATGATGGCAATTCAGGTTTTTGGTTGGTATTTCAGTACCAAAATAACCAACTTATATGATGAGTTTAGAACAGAAAAATACATTGGAGAATTGCTTCTGATTCTTCAAAATACGGTTATTCAATTACTTATTGCCGGGCAGGTATTTTTCTTACTAAGCAGTACCGACCAATCAAGAACGTTCGTACTGTATTTCGGATGTGTATTAGGGGGCTCCCTAATCCTTAAAAACTACATAGAAAAGAAAGCACTACTCTATTACAGAACCCATGGAGGCAATAAAAGATACGTTGTTTTTGTGGGATATAATCAAATTACTGAAAACCTCATATCCCTCATTCATCAAAGTCCTCATTACGGAATGAAGGTCTTGGGTGTATTGGCAAAAGAAGAGGAGCTGGATAGTCCGTATACATATCTGGGTGACTTAAGAAAGTTTTTTTCGAATAATCTCAATTCGAAGGTTGATGACTTAATTGTAACCACTGAAAGTTTAGACAAAGTTTTACTTAATGAGCTTTTTAGTTTTTGTGAGGCCAAAGGGATTCGGATGAAGTTTGTTCCTAATTTTGATAACTTTTATTTAAATCGTGCACAATTTCAGGTATTCGGGAATTACCCTTTAATAACCTTGCGTTCAGAGCCTTTGCAATTGCAACATTGGAAAATGTTGAAACGCTTTTTTGATATCATTTTTTCCGTTTTGGTGTTTATTTTTCTTTTGAGTTGGTTAATACCAATCATGGCAATCATCATAAAGCTTGATTCAAAAGGTCCCGTATTTTTTAAACAAGATAGGTGGGGTAAGAATGGAGAAAAGTTTAAATGTTATAAGTTTCGCTCAATGAAGCCTGAGAGTAAGGATGTAACCAAGGATAATAAGTTTAATCAGGCTAAACAGAATGATCCCAGAATTACCAAAATCGGGGCATTTTTAAGAAAATCTAATTTGGATGAGCTCCCTCAATTCATCAATGTTATTTTAGGAAATATGTCAGTAATTGGTCCAAGGCCTCACGCACATGAACATAATCTTAGAACCAAGGATGAGGTAAATAGTTATTTAGTCAGACATTGGGTAAAACCTGGTATAACAGGTTGGGCTCAGGTCAATGGTTTCAGAGGAGAAACGAAGACCAAAGAAGCCATGCAAAAAAGGGTAGAGTTTGATATATGGTACATTGAAAACTGGACCTTTTGGCTAGATATTAAAATTATCTTTATGACCGTCTATAATATGCTTAAAGGTGAAGAAAATGCTTATTAACAGGTAATTAGAGTTCACCATTCTTCCAATCATAAGACCTGAGTTCTTTCATCAGGCGTTTATTACTCCCCATTTTTTTCATAAAGTCCAGATGACGAAGGTGATGCATATCTGTACCCAGGTAACTCACTAGCTTCTCTTCCATAAGTCGATGGGCCATTTCTTCAGAGGCTTTTCCATAATAGCCTCCAAGCGAGTTGATATTTAATTGTAACTCACAGCCCAATTCCCTTAATTTCCTGAATTTCTGAAATGATTTTGCCAGATAGGTGTATCTCTCCGGATGTGCCAAAATAGGTTTATAACCCTGCATCACTAGCTCAAAAACTGTTTCTTCTAGTATTGGCGAATAGCCAACAAAAGAAATTTCAATGAGCACATGGTTTTCTCCAAAAGGAATAAGCTCTTTATTCTTAACTTTTTCTTCAAAAAAAGTATCCAGAAAATACTCAGCTGAGTATTGAAACTCTACTTCAGGATACCGTATCCCTTCTTTCTCTTTTATCTTTTCAAACGCTGGCTGCAGAGTAGTTCTGCTATTTTTATAAAAATCAGTATAGATATGAGGTGTGGTAATCAGCTTTTTAAAGCCTAATTCATGTAGTCCGTTAATTAATTCAAATGAATCCTCAGCATTCTCGGCCCCATCATCTACACCTGGCAACAGATGAGAGTGCATATCGGTATGTAGAAAATCAAAAGCATTGGTTGCAGATTTTTTTGATCTGAAAATAGAAAACATGTAGATCCTTTAAGAAGGTGAAAAGTAGGTAGCAATATACAATGACTTGATCATTGTGTTCTCGAAGAGCGAAAACATTTTAAAAATCTCGTCCATTTTCTGGAAAATGGATCAATTATTGGAAAGAATTTGACGATTAAACGGTATGAAACTCACAAACACTACCGTTTATCATATACGTGTACTCTAAATCAATCAATGGCACATTTTTTGGAATTTAGTTAGCGAATCACAAATGGCGATAAACGCCTCAATAGTTAGGAATAACCAAAAAATTTAAAATTGATTAAAATGAAAAAAATCATTTCACTAGCAACAGTTGTTATCTGTGCTTTCAACATTGCAAACGCACAAGACACAAACTCAGACAATCATCAGATTACAGTAGTAGTACCAAACATTGCTCTTTTAGATATTGAGCCAGGTACAGCAGCTACCAGAAACTTCACTTCCACTTTTTCTCAGCCAATTCCTTTGGAGGCCGGTGAAAAAATTAGTGACGCTGATGATAATGATGATCTTTGGATCAACTATTCTTCTATTCTGCCGACAGCAGTAACTTCTAGAAGAGTAGACGTAAAGGCGAGTGCTCTACCTGAGGGTGTTACTATCAAGGTAAAAGCGAGTGCAGCAGCAGCGGGTGGTGCAGGTACCAAAGGGTCATCTGCAGGTGAGGTTACACTTTCTACCACTGATCAGGAAGTTATCTCTGGTATCGGATCTGCGTATACAGGTACAGGTGTAAATAATGGTCACCAGCTAACGTACAGCTTCGAGGCCTTGGATACAGATTATGAAGACCTAAGAGCTAAGAACACTACCGTAACGGTAACTTACACATTAGTTGATAATTAAGATATAATCAAGCTGGCAGGAAATTTGCCTGCCAGCTTATTATAATTCTTCCAACTATAGCTTTCCAAAAAATGAAAAAGTACTTTGTAATTCTCATCCTCCTTCTGCTTTCAGCTCCTTTGAGCTTTGGATCCATTGTGATCAAAAACGGTCTTACGCATGTTCATAGTTTGACCAAAGGAGGAGAAGATACCGGTAAAATAATTGTAAAGAACGAATCTGATAAGGCCACCAAAATCCTGATTTATAAACTGGATTTGATAGCAGAATGTGGTCAGAAAATCGCTTACACCCCACACGAAGATTTTAAATATTCTCTTGAAGATTGGCTCAGCATGACCATTGAAGAGAAAGTTCTGGAAGCAAATGAAGAGTTTACATTCTTCTATCAGCTTAATGCTCCCGAAAATGCTGAAAATGGTTCTTACTGGTCGATGATCATGGTAGAAGGTACCGACCCATACACCGAGCTTCAGCCAAATGGAGTCTCTGTTAACTCTATCATCAGATATGGAATTCAGGTTGTGGCAGACCTGGGGACTAAAGAGATTTCAAGTTTGATGATTGCAGATATTCAAATGCCGGAAACTGAAGTGCCTTCACTGGAAGTTCAGGTCAGAAACGAAGGAGAGTACTCTGAGAAAGTAAGATTGTACCTTGAGGTTTATAATAACGAAGGTGAGCAAATAGCTACCATTAAAGGTTTGAGCAGAAGGGTCTACCCAAGAATGTGTTCTGACTTTACACTACCATTAGAGACATTAGAGGAAGGAAGCTATGAGGCAGTTTTGGTCATGGATAATGGCAAGGACTTATTTGCTTCCAACGTATCACTCGATATTTAAACTCTTTCTTTTAAGAGACGGACGACAACATAACCAAACGCTTTTTTGAAAAACTATACCTACATATTGGTCCTTTTTGTGACTAGCCTTCTGGCTAATGCACAAAATACCGATAAGCTTCAGCTGGTCAGACAGCCGGAGAGTGTAGGCCCGGGAGCTCATGCTACCTTGTTTTTCGATTTTAAAAGCTCAGAAACTTCAAAAATTGAGCATCAATTTTTCATTCCTTCCAATTGGAGAATTTTATCTGAAAAAGTTTTTGAAAGAAAGGATGGTAACAGGTATATGTTTACCATCTCTACACCCAAAGAAACCTTAAGCGGGAAGTATCCAATCGAATTCACGATAAATACCAATTCAGGAGCATATACTGAAAAGCTCATACTTACTGTAGAAGAGAGATTTCAGGTCGAACTGGAAGTACTTGATCATAAAGAATGGGTGAAAGAGGGTGATACCTTAGTTACTCCTTTTTTATTACAAAATCTGGGAAATACCACGGAGAAAATTGTATTGAGTAGCTCAAAAGGTCAGGTTTTAAACGAAAAAGATACCCTGTTTTTAGCACCAAATACTTCAAGGGAAATTCTGGTTCGCCAGCATATTCCTGTGACCAATAAGGCAAGCTGGATGACCACCTCTGACCTATCGGCAGAGTTGGAAGGTAGAAACCCAATGTATGATGTAGTCTCTATTCCGGTGTATTCTAACAGCTCAAAAAAAGCGGATCCATACCTGAGGTTACCAATTTTTGCGGGAATTGAGTACTTTAATACCAAATATGGTAATGAACAATACAATTCAGCTCAATTCAATATTAGAGGGTCTGGCCACCTTGATTTTGATAAAAAACATCATGTTAATTTTATACTGAGAGGTCCGAATAATATCCATTTACCTCAACTGGGTAGTTTTGACCAGTATTCATTGACCTATGAAAATAAGAATATCAAGGTAGATGTAGGAGATTACCTTCTTCGTTTCGGTCAGCTTATGGAGTTTGGTCGTTTTGGAAGAGGGGTGAAATTTGAACAAAGAATAGGTGAGGATCGTTGGACGGCATTTATCCAAAATGCTCGTTTTATCAACACGCAGAAAGGATCTTTTGGACTAGGTTTTACAAAGGTATTAGAGGGTGGCCATGAGCTTAGCTTAAGATATATGTCAAAAAAACTAGTTCAGGCTAATGAGGAGTTTTGGTCAAACTTGACCGGAGTTTCCGGAAGGTTTGAGTTTAAAGGGCTTGAGTCTTATACCGACCTAAGTTTAGGAGTTGCCAAAGGCAAAGTGGATGGAGCCATCTACAATCGCTTGAGCTATTCCATTGGTAAGCTGAGACTTCAGAACGAATTTATACAGGCGGGTAAAAACTATTATGGTTACTATACCAATAGTCGCTTTTTATTAAATTCAGTGAACTATCAGTTCAGTCCTAAATTAAGTGCAGGGGTAAATACCAATAACTCCAATATCAATCCGAGCTTAGATATCAATGTTTTCGCCACTTCTCCATTGAGTAAGGTAAAAATGGCTTATTTGAGTTATATGCCAAATCAAAAGAACCAGTTCTTCTTCAACTTGACGCAGCAGGAAAGAGAAGATCGTCAGATACCGGCTAGTTATCATTTCAAAGAAAGCTTTTTAAATCTAACCTACTCGCATAATTCAACTCGTTTTGCTTTGACTGCTTCTACAAGAATGGGGCATGTCAATAACTTACTGGTGGGAGATGCCTCAGAAAGAACGGCTTCTTACAACGCTTCTATTTCTCCTGAAGTGGCTTTAACCCCTTGGTTTTGGGTAGGTGGGTATTTTGAATTTTTACACACCAGTAAATTCTCTCAAACAAATGAGCTTCAAAACCTTTTGTATTATGGAGGAAATGTAAGATTGAATGTCAATAATGTCATTAGTCTAAATGCCATGTATAGAAATAACTATACGCCGGATCAGTTATTCCAAAGTAGAAGATTTAGCAATGGTTCATTGGTCTTTGACTTCAAAAAACATGTGCTATCAGCAATAGCGGGTAAAACATACATCCCGGTTTCATTTACAGAGAGCAAGTTCTCAACCTTCTTCTCTATCAAATACACCTTCCGTTTTGATGCTCCGGTAGCCAAAAACAAGAACATTGGTCATTTGAAAGGCAAATTGGTAGGCCTGAATGAGGGTATTCCTCAAAATGGTGTTTTGCTCCAGCTAGGACCTTATAAAGTCTTAACCGACGGATCTGGGGCTTTTGAGTTTAATAACCTGATGCCTGAAAAATACATACTCAGCATTCCTTCTGCATACGAGCTTCAAGGTGTAAAGACAGCTGCCAGCGGCCCAATGGCCATTGACATTAAGGCAGATACTACTTTGGTATATGACGTGGAATTAGTGAGAACCGGAAGTCTCAAAGGACAGATCAACTATGACTTGAAGGAAAAGTATAATTTTGAGGAATCAGAGAAAGGTAAAGACTTACTGATTTTAGCCAAACTTTCAAATGGCAAGGAAGAGTTTATTACTCGTGTGAATCGTAGGAATACTTTTAATTTCGGCGAAGTAAAACCTGGTGAGTGGACGCTGCAGGTTTATCTGCCAGGCTCTCAGGAAGAATACGAGGTAGAGAACGGAACCATCAAAATACAAGTGGAACCGAATAAAACAGAAATGACTAGCTTTACGGTGAAGACGGTGAAGCGAAAAATTAAATTTACAGGTCAGGATTTCAGACTATCGTCAAACAAAAAGTGAGAATAACACTTTTATTCATATTGCTATCTTTTACAGCCTTTGGGCAGAATGTGCAGGTGAATTTAAACCTTCCCTCTCTGGCCATAATGGATATAGAGCCGAATAGTAATGCCTTTAACCTTTCTGTAAACAATCCTTCTGAAGCAGGTCAGCCCGTACAGGTCAATAGCACCAATAGTAGCAAGTGGATTAACTTTAGTTCTGCTGTACTACCAGGAGCTTCAAGAAGAGTAACAGCTCAATTATCAGGCGGCACCTTAAGCGGACTTGACTTAACACTTTCTACTTCGGCATACTCCGGAGCTGGAGCTGGTGCACTTGGTAGCCCTGCGGGGGCTGTGATATTAAGTGGCACTACTCAGACGATCATTGATAATATAGGAGGAGCATATACTGGAGATGGTGTAAATAATGGATATAACCTTACTTATTCATTATCCATAGCCAATTACACCAACCTCCGTAGTGAAAACAAAACGGTTACGGTACTCTTTACCATGATGGATAACTAATGAGATGGCTGGCATGTACCATATTGACCTTTATGATATCCATGGGTTTAAAAGCCCAAACGATCACGGCTTCTCCTGGCTGGACCTATACTTTGTCTAGTTCTGATATTTCTGAGGCTGGTAATGATTATAATGTAAATATTGAAAGTGCAGCCAATCAAACTTTGGTAGATGCAGTAACAAACTCTTTTTACTCTGCTACCATAAGAGTGGCGGTAGAGAAGATTGATAATAATTGGAGTAATCAACTAATACTAAGTGCCAGAAGAACCGGTAATGGTTCGGGTGGTTGGTTTTCAGGTGTTTCTGGAGGTTTAAACTACATTCAGCTTTCCTCAACTCCTCAGTTACTTTACACCTGTACTACCGGTTATTTTAGTGGGGGCTATTTTGATGTGCCTATTCAATATAGGGTTCAAGGCTTATCGCTATTGGTGCCTGCTCAGAGCTACTCTACTACGGTGCGTTATACCATTACCAATTAATTCAAAAGGGATTGCCACAGATAAAAAGTGGCGTAGCTTTCCCAGCCTTTCCAAGGTTTGGCAAATTTGAGAACTGTTTCCAGGTTTGGTTTGTGATCTAGCTGAAGACTTTTCTTTAAAGCATTATGTAAACCTACATCTGCTGCAGGGAAAGCCTCCTTGAAGCCAAGACACCTCATTAGGATATAATTAGCACTCCATTTTCCAATTCCTTTCAATTCAAGAAGTTTTCTCTCAGCCTCGTCATATGTCAAAGTTTGTAGATTGCTCTTCTCGATTTTTCGTTCTAAAATAGCCTCAGAAAGATGGCGAAGGTACTTGACCTTTTGGCGAGAAAACTTCATTTTTACAAAGTCTTCATCAGTGATTTTTAGAACTTCTTCTGGCTTTGGGAAAGCAAAATGTTTTTGACCCGTTATTTCTTTCCCATTCCCTATATGTTCAATAAGCCTTCTTTTGCATTGATATGCAAAAGGGAGATTGATCTGCTGTCCGATGATACTCCAGCTGGCAGCTTCAAAAAGATCTGGTACTTTAACTAGTCTTAAGCCTCTAAATTGATGAATTAGAGGTGCCAGTATTTTATCATGCTTGGCTATAGCATAGAATTCCTCTAAGTCAGTTTCTAAGTCAAACCATTCTTTTACATAAGCTATGATTTTGATCTCTTCCTTTGAAGATGGAGCCAGATCTGGGAAATGAATCTTAATGGAGTCTTCTGTAAATTCTAATTGGGTCAGAATATGTTGTCCTTCAAACTCGAAGAGTTTAAAAACAAAATCAGCTTCGGTGGTGAAGCTGATTTCATCTTTTGACCTATTCAGGTAATCAAATAATAAATCTTTTCTGAAAGTATCAGGTAACTGGATGTTTGTGCCGGCCAATTAACTTTTCAATTTGATTTTTTGACCCACTTTAATGCTGTTATTGCTCAGGCCATTTAATCTTTTAATCTCACTGATACTCACACCATGCTTTTGAGAAAGAGTCCAAAGCGTATCGCCTTTTTGCACAGTGTAAACAATGAAGGTGTCTCCATTATCTTCTGAACTTACTTTATCGTAAACTTTCTCTGAGATGGTAGTTTGGTATTTTAGTCGCTGACCTCTCATGATCTTGTTGGCAGATCTTAGGTCGTTCCATGATAGCATATCTTTTACCGTAACCCCATGTTTTCTTGCAATAGTGGTTAGGTTTTCACCATTTTTAACAAAGTGGTATCTGGTAACTGTTTTCTTTTCATAATGGAAAGGTTGTTCTACGGCCACCGTCTTGGTCTCTTTCGGAGGCTCCACCTTAACATTTGTTCTGTTTTCTTCTTTACTCTCAGTGGCCTTAGTTTCAGCTTTAGCTACTACTGTTTTTTCTTCGTCGTCTTTGTGGTAAGCATCGTAGACTTTCACGCTCTCACGTGTATAGTACACTAATCTTTGACCCTGACGAATAGTATTTGAGCGTAAGCCATTCCAGCTTTTTAGTTTACTTACACTGGTGCCGTACCTTTCAGCTATTTTGCCCAGGTAATCGCCTGATCTTACGCGGTAGTAATGTTTTACGCTTTTATGCTCGAAATGATAATAACCTTTGTCATCCTCTAAAGCCAAGACGTTTGTGGCAGGTGTACTAAGAATACAAGCCGAGTCTAATACGCATTCTTTGTTTTCTTCAAAGTAAGCATAATTGACCGTTGGCACTCTTATCTCTACATCACGGGCATAAGCAGGAAGTTCATGGGTGATCAAGTGCGGGTTTAAGAACTTCAGTGTCTCGTAATCCAAATAGTTTAACTCGGCGAAAGTCACCAGATTAAGTGGACCGTCAAGCAATAGATTTTCAGACTCAACAGGATATACCGTCTTGGTATAGTCAGGGAAAATACCATGTTCTGCAGAGTAGTTCATCAGGTAGTTAAGAGCTTCCCATTGGGGCACATAAGCTCTTGTATCTGGATGAATATATCTATGAAGCGACCAATAGTCAGACTTGCCAGATTTTCTGATGGCTCTTCTGATTCTTCCCGGGCCGGTATTATATGAAGCCAGTGCCAGCTCCCAATCCTCAAAACGATTATAAAGCCAGGTCAGATACTTAAATGAAGCCTCAGTAGATTTATCAATATGTCTTCTTTCATCTACATAATCATTGATTCTCAAGCCGTATTCCTTTCCTGTGTATGACATGAACTGCCACAAACCTACAGCCTTGGCTCGTGATACCGCATTTGGGTTAAGTCCGGACTCAAGAAGAGCTAAATACTTCATTTCATCCGGGATATTGTATTTCACCAAATACTTCTCAAATACCGGGAAGTAGAACTCCTTTCTTTCCAACATTTGCTTCACAAAATTCGGTCTCTTGTAAAGGAAATAATCTACGTATTTTTTAACGTGATCATTCCATGGCATAGGCATTTGGTTCTCTAAACCACGAATACGCTCCTCTATTACCTCATCTGAGGCTGGAATAATGTTAAACACCACATTGTCTCTGGTATCTACCACTCTAATACTACCAGGATACACAGCTTCGGAGCTGTCAATATCCACTATTTCTGTGTTCTCTTCTTCTGATACCAGAGCCTCTGGCTTTTCACCTATGACCAGAGCATCTACTTTTTTGACCTTAACAGAGTCTGTTTGGGCTAGTGAGCAGAAACCAGTAAGTAAAAATGAAGAGAGAAGGAGTGTCTTTAAGGAAGGCTTGATCATAAAACTTGTCACAATTGATTTAGAGGTGTTCTGATTATTAAGAAAGCGTTATTCAAATGTAAAGGCTCAAAACTAGAATGAAAAACCTTTTATGGTTTTTAACGTACATGAATAGATATTTAGTAGACTATCGAATTACTTTTTTGACATAAGTCAAAAAAAATACAGCAACATTTCAATATTGCTGTACTTCTTCAAGCTTTCGATTCAGGGATTATTCGTCTCCTTTGGCAGCTTTTTCGATGTTCTCTTTCACGTCGTTCGTGGCATCTTTAAATTCTTTGATTCCTTTACCAAGCCCTCTTGCTAGTTCAGGAAGCTTCTTAGCACCAAAGAAAAGAAGGATTACAAAAAGGATTACGAATATTTCTGTGCCACCTAGGTTCCCTAGAAATAAAAGTGTAGCTAATTCCATGATTATCTTAATTAAATAGTAAAACAAAGGTACGAAAAAAGTAATGAAAACGATGTTGAGCCAAAACTCAATTCAAATCCTTATTCATTTCCCAAAGTCGAAACTTTTCAACTTCTTCTGATACAGATCTTAAAACATAGGTCAAAAGAGCTATATCATCTGCATAGCCTAACATAGGCAGAAAGTCGGGAATTAGGTCTATGGGAGATAAAAAATAGACAAGGCTGGCAATCATGATGACTAAATTTTTCAATTCAATATCCCGATACTCGCCAGAGGCGTAGGCCTTCAAAAGCCTTCCAATACTCACTACTTTTTTTCTGATACTATCAAAAACTCCTCCCACTCCGAGTTCCTGAGTTTTGTTTAGTGAATCCTTGAGCAAATTGAGAAGGCTGCTTGCATTTCGGGAAATTCTTCCGGCCTTTCCCATAGAATTTCTAAAAAAGATAGAGTTTAAGACTCTTTTAAGGATTTCTTCGTTTTGTTGCTGATCTGCCATTTATGATTCTTTCTAATCAAACAGCTGCAATTAATGAAAAATTACGCGATTTGATAGTTTTTATTGAAAATAGGCAAGAAAGTGTTTGGCTAAAGCACTTTGGGCGGATAATTTTGCCTTAAAACAGGAATTTCCCTGACGATTCAAAAAAGAACAATAAATAATGAAAGTAACTGTAATAGGAGCAGGTGCGGTAGGTGCTACAGCCGCTGATGTAATAGCACGTAGAGAGGTAGCTGATGAAGTAGTTTTATTAGATATTAAAGAAGGATACGCTGAAGGTAAGGCCATGGACCTTAACCAAACAAGCTCTCTTTTGGGTTTTGATACCAATATCGTTGGGTCTACTAATGACTACGTTAAAACTGCTAAGTCCGATGTTATTGTAGTTACTTCAGGTATACCGCGTAAGCCGGGTATGACTCGTGAAGAGTTGATCGGTATCAATGCAGGTATCGTTAGAACAGTAGTTACCAGTGCTCTTGAGGTTTCTCCAAAAGCCGTTATCGTTATTGTATCTAATCCAATGGATACCATGACTTACCTTACATACCAGATTGCTCAGGAAATGGGTATCAATAAGAAGCGTGTTATCGGTATGGGTGGAGCTCTTGACTCTTCTCGTTTCCGTTACAGACTTGGTGAGGCTATGGGTGTTTCACAAAACGATATCAGCGGTATGGTAATCGGTGGTCATGGTGATAAAACGATGATTCCATTAACTCGTCTGGCTACTTGGAATGGTCTTCCGGTGAGCAGATTTATCAATGCTGATAACCTTGATGAGGTGAAGCAAAAAACAATGGTAGGTGGTGCTACACTTACAGGTCTTTTAGGAACTTCGGCATGGTATGCTCCGGGTGCGGCTATTTGTCAGGTAGTTGAGGCTATCCTAAGAGATGAGAAGAAAATTATTCCTTCTTGTGTTTACCTAAATGGTGAATATGGTCAGAAAGACATCTGTATTGGTGTACCGGTAGTATTAGGTAAAGGTGGATGGCAGAAGATCATCAATATCAGACTAAGCAACGAAGAAAAAGCGGCGTTTGAAGCTTCTGCTGAAGCAGTAAGAACAATGAACGAAGCTCTTAAAGGATTGTAATTCTTTGAGAATTGATAAATAAAAAGGGCTGCAGAAATGCAGCCCTTTTTTATATGCCAAATGCCGTCAAGACTAAACTTCTGCCCGAGTCTGCATTGCGGTGTTCACATAAATAAATGCCCTGCCAGGTACCGGTGTTCAGTTTTCCATTAGTGATTGGAATCTGCACCGAACTCCCAAAAAGAGAAGCCTTGATATGAGCGGGCATATCATCTGAGCCTTCATAATTATGTTCGTAATATGGAGCATTCTCCGGCACCATCACATTGATATGTCTTTCAAAATCTCCTCGAACCGTAGGGTCCCAGTTTTCATTCAGCGTAAGAGAAGCCGAAGTATGTTTGATAAATACCTGTAGTGTTCCTGCCTTGATAGAAGAAATTTCAGGAATAGCTCTAAGAATTTCATCTGTGATCAAATGAAAACCCCTTCTGAACGGTTTAAGTCTAATCTCATGTTGGATTACTTTCATGAGCAGAAGGCTAAAACAGAGGCCATAAATTCAGCGGGTTTAGTGGCATGAATCCAATGATTCGCTCCTTCAATAGTTTCCAGACTTGCATCGGTATACGTTTTCTGAATACTGGCAAAGTCTTCATCCGTGATATAAGAAGATTCTGAGCCACGCATGAAAAGCACAGGTTTGTCGATAAGCTTTTCGCTTGGTATCTCAGCTCCTACTTCGTGAATGCTTTCTGTGATCACCGGCACATTGATTCTCCAATCAAAACCACCACCTTCAGCTCTGTAAATATTCTTAAGAATGAATTGTCGCTCTGCAAAACTGCTCACATATTCAGAAAATATTTCTTCTGCCTCTTTTCTGCTTTTTATGGTGTCAATAGGAATGGCGTTTAGCCCCGCGATGATATGGTCATGATGCGTAGGGTAGAAACGGGGAGCGATGTCAACGATGATCAGCTTCTCGAAATTGTCGTATTTCTGGGCATACTGCATAACCGTTTTACCACCCATCGAGTGCCCTATAATTACCGGGTTTTCAATATTCTCATCCACCAGAAACTCATGAAGATCATCGGCCATGACTTCGTAGTTAAGTTCATTGCTACGCGGAGATTGTCCATGATTTCGGGCATCAAGAGCATAGATAGCCAGATCATTTTCAGCGAGTTTTTTAGATACTGTAAAAAGGTTGTCACTACTGCCGAAAACACCATGAAGAATTACAACCGGTTTTCCTTCTCCTATCTTTCTAAAGTTTAATTTCATTTTTCAATTCTATCTTGAAAGGTCGAGTCTTGTGACTGACCTTAAGTATGATAGGTATTCCCTAGCTATTTGTTCCGCAGATTGCTATTTAATTCTTGACTCTTAGGCCTTTTACAGAAATACCGTTCATCAAATTTTTATTGAGGTACAAAAATAAAATAATGATTTTGAAAGTTTATGATTGAAAGCTATTACCATTAATTGCCTATGAATCCGTTTATGCTTATTCAGCAGTTCTTTAAGAGAGAAAGAGAAGAGCTGGAAGAACCATATTTTGAAATTCCGGAAGTTAAAGATCAAACCTTTTTAAAGTCTGATATTGAGTCAAATAATAAACCGGAAGTGCTTATTCCACAGCAAAGTTTAGATCAGGAAACCGGGCCCGAGTTTGATGCTGCACCTGTTACTAACTATCCCAAAATTGAATTGCCAGAATGGCTCAAAGATGAAAGTCAACTTCGTGATGAAGGTGTGATTTTCGGATTGACAGATGCTGATGCCCGGGATAAGATCATCCTGATAGAGTCTGTTTTTGATGAGCGAGGTGCGGCTTTCAAAAAGCAAAGCGAACTATATACCGAGCAAATAGGCGAGCATAATTTGAGGATCTCCAGAATTGAAGAGCGAATAGAAGATCAAAAGAGAAGAGGAGGTGATTTTGAAAAAGCAGAAAGAGCTTTGCATCAATTGCCAAGAACCACCGTCAGTCTGATCCTATCAGTGGTCATGGCTTGTGGTAATTTCTTTTTGATTAATACCGTGATGCAAACTGCCTACCCTGAGGTACATTGGCTTGTCACCGCGGGGGTGTTTTTTGCCGGGATGTATAACTTTTTTACTGGCAAAAGTTTCTTGCAACACTCAGAGGAAGAGATCAATTGGCGAAGAGTACTAAGTGAAACTCTTTTGCCTTTTACGGCCTCAGTTTTTGTATTACTGCAGGCCTGGCCTCAGTTAGGAGCAGGACTTTCCTTAGGGTTATTCTTGTTTACACTCTCATTATTTCTGTATTCAGGTAAATTGTTTTTGGAGAATATTAGCCTTTTCAAAGATGATTTCAATACCTGGCAAAGAAACCTGGAGATCAAAAGAAATCAGGAAAAGGGTATGGCCGAGATTGAAAACGAAATAGATCGACTTACCGAAGAGCTGGATCAGATTCGTGTAGAAAAATGGAAGATTATTCCTGAAATGAATAAGGTGGAAAGCCAGCTAGAGGAAATTAAAAGTCAGAAACTGGCTTACGTGCATCTTTTTGAAAGTGAATTCAAGCTGGCAAGAAGCTACCGAGATAAATTGACCAAAGCCCAAATCAAAAATATCATTGACTAACATGGAGAATCAGGAATATAATCAAGGTTTTAAAAGTGGGCTCGGGAATGTGGAGTCTGAGCATTTTCAGGAGTATCTGCAAGCAGAGGTAGAACATAGCTGGCTGCTCGATAGATATAACGAGAATCAGGAAAATTTAAAGAACATTGATGCTCAAATAGAAGCATATAAAAAAGATCAACTTCCGGTTAGCCAGCATTTATTGGCCAAGACTGCCGAAGTGAATTCTCTTTCTAAGGAGCTGGAGGGTGTGGGTAATTCTATTGAAAAATGGGAGACTGAAAAGAAAGAAAAAGAAGAAGAGAAAAAGGAATCAAGAACACCTTACGCCATGCTGGCAGGGGTACTATATCTTCTGGCGGGTATCGCTTTTGTAGCGGGTGATCTCATAATCTCACATGAGATAGTGGCGTATGCTCTTAACATCAGAAACACATTTGAAGCCTGGGCGTTCGCTATAGGTTTGGCTTCTCTTTCTATATTGCTTAAGCCGGCCTACGAAAGACTGGTAGAGCAGCCATACTTAAAAGGGCAAGGCAAAAAAGCTTATGGTGCTTTTCAAGTGGTTTTATTGGTCATCTCTGTAGGTACTTTGGTGGTTTTAGGTTGGTTTAGATATGAGGCTTACAAAACCGACAAACTCAAAGAAGGAATAAACAGACAGATCAAGTCTTTACAGCTGGAAAGCACTCCTCTAGATCCCTCAGTTGCGGTAGATCAGGGAGCTATTTTAGAAAAGATTGACCAAAAATTGGCTGAGTATGATCAACTAAATATCGATCTGGTCAATAGCCCTTGGGCCATGTTGTCATTTATTTTAAGTGGTGTTTTGTTTGCCATTGCAGGAGCAATTTGCCTGGGAATAGCCTTCCCTATATTACAAACCTACTGGAGAAGGGGATTTGCTTTAAATCCTTCAATAAGACGTGCCAACAGACGATTGAAAAAGCTATATCCTCAGCAGCTTCAGCTTCAGAAATCTATAGAGCGTGCTCGTGCCGAGCAAAGTCATTTCTCAAGCCAATTGGAGCTGGTGGGGTCTTTAAACAGATTACAAGAAGAAAAGGCAGAGCTGAGAATAGAACGCAAAGAAATTTTGGAGTTGATCAAGTCAGCGATGAAGAACTCAAGAGTCAATAATTACAGAAACGGATACAGCACTGGTGAGCGTAGCCGTAAAGAGATGACTGATGAAGAATACGAGAAAATCAGGAAAGGGCAGCTCCAAATTGCTGAAGAGAAATCTCAAGATGCTGAGGAGCCCAAAACGTACAGGAAAGCTGGTTTAAGGCCACATCAGGCGTTGAGGAAAATCATTGCCGATAACTTTGGTGAGAATTAAAGTCTTTGAAAAGGAGCCGTTTATCTACAGGAGGGTCATTGATATCAGTCAATGACCTTTTTCTTTATAAATTGCTAGACTTTATTGAAATTATACCTAAATGAAAGCCTCCGGAAAGACTTTATTCAGTAAGTCTGTATTACTGGTATGTACACTTTTTCTTTTTAAGTGTCAGACCACTCAAAGAAGTCAAGTGAAAGTTTCTACAGCCGAATTAGAAGCTCAAAAGTATCCCAAAGTAAGCATTCCTATAACAGCAGATACCTCAAGTGCCTACTGGAAAGGGATTGATATAGAACCCAAACCGCCGGTATTGCCTCTTACTGTAGAACAGGAAAAAGAGCATTTTATTCTACAAGATGGTTTTGAGATGAATACGGTATTGACCGAACCTCAGATTCAACAACCAGGTGCTATTTCTTTTGACGGGAACGGAAGAATGTATGTGCTGGAGTTAAGGAGTTATATGCTCACCGCAGATTCTGATGGTACCCTGGAGCCGGTTTCAGGTATTTCTCGTTGGGAGGATACTGATAACGATGGCGTCTATGAAACAGGCGGTATGTTCGTTGATAATCTCGTCTTTCCTCGTTTTGTTTTGCCCTATGGGCCAGATTGTATTTTGACCATGGAGTCAAATCAGGATAACGTTTATAAATACACAGATACAGATGGTGATGGTAAGGCAGACAAAAAGGAGTTTTTCTGTGGTGATTTTGGCCGTGCCGGCAATGTAGAACATCAGCAGGCTTTTTTGTATTGGGGTATGGATAATTGGTTGTACAGTACAGTCAACCCTTTCAGAGTTCGGGAAGTCAATGGTCAGGTCTTAAGAGAAAGTACAGCCTCTAATCATGCTCAATGGGGTATCACTCATGATGATGATGGTAAATTATGGTTTCAAGGAGGCTCTAATGGTGTTCCGTCTTATTGGCAGTTTCCGGTTCATCTCGGTGATTATGTGGTGAAGGCCGGGAATTTTGAAGAAGGTTTTAGAGAGCCTTGGGGTGCGGCTGTAAAAGTGGCAGATATGCAGGCTGGTATGAGGGCCGTGCGTCAGCCAGACGGATCATTAAATCAAGTTACGGGAGCGGCTGGTAATGATATTTTTAGAGGAGACAGATTACCTTCTGAAATTTATGGCGAGTATTTCTATGGAGAGCCAGTGGCTAGAATAGTGAGACAAGTAAGTCAGAAGAATAACGAGGGTATAACAGAATTGAGAAACCCTTTTCAATCCTTGAAGACTGAATTTATTAGCTCCACAGATCCGCTTTTCAGACCCGTGGATATGACTACGGCTCCAGACGGCACCATGTACATCACAGATATGTATCATGGTATTATTCAGGAAGGAGAATGGGCAGGAGAAGGTTCGTACTTGAGAGTGAAAATTGAGCAATATCAACTGGATAAAGTGATTGGTCTTGGCCGAATATGGCGTCTAAGTCATCGGGACTTTGAAAGAGATAGCAAACAGCCTCGAATGTTTGAAGAGAGTTCGTCAGAATTAGTAAAACATCTGGAGCATCCGAATGGCTGGTGGAGAGATAAAGCTCAGCAATTGCTGGTTTTACGTCAGGATATGTCTGTTGTTGATGAATTGATTGCCCTTGTGGAGCACAGCTCAAATACCAATGCCCGAATTCACGCCTTGTGGGTTTTAGAGGGCTTAGGTCAATTGCCTGCAGAATTGGTTAAACGATTGATGAAATCAGATAGCCAAAGAATTCAAATGGCAGCCATGTGGGTAGGGGAGAGCCTTTATAAGGCGGGTGACAAATCTTTGGCTTCATTATATCTTAATTTGATTGAACATGAAAATGTTGATTTAGCCATAAGAGCCATGCAAACAGCCAAGATGCTTAAGATAGAAGGAGTAGATGATCAAGTAAGATTAGTCAAAGAACAGAGAACAGAAAATGGAATTCAGCTTGTGGCTGAACAAATATTAAATCCGCCTGTGGTTCATTCTTTCTTCGGTCGTAATAACCCAAATTATTCTGAAGCGGAGAAGGAAAGTCTTGCCAGAGGCCAGAAGATATACAAAGAATTGTGTTCTACCTGTCATGGGCTAGATGGTAGAGGAACACCAGTGGGCGAGTCGCTCATGGCTCCTTCATTTGTAGGAAATAAAAATGTGAGGTCTCATTCAGATTATATTGTCAAAACGATCCTGAGAGGGGTTACGGGAGATATTGAGGGCAAGTCTTACGAAGGAGTAGTGATGGTCCCTATGAATCAAAACGATGATCAATGGGTGGCTGATGTAGCTTCTTTTGTTCGGGCAGGTTTTGAGAATGAAACTTCTTTGATAGGAGTGGATCAGGTGGCAAGGGTTCGTGCAGAAACCGCCGAACAAAGCAGTCCTTACCTTTATTCGGATTTGAAAAAGTCAATTCCCAAAGAAATACCTTTACAGGAGAGTTGGACTGTAACTGCCAGCCATGCTGTACCTCTGAGAAAAGGAGGAACGGGAGAGCCGGTCGGTGCTTTTAATTTTGAGGGGTGGAGCACAGGAGAAGATCAGCAAAAAGAGATGTTTTTTGAAGTCGATTTTAAAGGGACTTCAAAACTGACTGAGGTTCATTTTGCCTCAAAGGGAATTCCTCAGGGGCATTGGAGAGATAGGCTTCCGCCAATAGAGACCTATCCAAGAAAAATGAAAATTGAGGTTTCTGTAGATGATAAATCCTGGACCAAAGTGTGGGAAGGGAATTGTACGAAAAACACAACTGTTATTCGCTTTGAGAAGCCTTCAATGGCTCGGAAGATAAGGTTTACCCTTACCGATAAAGCTGAAGCTCCATGGAGAATGGAGGATTTGACTTTTTATGAGATGCAATAAAAAAAAGGGAGATGAAATCTCCCTTTTCAATTTATTTTAGGTCAATGCCCAATTCTTTTAATTGCTCATCGTCAATTGATGCTGGCGAGTCAATCATGACATCGCGTCCACTGTTATTTTTCGGGAAGGCGATATAGTCTCTGATACTATCTGATCCGCCGAATAAAGAACAAAGTCTGTCAAATCCAAAGGCGATACCGGCATGTGGAGGTGCTCCATATTCAAACGCAGACATCAGGAAACCAAACTGAGCCTCTGCCTCTTCAGGTGTGAAACCGAGCAGTTTAAACATCTGCTGCTGTAGTGGTTTCTCAAAGATCCTCACTGATCCACCACCTACTTCGGTGCCGTTAATGACCATATCGTAGGCATTGGCTCTTACTTCTCTTGGTGCGGATTCAATCTTGTCCAAATCCTCTGGTTTAGGGCTGGTAAACGGATGGTGCATGGCATGCCATCTGTTTGATTCCTCGTCAAACTCCAGAAGCGGGAAGTCAAGAACCCAAAGAACTTTATAGTCGTCAGGATTTCTTAGCCCCAGTCGATTACCCATTTCTAGACGAAGTTCGTTCAGTTGTTTTCTAACTGTATTGATATCACCAGAAAGAATCAACATCAGGTCGCCCGGTTTGGCATCAAATTTCTCGGCTATAGCCTTCTTGTCTTCATCTGAGTAGAATTTATCTACCGAAGATTTTAGGCTGCCATCTTCGTTATATTTGATGTAAACCATGCCTTTGGCTCCCACCTGTGGTCTTTTGACCCAATCTGTAAGTTTGTCAATATCCTTACGGCTATATGAAGCACAGCCAGTGGCATTGATACCTACGACTAATTCAGCTGCATCGAAAATGCCAAAACCTTTGTTTTGGGTCAGTTCATTGAGTTCTACAAACTGCATCCCGAAACGGATATCAGGCTTATCTGAACCATATAGCTTCATGGCATCAGCATAGCTCATTCTAGGAACGGTGTCCAGATCAATCCCTTTAACAGTTTTGAAAAGATGTCTGATTAGTCCTTCAAAAGTGTTGAGAATATCTTCTTGTTCCACAAATGACATTTCACAGTCTATTTGAGTAAACTCGGGCTGTCTGTCGGCTCTTAAATCCTCATCTCTGAAACATTTTACGATCTGATAATACCGATCAAAGCCCGACACCATTAATAACTGTTTGAAAGTCTGGGGTGACTGTGGCAGGGCGTAAAACTCTCCCGGGTTCATTCTACTAGGAACCACAAAGTCTCTTGCTCCTTCAGGAGTAGACTTTATAAGGACTGGCGTTTCAACCTCAATAAAATCTTGAGTATCCAGAAAGTTTCTGGTAGCAGAAGCTACTTTATGACGTAGGCGAAGCTTTTCTCTTACCGTATTTCTTCTTAGATCAAGGTAACGGTATTTCATGCGTAACTCATCGCCCCCATCTGTTTCGTCTTCAATAAGGAAAGGAGGAAGTTTAGCCGGATTAAGGATTTCTATTTCTTCAATCCAAAGTTCGATATCACCCGTTGGTATTTTGTCATTTTTAGCCTCACGTTCTTTAACTGTTCCGCTTACTTTAACCACAAACTCTCTACCCAGTTCTCTAACCTTTTTTACGATAGGCTCAGCTGTAACTCCTTCTTCAGCAATCAGCTGAGTTATACCGTATCGGTCACGAAGGTCAACCCAAATAAGGCCACCTTTGTCACGGGTCTTTTGTACCCAGCCACAAAGCGTAACTTTTTGATCGATGTGTTCACTTCTTAAATCTCCACAGGTATGTGTTCTCAGCATATGATATATTCGAAATTGGGATGCAAAATTAAGGAATTGACTGGTTTAGCCTTCTACAATCTTGATAATTTGAGCTCTGGCCTCGTTTACGATCTCATCTACTTTTTTGCCCTGCGGCTCAATAGGTTCTAATGACGTGAAACGCATTTTTGAGAAAGAGCTTAAAGGGAAAATTCCTTTAGGGTTAAATTTTTGAGTGCCTTCTATAGCAATAGGCACGATAAGGGCATTCGGACATCTTTTGAGCAATGTGGCCACGCCACCTACATGAAACTCTTTGACCTTTCCTGTTCTGGAGCGTGTTCCTTCAGGGAAAATAGCGGCCGAGAAGGTATTCTCACAAATATGTTTACCAAGCTTGGCAATCTCTACTACGGCAGATTTTCCATCCTTACGGTCAATAAGGGCTGCGTTAGCAATGCGTAAATTATAAGAAATAGAAGGAATGCCTTTTGCCAACTCCTTTTTTGCAACAAATTTTGGTGTGTGCTTTTTCCAATACCAGATGATACCAGGGATATCAAACATACTCTGGTGATTGGCGATGAAAATGATACTCCTGTCGGTTGGTAATTCTACAGTTTTAGTGGCTTTGAATGTAGAGCCTGTGAGCCACCATCCGTGAACTAAAAAGAAGTTTAGCCACTCCACCGTTTTCTGATGGGCATCTGAGCCGAAGAGGGTGTAAACAACCCACTGAATTCCGTGAAAAACGACCAAAACCAGACCGAAATAAACGAGATAGACGACACTTAGTATGTAATCAATGACTGTTTTCACCTAAATTATAGTTCATTAGAGTTGCAAAGGTAATTTATTGCTTTCATTCATAACGCCCTGTTTATTGTTTACCTTTGTATTTCAGTAAATAGAACACTCTTAAATAATTTATATGCAATTACCTGCCTCACGTGTAGAAGTGATGAAATTCATAGGCCTTAAAATGGACGACCTTATTGGTAAGTTCCTGAAGCCGATTGATACCAATTGGCAGCCATCTGATTTACTTCCGGAGTCTGATTCTGAAGACTTTCTGACTGATATTAAATTATTGCAGGAGTCCTGCAAAGAGCTTCCATATGATTACATCGCAGTATTGATAGGCGATACTATTACAGAAGAGGCATTGCCAACCTATGAATCGTGGTTGATGTCTGTAGAGGGAGTGGATAACGATAATGAACCTCAAGGTTGGGCCAAATGGGTAAGATGGTGGTCAGCTGAAGAGAATCGTCACGGAGACTTGCTCAATAAATATCTTTATCTCTCAGGTAGAGTGAACATGAGAGAAATGGAGACCTCAACTCAATATCTTATAGCTGATGGTTTTGATATTGGTACTGGTACCGATCCATATAAGAATTTTGTGTACACTTCTTTCCAGGAGTTGGCTACCAATATTTCTCACCGTAGGACAGCTACGCTTTCAAAGCAATATGGGAATAATCATCTCTCTAAAATCTGTGGAGTTATTGCCGCAGATGAGATGAGACACTACAAGGCCTATAAGACTTTTGTGAGCAAGATCTTTGAAATAGATCCTTCTGAGATGATGTTGGCTTTTGAGTATATGATGAAAAAGAAGATTGTGATGCCGGCTCATTTCCTGAGAGAAACAGGAGTGAAAATGGGGCAAACATTCTCTCATTTCTCTGATGCTGCTCAGCGTCTTGGTGTATATACGGCCAATGATTACATTGAAATCATGGAGAGCCTGATCAAGGACTGGAATATTGAGGGTATGCGAGATATAACCGAACAGGCTGAGAAAGCCAGAGATTATATCATGGCTCTACCTGCCAGATTGAGAAGAATTGCGGAGCGTACACGCGTTCCTGAGCTCGAATACGAATTTAGCTGGATTACCAGATAAGATGAAAAGGCTGGTTGTGTGTATAGTTCTGTTGTTTTTGAGCCTGCATGTGTTGGCTCAAAACTGGAATAAAGTAGATACAACAGTTGCAAATAATAACGTCACAGATACAGTTTGGAGAAGCGGTTCGGTATTGATCTCGGAGTATTACAAAAATCCGTTTAATAACAAGTTTGGAATTGTAACGAAGTACGACAGTATCCAAAATCGCGGAATGTACATTGGTTTAAATGAGCCTGATGATTATTCCAATACAGATGGTGATTCTACCAGAGTAGGATTGGCTCTTTCTTCTAGTTCAAATTACCGAGGTTTGATTGTTAATAACTACGCAAACTTTCACTCGTCCATTCCGAATACCGATGTACATAATGCCACAAGCGAGTTTAACTACTTCAGAGGTATGCCGTCTGTCTTTGGTTATCGGGACTCAGGTTCAATGACAAGAGCAGCCGTTTTAAGGCTTTCAGGTACATTTTATAAGAATGATGAGTCGTACTCCAATGATCAGTTTGACTTACTTAATTTGCGTTTTTTTACGGATAATGACCCGGGCAACACCGCTGAAATAGAAAACTTCTATGCTGTGAGGATGGAGGACTTCAGAGGAGTCAATACCGATATGATTGAAAATGGCTGGGGCGTTTACATGAAGCCGGCAATACTAAATAATTACTTTGGTGGTCATGTTGGTATCGGTACTGAATCTGTCTCACATCCTCTTACCATTGATGCAGGTTTAAACCCTCTCAAGATTTCAGGAATTACTGAGCAGTCTGATTCCAAACTTCTTTCAATAGATGATGATGGCGAAGTACATCAACTTTCTGTCCAGGCATTAAATCAAAATTTTGTTTCGGTTACTGGAGATACCACATTGACGGATGAATATTATTTATACATCCACACGGGGGCTGATGCCACTTACACTTTACCTGAGCCTTCTTTAAGAACTGGATTGACATGGAAAATAGTCAATACCGGAACAGGTATAATAACGTTTTCAGAAAGTTATTATGAAGGGTCTGAGCCGAGAGAGCAACTTTTAAATAAGCCAGGAAACTACTCCATCGAGTTGTTTTCTGATGGTACTCGATATATTCGAATAGAATGATTATAAGACTTTTGCAAAAGCCTTGGTGGGCATTATTGACTACTTTTCTTGTACTATTGCTTTGCGTTTTACCTAGTCAGGATTTACCAGATACGGGCAGTTTGAATGACAAGGCCTCTCACTTTATAGCTTTTGCCGCAATAACGTTTTTGTGGTTATGGGTTTATCAAAACCGTACTGTTTGGATTCTGCTCAGCAGTACTGCGTTTGGTTTAGTTATTGAAGTCATCCAGGCTCTATTGCCAGCTTCTTTTTATCGCTCCTTTGATTGGTTAGACTGGCTGGCTGATAGTATAGGGGTGCTGATTGGTTTTATACTTTATCTATTGTCAAGGAAAGTATTGAAGTGATTATTCACTTTCAATCCACTCCACCATTTCTTCATAAACGGCCTGGCTAGATCCTAAGAAGCCTGTGCTTTTATGTTTGATTTTGCCATCAGGGCCAATACAGAATTTAGCAGGGATACCTTCTACTCCATAGGCCAGGGCGGTAGCGTTTCCAAGGTCCAAAGGAGGGTTTAGATAGTTATAACCTCTTTTGTCAACGAAACTTTTTACGTGGTCTTTCCATTGACCTTCACCAACTCTTTCAAACGTATTGATGAACAGGAATTGAACATCTTCATTATTAGCATACTTGTCTACAGCTTGCTTCATTCCAGGGAAAGAACGAATACATGGACCGCACCATGTAGCCCAGAAATCAAGAATGACAGTTTTACCGCGTAATTCACTTAGTTTGATAGTTTCTCCCGCCAGATTGGTCAATTCAAAGTCCGGAGCCATACTTCCTTCTGTTCCAACTGACTGTTGATTGACAGTTTGAATAAACAATTGGGCAAATTGATGGTTTTTACCTTCCGCTATAAGTTGATCCTTCAGCTGATTCATATAATCACTATCAAGCTCAGGATTCAGAAAGTTATTGGCTGCTATAATACCAGCCAAAGAAGTTCCCATTTCTGCAATCAGCGGTCTAATTGTCTCCCTATGGTTATTATAAGACATCTGATATTGCTGTCTGAGTTCTGCTTGTTTTTTGGCATTTGCCGTCTTGAATTCTTCCTCTAATGATCCTCTGAGCTGAGCAAAATTTTGAGCTTCGTTCAGTACTGCATTAAACTGGTTGATTCTTTCAGATCCTTCAAGAGTGTACGCCGGGGTTTGATCCACTTGTGCTTCACCATCGGCGGTAATGGTTAGAGACTCACCACCGTCTAGAATTAAGCCCACAATTTGTTGGTCATCAATATTTACCTGATATATACCAGGCTCAGGAATGGTAACATCGAATTCAAATTTACGATCAGCACCTAATTCTACAGAGTCTATTCTAATTGCTATGTTTCTCTCGTTCATTCTCTCCAGGTAGACTTTTTCCGGGTAGTCACTTTTTACGGTCCCTTGAATAAACAGAGGTAGCTCTGTAGAGCTTACTGATGCTTGTTCGCCGGAATTTTGAGAGTTACACGAGAAAGCAACAAAAGTTGCCAGTAAAAGAAGGTATGTTTTGATTTTAATACTCACGATGTCGATAGATATTCTTGTTTCACAAAGAAACGAATTTATTTAAGGAAAATTGAGCTAATCATTTGTTTGACGATAGTCAACTATTTCTGGAACCTTATCGTATTTAAAAAGATTGTTAGAGAATTATCTAATTATGGAATAATATGTGACTTGTGTTACATAAATTCGTATTCATACACATAGAAGTGAAGAATTAAAATGAAGCATAACTCTAAAGCTAGATGTTTTTGGCCTTTCTTTTTTGTAATTATCCTTTATGTTAATACTTTATCAGCAGCGACATATGTTTATAATGGATCTGGTGATTGGGATATTCTAGGCAATTGGAATGTATACACCGGTTCAGGCTCTACCATCCCTGCAACAGTCTTGCCTGGTTCTGGTGATGATGTAATTATTCAATCACCTAGTGTTGTTACTCTCACTTCAGTTGAAAATGTACGATCAATAACTCTAAATTCAGGGGCAACATTAAATTTTGATAATGGAAAGTTAAGAGGGGTTTCCATGGCCAACCTTGATGGAACAGTGGCTAGTCTAAAGGGAAGTCCTGATCAAATAAGTTTTGATTTTAATGGGCAAACGTACAACGGCTCAGATATCGATGCATTATCAGGCACTGGAGTACAATCTGGAAGTGATTTAAGCTTTCCAGTTGTTTTAAAGGAGTTAAAATTAATGAACTTTAGCGATAGGATAGAGATATTCTGGAAAGTGGAGGAGATGTCTTTTTTTAGTCATTTTGAGGTGTTAAAGAGTATAGATGCTCAATCATTTGAGGTGATTAGCCGTGTCGAACCTTCTGATTCTAATATTTATTCTTTTTCTGATTTTGAGCCTAACAATCTTTACAGATACTACAGATTGAAAATGGTTGATTTAGATGGCTCATATGAGCTTTCAAGGATACTTTCTTCTAACAGCGAAAGTAGAGTCTTAAATGTATACCCAAACCCAATGAAGGATAATTTATTGTATTTGGATGATGTTTATGATGTATCAGAGTTGTCCATCTTTGATATTAAAGGTATACCGGTAAATTTTTCTGCCATTCAAAAAGGAGCTGTAACGGAAATAAGAATAGATGAAAAAACATTCGGAATACTCCTTCTAAAAAGTGGGAATGGGACTACTCATAGAGTTTTTAAATAAGTAACCAATGACAAAAAGCAATAAGCAAAGGAAAGTATATCAAAAACCCGTTCTGAAGAAATTAGGAACTGTAAAGAACCTAACACTCAAAACGGGATCTGTTTCTGATTTTGGTAGTAATCAGTTCCAGCCTTAATTACATGACACCCATCTTGCCAAGTTGATAATCTCGCATGGCCTGAAGTACCTCAGATGTAGTGTTCATTACAAAAGGTCCTTGTGAAACTACGGGTTCTTTCAAGGGCTGTCCTGTACAAATGATAAATTGAGCGTCTGACTGGGCCTGAATTTCAATAATTGTGTCTTCGCTTGAGTCAGCAAAATCGATCATTTGATGATCGAATAGAAGCTTTCCGTTTACATTTAGTTCTCCTCGTAAATTGTAGAAAAGAATATTTTCTCCAGCTCCAACTTTGTAAGTCTCTTTACCACCATTTTTAGCTGTAACGTTAAAAATTGTCATGTTGGTCATAGATTTTGCCGTACCTTCAGAAGAGCCATGTTTGCCTGCAATAACTTGAGTCTTTACCAATCCATCTTCAGATTTTTCCACAGGAATATCCTCTGCCTGAAGACCCTGATAAGCCGGCGGAGTCATTTTGAGCTTCTTTGGAAGGTTCATCCAGAGTTGAATGATCTCCATTTCACCACCTTTTTCTCTTAGATGTGCCGGAATATTCTCAGAGTGTACAATTCCTCTACCCGCGGTCATCCACTGTACACCTCCGGGTTTTATTACTGACCGAAAACCCTGACTATCTGCATGCTCCACTTCTCCTTTGTAGATAAAAGTTAGTGTCTCAAAACCACGATGTGGGTGTGGGCCAAATGGCAAACCTTGGTTATATGGTTTAAATACATGTGGACCGTGGTGATGCAATAGCAAAAATGGATCAATGCTCTCAATTTCACGGGCAGGCAAAGGTTGATACATAAAATGCTCTCCCATTGGTTGTCTACCAGAACTTAGTACTTTATTTATTTCTCGCTTTTTCATTTCTTTAATTTTTGTCTTACTCACTTGAAATTGGGATTACGTTAGGCAAACATGGGTACCTCCATCAATAGCAGTTCAGAGTCCTGATTTGCTTTAAGGTTCAGTTCTTTTGCCTCAGAAATACCCATGGCATCTCTATGACCAAGGGTCTCGTTTTCAAGAGTTGTCTCGCCCGAAAGGACAAAAGCAAAAACTCCGTTTTTAGCATCATTCAAGGTATAATTTAACCCTTGACCTGCTTTGAGGTTTGTTAACGAAAACCAGGAGTTTTGATTAATTTTGACCCCTTCATCCAAGCTATCCATTGGAGAAACGACAGTTTGCCATTTGTTTACTCTTTTTGATTTGTCAAATAACTTCTGCTCATATCTTGGAGTCAAACTTTTCTCTTCCGGAAAAACCCAAATTTGAAGAAACTTCACAGCCGCTGAGTTTGAATGGTTTTTCTCTGAGTGTTGTACCCCTGTGCCAGCAGACATTATTTGAACCTCGCCTTCCTTTATCACTGCCACATTTCCCATATTATCTCTATGCTCTAATGAACCTTCCAGCGGTATAGAGATTATCTCCATGTTATCATGAGGGTGAGTGCCAAAACCCATTCCGCCAGCCACAGTATCATCGTTTAATACTCTTAAAGCACCAAAGTGAATACGGTCAGGATTATAATACCCTGCAAAACTAAATGTGTGGTATGTGTCTAACCAACCGTGATTGGCATGTCCTCTGTCTTTCGCTCTATATAGTGTCGTTTTCATAATCCAAATTTAATAATATATGTAGTAACATATATCTACTGGATTAGTTCATCAAAACTTCACAGCAACTGAGGCACCGGCATTCCAGTTTCTACTGGGCGAAGGATTATAATAACGATTCCCGAAAGCATTAATATCATAACCCAAACTGTAGCGTTGGTTGAGGATATTATTCAATCCGGAATAAAGATTAAAATCGATGGTTTTAGTACTCAGTCTGTAGCCTAGACGGCTATTGATCAGAGTGAAAGGGTCTGCAAAAACCGTGTTGGCATTATTCAATGGCATTTCTCCAAGGTGGCTTAGGTTATTATTCCAGTAAAGTCCAGATTTGTGATTCAAATCTAACTGGAGCGTATAAGTTTCACTCGGAACTGAAGGAATCAAATTGCCATCATAAATTTCTTCTCTATCAGAAAACTCAGTGTATGTATATGATTTCAAATCCACGCCTCCTTTAATCAATAAATTGAGTGATTCTCCGCAAGCTGCTCTCCAGGAAAGGTACGTTTCTAAACCCTTTTGCATAGATTTTCCTGAATTACGGAAGCGATCTCTGCCATCAGCATTTACCTCGCGAATAATCGCATTATTGACATCTAGGAGATACGTATTGATCTCAAACTGAAGAGTTTTTCTATTCAGTTTATAACCGATTTCATAATTTACACCAGATTCAGCATTTAGGATTTCTGCTTGAGAATTTTGATCTTCAAAATTGGCGATTAACTCTTGGGCGGTAGGAGGGGAGAAGCCTCCAGATATACTTCCGAATATGCTACCAAAGCCGCCAATCTTTTTCAAAAGAGAGACACGAGGCATTAGCGGAACTCCTGATTTTTCGTTGACTTCTAAACCATTAATTCTGGCGTAATCATAAACCTGTTGGTTCAGACTTACACCTGCATTGAGGATTAGGTTTTGGAGAAGTTCAGTTTCCATCTGAGCAAAGATCAATTGCTGGGTAGACTGAATACGCTCTTCAAACTGGGGTGCAGCAGGGGTGCCACCATCATTATCAAAGACTTCATAATTTGAATTCGTTTGAAGGATTTCAAATCCTCCCATAAACCGTAGCCTGTCATTGACTTTGAAGATATTATTGCTTCGCAATCCAATTGATCGTTGATCTCTGAATTCGTAATTGGTAATAAAAGGATTTTCCAGATCATAGCGAGTTCCAAATACTGAAAGTTCAGAACTCACGCGATTGTTAAACTTAAAGTCCTGACTAACTCCAAAAGTGATAAGGTTCTGGTCTATTGCTGCCTTTTGTGCTTCAGAACTTGGGGTAAAGCGAGTTTCTTGCCTTGCCCATCTGGGATTCTCCAGCATCTGCTCGTAAGTAAGACCGCCGGGGGTTTGATAATTCAGGTCACCAAAGAAGCTAAACAGATGAATGGTATGCTTATCATTCAAGTAGAAACTGGTTCTAAGGTTTAGAACATTTCTTTGCATAGCAGAATGATCTCTGAAACCATCTGTAGCTGCTCGTGAATAGTTGATTAGCGTATTCGATTTACTATTTGCTGACGTAAAAGTGATCGAACTATTCTGAGTGCCAAAAGACCCGAAATGCGTGTTTAGATGAACCTTGTTCTTTTTTCCATTGAGTAGTTTGCCGGCCTTAGTGTCCAGCAAAATAACTCCCCCCATACCTGCACCATAATTACTTGCCGATGGCCCTCTAACGATCTCCAAACCTTGAAAAGTGTTCATGTCCAACTGGTTGAAATAAGTGATGCCATCCGCATCAGTCAGAGGAATGTTATTCCAATAGACTTTGATATTTCTTACTCCAAACGGGGACCTTACAGAGCTACCTCGTATTGAAAGACGGTAGGAGCCTGGAGAACGTTCTTCCATGCGTACGCCGGGGTATTGGTTGATAATATTTGCAAAGCCTTGATTCTCAAATCGGTCGAGTTCAGGTTTTGAAATGACATGTACCGGGGCTGCTACTTCAGTGACAGATTTGTCACTTGAAAAGGCTTTGACATTAACCTGCTCCAGATTTTGTGTGGTATCTACCTGAGCGTTTGAGTCAAAAGTGAAAAGTAGGGTTAGGGCGAGAATAAAAAGTCTTTGCATCACAATTGTAATTGTGATGCAAAGCTAAGCAATACCAGAATAGGAGTTTTTAAAACCAGCCGAAAGGATTTAATCCGTAGATACCACCTAAGAGAATAGTACTTACGATACATCCCCATAAGGCTGTTTTTACTTGGCCTTTGTCATTATCTGTAATGATATAAACGAGTAGTAAACCTACAATTCCCAGGCAACATCCCCACCAGAATGGTCCAAGAACGGGCATCTCACCTGCCGTTTGGCTTATGGAGGCGGTGGCGTTTAATTCAATATTTGAGACTAATTCTGGTTGAAGACTTTGTACCTCTTCAAGAGTTAAATTTTGCTCTGCAACAAGACTTTCCAAAGCATTGAGCTCGGCAAACTCCTGATCTAATTCAGAATTTTTGAATTCAAACTCATTTGCACTCGCTTGGAAACTCAAAAGTGAAATCAATAATAGACTAAGGGCTTTTCTCATGGGTATATCAATTTTTTTTAATGATGAATTATGTAAAGTGTTGGTTGCATCACAATGACAACTCACTACCAATTTACCCCTATTTCTTTTTCCAACTATCTCTTAGACCCACTGTTTTATTGAAAATCAGCTTTTCTTTGGTGGAGTCCTGGTCTAGAACATAGTAGCCGTTTCTCATGAACTGATATTTATCATCAGTGGTAGCGGCAGCCAGACTAGGTTCGGCATAAGCCTGAATAACCTCCAAAGAATTCTCGTTGATTAGGTCCTTGAAGTCGCCTTCGTAAGCATTAACATCTTCCTCTTTAAATAAGCGATCATAAACTCTCAACTCTGCAGGAACATTATGCTTTTGGCTCACCCAATGGATTACACCTTTGCATTTTACCCCTGAGGTATCCTGGCCGCTTTTACTATTTTCTATATAGTGACATTTCAGCTCTATGACTTCACCATTTTCATCTTTAATGATTTCATCGCACTGAATAATATAAGCCCCTTTGAGCCTTACTACACCTTCTGGTTTTAGTCTGAAAAACTTCTTAGGTGCATCTTCCAGGAAGTCCTCTTTTTCAATATAAATCTCACGATCAAATGGAACTATTCTGCTGCCACTATTCTCATCTTCAGGATTATTGTCAATGATACACTCTTCTATTTTACCTTCAGGTACATTGGTAATGGTAACTTTCAGCGGGTCGCCTACCACCATTACACGGCTAGAAATCTTGTTCAAATGATCTCTGATAAAGAATTCCAGTAAACTAACATCAATCAGGTTATCTCTTTTGGCTATGCCAATTCTGTCACAGAAGTCCCGGATACTTTTTGGTGTATAGCCTCTTCTTCTTAACCCGGAGATTGTTGGCATTCTTGGATCATCCCAGCCTGCCACATATCCTTCTTCCACAAGTTGCTTCAGCTTTCGCTTACTCATAACTGTATAAGTAAGGTTTAAGCGGGCAAATTCATATTGTTTAGATGGGTAGATTTCTAATTTATCAATAAGCCAATCGTACAACTCTCTATGGGGTACAAACTCAAGCGTACAGATAGAGTGCGTAATTTTCTCAATAGAATCTGACTGCCCATGTGCCAGATCATACATTGGGTAAATACACCATTTGTCCCCTGTGCGGTGATGATGTGCAAATTTGATACGATAGATAATCGGATCTCGCATGAGCATATTAGAGGAAGTCATATCAATTTTGGCTCTCAAGACCATACTTCCTTCAGGATGCTTTCCTGCCTTCATTTCTCTGAAGATTCGCAGATTTTCTTCGATGCTTCTCTCGGCATACTCGTTTCTTCTTCCTGGCTCCGTGGGTGTTCCCTTTTGCTCGGCCATTTCTTCAGAACTGCTCTCGTCTATATAGGCCAGACCTTTGCTAATAAGCTTTTCTGCATATTCATAGAGTGTATCGAAGTAGTCAGATGCGTATAATTCTTGTATCCAGTTATAGCCAAGCCATTTAACGTCATTTTTGATAGAATCTACATACTCAGTATCCTCTGCTACCGGGTTGGTGTCATCAAAACGTAGGTTAGTAGCTCCACCATATTTCTGGGCCAGCCCAAAATTTAAAACAATAGATTTGGCATGTCCAATATGTAAATACCCATTGGGCTCGGGAGGGAAACGGGTCAAAATAGAGCTGTGTTTTCCTGATGCTAAATCTGCTTCTACTATTTCTTCAATAAAGTGTAGGCTGCGTTCTTTCTCTTCTTTGATGGACATGCCGGTCGATAGTTTTTTAACTTGCGAAATCGAAATTCCTATAAGGGGTCAAAATTACTTAAGAAATCCTTAAACAATGACTGTTTCGGATACCTATTTTACGATTTCTGTTATGTATTGATAACTTCATCATTTTTCTCAAAAAAAATGTAGTTAAAACCATTAATTGTTTATAAAAAATTCATAATTGCGATCTTAATTAAGATTATATTTACACTTCAATTAAATCTATGCACTTGAGAAAATTACTACTGCTATTTAGCCTGTTATTTATATCGGAATCAATTTCATTGAAGGCTCAGTCCTACAATGAAAATTATATTCCACCAGTTGAGGAAGCCGATGTTGTTGGGGATGATTTTTATCTTCAAACTAATGGTTTTGAAATGGGTATTGGACCAAATGGAACATTTATAGGAAGAGAGAGTGCTCCAGTGGGTTATCACGATCAATATTATCCTCAAATTAGCTTCATGGTTGATTTTAATAAGGATGGCTGGGATAATGGAGTGCCTAGTCGAAGTGGAGATTACTTCATGCCAGGGACACCTTTTGAGGGCTTTTCAGTTACATTTAATGGCGTTAACTACAGTAATAGAAGTTTTTCAGATTACCAAATTTCTGGTTCTAATTATACTTTAGCAGATAATATTGACCAAAAAATAGCAGTTTGGATAGGTTCTGTTCCTGGGCTTTTTGAAATAAAACAAACTGTTACCGCTTCAGTATCTGAGCTGACATTTAAGTTAGATGTTGAGATAAAGAACATATCTGGTGCTGAGGCAGACATCTACTACATGCGAATTATGGATCCTGATCAAGAGTATAACATGACAAGCGATTATTATACAGTTAATAAAGTGAAAAAACAGATCATAAATCATGACGATGTTTCTCTAGTTACCGCAGAAGGTAATATGTATGGGATCTATCTTGGCTTAATGTCTGATGATGTCAGATCGAGATGTTTTTGGGCGTCAAATTGGTACGGGCATCCAAAAGATTTGTACGAAGGTAATGGTAGTAACCTTTCAGGAGAAATTTATCAAGATTACGCAATCGGGATAGCCTTTCATGAGAATTCCTTAACAAATGGAGAGACCACAGTCTTTTCAATGAATTATCTTTTTGATTCTGGTTTAGAAGATATTTTAGAATGCGATAATCCAATCACTGTCATAGCAGAAATTGATACTAAGAATGCTATTTGTGATGGGAGTAATGGTTCTGCCAGAATTATCGAATTAACCGGAGGTGAACAACCATATATGTTTAATTGGGCCAATGGAGCATATACATCAAACAATTTTATCAAGGGAATGCCTTCTGGAGACTACATTTTAACAGTAAGAGATTCAAATGGGTGTACCGACAAAATTGATTACTCTATTGGAAGGACGGAAATTGAATATGAAGTTTCTTTAGAGCTGTCAAAACAAATATGCGATGTGCCGGGTAAGGCGAGAGCCATTGCAACAGGAGGAGCAACACCACATGAGTACAATTGGGGATTAGGTTTTACAGATTCAGATTCTATTCATTTGAATAAAGGTACCTACGATCTTATTGTGAGAGATAGTTTAGGATGTCAAAGTTTCCAATCTTTTAGTATAGAGGATACTGTAATCAATATTGAAGCAACTTTTGATATTTCGGAGAGCACTTGTGGTCAAGACAATGGTTCAGTTACGGTTTGGGCCTCAGGTGGTTTTGAACCTTATTCCTTCGATTTTGGCTCCGGTTTTTCGGATTTAAATTACT
Source organism: Jiulongibacter sp. NS-SX5 (assembly GCF_052828545.1). Next base: position 3,847,928 of record NZ_CM128248.1, read on the forward strand.
ACACTTCAGATTCAGGATTATTTAAAGTTCAAATACTGGATTTAAAAGGTTGTAAGGATACTTTAGAATTTTTTATAGGTGATATAACCCCAAAACCTGATTTCACATTTACTTCAAATTATGAGGATTATACTTTTTTCAATGAAAGTGAAAATTATACTTCTGTTTTCTGGAATTTCGGCTCCACCCCTCTTGCTAATTCTACAAAACAAGAAATTACAAGTTCTGATCTTCCAGTGAGCGTTTCATATACTCAGGAGGGAACTTATACAGTAAATTTGATGGCGTTTTACGGAGAAGGCTGTTTTAGGACGATCTCAAAAAACATTAATGTCGAGTTTTGTCCAGATATTGTTGAGATAAATAAATTAGAAGATTACGAAGGTGAGAATGAAATCGTAGCAGATAAGCACATAATTTTGCGATCCTATTTAGAAAATACTGCAGAGCTAATCTTAAACGCCAAACAATATATACTTATGGAACCTGGCACATCTATTTCTAGCGGGTCTGTTCTAAGTACCAATAATGAAGGTTGTCCAAATAATGAATAATTTAATTGATACAATCTTCAACAATTTGTGCTCTGAATATTCCACCAGACTCTATTTTAAAACCAGGTAGTAATTCAATGCTTTCCTTACCAAAGTAATCTGAGGCTGAAATATTATCAACAGTTGACTCTGATGTTATATTAGCTGCCGAGAATACTTCACCATGGCCCGCGAGTTGATCATTCAGAGGTGATGTCAGAGTGATTTCAGGATGACAGGATTCTTTGATATAGAAGATGTAATCTTCAACTTCTCCAAAAACCGAATTGCATGGATCCAGCTGATTTTCTATATAGTAAGATAATTTAACCCTCATTCGGTAGAAACCATTTGTCGAAATGCTTTCTGGAATGGTAAAATTAGAACTGAAGATCACGTCTCTATCAGGGCTGTGATAAATCTTTTCTGAAGGCTCAAACACACCATCATTATTCGAATCCAACCAAATTGCTAGATATTCATTCCATAGAAGGGAAGTTTTTAGCGTAAAGTCATAGGTTTCCCCCTCCCTAACAGTATAGCTCTTATCGTCTATAGATGAAAAACCACCTGTAGAACAGCCACTATTTGTATTATATAGATTGATTTTTGGAATTGAAAAATCGTCTATAAAATCGTCATCACTGCAATCTACATCTGGAATACAATGTGTTTGAGATATTAAAACTGAGGAGCCATTTGTAGTTATATTCTTTACTATTACTGGTTTGGTACAGCCATAAACTGAGCTGTCAATAGAAACGAAAACCGAATACTTGGTTCCTGGACTTAGTCCATATAATATCTTGGTGAATTCTAAACTGTCAGATGGAATTACAAAACTTCCACTTAATACCGCCGTTTCATTATAGGCGTTCATTCCATTCTTAATTTGTAAACTTGTTGGGATTTGTAAACCTTGGTAGTCAACAATGTAATACGCAGTATTTCCAGAATCACTTGAAGAACTCCACATTCTAAATCCTTTTGACTTTGGATATTCCAACTTCAGGTTGAAGAAAGACATCGTATTAGAATCTTTTAATTTCACGGGTTCACTTTCTTTCCCTATAAAATATGGATTTGAGCATACTAACCTAAGTTTGTACGAACCCTTTAAATCTAGAGTTTCAGGTATATTTAAAGATATTAAACCAGAGGTATCTGATGATGCAGTACCAATTACAATTGGACTGATGAAACTGCCATTTTTGTCTGAGAGTTCAACATTAATATTATTTGACTCATCAAAATTGCTGGCCGTATATTTTAATATGAAATACTCACCTAAACACAATGTGTCAGGGATTGATTCGGTAAAATAAGCTTCATTATTTTCAGTCTTAAAATTAGAACTTAGTGAATACGAGGAACAATAATCTTTTACACGCCATTCATAAGTTGTGTTAGGAGAAAGCTTATCTATTACAATGTAGTTGTTCTCAGTTTGTATAGAATGACTCCATGTGTTATCAATTAATTTTTTATACTGTACAGTATAGTACGAACTGTCAGATATATTGTCCCACTGGAGCTCTGCTTCTCTCATTTTTGTGTTGATAATTGAAAGAGCACTTGGTACCTGAGCTGTGCCTCCCGTTGCTATACACTCCGCAGATGATACTTTTCTGCTTATTACAGCTGTAGGCTGGGGTCCAAAACCTAAGCTTAAATTGGTTCCAACGGTATTTGTGTGACAATAACTCATGATTGTTCCTCCTTCAGCTGGAATTGGTCCGGTTGGGCAACCATAACCAGATGAATCGGCCTCTGCAAATCCTGAACAACCATCAATAGGACCACCAACCCACCCACACCAATGTGTATGTCTTGATCCTAAAATGTGTCCCATTTCATGAGTTACTACCATCACAGTCCAGCTGTAAGTAGGTACATCATAAAAATAATCATATACAGCACTTACGCAGACTTGCTCTTTTTTATTACATAATTCCAGAGGTATACTATATGCGATACCTCCGCCTAGAGAAGAAATTCTTCCACTAATAAAATGAGCAAGATCTCCATTGTAGTTTCCATTTAGGTTATTCGAAAAACTATTTACTACCAAGGATGTACTATTAAGACTGGCATAAGGGTCAATGGTATCCCAAACCTTAATTTCACTAATTTCCATAGTTAAACCATCATTCGCGTATAAGATCTGAACTTGATTAAACAAACCAGTCATATATTCTATGGTTAGAGGAATGCTAGATGATTTACGGTTGTAAAGATCATTGTCACATTCAAAATATGCTCTGATAACCTTACACTCGGCGTCCTCAGATGCTATTGTTGATTGAAACGGTGTCAAATCAGTTTCTGGTAATACTCTCTCGTCCGTTTTACAATTGAAAGGAAGCTTAGAGATTATTTTTTGATCTTTGTACAGAATTAATCTTTTGGAATTCTTCTCTTCTCCGATAACTAAATTAGCCTTCTTATGACTGATTAGGCCCATTACGTGCCCGTTTTTATATAAACTGATTGCCACACTTGAATTTTTTAATCCTCTCACAATTCCTTGATAATGGATTCCCATGTCTATTCCCTGAACATAAATGTCTTTAGAATTCTTAACTGGAAATGCTTTGCTGGGAAGTTTTATCATATCCAAAATATAGGCTCCGTCACCTTTTTCATTTGGTACTGAAATGCTCATAACCCCTTTGGGTGTACTATGTAATTCATTCAGTTCATTTATGTTTGTTGATAGGTATACCCCCTCCAAACCATTAATAGAGGATGAATTAATCTTAGTTACCTCGCCACTAGATTTAAAGAGATTAACCTGGTGTTCTGTAAACAACCGGGGATTCATTAAATCATGGCCTGTTTCCCTTTTTAACTTTGAAACCAATTTGCTTCTAGTTTGACTGAATAAGTTCAAACAGCTTAGAGAAAGAATGATGGCAAGAATTGTTGGATTTAGTAGTTTTCTAGTCAAAATATTAAAAATTATGTTTGTGGATTAAAGGTATGAATTCCATTGATAAACTTAAGCTTTGTACTTTGCTAATTTAGTTCTAAATATGTTAAACAATGACTGTTTCGGATACCTATTTTACGATTTCTGCTCCGTCTGAAGGACTATTTAAAGATAAAGGGAGTAAATTTTTTGGATATGCCTATCCGGTAGAAGATGAAGACGAGGTGAAGTTCTATCTGGATGAACTCAGAAAGCAACATCCGAAGGCCAGGCATTACTGTTATGCCTATCGACTTGGTACCGATGATTTGAATTTCAGGGCTAATGATGATGGTGAACCAAGTGGTTCAGCGGGCAAGCCAATTTTGAATGTTCTTCTTTCTAAAAACCTTAGGAACGTACTCGTAGTAGTTGTTCGGTATTTTGGTGGGACACAACTCGGTGTACCTGGTCTTATCAATGCTTATAAAATGGGCAGCCAAGAAGCTTTGCGGGAAGCCAAATTAGAAGAAAAGACGATCAATGAAACGCTACGATTATCCTTTAAGATTGAATACATGAATGAAGTCATGAAAATCATCAAGAAATATGATTTGAATATCATTGCTCAGGACTACACCACCCAATATATTCTAAATGTAGAGGTACGGCTTTCTTTGTTGAAGGATGTTAAACGGGAGGTGGAGGAGTTAAGATTTGTGGAAGTAGAAAGTTGAGAAGAACTAAAAAGTATTTAACAAATTGTTTTGAGTTACCTTTTCAATAAAAGCCTCGACTTCGTTCGGCCCGACAAAATATGTTCTTGCCAAATCAAACGAAGTCGAGAATCTTTATTGTTGCGAAAGCTTTTCGACTCCTCTCAGCCAGACATAATAGTTGCTGTCAGATCTAGCGAAGTCGAGATCCTATAGCTACTCAGCCATCTCCTCAAAAGTTCTATTCACAAAGTCTGTAAGGTCACCGCCAGACAGCATCCCTTGAGAAAGAAGAGCTAAATCATGCAGTTGTTTTGCATAAGTTTGTCTTCTGTCTTCGCCACGTAGTTTTAACATTTTAGCGATCACCGGGCTATTGCCATTCACTACTAAATTATACATGGTTGGCATTTCACCCATCATGCCGGCCTGACCATTGATACGGCTCATGTCTGTCCATCTACGCATAAACTCTGGCAGTACAATACTCACAGGCGAATCGTCCGCTGACAGTGCCTTGATTTCTACCACATTATTACCCGCCAATTCTTTGAAAAGACCTTCTACTTTCTCTTTTTCCTTATCAGATAAAACTGACTCTTCATTCAAGCCTTTATCGATAAGCTTATCCAGAGAATCTCCATCAACTCGTTTGAAGGTTACTTTCTCAAGTTTCTGCTCCATGGTGTTGATAAAGTGAGAATCCAAGACATCATCAAGAACGATAACATCATACTCACGTTTTTTAGCGGCCTTGATATAACTATCTTGTTTTTCCGGGTGGCTAGTGTAAAGGACCACCAGGTTTTCATCTTTGTCTTTCTGAAGGGCTTCTAGTTTTGTTTTGTACTCATCAGCCGTGAAGTATTCGCCTTCTGTGTTCTTGAATAGAACGAAGTTTTTGGCTCTATCATAGAATTTCTCATCAGAAATGATTCCGTATTTCACAAACAAGCCAATGCTATCCCATTTCTCCTGGAAAGCATTTCTGTCCTCTTTGAAAAGATCAGATAACTTATCTGCTACTTTCTTGGTGATGTGGCTATTGATTTTACGCACATTGCCATCTGCCTGCAGGTATGAGCGAGACACGTTTAACGGAATATCCGGAGAGTCAATAACCCCATGTAATAATTGCAAAAACTCAGGAACGATATCTTTGACATCGTCGGTAATGAATACCTGACGGCTGTATAGCTGAATTTTCTCTCTGCTTAATTGGAAGTCCTGCTTGATTTTCGGGAAATATAGTACCCCAGTTAGGTTAAACGGATAATCTACGTTTAAGTGAATCCAGAATAACGGATCCTCTGACATCGGATATAGCTCTTTATAGAAAGCCAGATAGTCCTCGTCTTTCAGATCAGAAGGAGATTTGACCCAAATTGGGTTCGGGTTATTGATGACATTCTCTTTGAATTCTATCTCTACAGGTAAAAATTTACCATACTTGGTCAAAATCTGCTCAATCTTGCTCTCCTCTAAAAACTCTTCAGAGTCATCTGCCACATGAAGAATGATGTCTGTTCCTCTTTCAGCTTTCTCAATCTCACCAATCTCATATTCGGTAGTACCATCACAGGTCCATTTTACAGCAGGAGCATCCTGATAAGACTTGGTATGAATCTCCACTTCTTTGGCTACCATATATGCCGAATAGAAGCCAAGTCCGAACTGCCCGATGATCGGGTTTTTATCGTCAACGTCTTTATACTTTTCTAAGAAATCTTTGGCACCAGAGAAAGCAATTTGGTTGATGTATTTTTTGACCTCATCAGCCGTCATTCCCAAACCCTTATCAGAAATGGTAATGGTTTTAGCTTCTTTATCTACCGATACCGATATTTTCAAGTCTCCAAGTTCTCCATCATATTTACCCATTGAGGAGAGCTTTTTAATTTTTTGCGTAGCATCCACGGCATTGGAAACTAACTCGCGTAAGAAAATCTCATTATCAGAGTATAAAAACTTCTTAATGATCGGAAAGATGTTTTCCGTGTTAATCGAAATTGTACCTTTCTCAGTTGACATTGTTTATGAATTTAAGTGTTGTAATCTCATTTAATCTGATCATCTGAAGATCAAAGTATATTCCAAAGGAAGAAAGGCTGACACATTGACAGTTTAACTGACTTTTCAATTGACAAAATGAATATTTCTGTACATTTGGTAAGCCTTATTGATGACAGTACCCGCAAAACGAAAAAGCTATATGAAGTTGATCAGACCGAAGATGTTGGTTCTGCCTTTCGTTATTTTCTTCTTTCTATCCTGTGTAGAAACCTATGATGTGAATATTCAAGCTTCTAAAAAATACCTCATAGTAGAGGGGACTATTACCAATGTTGGTGATCAGCGTCAATTCGTCAAAGTTTTTGAGACAGATGACCAGACAGAATTTCTTAGCACAGAATTTACCAATACCATTTTTACGCTGGACAGTGAAGCAAACCCAATTAGTGGAGCGGAGGTTATAATTATTGAAAATTCTACAACCAGATTTCAACTAACAGAACAGGAGCCCGGCTACTATGAAATGCCCAATGGTTTTTTTGCGGCAGTTGGTCATACGTATCAATTGATTCTCAATTTACCAGATGGTAGAGTATATGAGTCGAGTGTGGAGGAGATGCTGGCAGTGCCGGATATTGAAGACTATGAAATCCGATTAAACCAGAAAGGAATTCAGACGCCTCGATTGTACAATATTCCTACACCAACCCAGGATTTTTATCTTGATTTTGAGGACCCTGAAGATGAGCAGAATTTTTATAGCTGGACCTGGGTAAATTATGAAATACAGAAATATTGTGAGTCTTGCCGACAAGGAAGATATTACCCTGATGATGAAACTGCTTCTTCTGATGGCAGCTGTCAAATAGATGAAAGTCTATTTCCGAATAATTATTACGACTATGAATGTTCGGCTTTTTGTTGGGAGATCTTTCCTGGCGAGGATATTCAAATCTTCTCCGATGTATTTACGAATGGCCAATTGCAAAGCAAAAAGCTGGTGGCTCAGGTGCCTGTGTTACAAAAAAATACCAGCTTGGTGGTGATACAGCAAAGGTCCTTAACGCCTACAGCCTTTCGTTATTTCAAATTGCTGGAAGACCAATCTGTAAATTCAGGGTCACTGGCAGACACTCCGCCCGCACCTATCAAAGGAAATGTCCTGAATACAGCTCAGCCAGAGGAATTAGTACTGGGCTTCTTTTCGGCATCAGCTGTGAAAGAAATCAGACATATGTTATCCAGAGAGGATGTGCCCGGCGTGATTCCTGATAACCTTTTTGCCATCTTAAATAACCGTGACCCGGTTTTAGAGTCGGAAGGTGATGTGAGAAATTTGATCCCGATGGCACCTTGCAGAGCCTCTGAAACCAGAACACCTATTGCACCACGAAACTGGCAGTTTGGACAATGAGAAAGTTAATACCATTATTCCTTCTTTTGACTTGTGCCCTTGGTGCTAGTGCCCAACAATTTGCTTCAGGAATTGTGAAGGATTCTTTGACGAATTTACCTTTAGAGGGGGCTACCATTTTGGTCAATTATCAAGGAAAAAACACAGGAACCAAAACAGATGATAAGGGTTACTTCAAGGTTACTTTGCCCTATGCAGAAAATGTAATTCAGGTCAGATATACCGGCTATGTTTCTGAGTGGTTAATCATACCCCAGGGTGAGTCTTTTATTGATGGTGAAATAAAACTAGAGGAGGTCAGTAACCGATTAGAGCAAGTCGTAGTGAGTAGCAAAGGTTTTGATCAAAATGTGAGGAAGCCTGTATTGGGAGCTAACTCCATCAATATAAAAACATTAGAGAAGCTGCCTGCAGCTTTCGGTGAGATTGATCTTTTCAGAAGTATTCAGATGCTACCTGGTGTGACCAGTGTGGGCGAGGCATCAAACGGAGTCAATATCAGAGGAGGAACCACCGATCAAAATCTAATTTTGATTGACGATATGCCGGTGTTTAATCCAACGCATATGTTTGGTTTATTCTCAGTAACACCGCCAGATGCAGTTAGGTCGCTGGATTTATACAAAGGAAATGTTCCTGCAAGATATGGAGGTAGAGCAGCGTCTGTAATGGATATTGCTTTGCAAAACCCCGATGTAACCACATTCAGAGTAAAAGGAGGCTTAAGTTTAATTTCAGAAAAGCTGATGGTTAACGTGCCGGTGGTGAAAGATAAAGCCGCTATCTATGTGGCGGGCAGAGGCTCTTATCATGATTTTATTTTACCTTTTTTAGATTCAAACTTAGAGGCGATCAAAGCTACCTTCGGAGAAGGAGTGGCCAAAGGTTTCTGGAGACTAAATACAAAGAATACGCTTACGGCTACCATGTATGCCAACTCAGATTTTTTTCAAACTGATCTTTTGACAAACCTCCCGAACGTGGTAGGTAGCACTACCTTTTTTGAGCATACCACATTAAACGGAATGGCTAAGTTTAGTCATATCATTAATAATGATTGGGATTTTCAATTGTCAGGCATGATTGCCGATTATAAACCCACGATTGCCACGAATGAGCTGGATACCGGAAACCCCATAAAACTTAAAAGTGGTGTTAAACAGCAACAGCTCAAAGCAAATACCTATTTTCAAAAAGGGAAACATAAAACGGAGGCTGGTCTTTCATTTACCAATTATCTCATAAATCCTGGTGAACTAGACCCTGGAGCCAGTACAAGTGTGAATTCTATCCGTACAGCCTTGGAGTTTGGCAATGAATATGGAGTGTATATTGATGAAGAGTTTGCCTTTTCCCCAAAAGCTGCCCTCACTGCAGGGCTGAGGTATAGCCTTTTTCATAGCCTAGGTGAAGGTACAGTAAGAACGTACAGAGAGGGTCAGCCGAGAGATGATTTCTCTGTGGTTGAGAGTATTCAATATGCTAAGGGTGATATTATTCAATCCTATGGCGGTTTTGAGCCCAGATTTGGTTTGAGATATAGTCTTTCAGAGGGTAGCTCATTGAAATTTGGTTATAATCTGATGCGTCAGTACTTGCAGATTGTATCAAACACAACAACACCGATTCCGACTTCTAGATGGAAGACAAGCGATACGCATATTAAACCACAGGTGAGTCATTTATTGACCGCCGGGTGGTATAAGAATTTTGACCAAGGTATCTATGAAGCCACGGCGGAGGTGTATTACCGAGCTACCAATAATATCATCGATTATAAACCGGGAGCTGATTTTTTACTGCAGGAGTTTCCAGAAACTCAATTGGTACAAGGGATAAGTAAAGCGTATGGTATTGAAACCATGGTTTCAAAGAAAAAAGGCGTAATGACGGGCTGGCTAAATTACACTTACTCCAGAACCTTTAATAAAGTGACGCAGGTGAGTGATGTCAGCGAGCTTGTCAATGGAGGGGATTGGTATGCAGCTAATTACGACAGACCCCATAGCCTTAATGCCTCAGTGGAGTTTGCGGTGGACAAAACCAATTCATTCTCTTTCAATTTTGTCTATAATACCGGCCGACCATATACAGAGCCGGTGGGTTTTGTAAGTTACCTGAATAGTCTTTATCCTTTTTATGATCAGCGAAACAGTCAGCGAGTGCCTGATTATCATCGTCTTGACTTTTCATGGAATATTTATAACCCATCACAAAAAGATAAACGATGGAAAGGGAACTGGGCGTTTTCGGTGTATAATTTATATGCTCGCAAAAATGTCTATTCGGTCTTTTTCAAGACAGAGAATAACTTTACAAAAGCGTATAAACTTCAAATTTTTAAGATTCCGATCGTCTCTTTGGCGTATAATTTTACTTTTGAGTAGACGTCACCATCAAAATCACGACTTTATTCAATACTTAGACGAACGCGGTAGCATTTTTGTCTGTTAATTGAATCATTAACCATTTGTAGCATGGAAAAGCAGTTTTTGCAACATCTCTATCAGAAGCATCAGGATACCGAAGCGGTACCGCAAACCTCCAAAATAGGGGCCTGGGCCAATGAAGTTTTCAATCTTCTTTTTCCGGAGCAAGCCAAAGATTTTTTTCCGAGTATTGATGAAATAGAAGGAGAAATCTGGAATCTTGGGAATGAACTAAAACATATACTCAATGCTACAGATCAATGCAAGGACTGCGATAACGATGAAAGAGCGGAGCTTTTCAAAGAGTCGCTACCTGAACTCTTCAGAGTTTTAAACACAGACGTTAAAGCGATTTTTGAGGGAGATCCTGCTGCTGTTTCTGAGTTTGAAGTGATAAGAGCATATCCTGGTTTTAAAGCTATTTCCTACTATAGATTAGCTCATGTTCTACTTAAAATGGATGTTCCTTTAATCCCAAGAATACTTACGGAGTATTCGCACAGTTTGACGGGTATTGAAATACATCCCGGTGCCCAAATAGGTGAGAATTTCTTCATTGATCATGGTTCGGGGATTGTGATAGGGGAGTCTGTTATCATTGGAAATAATGTTAAAATCTATCAAGGGGTAACCCTTGGAGCATTAAGTGTGGAAAAGGACATGGCGAATACCAAGCGTCATCCTACGGTAGAAGATGACGTAGTAATCTATGCCAATGCTACTATTCTAGGTGGTGAAACAGTGATAGGAAAAGGCAGTACCATTGGTGGTAATGTGTGGATTACGAAGAGCGTATCGCCAAACTCTGTGGCTTACCATAAGCCGGAAATTCATGTCAAAGAAAAAGAACTCGTTTAATACATGGCAAGCATTTTAGATCTGGTAGGTAACACCCCGCTGGTTGAGATAAAAAGACTAAATAAGAATCCGAAAGTCAAAGTATACGGTAAACTGGAAGGGAATAACCCGGGAGGATCAGTTAAAGACCGTGCAGCTTTAAATATGATTAAAGCTGGTGTGGAAAGAGGGGATATTAAACCTGGCACAAAGTTAATTGAAGCTACCTCAGGAAATACAGGGATAGCTTTGGCGATGATTGCCAGACAGTTTGACTTGGAGATAGAACTCATTTTGCCTTCTAAAAGCACTCGTGAAAGAACCCAAACGATGGAGGCTTACGGAGCAACAGTTATTCAGTTAGAAGGGATAGAGGCTTGCCGAGACTATGCCGATGAAAAAGGTAAGTCTGATGAGTATTTTCAGCTTAATCAGTTTGCCAATCCTGATAATTATGAAGCTCATTATAAAAGCACCGGACCTGAAATTTGGCGAGACACTGAAGGGCAAATTACTCATTTTGTAAGCTCTATGGGTACTACAGGTACAATTATGGGCACTTCTAGGTATTTAAAAGAGCAAAATGCTGGAGTACAAATTGTTGGATGCCAGCCTACTGATGGCTCGTCTATACCTGGGATAAGAAGATGGCCAAAAGAGTACCTGCCAAAGATTTTTGACCCAAGTCGAGTAGATCGTGTTATTGATGTTTCTACAGAAGATGCTACCCACATGGCTCGTCAACTTGCCAAAGTGGAATCAGTTTTCGGTGGAATGAGTAGTGGAGGTGCTGCACATGCTGCCTTAAAGCTGGCCGAAGAATTAGAAGAAGGTGTTATTGTCTTTATCGTCTGCGATAGAGGTGATCGTTATTTGAGTAGTGATTTGTTCGGGTAAGCTTAAAGAACTTCAAATAGCTTCTCTGCTCCAAAGATATCAATTGGTCCATTGCTTGATTTCTTTATGAATTCTTGATCGTGAGTTACGAAATAGTGAATATTATTTTCGAGGGCAATTTGGTACAATACGGCATCTTCTAGATCATTTAGATTGGAGTGTAGGGCTCTTAGAAAAATTAAGTTTGTACAAGGAAGAATGGTGATCATTTGTAGAATCACTGACAATATCTGTCTAACAGTGACTGTAGGTAAAAATTTCTTCAGAATATAGTCTACTGTAGTCAATACACTCTCACTTGAATAAGCAAGCAGACTTTCATTCTCTATAAGCTCCAGTAGTTTCTTGGATTAAACGTGATACGGTCTTTGGTTGTCAAAAACATCCAGAATAATATTAGTGTCGAGAAAGATTCTAGTAGCCATATTTGTCTTAAACTCTTTCATCCTTAATTGCTCCAATAGAATTGTCAGATAACTGGCCATTAAGAATACCCGAGTACTTTTTCGTTAATGAGACTTTCTTTGTTGACTTTTTTAATTCTTTGAGTAGTAAATTTTCTACAAGCCTTGAGACAGAGGTTTTCTTTTTGGCAGCATAAACTTTTGCTTTCGCCACCAAGTCTTCATCAATCGTAAGGTTTAGTTTAGTTGTCATTATATTATTGTTTAATTAAATATACCCATTAATATTAATCAGGCGTTTGTTGTGCTTAATTAGATTCCACAATCAAAACTTGTTATTTTAAGTCCATTAATCCTTCTTGAGTTTCCTATTGACTACATTTGAAATTCTTTAATTACTTAAGTAATAATAATGAAAGCACTTCACCTAACATCACCAAACTCTTTAGAGGTTGTTGAGAAACCAATACCAAAACCCCGAAAAGGACAGGTTTTGGTGAAAATGGCCTATTCTCCAATCAATCCCTCTGATCTGGCTTTTTTGACTGGCAACTACGGGATTAAAAAGCCTTTTCCTACGGTGCCCGGGTTTGAAGGTAGCGGAGAGGTCATCGAAAGTGGTGGTGGCTTTTATGCCAATTATCTCAAAGGCAAAAATGTGGCCTGCGTGGCCTCAGACAAACTTGATGGTCCGTGGGCGGAGTATATGGTTACTGATGCTGCGAAATGTGTAGTTATTGGTAAAAATGTGGAATTGCAGCAGGGTTCTATGTCTTTTGTTAATCCACTGACGGCTCTGGATTTTATCAAAGAAGCCAAAGCAGCCAAATGTGATACTATTGTCATGTCTGCTGCTGCAAGTGCTTTATCCAAAATGGTACATTATCTGGCTCAAAAAGAAGGTTTAGCCTTTGGCGGAGTAGTCAGAAGAGAGGATCAGGTGAATAAACTACAGACTTGGGGAGTAGACTACGTAGCTAATACTTCTGAGGAGAATTGGATGGATGGTTTAAAAGAATGGTCTGCAAAACGAAAGAAAGTCTTATTCCCAGATGCAATTGGTGGCAGTGATGTGCCATCCAAAATTTTACGTTGTCTACCTGCCAGGTCAAAGATGCTTATTTACGGTAGTATGAATTTTGAAGAGCCGGCCGTTTATATTCCTCGTGATTTTATATTCTACGAATATGAGGTCGCTGGGTATTGGCTGAGTAAAAGAGCAGGTAATAAAACCTTTTTACAGGCATTGAAAGATACCAGAGCGGTTCAGCAAATGCTCTCCGCTGGTTTTGAAAATGATATTCAGGCTACTTTTAAGCCCGAAGAATTTGCGAAAGCCTTAGAAACCTATAATACTGGCATGTCAAAAGGAAAGGTCCTGTTTGATTTGACATAAAAAAACACCCTCAGTATAGAGGGTGTCTTTCTCGGTTTCTTTTGTTCTATGACCAAGCACCAATCACGGCTCCCATGATAACCAACATAATGACCTGATAGCCGGCATCAATAAGAAATAACTTGATTGATCTTCTTTGGTAGAGAATATTGATACCAATCGAAGTAGCGACAAACATGATCCCAGTATAAAGACCGTGCATTAAGCCCGTCATAAGGTTTATCTCACCATCGTCATGACCTTTGAGCATAATTGCCATTCCAAGAGACATCACGAGCATTAGAACTAAGCTGCTGCCGAAGATTTTGGCCATATTGGCACCTTTAATATCGTCTTCAGTTAAGCCAACCTCTTTTTGCCAGGCATTTGAGAAAAGTACTGGAGAGTACCAAAGTGAGCCAAAAGCGAAAGCTAAAATTCCACCTACCAGTACTGCTAAAAAGTTAATGTTAGAGAAATCCATAATAGTTAGGTTAAGGGTTTACGTTTAGTTTTGAGTGCATATTTCATGCAACTGTTAACCAATATACATCATTCTGTCTAAGTATATTCTCTAAGTCATGATGAAAATCTTAGCATTCTTATTTCTCTTATTTTCATTTGCCTGTCAAAAAAGTAAGGTTCAAACAATACAATTGGGCAACTGGGGCGGTGATCAGATACGTTTGGCTGTATCATCAGATAGCTGGTATGTGGAGTTTGAATGTGCACATCTGAAGGTTGATTCCCATGTGTCTGTTCAAAACAGTGAAGGTGAATTCACCCATGATGTTCAATATTTTCAAGAATATGGAGTGCAGTTTGATGATCCATCGTTATATGAACCGAAACCTGCAAAAATTAAAGGAAGTGTAGATGGAAATAAAATGACCCTCCACGTAGAGGTGGAAGGTCAGGATTTTGGTACTTTTCAATTAGAATTTGAGAAAGAACCAGTTCTTTATAAGTGTGCTTAGGAGGCCATAGTAGTCTCCACTTCTTTTGTTGTTTTAGGAATAGGATTACCCAAAATTTCAGAACCGTTTTCGGTGATTAAGACATCGTCCTCTATTCTCACTCCCCCGAAATTATAGTACTCTTTTAACTTCTCGTAATTAATAAAGTCTTCAAATTTCTTTTCGGCTTTCCACTTTTCAATAAGGTCAGGAATGAAATAAAGTCCTGGTTCTACGGTAATAACAAAATCTTTCTCCAGCTCTTTACCCAGTCTTAAAGACTTAAGCCCAAGCTGTGTACTTCTCTCGAGTCCTTCTCTGTAGCCTACTCTATTCTCACCAAGGTTTTCCATGTCATGTACATCCATCCCAATCATATGTCCGAGACCATGAGGCATAAACAGACCACCTACTCCCAGATTAACCATCTCTTCTACATCACCTTTCAGTAAGCCTAAGTCCTTAAGTTTGGATATCATAAGCTTGTTGGATGCAAGGTGAACATCCTTGTAGAGTAATCGTGGTTTAAGACTCTCAATGGAGCTTGTTTCCATGTCCAATACGATATCATAAATCTCCTTCTGTTTCGTGCTAAATTTTCCATTGACCGGGAAGGTTCTGGTAATATCACCAGAATAGCACATTGCGTTCTCCGCACCAGAGTCATTCAATACCATTCTACCCTCAGTCATCTGGTTGCCATGGTAATGATTATGCAAAATCTGACCATTGATAGAGAAAATAGCCGGGTAAGCCAAATATGAATTATGAGCTTTAGCCGTTTGGTAAATATCTGCAACGGTTTCGTACTCAAATTTGCCGGTAGCGGCAGACCTCATGGCATTGATATGCATCAGACCACTGATATTGACAGCTTCTGTCATTTGCTCTAACTCTTCAGAGCTTTTATAGGAGCGTTGCTGTATTACAGCATCTATAAGTTCTACTGAGCTACCTTTTGAGATATGCTCCCGTGTCTGATCCAGTAAATCACTTAAAGTATTGAGGATATCAGCTCTGTATGGAGGCAGATAATGCACTTTTCTTCCTTTTGCTGCGGCAATAAAGTCTATGACACTATTCGATGGTCTCAAATCAGAAATGCCCACTTTTTCAGATTTGGATTTTAAACCTTCTTGCTGACCTATCCAGATGATATCTTCAACGGTGAATTCGTTTCCAAACAGGATTTCTTCTCGCGAATCACAATCGATAGCGGCATTCAGCCCAGCTTCATTTAGACCAAAATAATAGAGGAAAGTGCTATCCTGACGAAACCTGTAATGGTTATCAGCATAGTTTAGGCTTGCCTCATTATTCCCCGGTAAAAAGATGATTCCCGAGCCTACAAGCTCTTTTAGTCTTGCTCGTCGTTTGATATAAGTTTCTTTTGAAAATAGCTTCATTTGATTTGTTTTGTTGATGATATGATGAGCCTGCAGCTCAAAAATTAATTCAGTGATTCCAGTTCTTTTACAATAGCATTGACTTCATTAAAATCAGCTATAAAAATGTCCCCGGAATCCAATATTTGAGGATTTTGGTAGAGCACAGGGTTTGAGCCTTTAATCCTGGCAGAAGCATGAAATTCTTTGGCTCCCGTAGCAATAGCCAGCTCCTTGACATTGCCGGAGTTTACTCCTGCACCCGGCATAATGCTGATCTTGTCTTTTCCCATTTCTACCAATTTTTTCAGAACACTTAAACCTGCTGGAACCGAAGCGGCCTGACCTGAGGTCAAAACCCGATAACAGCCAGCCTCTATCAATGATTCCAAAGCTTCGTATGGGTCGGGAGCAGCATCTATGACTCTATTGCTGGTAACTTTCAGAGGGTAGGCCAGTTCCACCAGTTCTTTCATTTTATCTGTATCCACCTTGCCATCTATGGTCTGAACGCCCACGCTGATGCCATCGCAGTGCAATTCTTTACAGATTTTGACATCTTCCAGCATGGCCTTCCATTCGGCATCGGTATAAAGGTAGTTTAAACTACGTGGCCTTATGATAGGATAGAGTTCAATATCAATCAGCTCTCTGGCCGCCTTTATGGCTCCATATGACGGGGTGGTGCCACCTTCGATCGGATTATCGCACAATTCTACTCTGGCTGCCCCTGCTTGCTGGGCGGTTACACAACTCTCAAGAGTAAATGAACATAGCTCAAATTGGTATTTCATTTAAATATATTTAGCCGCCAATTCGCTTAAAAAACGATTGGTGGTTTCGTTGATGATCATTCTTTCAGGTTTCGCTTCAAACCAGGCCAGTGTTTCTTTAATACCTTCTGAAAAAGGAATGGTGGCTACATAATCAGGTACGAGCTTCTTTATTTTTGAGTTGTCAAAAAGAGCACAGTGTGATTTGTCACCCCACAGGTTACCTTCTTCTGATGGGAAACCATTTCGATCAGCATATTCAATGATTTTAGCTGAAGGAATATGAATAATGTTGGGCTCTACACCTGCTGCATGAGCCAGGAAGGTGTAAATCTGATTCCAGGTTAGGGCCTCATCAGAGGTTATATGAAATGCTTCGCCAATAGCCAAAGGATGATTCATTAAACCCACAAAAGCCTTTGCAAAATCACGAGCATGTGTCACTGTCCATAGTGATGTGCCGTCTCCCTGAATGATCACAGGCAATCCCTTTTTCATACGATGGACAGCCGTGTATTCTGTCCAGCCTCCAAGTGTAATCGGGAAAACGGAATAGTATGTATGAGACGGACGAACAATAGTAACCGGGAAATCGAATTCTCTATAGGCCTTTATAAGTACCTCTTCACTTGCAATCTTCTCTCTTGAATAATCCCAGTAAGGGTTTTTTAAAGGAGTAGATTCTGTTATGATAGGTGAGGTGGGAGGCTTTTGATAACAGGAAGCCGAGCTGATAAAAACGTATTGTTTGGTTTTGCCTTTAAAAAGCTCAATATCACGCTCTACATCGGCGGTGTTAAATGCAATCCAGTTCACCACCACATCCCAGGTATGTCCTTTGAGTACCTCAGCCAGTTCTTTCGGTTTGCTGATGTCACCGATAAGGCTTGTCACACCGGTTACTGGTTCTTTTTGTCCACGATTGAGGTGATAAAGGTCAATTCCTTTGGCTACGGCCAATTCACTTACGGGAGTGCTGATATTACCAGTACCACCGATAAAAAGTACTTTCATAATTCTGTGTTTAATGATTTCTGCGGCTTTTAATGCAGTTCAGGTTAGAATCAATGATCAAACTTATTAAGATTCATTGAGATGACATCGGATAAGCGAAGGAAGGATAAAAAGATTAAGAAATTGATAATTTTTATTGTGGGAGTGGTTGTTTAAAATCTGAAAGCTCTTTACCTTTGCACTCCCTTACGAGGAGGTCCCGTAGCTCAGCTGGATAGAGCATCTGCCTTCTAAGCAGACGGTCGAACGTTCGAATCGTTCCGGGATCACGCAAAAGCGAGTCAATTTGACTCGCTTTTTTTTGTTTTTAGATCATGTGAATTCTTGCGTAAGGGGCTTCGACTCCGCTCAGCCAGACAAAATTTTCGTCAATTCATAGTGCCAGCCGTACCGCTAGGTTACACAATCGTTTTGTCAGTTCTAGCGGCGTCGAGAACCTCTTCTTGGTTAAAAGGCTCTCAAGGTCTAGACCTTCAATTCCCCTCGTGCGGACAATAATTACGGAACATTTTAATGATGCATTATCCTAGAAGCGAGAGTGCTAAATGTCACGACATGCTAACCTAAATTAACTAGACCTAGAAACTTTATTCTTTTAAACCTCCAAAACCTTTCCATCCTTCTCAAAAAGGAAATCGGGGATGTTTTCTTTCAGGCAGTTTTCCAGGCTGAGGAGCTTGGCTGATTTAAGTGCAAATTGGTGATGAATCAGACTTATTTCACGAGTAGGAGTGGGTTTGGCAAAAGGCCTCAGTTTTGCCTTCTCCTCTTCATTCATATATAAGGTGGCTAATTCCGGGATCACCGTTATGCCCTGATAATGGTCAACCAGTTTAAGTAAAGTGTCAATACTCCCGGCTTTGAAGGAGAAGTTTGATAGTGGTGTTGCTTTTTTTTGTAATTGGCAGAGCTGTTCTACCTGAGATCGTAAACAATGTCCTTCTTCCAACAACCATAATTCTTCAGGGTCTATCTCTGAGGTGATGGCATATTTTTTAGATGAAAGTGCCGAAGAGGGGCTCACATAAGCGAGCATTCTCTCGTAAAATAACGGTGTTTCTACAATTTCCGGATTTTTTAGAGGGGTAGCCAAAATAGCAGCATCAAGCTTCCTTTCAGAGATTTCTTCAATGATCTCTTGAGTGGTTAACTCTTTTACGCTTAGCTGTACCTTTGGGAAGCGGCTGGTGTATTCTTTGACAAAAAGCGGCAAGACATAAGGTGCCAATGTTGGAATAATGGCAAGTCTTAATTCTCCCGTCGGCTCTTTCTCAACTTCGGTTAAGCTCTTGATTTTGATAAATTCTGCATAGGCTTTTGAAGCTTGATTTAAAACCTTCTCACCTAATGCAGTGAGTTTCAGGGGCGATTTTGAACGGTCAATGAGCTTTTCTCCCAATTCATCTTCCAGCTGTTTGATTTGCATGCTCAATGCAGGCTGGGAAACATGGCATTCCTCTGCTGCTTTTGAGAAATTTTTGTGTTTTGCTACCGCAATAACATACTGTATCTGATTGATGGTCATGGCCTATAAGGAATGCTTATGCAATGATAAGAAATCGATATTTGATCCTGATAATGTGAAAGGTCATTTTTGTGAAAAATTTAATTATTCATATTTGAAAAGCTCCAATTAGAGCAAATGAATAATTTTAATTGCATTTTACAAAGATTTAATTTAACGAATACTATGCTAGGATTAGGTAAAAAATTCCCTGAGTTTAAGAAGACATCTGTGGTTTCTTTAGAGAAAGGTTCAGAGTTTTATGATATCACAAATCAGGATCACATTAACGGTGACAAATGGATGGTGATGTTCTGGTGGCCAAAAGATTTTACTTTTGTTTGTCCGACTGAAATCGCGGCTTTCAATGACAAAGTTGAGGACTTCGCAGATAGAGATACCATGCTTATCGGTGCTTCTACAGATTCTGAGTTTGTACACTTGGCCTGGAGACAAAACCACGAAGACCTGAATGGTCTGAGATTCCCGATGCTAGCTGATACTTCTAAGTCTTTGGCTGAGGAGCTGGGAATTCTTGAAGAAGAAGAGAAAATTGCTTACCGTGTAACATACATTATTGATCCTCAAGGTATTATTCGTTGGGTTTCTGCCAATGATCTTTCTGTAGGAAGAAATGTAGACGAGGTATTGAGAGTATTAGATGCTCTTCAGACAGATGAGCTTTGCCCGTGTAACTGGAAAGCTGGAGAAGAAACTTTAACTGTTTAATTGACAGTATTTTAAGATTAAGGTGGTCATTATTTGGCCACCTTTTTAATTTTTCAAACGAATGATAGGAATAGCTTCAAACACCAAGAAGAGTTTGCTGGAAGCGGTAAATCTGCCAGAAACTCTTGAGAGTCTGTGGTTAGACAAGCATAATGCTGCAGATACTCGTTTTATTAAAGATCTGAAGATCAATGTCACTAATGTGTTAAAAGCTGATACGCTGACACAAAAGGAAGCGGTATTATTGGCTTTGGCGGTGGCCATTAACGAGAAAAATGATGCCCTTAATTCAAGCTTAACCGAGTTGGCTAAGAATCTAGAGGCTTCAGAGGAAGAACTCAATGAGGTGGCAGGCTGTGTTTCTTTGATGAATGCCAATAATATCTTCTACAGATTCAGGCATTTCATGCATAGCAATGAGAATTACCAAAATATGCCAGCAGGTATCAGAATGTCGATTATGATGAAACCGGTGCTTGGTAAAGAGTTTTTTGAATTGATGAGTCTAACTGTTTCGGCCATCAATGGCTGTGAGCAGTGTGTAACTTCACATGAAGCTTCTGTGAAGTCGCATGGTGGTACAGAGGCCCGTATTTTTGATGCCATCAGGTTAACGGCTGTTATTAAGAGCTTGGTTGTACTTCTGTAAGAACCTTTAATGAATTTAGTGAAAGACTGCAAGAGATGATTTTGCAGTCTTTTTTATTTTCAATTCTTTATTTTATACTTCAATTTTAATGTAGCAAACTAACCGCGGTAAGTAGTTTTCTTCTTCTTCTTGATGCTCTTAGTTCTTTCCCCCCTTTCACCTTAACTACATCATCTTTTACCGCTTTGATGTAGCTTCTGTTCACGGCATGTTTGCTGCTGATTCTGAGGTAGTTTCCCTCGTTTTCTATGGCTTCAAGAACTCTTTTGAGCGTAACTGATAAAGTTTGACTTTTGCCATTTTGATAGTGGATGTTGGTGTAATTTACATCGGCCTCCAGAAAGACTATTTTTGATGGACAAATAGACGTTCTGGCACCTATGAAGAGGAGTTTGTCTGAGAAATTATTCATGACTATTGAAAGATTGATTGTTTCTTCAAAAGTCTATGAAAATGTATCCCGGGTAAATCCCTATTTCTAGAAATATTTAAGGCTTTTCTATTTTTTGGAGTTCACCATTAAGCTGTACTTTTCCGGGCTTATTCTCAGGGAAATACTTGCCTGAACCAGGTTTTGCTGGCCTTGGATTTCCCGAGTTTGGATCTTTAGGGTCTTCTTTATCATTAGGATCACCTTTGCCAGTGCCGTTTCCAGAAGTTCCTCCGTTTTGACCACCATCTGAGTTTACAGGGTCTTTTTCAATGTTTTCTATAATAACACCATCTCTGTTTGTATAAAAACGGGTCGGTTTATCGCCTCTGTCAGGGTCAGGATCAAAGGGTCCGGGGAAGTCGATATCGCTCATGCGGTAAAAATGTGTGCCGTTTGGCCCTCTGAATAATGCTCGTCGATTTGGCTTTAGTTTAAGTTGGTGAAAAGGGTCAGCCACTACAATTCCATTGATACCTTTCATCTGCATTCCAAAAACCTGACCGCCGTGCATCGGCAGCACAGAGATGTTTGTGATGAGACCACTTTCAGAACTGGTGTTATCATAGTCCATGGTCCTTGAAATCGAGTTTTGCTTAGCTGATAGGTAGGACGCTAACAGTTGGGCGTCTCCAATAACCTTTGACCATGTGTAGTACAATGAGTTTTGGTATTTTTCAAAGCGAGTGGCATAAAAGTTCTTGCCTTTTCTCTCTAAAACCAGGCTTAGAGAATCACTATCTGTACCCATTTCAATAATTAATGGAATGATGGTGTTCTTATCAAAAAGATAGTTGGTGTCGAGTTCATAGGCCTGACCTTTAAATTCAGTGATATTTTTGAAGTAATTGAATTCATAAATTGGGTGTTCCTCAAAGCTGAACTCTTTCGGGTTGGTGTTTTGAATACCTAAGTATTCGAAGAGCAGTGTGTCAATCTTACTTAGTACTTGAGTAACTTGATTAACGTTTTTCTTCAAATGGCGATAACGTAGATTATGATAACGATTTTTTGTTAGTAGAGGAGCGGTACTGTAATTATCTTGATTGTTTGTGGTGATAGAGTGTTTTGAATAAATATTGACTTCTTTTTCATTTACAACAGAACCACCAGAACTAGATTGGTAAGGTTTATCTATATAAATGTCTTCATCCTGATAGGTTAAAGCGAAGCTATCGAAATCAACAAAAGCAACTTTTGATACATTCACAGGGTATGGATCATTGACCATCAACCAGCGTTTTTGACCCTCATTGGTTTCTAAAAAGCCTCGGATTACAAAAACATGAGCCAGAGAATGGTCAAAATATTTATAGGCTATAATAGCATGGTCATTCTTTAGTTCATCTTTGATTTTCTCCCATGATATAGCAGACTTTCCTGTCAAATCGCTTTTTTGGTAGCCTTCTTTATGGAGCCAATTAAGCAGTGAATCTGATCCTACTCTCTTTGCTGAAGTACTATTTAATGTACTATCTGGAAGGAAATTGAGCATTTCTAAAGATGCTGCCCAGCAGGAGGTATTCCCTCTTTGAGGTATAGCTTCGAGGTCTATTGCATAGGAGCTAATAAGTGTTTCTAAAGGATCCTTATCGTTTGTACACCCGTCACAGCCTGAAAGCACTGCTGATACCGGAATCAGCAGTGCTATTAAAATCTTATTAATCGTCATTTTTTGTCAATTAGTGAGGTGGGGGAGTAGTGTTATGAGGATGTCCAGGTCCACCGCCGCCACCAGGCCCGGGTACTAAAACAGGGTCACCTGATGGTGTAAGAATACCACGTCCGTTTAATTCTCCTTTATAATATAAAACTACAGGTTTTAAAGCTTTCTCTTCTCCTCTGATTTCTAAACCCGGGTAAACTACCAGGAAGTCCCATCGATCATAGTTAGAAGAGTCTAAGGGCATATTTATTCCGTCCTCAGTAAAACCATTCACTCCGCTGGTAAGGAAGTCTTTTTGAATTACCACCCCATTATCTTCTCCAAGATTAAACTCTTTTTGATAGTTCAATTGCCTGATTTTGGCCTGATTAACTTCAGGTGATCCATAATCTTTAGTGCCGGCATTTAAAGAATCAAGCAGGGCCTGCCCTTTGAATCTTTTTTCGGTTTTGCAGCAGGAGCTAAGGGCCACTGCCATACCAATTAATACTACTTTGGTTACTTTGTACATATTCTGCATATTTGATTTCTAATGCTTTACTAATGCTGTTATATTCAGAGACTCTCTATTACCTCTATCTGAATTTGGGTTTTGCTACCCAAGTGGTTTACCTCCTCTTATTCGTCTATGCTCTGGTTAACATCAAATCTTTTAATGGTGGATTTCGTAGGATTTTTTGGCTCATTGCTATCTGTGCTTTTTTCGAAAATACCGGCTATATAACTCAGTGGTATGGTCTTGAAAACGATTTCTTTAGAAATCATTTGTATTTATTCTTTTCTACTGTTTTTGAGGCCCTTGTCTTTTATTATTTTATTGATAATAAGAGAGTGAAATGGATTGTTCTGGGCCTAATTCCTTTGCTTTTAATTGGGATAGTGGTCACAGGTTTATACAATGAAAACTACCTTCGTTCTCCTATTCTTTCTCCGGTTAAATTTGGAATCTTCTTTTTGTTTAGCATCATTTTACATCGACAACTCATCAAGAATACCCGAACAGGGGAACTTAGAAATACACCACTTTTTTGGTTTAATATCGCCCTCATGTTCACCTCAGGTTATATGGTTCTTTTTGGAATCTTTTGGGGTTATATGGTCGAGATATCTGATGATGGTGCGTTTCTGATGGGTATAATTGGTAATATTTTCGATTATGTCCATTTAGTTCTTTGGTTTATTATGGTCTATAAACTAGGTAAGCAAAAGTTACACTAATCTCATTTCTATCGCCTTTACCACTGCTTCGGGAGCTGAGTTTACGTGTAATTTCTCATAAATATGTTTCATGTGAGTATTAACCGTTGAGTAGCTGATTCCGCAGCTCTCAGCTATCATTTTATAGCTCATACCTTTGACCAGGCAGCCCAATACATCTTTTTCTCTGTTGGTCAGCTCTACATAGCTTTCTTGTTTCTGAACCAGTGAATTCTGAAACATTTTTAAGACCTTACCTGCAATACTCGGGCTTAAATGAGATCCTCCGTCATAAACTTCCTTTATGGCTTGAACATACTTTTCCGGATCTGGATTTTTAAGAATGTAGCCGCTTGCACCTGCACAAAGTGCTTGAAAAACCTTGTCATCTGCCTCAAAAACTGTTTGAATCAAGACCTTCGCTTCCGGGAATGCCTTTTTGATATTGATTGTGGCTTGTATGCCCGAGAGATGCGGCATCTCAATGTCCATTAAGATGACGTCAGGCTTCTTTTGTTGTACAATTTTAACAGCATCTCTGGCATCTTCATATGTGCCCGTGAGGAAAAGCCCTTCAGAAGCAGCGAGGTAGAGAGAAAGACTTTCTCTGAGATTTTTATTGTCTTCAAAAAGTACTGTTCTAATCATATCTGTATGAATTCTCAGATGAGGGGATTTGGTTCTTATTTTCGCTGCTGCTTGCATCTCTTTTTTTTCTTCAAAGTTGAGAATTAAGATACTTCAGGGGTATCCCTAAATCTAGGGAGGCTTTATTAAATGGTTACACTAATCTTGGTTCCTATATTATTTTCAGACTGTACATTGACTTCAAAATCTGACTCCTCAGCTCTCTTGTAGTAATTATGAAGCCCATTACCTTCATTTACCTCAGCTTGATTAAAACCAACACCGTCATCACTTATTTCAAAGGTTACTCGCGACTTTTGTTCCATAACTCTCAAAACAACTTTACTGGCATCAGCATATTTGGCGGCATTATTTACAGCTTCTTTCAGTATAAGGTAGAGATTTTTACGCCTTTCCATATCGAGTTTGATTTTTTGGAGATCAATCTCAATATGTTCAGAATAACTGACGTTTTGTGCAGCCAGCAACTCCCGGGCAAATGACCCAAGGCGATGAATCAAATGCTCCGTATCGTCATTCGTGGGATTAAGCGTCCAGACGGTATCCTGCATCAGATTCACAGATTCTTTTGAATTGTCTGTGATCTTGTTCAGGATTTGATCTAGCTCAGGCTGAGCTTTACCCAGTTTTTTGCGAAGCACCTGAGTGTAAATGGCTATACTGCTCAGGTTTGACCCCACTTCATCATGCAGGTCTGCCGCTATTTTATTTCTAAGGTGTTCCACCTTCAGTTTTTGTCTGAAATTATACTGGAAGAAGAGAAATAAACCGACCCCAACCAGAAGCAATACATACAAGAACAAGACTGGCCAAAACCACCATTTTTGCCAAAAGGCTTCCATGACTTCTACAGAGATGGTACGCCAGGATTCCTGATTGAAGCGATAACGGAAATTGTATTGCCCACCGGGTATATTAGTATATGCCACCACAGGGAATTCAGAATGATAGGTTTGGGTATCAAAACCTTTAAGGTGATACTCAAATTCAGCCTTCTCCTCTCCAGGGATTTCAATACGCAGTCGATTATCCAAGCCCTGAATATATATGGAATCATTCCCCTCAGAAATAGAGGTTTTGATGGCCGATACTTCAATTTTTGGGTTAGGGTAGAGATTGATAAATCCCAGAATATAGATCAGTTTGAGCATATAAACTCTAGTCTGATTGTCCTTTAGTTCTTAAAATAATGGCTGTTGCTAAAGCTACTAATAAGCCGATAGGAAGAATCTCCATTAAGGTGATGCCGAACTTGAATATGGGGTTTTCATAGTTCTCCATCATTTTATTTACCTCAGCAATTTCTTCTTGCTTCTGGCTATCGGTGATGTCCTTCGCATTGATTTCATCAATGTACATATCAGCTATGCCGTCTACAGCTTCAGGGTATATTCCACTAATAATCATCCAGGTGATGGTGTACATCAGCGATATAATAACTGCCATGGCTACACCGGATCTTAAAGCTTTCTTGAAACCAATATCTCCATGGAATTCTTTGTTTTTGAGATCTCTTACCCCAAAATAAATGAAGGAGAGAGCCACTATCATACTGGCATAACCTATGGTCTGTGACAGACCGAGAGAAGCCTCCGTGTCAATATTGAAAGGAGTGGAGATGGCCAGAACTAAACTGACGATGAGCCCACCTATCAGACCATATTTGAGTGTACTTTTTGAAAACATAAGACTTAACTGTAAAGGTTTTTATCAATGAATTCGTTTCTGAATTTGCCCTTTGGGTCATACTCCGCCACCAAAGCTTTAAAGTCATTGAGTCGGTTATACTTTGATTGCAGTGTTTTTGGTGCCATGGTAAATAGTTTGCCCCAGTGTGGTTTTACATTGAAAGGCTGTAAGGCCGCTTCTATTTTTGGCAATAAAGTGGTTTGTACCTCTTTATGAGGTTTTAGTGTAAAATGAATAGCAATACTTTTCTGACCATTGAAAGGGCTCATCCAAATGCTGTCCTCAGCAATACTCCTGATTTCAGTGATGAACAGGTGAGGAGCTATATCAGCATGCATACGTTCCAGAACTCTAATAGCTTTATAGGCGTCTTCATATGGGACAAAAAATTCGGCCTGTAGTTCATCGCCTTTGCTTGGCATAAAATCCATCTTGAAATGTGGAAGTCTATCATACCAAGGGCCTGCCACTCCCATTTGATCTGTACAGTTTTCTGATGATTCGGTATCTATAGGGTGCATATTTTTCTCTGCCAGTTTTGCCCCGAAAAACTCGGGATCCTGCATTATAGCAGCCTCATCAGTACGACTCTTTATCCAAACCTGATTTATGTTTTGATTTTGCCAATCGGTAAACAAACTGACACTGTAGCCTGCTCCCATAATTTCGTCAAAATGTGTTTCCAGGGCATCCATTGGAAGGTTTCTATAAACCCTTTGCTCTACTTCATAGGCAGGAACCAGATCAAGAGTTACCGTAGATATTACACCAAAACAGCCAAGGTGTACTGCCAAAGCGTTAAACGTCTCGGGGTCAGTTTCTTTGGAGATTTTAACGATATCGCCGTCAGCTTTTATGATTTCATATGCTGCTATTTCTGTAGCAAGGCTGCCATTATTGACCCCACTGCCATGTGTACTGGTAGCGGCTGCTCCGGCAGCAGAAATGTGGGGTAATGAAGCCAGATTTTTCAGGGCGAACCCCTCTTCGGTTATCGCTTTGCAAAAGTCTCCATAACGTGTGCCGGCCTCAATTTGCACCTGTATTTTTTCTTTATCTATCGAAATGGTCTTCTGACGTTTCAATTGTGATAATAATGCATGTTTGCTATCAGCAATGGTATTGAAGCAATGTTGTGTGCCAAGGGCTCTCAACTTTTCTTGCTCTCTGATTAATTGCTGAAGCTCGGCAATGCTCTCAGGATGACTAACATTACCAGTGCTGTAAGTGAGATTACCTGCCCAGTTTTTCACTTTAAGGGTGCTTTGAGTTTCTGTTTCACCAGCACATGACCATAAGGAGCCTAGACTGGCTGAAGCGGCAAATGCCGCGGTTGATTGTACAAAGGTTCTTCTTTTCATAGGTTATAGGGTTGAATTTTGTTCAATATGCAATTGATTCTTCAAATAGACAACACTTGGAAAGTCGAGAGTGGATTTGGCCGGAAGCTTGGAGGGCAAAAAGAAAACCCACCTCTGGACGAGATGGGTTTTGCCTTAAACCATTTTGCTTTTTGCAAGCTTTATAAACTGTACATTGTGAAGATAGGCTAATTCGAGGACTTAGACAAGCCAAATGGTGGTTTAATTTTTTCAATTTTTATTTTTCGGGAAAGCACATTTTGTAGAGTGCAATAGTCGCGAGTATTCCGTAAGAGAAAAGGGTGTTTTTACGCTAAAACCTATTGAGGTGATTAATGAAATTTGATGAGTGAATAAATACTACAAAAATGAAAACAATAGAATTGCTGTCTGCTTTCTTGAGAATCTTAGCGGTTTTAGGGTCTGTCGTTTTGTTGGTTGTGATTTCCAAAAGATTGCTACACTCCATTTCACACAATAGAGGGAGTGAGCTGGAATACAAAAAATAGGTTATCTTCATAAAGGTTAGGGTTAGGTTAAAGTCTGGTTGTGAAATACAGCCAGATTTTTTTGTGAATTACGAGTATAGTATTTTAGGAGTTCGGTAAACCCCTCCGAAGCACCTAAATATGAAAATACTCTACAGCTTTGTTCTGATATTGTTCCTTACTCATTGGACGCAAGCTCAAAATCCATCCTTCAATTCTCAACCTGCCCTTCAAGGTGGTTTTGTTTGTTATGGCTCCACAGCTACAATTAATGCTACTACAGCAAACGCAGATACCTATCAACTAGAAATACAAGATGGTAATACTGGCTCATGGAGTGATTACGGTGGTGTTTCTGGTAGTGCTACGAGTGGTTCAATTAGTATAGCTCTTCCAAATTATACTTTGAGTAATAATTATAGAATCCGTCTGGATAACATAAACGGGCTACAATACAGCAATGAGTTCTTTGTGGATGCTCAGCGGCCGCAGTTTACTGTGCAGCCGCAGAACCAGATTCAATGTTATGATGAGGATGTCAGTTTTTATACCAATGCAGGTTTTGCCACCTACACATGGGAGAAATCTGATGGTGGGGCTTTCACATCGAGCTTAGGGGCAAGACACTCCGGTGGATCTACAAATATCTTGAGTGTTACTGATTTAAATACTGCAAATCATCTTTATAATTATCGTGTCAAAGTTACAGATGCACAAGGCTGTGAAAATACATCCCAAGCTGCTAGCTTATTTGTGAATTACATGAGTACCATTAGACCGACCACTGGTACTGAATTCTGTGAAGGTGAGTCGGGTACATTTTCTGCCACGCTTACAGGTACAGCATCTTCTTTTGAATGGACTTTTGAAGATGCCTCCAATAATTCATTAAGCCCAACACTCTCAACCAATACTGATGATGAAGTGACGGTCTCAAAGATACCCGGAGGATTAAATGAGGTTTTCCTAACCGTGCAGTATAATGCCACCATCATGAATGCCAATGGGACAGTAAGTAATATTACCTGTGAGTATGGCAGGTCTAGAAGTGGATACACTGTGAATGCAAGACCAGATGCACCTATAATTGCCGGCGACAGTGTTTGCGGTTCAGGAACCATGACATTAAATATTGATGAGACAAGTAGAGGTACCTATAACTGGCATGCAGATAGCACGGCCTCATCTTTGGCTGAAGGAGAAAGTTATGATACACCTTCGCTTTCAACTACCACCAAGTATTTTGTAAACGTTACAGACGCGGAGGATTGTCCGAGCGACTTTACCGAGGTCATCGCCAAGGTTAACCCTCTTCCTTCTGCTACCGTTGGAAGCGTTTCTGCCATATGTCCTTCAGAAAATACTTTTACGATACCGTTAAGCAGTATTACGGCGGCAGATAGCTTCAGTATTAGTCTTTCTTCTGGTACTCTAGCTGGCTTCGTTTCTCAGTCTGGATTTATTTCGGGGGCAAACTTAAGTATTAGCTTACCTTCTGCTAAAAATAGTGGGGATTACACGTTTTCTCTTGTTCTGTATAATACGACTTCCAGGTGTGAGTCTTTACCTTATTCTATTCCGCTGAGAGTAAAAGAAAATACCATTTTTACTACAGATATCTCTTCTCTGCGTATTTGTGAAGGAGAGAACTTAAATCTGACAAGTTTAGCTACGGGAGAAGGAACAGTTACCTATGCTTGGTATAAGGATTCGGGATTACTTACGAGTGAAACATCTTCTGATCTAACAATTGCAGAAATAGAGCTTTCTGAGGCTGGTACTTACCAGGTCAGAGCTACAGCCGAGTGTGGTACTATAAACTCTTCATCGGCCGTGGTTACGGTGAATCCTAAAACCAAAAT
The DNA here is from genome assembly GCF_052828545.1 of Jiulongibacter sp. NS-SX5. The sequence continues at coordinate 3,877,808 of NZ_CM128248.1, forward strand.
CTCATCCCAGCCACAAAATGTGGAGGTTTGTGAAGGAGCAAATGCCAGTTTCTCAGTAACAGCCACCGGGCATGGGACATTAAGTTATCAGTGGAAAAAGGATGGTGTAAATATTGGTACAAATGCCGCTACTCTAGAACTTGAAAACCTTTCATCGAGTGATCATAATGCTAAAATTACCTGTGTTGTAAGTGGAGATTGTGGAGATTCTACTTCTGCTGAAGCAATCATTACAGTGAATGCTTTGCCTTTAGCACCAGTAGTTTCTGATACCGCATTTTGTCAAAATTCTACCGCCGGGCCAATTGAAGCAGAGGCTTTAACAAACCATACGCTTAATTGGTATGGTACAGACGCCTCGGGTGGTACAGCTAGTTCTACCGCACCCACTCCACCTACAAATGGCACTTCTACATTGAGTTATTATGTATCTCAATCCGGTCCTGAAAATTGCGAAAGTAGCAGGGCTAAAATTGAGGTTAGCTTTACGCCGGCTTTGACTGTTTCTGTCTCCAGTTCTGAATCTCAAGTTTGTCAATATGGAGTTTTGAATAGTACCATCTTTTTTACAGCAAATCCTTTGGGAGGCACAGGTACATATACTTATCAATGGGGAAAAGGAACTGAAGATATTGCGGGAGCAACCAACAAAGAGTACACTGGTGATGGTGCAGGTACTTATTATGTCAAGGTTAAATCAAGTAATTGCGAAGGTCAACAATCAGTAAATATTACTTCCATAGGTCAAAGTCTCTCAAATGCACCGTCAGCGGCCATAAGTGGTGAGAATGTCCCATATGAGTTTTGTGAAGGGGAGTCGGTAACTATCAATGGAACTGCCCAAAATACAGAGACTGGAACTGAACTAAAATGGTATGCCTCACCAAACGCAACAGTTAGCCTAGTCACTGGAAATTCCTATGAAGTTTTGAATATAGGGGCTAGTCAAACAGTCTATTTGACGGAAACTAAAACCTTCGGATTAATTAGCTGTGAAACAGATCGTACTCCGGTAGAATTAAGTGTCAATGAAGCTCCTTCGGTAAGTACATCAATTACCAATGAAAGCTGTGAGTCTGCCAATGATGGTGCCTTTGAATTGACGCCAGGAACATCAAATATCCCTTACAGTTTTAAGTTGAATGATGTTTCTTTTGGGACAGTTTCCAGTTTTACGGGGCTTGACTCCGGGACTTACACGGTCACTCTGCAAGATGCGAATAGTTGTACAGCCACCGCAAACGTAGTGGTAGGTAGTGAACCTTTACCGTCATTTTCAACTCAGCCAACTGATCAGACGAATTGCAAGGGCAATGTCGTTTATTTTGAGGCTATTCCTGCGGATATCAATTTGGCAAGACAATGGCAAATAAAACTTCCTGAAGGTACATGGCAGAATATCACAGGAGAGACAGATACTGAATTACGGGTTGGTTCTATCGGGAACTCTTCAAACCCTGAGGGGACTAATTACCGAATGCTTTTGGGTACGGGTACTTGTCAAAATATGTCTGATGAGGCTGAACTATTTGTGAATGAGTTTACGGAGAATCTAGATAACCAAACAGCATGTGAGGGTGACTTGGTAACCTTTGAACCTCCTTCACCCACTGGGAATATCACCAATTATGAGTGGCAAAAGAGAGTTGGAACCTCCGGGCCATGGGATATCGCAAACTCGGGTTCCACGGCCAACTATGTTATCAATTCAGCAAGCCTATCGGATGATGATACGTATTACCGGGTTAAACTAACCTTCTCAAACCCGGGAGGTGGAACATGTGTAGAAACCTCAGATCAAGGGAAGCTTGACGTCATTGAAGTTACAGAAACAACATTATCTGGTACAGCTGAGATATGCTCAGGAGAAACTACGCAATTGACAGCAACGGGTTGCAACGGAACAGTCACTTGGTCAGATAGTCAAACAGGGAATATAATTAGTGTTAATCCAACTGTTACAACGACCTATTCAGCCAAATGCGAGAATGAAGGCTGTGAGAAAACGGCTATCAATTCAATAGTGATTACCGTCAAGCCAGGTCTGGCAAAACCTTTAATTACAGCCACTAAAACGGAACTGTGCTTCGGCGAAACGGCAGAATTGACTTTAACAGGTTGCTCAGGAAGTATACTTTGGAGTACAAATGAGACTAGTTCGCAAATTAGTGTACAGCCAACTGCCAGTACAAAGTATTCTGCCGAATGTAGTCAAAATGGCTGTACTAGTCCGCCGGCAGATTCTGTAACGATAATAGGGTATCCGGAATTACAGGCCGGTCAAATCTCTGGAACCACGGAGGTTAATTGCTCCGGTTATAATCCTCCTACCATTCAAAGTACTACAGACCCTTCAGGAGGCAAAGGGGAATTGACTGTAAGCTGGGAGATGTCTGAGTCATGTGATGGGTCTGATATTGTATGGTCAACTATAGATGGGGAGAGTGGAAACACCTTTAATCCTTCCACACTGAGTAAGACGACCTGTTACAGAAGGAAAGTTATAGATGAATGTGGAGCAGAGAAATACTCCAATGTTGTGACTATTCAAATTGTAGATGATCCTGAAGTGACTGTTACTGCCTCGGCTGATTCTGTTTGTTCGGCTTCACCATTTACACTGACGGCTGCTATTTCGGGAGGAACAGGAACTTGTACTACGACATGGCAACAAAACTTAAAATCGGGAGCCTCGGGATCATCTTTCTGGGAGGATATCTCAGGGTCAGACTTCACAAATGTGATAACTGGAGTGAGCAATTCAGAAACCACCCACGCCACCATTTATTACCGAGCGATTTATGATTGTGATTTGACCAATTGTAATAAAGCCACCTCGGAGTCTGTAGCAGTGGTGATTGCACCGCAAGTAGCACTCTCTGTTTTATCTGACAAGACTGAGATTTGTGAAGAAGAAGTTGTGAAAATTACGGCTTCTGGTTGCAATGGCACATTGACCTGGAATAATGGGCAGACTGGAAGTACTTTTGACTACTCACCCTATGAGACGGGATATCTCATAGGGACTTGTTTGGTAAAAGGTTGTGATGTTAGTGTCAAGGATTCAGTGAAAATTACGGTAAATCCGGGCATCTCTGCCCCTGGAATAACAGCCACTAAGGATCAAATATGCTTTGGTGATTCATCTGTATTGACAGCTGGCTTTTGTGCCTCAGATCTGCTATGGAGTACTGGTGAGACAAGTACATCTATCATTGTCAAACCTACCGATGCTCAAACTTATACTGTTGTTTGTAAAAATACAGAATGTTCAAGTCCAGTCTCTGAGACTACTGTTATTGGTTCGCCCGAGTTAGTTCCGGGAGATTTGGTTGAATTTACTGCTGTTAATTGTGATGGTTACAACCCATCTACCATCCAAAGCAACACAGACCCCTCAGGAGGTAAAGGGGTATTGACTGTTAGCTGGGAGATGTCTGAGTCATGTGAAGGGTCTGAAATAGTCTGGTCAACTATTGATGGGGAGAGTGGAAGTACCTTTAATCCTTCCACACTGAGTAAGACGACCTGTTACAGAAGGAAAGTAACAGATGAATGTGGAGCTGAGAAATACTCCAATGTAGTGACCATTCAGATTGTAGATGACCCTGAAGTGACTGTTACTGCCTCGGCAGATTCTGTTTGTTCGGCTTCTCCATTTACCCTCACTGCATCTATTTCCGGAGGAACAGGAACTTGTACGACAACATGGCAACAGAATTTGAAATCCGGAGCCTCGGGATCATCTTTCTGGGAGGATATCTCGGGAACAGATTTCACAAATGTGGTAACTGGAGTGAGCAATTCAGAAACCACCCACGCCACCATTTATTATCGAGCAATTTATGATTGTGATTTAACCAATTGTAATAAAGCCACCTCGGAGTCTGTAGCATTGGTGATCAGACCTTCTAATGAGGTCAAACTGAATGTGAGTTCAGATACTACAATTTGTGCAGGCAATCCTATCAATTTGGTGGCGAGTTCATGTGGAGGTACTGTAAGCTGGAACGATGGAAGCACAGAATCCTCAAGAACTGTTTATCCGAGTTCTGATCTTACATACACAGTAACATGTTCGGGAGCTTGTGGCACATTCACAGCTAGTACCACGGTAAAGGTTTTGGAAGGGCTGCCAGCTCCGGTAAGTACTACCCCAATTTCTGCCATCCAGCCAGATACACTCTTTTTCTCGGCATCAGGCTCAAATTTAACCTGGTATTTCGCAGATCATGCTGATTCTACTTTGGCTTCTGCTCCGAAGGCTTTTGAAGTAGGAGACTACACGTATTGGGTTAGTCAGTCAGATGATAAGTGTGTAAGTCCAAGGACTAAAGTATTTGGTACAGTTTACCCGAAATTAGCTTTAACGGCAGAGTTATATGATCAGTATGACTGTGAAGGTAACTCTGTGAACTTCCAGGTAAAGGCAGAAGGTGCCGGAGATCTGGTTTACCGTTGGCAACGAAAACGACCGGGTGAAACGGAATTTACCAATGTCTCCGATGAAGATGATGGCATCAAAAATGCACAGCAAGCTACATTGAGAGTATCGGCGGTTGGGGATAAGGATAATCCTCATTTGTCTCAGTATCGATGTATTGTTGGCGATTCTGTTTCTATTTTGTACACCGACCCTCGCACGCTTTATGCTAATGTGGTCAATAGAACTTTACCAAATCTAGATGCTTGTGTAGGCCAGGATTTTGAGATAGACTTATTCGGATTTTTGGAGATTATTGGGGACGTAAAAGGGTATCAATGGCAGGTGAGAGATGATCAGGAAAAAGAGTGGGTAGATTTGGAAAACGACGGTTTTATTACCGGAGTAAATACCAGCAAGCTGTCTTTTACAAATCTACAACCATGGCATAGCAGAAAATATAGATGTAGTATTTTGTTCAACACCGGAGGTTTTGAATGTACCGAGAATACGGATCAAACAGAACTCTCGGTTGGAGAATATCCTCAAAGACCACCAGATCTGTCAGTAGATTACTGTCAAGGAGAAACCACTCGTTCTCTCAGTTATAATGCCAAACCTTTTGATGATAGATGGTATTTGTCAAATAATGACGAAGATCTGGGGATGACCCGACAGCCCAAAGTAAGTTCAGATACTGCCGGAACATTTATATGGTATTTTGCAGCGGAATCGGATGAAGGTTGTGCCAGTGAAAAAGCAAAATATACCATAACTATTCATCCGGAGCCTGATGCTCCTCAAAACACTACTCCTCCTACGGTTTTTGAAGGAGATACTCTAACCTTTACGGCCAAAGGAGAGAACCTGACTTGGTATTTGTCGAGAACAGGAAAGAGCTTCGAACCTCAGTCGCCTCCACGTTTTACTGAAGTGGATGTATATGATTTCTGGGTTTCTCAAACTTCTGAATTTGAATGCGAGAGCCCAAGAACCTATGTAGTTTCAGAAATCATAGGTACACTTGGGTTTAAAGAACCATTGGAAAGTCTGGCAGATTGTGAGGGTAACTCTGTGAGGTTTATTTCAGAGCCCAAAGGATTCAGACCTTTCACGTTCAAATGGCAAAAAAGGCTGCCCGGAGATAGCTTATTTGTTGATATCCCAGACGAATTTGAAGAAGACCTGTTGGTGTCAAATATTGGTTCATCCGAAAATCCTCATTTGACCGAGTATCGGGTGATTCTTACCGACTCCACCGGAGATAGTACCATTTCTAATCCTGCTATTTTGACCGTGAATGAGGTTTCCGGAGTAATTTCAGAGCAAGTGTACTGCCAAGGTTCTGACTTTAAAGTTGATACGAGCGGCTTGGTCATCATCGGGAAACTCAGAAGTGTTGAATTGCAAAAGCAGAATGGCAGATCCTGGAAAACATTGGCAGAATCAGTTGACTTCAATTTCGGAAGAGTTTCTTCAGACAGTTTGGCCACAGGAGATTTTAGATTACGATTTGTACTCGCAGGAGAAAGAGGTGGTACATGTTCCAGAAGTTCGCCAGAGTTTTCGATTCGTGTTTCTCCGGCCCCAGAAAAGCCGGGCCGTTTAGAACAAACGATTTGTCAATATGGGATGCCAGACCTCCCTGTATTACGAGCATTTACCTACAATTGGTATGATCAGGATACGGTGGCTATTAACAAGCAAAGTCTATCATTCACTTCAGGTGTTGACCTTTTTTATCTATACAGTTGGGAAGATATTCACGGTTGTGAAAGTGCTATAGATTCTGTGATTTTAACAGTTCTACCTGCACCCCCAAATATCCTGGAAGATTCTACCTATAGTCTGTGTGGTCTGGATAGTCTGGAGCAGCTTCAGTTACCCGATAGTTTGGAATTTAATATTTATACTGATTCACTTTTGACCCAAAAACTAGTTGATAGTTCATTCAGCAGGTCAGATTCGGTTATGACCTTGTATGTAACAATGCAGCTGGATTCCATATGTCAAAGTCAGCCAGTCAAGATGAACTTGATTCTCAATGATTGTTATTTAGGAATTGAAGAACGAGAGTGTGATGTAGTGGCTTCTAAAGAGGTTTCGGGTAATGGCTGGGAGCATATTCGGAATGAAAATGGAGATATTGTATTGAGTATAAATGCAGAAGAACAAGATCTCGGGAAGGTAGAGATAAGTCTGAAGCAGCAAGGAGTAGAGCCTATTATGACAAGTGGTGGCACGGCTTATTTGCCGAGGTATTATCACATATCTGCTGGAAATGAAACGTTGGATAGTCTTGAAGTCAGAGTCTATTTTACCAGAGAGGAGGTAGAAGAGTACCTGGCATCCGTGAACTCTGCCGAGCAGAACGACGGACTTTATCAGATTGTAAGTTATACGGGAAATAATGCCGACTGCAGCCTGGATAATAATGATAACTTCTCGAATGGTGAAAGCTGGGTTATTGCTAAGGATCAGCAAATAGAGGATATCAATACAGAGTTTGTTTCTTTCACATTTAAAATGATCAATGGTTCTGAAATAGGGATTACTTCTAATCCTTTCGCTGAGCTGAATACATTGGAGGTAGAAACCGTGGCTACTGCCGCAAATCTTAGCTGGAAAGCCAATCGCTCAATTAGAACCTCTCAGATTTTGATTGAAAAAAGTAGGGATGATAATGAATGGATTTTTGTGGCAAATCTATCTGCAAACATACGTGAGCATGTGGATTATTTCCCATATGAAGGGAATTCAAGCTATAGGATCGTAAGTATTGACTGGGATGGTACCAGGAAAGTCTTAGCTCAGCAAGCATATTATTACGCCTCAGGTGGGCCAAGTTGTTTTACTTATCCCAATCCGTCAAGAGCGGGCTCTGCCGTAAATCTTTATCACAGAGATATCGAGCCTAAAAGTATTCAATTGTTTGATATGGCTGGTATGCAGGTTCCTGTTTCCCTTAGTCAGAACTCCCCAAATACGCAAAAGATGCATTTTCTTTCGGATATGAAAGAGGGAGTTTATATTTTGAGGATTCGCGGTGAAAATCAGAAGCACTGTGAGTGGAAATTGATTCGTCAGAATTTGAACTAACCTATGACCCTAAAGACTTTTTTTAACGACAATCTTGCCAAAAATATCTTTGCAGGATTAGTCGTATCTCTTATTGCCTTGCCACTTGGTTTGGGCCTTGCTTTAGCCTCCGGTGCTCCTCCGGTAGCTGGTGTGATTGCTGCGATTGTAGGTGGTATTGTGGTATCCATTTTGGGAGGCTCTCATGTTACTATTGCTGGGCCGGGAAATGGGCTTGTAGTCGCGGTCCTTGGAGCCATTACAGTTTTAGGTCAAGGGGATATATACCAAGGTTATCTATATACCTTGGCCGCCATAATTATTTCAGGGGCTTTTATTGCCATTTTAGCTTTTGTGAATCTGGGCAAATTATCAAACTTTTTCCCGGGTTCTGCCATACAAGGAATGCTTGCTGCTATTGGTATTATCATACTTTCTAAGCAGTTCCACATTATGGTTGGTAACCTAGAGGCTTCAGGTTCACCTTTAGAACTTCTTTTGAGTATTCCTAAATCTGTAATTTCCTGTTTTACAGACTCTTCAAAACATGCCGCAGGCATCGCCGGAGTCAGCAGCTTACTGATTATGGTTTTTTATTCCAGAATCAGAAACAAGTATTTTCAGTTGGTGCCGGCTCCGATGTGGATAGTCCTTATTTCTATTGCCCTTGCCAAGATTTATGAGAGTAGGGCAGGTGTGGTACATCCTATTTCGGAGGAATATCTGGTGAGTATTCCCGATAACGTATTGTCTTCTTTTCCGAGGCCAGATTTCTCAAAAGTTTTGAATGCAGATTTTTTGATGGCGGTGTTTACCATAACCTTGATTGCGAGTATTGAGTCGTTGTTGTCTATCAAAGCTATTGACAAATTAGACCCTCGCCGCAGGCAGTCTCAGGTAAATAAGGATCTAAAAGCTCTGGGTTTGGCCACGGTGATCTCGGGCTTCTTGGGTGGGTTGAATGTGGTAACAGTTATAGCCCGAAGCTCGGTAAATGTCAATAATAATGCTTCAAACAGGTCTGCCAATTTCTTTCATGCGGCTTTCTTGGTTGTTTTCATTTTGCTCTTTAAAGAGCAATTAGAATATATTCCTTTTCCTGCTTTAGCGGCTATACTGGTATATACAGGGTATAAATTGGCCTCGCCAGCTATCTTGAAAAAGATTAGTGATATTGGCCGTGAGCAGCTGCTAATTTTTTTGGTGACTCTTGTAACCACTCTTTTGACCAGCCTCATTATTGGAATCGCTACGGGTATCGTTACAACCATACTGGTTCATGCAGTTTTGACTAAGAATGTTAAGCTGTTTTTCCATAATTTTACCACTGATAATATTGAAACCTTTAATGAAGAAGATGGTAAGCTTCATATTACGGTTAAACACTTTTCTTCTTTTGTTAACTTCTTCAGACTAAAAAGTGTAATTGACAAAGTAAAGACCTCAGATAGGGTAGTTGTAGATTTTTTGCAATGCCAGTTTGTAGATCATACTGTGATGGAAAATCTATGGGACTACGAACAAATATTTGATAAAAATGGAGGGGAATTTGAAGTAGTAGGCTTAGACCTTCATAGTGCAGAATCTTCGCATCCTTTTGCTCTAAGGAGAGCACTCAAGTTTGTGCCTTTTGTCAAAACAGAGTCTCAAACAAAAAGACAGAGGGCCATTGCCGAATTTATGGAAGACAAGAACTGGAATTTCTCCATTGCCAATGATTATCATATGTTCTTCCTTAGAGATTTTGATTATTTCAAAACCCGTCAGGTAGATCACCTTTATAATATTGGTCAGGACAAAAAGAAAGTCTTCAAACTCTTTGATATTGAGTATTCTGAAGGTGCATTTATTCTGGAAGAAGAGCTGCATGCTACAATGCTCTACATAAACACGGGTAAAAAGATACCGGCATTCACCCTTGATAAAGGCGATTTTTACGAGCGAATTCAATACCTCAGTGCCTATAAAGAAATTAAGTTTAAGTCTTTCCGGGATTTTGCAAGAAGGTTTACATTGAGAGGAGAGAACATTAGGGGTATAAGAAGGTTTTTTACTGATGAACTCGTTTTGTTTTTTGAGAGTAATAATTACTACCATTTAGAGTCAAACGGTAAAGGTGGCCTCTTAATCATGGACAAAGAAAGGCACAGTGGAGTGGGAGAGATAAAAGGTATGGTTGACTTTGGAATACGTCTTGCGGCCCTAATTGAAAAAGAACACAAACAGAAATAATGGATTTCGATTTTAAGAAATATCACGTCAGAGCCATGAATGCTGCCAGCCAAGCTGAAAAGGCGGCAATAAATAAAGAGCTAAAGGAGTATTACGCGGGTCTTCCTGAAGATCAAAAAGCGGCTTTTAACGAGCAGCTACAAAGCTTTCTGATCAAAGAAATGGCCAATATAAAGTCTGTTTATGATGGTGTAAAGAGTGAAAGTGATTCTTCAAAAAACAATTAACCAGTGGACAGAAGAGCATTTCTAGCTGCAAATATGGGCGGTCTGGCATTGCAGAGTCATACGGATAGTCCGGCCAAACGCTTTTTGTTTATAGGAGACTCAATCACCGATGGAAATAGAGGCAGAAATGAAGATCCTAACCATATTCTTGGGCATGGGTTTGTTTTCAATATTGCTTCGCAATTAGGTGCTGAATACCCACTTAATGGTCTCGACTTTTTCAATAGAGGAATTAGTGGTAATACGGTTCTGGATCTTGAAAGTAGATGGGATAAGGATTGTATAAGCCTAAACCCCGAGGTGTTGGCGGTAATGGTCGGTATCAATGATTTTTACTTCCAAGTTACTGAAAATAGAGAGGGTTGTACACCTGAGAATTTTGAGAAACACTACCTTAAAATTCTCATGGAGGCAAGGGCAAAGAACCCCAATTTAAAACTAATCATAATGTCTCCCTTCCTTATTCCGATTAAGAAAAAGCATGGGCTACTATATGATAGCCATGGAAATTTGTTTGAAGAATATCATGCTGCTGCAAAACATGTAGCGAAGAAAACAGGTGCAGTATTTATAGATCTTCAACCATTATTTCTGGAGGCTAGATCGCCCAATTATGAATACTGGATTTGGGATGGAATTCACCCAACTTACAGAGGACATTATCTGATAGCCCAACGATGGATTGAAGAAGTGAGGAAGAAGTTTAAATGGTTTAGAAAGTAGATGAATATATTCAGAAGACTCATTTAAATAACTAATTTCGAGTCCAATACAATCTTTTCCTATACATGAAGAATCTTTTCATCACCTTTTTGGTGTTATGTGTCCACATTACTTCTGCCCAAAAAAGACCCGTTGACCTTGTTTATCCACAGCTGGATGCCGCCAATTCCAGGTGGTTTTTTTTCAATTCTGCCAGCCGACCTTTCGGCATGGTAAACTTAAGTCCTGATAATGCCATAAATGCTGACTGGAATGCCGGTTACCGATACCATAAGGATAGTATAAAGTGTTTTAGCCATGTTCATGGTTGGCAGCTATCAGGAATTCCGGTGATGCCGGTGGTTGGAGAAGTTCATGGAGAGCAGGGCTCAGATGCGTATGGATCGCCTTTTAGTCATGATACAGAGATTATTCAGCCAGGTTATCATAAAGTAAAATTAGATGCCTATGGTATTACGGCTGAGCTGAGCTCTACTAGCCGGGTTGGCTTTCATCAGTATACGTTTCCAGAGTCCACTTATAGTCATATTCTATTTGATTTTACTACTCATCTTGGCCCTTCTGCTACCGAGCGAGGGTATGTGAAAAAAGTAAGCGATACCGAAATTGAGGGCTTTGCAGTGATGGGGCCTACCATCAGACGACCGAAGTCAATAAAAATTTACTTTGTTGCACGTTTTGATAAACCCTTCGATCATATTTCGGGATGGGAAAGAGGAAGAGAACAAGAGTTTAAAAATGATTTTATAGAAGGTAAAGAAATAGGTGCTTATGTCAGTTTTGCCACTCAAAAGGGAGAAAAAAGAAAGATGAAAGTGGCTATTTCATATGTGAACACTACTCAGGCAAGACTGAACATGGATGAGGAATTGCCCTATTGGGATTTTGAACAATGCGTACGAGAAAGCCAGGAGCAATGGAACAGCCTATTGAGTAGACTAAAAGTAGAAGGTGGGTCTGAACAGCAGCAACGTCGATTCTACACAGATCTTTGGCATGCTCTTCAAGGCAGAAGAATCGTATCAGATGTCAATGGAAAATATATTGATTACACGGGCGATTATCCACGAGCTGGCCAGATCCCGCTTGATGCCTCTGGGAAACCTAAGTTTAATCACCATAATTCTGATTCATTTTGGGGAGCACAGTGGACTATCAATACTTTATGGCATTTGGTCTATCCGGAGGTTACAGAGTCTTTTGTGAATTCTATGCTTTTAATGTACAAGGACGGTGGCCTGGTTCCTAGAGGACCTTCCGGCGGGAACTATACTTATGTCATGACCGGAGCTGCCACCACGCCTTTTATTGTAAGTGCCTATTTGAAAGGAATTAGAGGTTTTGATACTGAGGAGATATATGAAGGCTTGCGAAAAAATCACTTCTCAGGTGGAATGATGAGTAAGGCAGGCTATGAGCATACCACTACTAAAGGTGGAGGGATAGAGTTTTATATAGAAAGGGGTTATGTGCCGCATCCTTTGAGTAAAATTAAGTATGGATTTCATATGGATGGTTCCACCCAGACTTTGGAGTATTCCTACCAGGATTATGCCCTGGCACAGCTGGCTCACCAACTTGGAAAGTCAGAGGACTATCAGGATTTTATGTGGAGGTCTCAGAACTATAAGAAAATTTGGAACGAAAGCATTAAGCATTTTTGGAACAGAAATCTTGATGGAGATTGGGTTCAGCCTATTGATGTATTACAATATGACCATGGCTGGGAAGAGGGGAATGCTGCTCAGTACAGATGGTTTGTACCGCATGATGTCAAAGGATTAATCGGTCTATTTGGTGGCGAAAATATCTTTGTGAGTGAATTGAATCGAGCTTTTGAATCTGCTGAGAAGCATGATTTTGTGTCTGGTGAAGCTCATGACCAGGAACTGGTAGAAGATTTTAGAAGAGTAAAAATTAATTATGGCAACCAGCCGAGTATTCAGACGGCCTACCTTTTTAACTATGCCGGTGCTCCATGGCTAACGCAATATTGGGGAAGAAAAGTGGTGGAGAAGGTATACAGTGACCTGAGCCCTGATCTGGGTTACAGCGGGGATGAAGATCAAGGCTTAATGGGGAGTTTGGCTGTCTTGATGAAAACAGGCTTGTTCTCTGTGAACGGAGGGACGTATCCCGAACCTTTTTATGAACTAGGTAGTCCAGTTTTTGACAAAATTACTATTGACTTAAATCCTGACTACTATCCAGGAGGGTCTTTCACTATTGAGACAATGAATAATTCTTCTGAGAATGTTTACATCCGTTCGGCCATGCTGAATGGCAAAAGCTGGAAGAAGTCTTGGATCCCACATGAAACGCTTGTGAAGGGTGGTAAATTGACCTTAGAGATGAGTAGTAAGCCAAATAAAAGATGGGGCACAAAAGAGGCGCTCTTGCCACCATCTTTTTCTGAATAACAAGGATTACTGAGCTAATCGAAATTGTCGGACTCTTAATACAGTAGATCATGCAACTGAAGTGTCTAGTGTTTGTATGATCTGTTGAAGTGTTTTTCTCAATAAGTGAAATTCTTTGGCCGAACTTTGATCATTATCAAAAGTCTGAAACAAACTCTGAGGGATACATTCCGCTTCTGATTTTAAAGCAGAGCCCGTGGAAGTAATGCTGATTAGGACCTTACGTTCATCTTCCTGAGATCTTGTTCTAGTGAGCAGCCCTTTAGCCTCCATACGTTTTAGTAGAGGTGTAAGCGTATTGCTTTCCAAGTACAATCGTTGGCTAATTTCACCTACACTGAGCTCCTCATGCTCCCATAGCAACATCAAAACCAAATACTGAGGATAGGTGATGTTTAGTTGCTTCAGAAATGGAGCGTATTGCTGAGTTATGAGCCTTGAAATAGCGTAAAATGGAAAACACAGCTGGTCTTCCAGCAATAATGAAACTTCTTCCTGAGGCATATTTTATAGCATCTTTTGAAGGTATTGGTCAATTTTTTCAGGCTTGGTAGTTGGTGCAAACCTTTTCACAGGCTTACCATTTTTATCAACCAAAAACTTCGTGAAGTTCCATTTTACTCTACTCCCAAACAAACCTCCCAGATTGCTTTTTAGAAACTTAAAAACGGGGTGGGTATTCTTTCCATTGACCTCAATTTTCTCAAACATAGGGAAAGAAACGCCGTAGTTAAGCTGGCAGAACTCTTCAATCTGCTCAGAGTTACCTGGTTCCTGATTGGCGAATTGATCACATGGGAATCCTAAGATGACAAAATCCTTCTCCTGATACTTTTGGTACAGATTCTCTAGACCTTCAAACTGTGGTGTCAGGCCACATTTGCTTGCTGTATTAACTACGAGAACTGTTTTACCTTCAAATTCGGCCAGTGATTTCTTCTGACCTTTTATGGTATTGGCTTCAAAATCGTATAAACTCATTATTTTGATAATTTATGTTTAAGAAAAGGAATAGCACCGCCAGACCATAAAGCCCAGAGGATGAGGACAGGTTGGAAAAACAAACGAATCAGTCTTTTTTGATCTGTGTCTAAACCGAAGGCATCGGTGCCATTTACATACTGAGCGATATTACCAGGAAAGATCAGCACGAAGAAAGTAGCCAGGGCTATGGCTACCCAAACGCGTTGTTTTTTCCAGAAGATCATTCCTAAACCTAGGCCTGCTTCTACAAGACCAGAGGCTATAACCACAAAATCTTTACTGAATGGAAGCCATTCTGGCACTTGAGCTTGAAACTCTTCTCTCTGAAAAGTAAAATGCCCTATGGCGGCTAAGACCATAAATGAGCCAAGGATAATTCTGGCAATGTTTTGAAATGTTGATGTCTTATTCATTCGTTAGCGATTATATCGTGTACGATGCAAATGTATAAAAGTTTATCCTTTCAGGTCAATCTTTTGTTTATTATTCTGTTATAATTCCTTTTTCTCGGTATTTCTCTATGTAGGCCTCATCCAGTTCCTGAGAGTCTTTATACTGAATTCGTAGGTCAGTCAGATTATTTTTTAGCTTACTTATCACATCTGCATATGCTGGGTCATTATAAACATTCTTTAGTTCTTTCGGGTCCTTTTTGCGGTCATAGAGTTCCCATTCGTCTACATCATAATAGAAATGGGCCAGTTTATAATCTTCTGTTACGATACCATAATGACGTTTCACCATGTGTATTCCCGGGTACTCATAATAGTGGTAGTATACAGCTTCTCTGAAATTCTCCGTTTCGCCTTTAAATAACGGTATGAGGTTTTCACCTTGCATGTCTGCTGGGGCAGTTACTCCTGCGGCAGCTAATATGGTCTGTGCGAAGTCGAGATTCTGCACCATTTGGGTATTGACGCTCCCAGCTTTAATTGTGCCGGGCCATTTGACTAATAATGGAGTTTTGAATGACTCATTATATATGAATCGCTTGTCAAACCAGCCATGCTCTCCAAGATAAAAGCCTTGGTCAGAAGTATAAATAACAATGGTGTTTTCTGCCAGACCACTTTCCTCAAGATAATCGAGAACCTTACCTACACCTTCATCTACGGAGGCTATAGAACCGAGATAATCCTGCATATAGCGTTGGTATCTCCATTTCATTTTATCTTCCTGGCTCATTGAAGGATAAGCTTTTATGAAATCCTCATTAATGGGTCCATAAACTTTATCCCATGCAGCTCTTTGCTCAGCATTCATAGCACCTACTTCTCGATCAAAAGCCCCTTTGTCCCATCCGGCAGTTTCTGGTATTCCTAGCTGATCCATTACATCAGGGTATATTTTAGAGTCACCTGCCCAGTTCATGTGGGTTAGCAAGTTCATTTCTGCCTGGTGGGCAGCAGAGCCTCGGCCGCTGTAATCATCAAAGAGTGTTTCCGGCTCTTTGAACGTACGTTTGGTAAAGTCTTTATAATGTCTTTCAGCGGGCAACCATTCCCTATGAGGAGCTTTATGCAGGTATGCCATAAAGAAGGGCTTATCTTCATCTCGTTCATTCTGCATCCAGTTAAGTGTGAGGTCTGTAATAATGTCTGTTACATATCCCTTAATGGTCTTTTTGCCTTCTTTTTTGGTGATAAACTCAGGATTATAATATCGGCCTTGACCAGGCAAAATTTGAAATTCGTCAAATCCTTTAGGGTTATTCCCAAAATGCAGCTTACCAAACATGGCTGTCTGGTAACCATTTTCCTGCAATAGCTGCGGGAAAGTCATTTGAGTGGTGTCAAAAGGAAAGACATTGTCAACTTTACCATTCAAGTGTGAGTGTTTTCCAGTCAGAATAACTGCCCTTGAAGGAGCACAGATAGAGTTAGTGACACAGGCATTGGTAAATAACATCCCTTCATCGGCTATACGGTCTATATTGGGTGTTTGTATCAAAGTAGAATCATAAGCAGAAATGGCCTGGTAGGCATGGTCATCTGCCATGATGAAAAGTATATTTGGTCTTTGTTTTTTCTCTGGAGAACAACTTTGACCAAGCAATAGAAGAGCAATAAAGAGGAAGGTGTATTTTGTTTGTTTCATAGGTTTGGTTAATATTTAACCAATTTCGCAAAAAAAGCTTTGGCGAACGTAGCCTTTGAGTCCTATGAAGATCAAAGAGAATATTGAGGCGTTCAATGAGCTAAGAAAGTCATCAAACGCCTCAATCAAGATTTAGTTTGCTGCCGCGTAGTCTATAGTAGCCTGCCAAACTCTAAATAGATTGCCCGAACAAACCTTTTCAATATCGCTTTCAGAATAACCTTTCTCTAGTAACAGCTTTAAGATGTTCGGATAGTCAGAAACGTCTTTCAAGCCTGTAGGCAATGAATCGCCCACGCCGTCAAAGTCAGAACCGAATCCAACATGATCTATTCCGGCTATCTGAACCACACGATCAATATGATTGACCACCATATCTACATCACTGTACATTTCGGGGTGTTGCTGTCCAAACTCTTTGATAAGCTCCTGTGCTTCAGGATCTCTGAAACCAAGGTCTTTTTCCTTAAGCATGGCCATCATTTCTTTTCTTAATTCATTTCTGACCTCCACGATACTACCATCAATAAACGTTGAACCGAAATTGATCATTACCACACCTTTATTTTCTTTGATTTTGAGTAACATCTCATCGGTCATATTACGCTCAAAGTCTGGAGTGTAATGACGAAGCGAAGAGTGAGAAGCAATTACCGGAATAGGAGTGATGTCCATTACATCATAAAATGTGCTGTCAGATACATGGGAAATATCAATCATAATGCCTTCTTCAGCCATTTTTTGTACCACCTCTGCACCAAACGGACTTAACCCGTTCCATGTACGGGTAGTATCATATGAAGAATCACCAAGTTGATTGACCTTACTGTGAGTAAGTGTGATATAGCTTATACCTCGATCTCTAAAATAGCCAACGTCTTCCAAGCTGCCTATTGGGCTTCCGTTTTCCATTCCCATTGGTAAGGCCACTTTTCCTTTCTTAAAGGCCTTTTTGACATCGTCAGGGGTATGAGCCACCTGAAAATACTTTTTGTTTTGCTTCGCAATATACTCTACCATATCAATCAGACTATCGGCAAGAGCCTTACCGCCTGGTTGGTCATATTTGGCAGGAATGTAGATGGACATAAACGGTGCATCAAGACCACCTTCTTTGGCCCTTTCAAAATCGAAATCACCATTCTCCGAGGAGATAGGAATGCCAACGTATTCTTTGGTGAGTTGAAAGTTTCTAACTTTTAAACGATAAGGAAGGTCTACATGACCATCCGTGATAATGTATTTATGTGCCAGTTCTGTGGCCTTATCTTGAGCATAGCTCAAAATACTGATTAACGCAAAAAAGGGAAGTAAGAGTTTTTTCATAATGTATTTGACGAAATTTTAAGTTCATTATTTCAGAACTTTCTAGTAATAGGTTTTAAGCTCAAAATCTACGAAATGATTTTTGTCAAACCATTAGTTCTTACGAAAAGTGAATGCTTTTCAGAATATAGTGCTAATCAAAAGTGTTTATTGCCGAAGTATTGTCTTTTAATTAGTTAAAAGGCAAATGTGGCAAATGATAATTTTAGGTAGAATATTGAGGACTAGATTCTATTTCAAGAGCACAGTTTGATGTAGCTCAGCACTTTTTTTAGCTGCTTCCAGAATTTCAACAACCAGCATATTATTCTGAAGGGCGGTTAGATCATAAGGCTTAAGGTCAATGTCATTTCTAACTACCGCTGCCAATAAGGCAAAGGGATCATCAAAAGGTGCCTTGCGTTCCTCAAGCTTGAAACTTTCTTCTTTAAAACCATCGTAGCCTTCAGAAATCCTAATTCTCAAGTCATGTCGGTTATCCGCATATATAACGCCTGTTTCGCCATAGATTTCCATGTCTTTTCTGCCGATAGGCCAGTTCCATGACCCTTGAATGACAGCCACAGTGCTGTCGTATTGCAGGAGAATGATGGACTCGTCATTAACTTTTGGATTGTTTTCAGGCTGAAGCTGTTGAGAAATGGCTGTTACACTATTTGGTCGTTTTCCTTCCATAAACCAGGTGAGGAGGTTAGCTCCGTAGCAACCGAAATCTACCTCTGCACCACCACCATTTTGAACGGGATCTGTTAGCCATTCCAGAAATTCCTGATTGATGCCAATCTTTTTTGGGCCTTTGTGGCCGTCGTGAATCATCAGTTTGCGAAGCTCACCAATAGCTTTCTGTTCTTTAGCTAATTCGTAGGCTTTATGCGTGGTAGGATACCAGGTTGTTTCATAATTTGTCAGTAATTGAATCTGGTACCTTTCAGCCAATTCCTGCATTCTTAGAGCATGTTCCATGTTTACTGCCAAAGGCTTCTCTACCATGACATGTATACCAAGTGGTGCCGCAGCTTCCACTACCTCCAGATGTTCGTAAATGGTGCCGAAAGCAGTCACGGCCTCCGGGCTTTTTGCCTCAAACATCTCGTCCATGGTGCTGTAAACCATATCCATTGAAAACTGGTGTTGTTTAGCATATCGCTCTGCTAACTCCATATTTGGCTCTACGATACCAACGATGTCAATATCTCCACGTTCCCAACTCCCAAAAATCCAGTGTACATGTGTATGAGTTAAACCCACCACGCCAACTTTGAGAGGTTCTTTTCTAATCTGTGCACAAACCAAAGTGCTTATAAAACATAGGAAAAGGACTAAAAATAGCTTTTTGTTCATAATTCAATAGGTGTTGATGATGCTCAAAATATGTTTTTGAGTACACTAATTTGCGGATAATTTCTGTGAAACTAATGATGGTATGAACAATCCATAGATGTATGTGTAGGTCGGTGTGCTATGAGAAGTATTTCAATTTATTTGACTCTCCAGGGTGGGTTTAGACGGTTTTCGCCCGCGAAATAGAGGATAATGACGTTTCCATCCGGATCTTTGAGTTTAGCTTCTCTCCACAGCCAACTTTGATCTTTGGGTTCCTGATCAAATATGAACCCCATACCTTTCAGTTGATCTACTTTTTCATCAAGGTTTTTGCATTCAAAATATACATGAATCCCATCACCTTCCGGTAAACGATCGGTTTGCTGAATTGAGAAAGTGGCATCACCTTCAGGACATTCAAATCTCACATAGTTGGGGATATCATCAACTATTAGCTTTAAACCGAGCTTTTGGTAAAAAGGAACGGATTGAGACAGGTTGAGGGCCGGTACTGTAATTTGATTCAGATTCATTGGTGGTAAAAGAACTAGAAAGATTTGAATTTATGAGCACATAAAAGTACGACTGATTTTTAAGCCATGTGACAGCCAAAGGCTCATTCTCAATAAAGTAGTTTTTTTGAAGTTAACCATTCTCAAGAACTAGGTGATGTTATTTTCTGAGTAACATTTAGATAGATAAAATTATCAATCTACTTCACCTGCGGCCATTTCCAAGCATACCAAACGATGAGTAAGGTAAGGGCACTCTCTAAAAATGCGAGGAAGACGTAGAAGCCATACCATTCGGTGAAGGAGTTGAACCCTATGAAAAGCATCATAAAGGTGAAGATGAGTCCAAATACTAAGTTCAATATACGATTGAGTTTGGCTTTCAATAGAATAGATAGGGCAACCATAACAGAAGGGATTGCAAGAATAAAAGAAGCAATTAATAATGACCACGGGCTGTCAAGAATATTTTCACCTGTGAGCAAGCTATCAACCTTACCGGGAGTATACAACTCAAAATAATCTCCGTAGAGATAACAGAAGGTAACCGAAGCCCATAAGGCGGCCAACTTGACTTTGATGTTAATGGTCGGATTCTCCAGCATTGGTACAGGGGTGATGGTTTTGTAATACCTGCCTATGATGTGGAATCTGGAGGAAGAGTTGCTTTTGTGGTAAGTCTTTAATTAAATACAATGGGAGAAAACTGGGAGACTACTTACCTTAAGTAACTCGTGAAACAGTAGTTGATCAGGTCGTTCTCAAACGTGTTTACCCAAATAATGTTATTTCTTAGCTGATACTGCCACCTCCCAGGCTTCTCTGGCCCAAAGGCATAGCTCGGAGGGATCTTCAAGAATGTTTAAGGGTACTTCGTAATAGGGCATTCCTTTGCCTTTTTGATATGGTCTGAATGGCTCCATACTAGATGCTATGTATTTTGGTTTGGTATCATCATTAACACGTAGCCTAAAAACATCTGCACCCATTAAGCCAAACATTACACCTTCTTTATAGAAGCCTGTACCTCCAAACATATTTTTAGCAGTGACGCCTCCCAGCTCATCAAGCTGGTCTAGAACATATTTAACTTGAGTTTCGCTATTGGCCATGGTTACTGATTTTATGGTGTATAATTTGTTGCAAAACAGGAAGCACTTCTTCCTCAAACCAGCGGTTCTTTTTCATCCAGATATTATTCCGCGGAGAAGGGTGTGGTAGCGGTAAAAAGTCAGGCAGATATTCTTCATAGCCCTGTACAGTCTGAGTCAAATTTCTCATGACCTTCTTCTGTAAATAATGCTTTTGGGCATATTGCCCGACCAGAAGGGTAAATGGCTTGCTTTTTAATGAATCATACAAGGGCACATGCCACTGCGGAGCACAAGCTTTTGGTGGTGGATTGTCTCCGTTCTTCCCGGTACCCGGGTAACAGAATGCCATCGGGATGAGGGCAAAAAGCTTGGTATCATAAAACTGCTCTTTGCTCACAGCCAACCAATCGCGTAGTCTGTCACCACTGGGGTCATTCCACGGAATATTGGACTCATGAACTCTTCTGCCTGGTGCCTGACCAACAATCACTATTTGACTCTCTGCTGAGGCCCTAACCACAGGATTACTGCCAAAAGGCAATTGATCTGCACAAATGGTACATTTACTGATTTCATGAAGCAGTTTTTCCATTCCTTAAAACTATAAAAAATAAGCCCCGCTTTTCGGTGCGAGGCTTGTTCTTCTTAATCGGCGGCTGGTACACTAGGTGTAGGCTTGGCAGGTGGTGGAGGCGGAGGGATTGGACCTTTTGCCGGCTTTGGAGCCTTGGCCGGCTTCGCCGCTTTCGCAGGCTTAGCTGGCTTCGGTGGCTTTGCCAGTTTTGCAGGCTTTGGTGGTTTCGGAGGTCTTGGAGGTAACTCCACATCAATTTCCTTTCGCATCTCAGCCGGAAGTAGATTTAGGATTCCCTGATGCTGTAGTTCCATTTTTCTGGCGGCAGCTTCGATGTTCTTTTCTTTGATCTTGATTTTTTCCTCTACCACTCGCATCGGCCCCTCAATACGTTCTTCAATAACAATCTCCATTTCCTCCATATCTTTCTCAAACTTTTCCATTACTACCTCTAGTTCTTCCATACGTTTCTCTTGTACTTCTACTTTCTTTTCAAAGTTCTTAGAGAGCTTTTCTACTTCCTGTTCATAGTTGGCAGCAGCAGGGTCTAATTCTTCTATCTCCCTCTGAAACTCCAAAGCATAAGCTGAAATTTTGCCACTTTGAGCCTCTATTTCCTTAAGGTATTTCTGAAAATTAGGATTCTTTGTAGGGTCCATGTCTGAAGTGTATTCCTCATGGATAGTCTGAATGACTCTGGTTTCTTTTTCCAGTCCTTGGGTATGCGTTTCCATTTCAGCCGCTGCTGCTCGCATCGCAGCAAAACGTTCTTTCAGTTCTTTTTTCTTTGCCGGGCTGAGGTCTTGCTCTTTGCCATTAATCAGAATGCGGTCTTCGGTAATTTCAATCTCATGATCATCCGTTTTGACATAAATTCGTGAGTCGCTGATATGATGGGTTAGCGTTTGACTGATTCTTTTTTTGCCTTCAATCAAACTATCGCTGAAAACAACATGAATGTCTTCGTTTTGCTCTGCAATAGGTTCAGAAACTGGAGTGTTCAGCTCAATGACTTCTGTATCAACTTCTGGTAATTGTTCAGTTTTTGACTGAACAAAACTCATGGTTAAAATACCACCCAGCATAAGCAGAATAGCCACTAACTTCAATTTTTGCTGTCTGGGAGAAATACCCAGTAAACGTTGAATTCTGCTAAGTGTAGGCATTTTCTTTTTGCCAAAAGCCATAGCCAGACTTGGGTGCTGTTGGCTTAGTTGAATCTGAGCCAGTGTTTTGGCTAGTAAGACACGGTTACCGGTGAGATCTGCCGCCCAGTCGTCACAGGTATGCTCTCTGTTCTCTCTGATCTGATAGCTGATCATCCAGTAAACCGGGTGATAGAAAAATAGATTTTCGGCTAGAGTTTGTAAAAGGTTTAGCAGATAATCGTTTCGTTTGATGTGAGCTATTTCATGTGCAATGATCAGTTCCAATTGATCCTGACTTAGTCCGGAAACCAGTGAAACCGGTAGGAGAACCATTGGTTTCAAGTGTCCTAGGACCATGGCCGTCTGTACTCTGGTAGACTCTTGAATACGTAGGTCAGGTAAGGAGTCTCCCATTTTCCGTGCAATGGTATGAAAGGCATTTTCTGCCTTATCGGAGAGACCGATGATACCTGTACTTTTCAGATGCTGAATATAGAACATACCTCCGAGTTGCTTTAGGAGTAAGAAACTGAATCCAACTAGCCAGCCGGCAAAAAGCCAGTGAGCATTAGAATTGATCGCCTCAAGTAAGCTTTGTGATGTGTTGGTAGAAATAATGGCATTCATAGCATTGCCAAAATTTCCGGTGGTTGTTTCCACATTGTAGTTAGCTGAACTCCATTGAAAGAGCAAGGCAAACGTTAGTGCTGAGGCCATAACTTGCATGAGTAAAGCAGATAGACCAAAATTGGCCTTTGCTTCAGCAGATTTAAAACGTTTTACTGCAAGGAAATAAATGGCGGCTATGAGCAGTCCCTGCCATAAACTGTGCAGCATAGTCTGACCTAGCGTAGATGCCAGATTTGATTCAAGAAATGATTGTAGCTTATTCATGATTTGTATTGTAATAGTTTTGAGTTTGAATATTTAGTCCAAAGTGTTGAGTAATTTTTTGATTTCATCCAGCTCTTCTTTTGAGGCAGTATGATTACCCAGAGCTTGCATTACTAAATTCATGGTGGAGCCACCAAAGGTGCTGTCTACAAATTTGCGTAGCAGCTGGTTTTGAGTATCCTCTTTACTGACTGACGCAGCGTAAATATGAAAACGCCCTTGCTCCGTTCTGCTTACTAAGTTTTTGCCTAACATTAGCTGCATGATCTTCAGCGTGGTAGTGTAGCCTACATCTTTGGTTTTGTTCAGCTCCGTATTGACTTCTCTTACAGATGACGGCCCCTGTGCCCATAATACCTGAAGTATTTCTAACTCTGCTTCTGTTGGTTTGTTCATATCTACGATTGATTTCGTAACAAATGTAATACGATAAGTTTCGTAGATGCAAGTTTTATCTACGATTATTTTCGTAATTAAGGAAAATTAAGGTTTCTGAGGAGAGGGCAAACTGAAGCTTGAAGGTAAAGCCATGATGTTCCATAAGTATTTTATTAGCTTGCGAGACCTATTGACCTAAATCAAAAATTAAATGAAAAAACTAGTGCTTTTCGGTGCCCTTCTGGTACTGAATATGGCGTGTCAGCCTTCTGCTGACGAAGAAACCCAAACCGAGAATAAACTCAATACGCTTAGCGAAAAAGAGTTAAATGACGGCTGGCAGTTGCTTTTTAACGGGAAAGACACAAACGGCTGGCATTTGTATAATGCCGGAGATACGGCTTCTGCCTGGGTGGTAACTGATGCCGGAGAGCTATTCTGTAAACCAGATACCTTTGAGGTAGCTCATGGTGATCTGTTGACAGATCAAAGCTTTGAAAATTATGAGTTGCTTTTCGACTGGAAAATAAGCGAAGCAGGTAATTCAGGAGTATTTATCAATGTACAGGAGGAAGAGAAATACCCAACAGCCTGGACTACCGGTCCTGAGTATCAGTTGCTGGATAACCTGGGTATTCATGCAGAATATCTGGAAGATTCTACCCGCTGGGCGGCTTGTTTATATGGCTTTAAGCCTAACCTGAATACTGTAGAACACAAACCTGCCGGTGAGTGGAATCAGGGTCGCATTATTCAACAAGACGGAGTGGTTGAGTTTTATTTGAATGGCGTTAAAACGGCCGAACAAGACCTGAAAACAGATGAATGGAGAAAGATGATAGCCGCTACAGGTTTTCAGCATTTTCAAGGATTTGGAGCCTTTACTTCCGGTCATATAGCTCTGCAAGACTGGGCTAAAGGTGTCTGGTTTAGAAATATCAAAATCAAAGAAAATTAAGCCGAGATGAGGAGAAGTGTATTTTTGGTAGTGCTGTTGGCTTTGAGTTTAAATGTTTTTGCACAGCAAATTTTTGAGCTCAATCAAAAACTCGGTAAGGGCATGAACATGGGGAACATGTTTGAGGCTCCTTCAGAAACTGCCTGGGGAAATCCTTTTCAGGATGATTATTTTCAAAAAATAGCAGATCTCGGGTTTACTCACGTGCGTCTTCCCATTACTTGGGAAACCGATGGGCGAATGAGTTTTGCAGCTCCTTATACCATTGAAGGTTCTTTTATGAATAGAGTCAAGCATGTGGTAGATGAGGCCTATAAGCATAATCTGATGATTGTGATCAATATGCACCATCATAACGATCTGTTTGAGAAGCCGGTAGAAGGTAAAGATCGTTTTCTGGCAAACTGGGAGCAGATATCTGCTTTTTTCAAAGATTATGATGAGAATCTGATTTTTGAGATTCTTAATGAACCTCATGGTAACCTCTCGCCCGAACTATGGAATGAATTTCTATCGGATGCCTTAGATGTAATTCGTGTAGAAAACCCAGACAGAGCGGTGCTGATCGGTGTTGCAGAGTATGGTGGCCTTGCTGGTTTGCCCAAATTGTTGATTCCTGAAGACCCGAATCTTATTCTTACTATACATTACTATGAGCCGTTTCAGTTTACACATCAAGGAGCAGAGTGGGTGACCAATGCCGACCCATGGTTGGGTACAAAATGGGAAAATACAGATCTGGAGCAGAAAGCAGTAATTAGTCAATTTGCTTATGCCATCAATTATGCTGCCGAGCAAAACCTGCCCATTCATATTGGAGAGTTCGGTGCTTATAGCAAAGCAGATAGCAAGAGTCGTGAGCTGTGGACAGCGTTTCTGGCCAGGTGGTTTGAGCAGCAGGGATTCAGTTGGGCGTACTGGGAGTTTAGTGCAGGTTTTGGGATTTATAATCCTCAAAATGGCACTTATAATCAAGGTCTGGTAGACGCCCTTCTTACAGATGAACTTCCTGAAGCTGTGGAAACCACACGTAAACCTATTTACACTTCTGATTTCTCAGCTGGCACTCACAACTGGAGTTTATCTGTCAATGGTGATGCGACAGCCACTTTTGAGGCGTCAGAAGATAAAGCACAGATTGCTATTTCTGAGGCTTCTGATCAGGGCTGGCATGTACAGTTTCAGCAGCCGAATATTGCTCTGCAAAAAGGCAAAAGATACTTCGTAAGTTTTACAGCCCAGGCAGATGTAGACTTTAGTTTTTCTACTTATCTGGGTAGGTCTGTTTCACCATGGGATAGCTACAGTGGATTCTCCACTTTTACGTTAACGGAAAATGAGCAGCAGTTTGAATATACTTTCTTGATGACTGAGGCTGATGACCCACAGGCCAGATGGGCTTTTGATATGGGCGGTAGCACAGGAAATATTCAGCTTTGGAATTTGAAGGTTGAAGAATTAACCGAAGCTGGTGAAGAACAAGAGGAAGAGGAGGAAGAAGAACAGGAGGAGCAAGAAGAGGAAGAAGAAACTGCCTTGGGAACAAGCTCAGGAAATACCATTCTAAAGCTTTATCCAAATCCGGCAGACTCCAGTATTAAAGTTTATTCGAAAGTACCATTGAAGTCAATCGCGGTCTTTGATGCCGGCGGCAAACTTTTGAAGTATCTGGATGCTTCGCAAAGAACATTCCTGGTCAATGATTTGCCATCAGGTCTTTATCACATGGTTTTCAATACCTCATCAGGGGAAACTCTTGTACGAAAACTGTTCAAAAAATAACCTAGATGAGCAGTCTATCAGACATCATTTCCATCTCCTCCATACGCCAGTAGGCACCGGGGGAGATGAAATACCCATACTCACGTGGTGGTTCTACATTGACTTTCTCAAAAGCGGCTTTGATAAACTCTGCACAGGTGTACTTGTCGTCTTCAAATATCTCACGTAAACCTGTAAACGACCTCCACAAAATGCGGTAATATTCGGCACGGTCGTATTGTTTGGTGAGATTATCTAAACAAAACTCTTTAATGATACGCTGCTTTTTAGGGTCAGAGCCTATTTCTGTATGTCTGGCCCAGCCCACACGACCTACGTAAGGCTTGCCGGCTCCATCATAATCTTTAAAGACAAAAGACATCGGTACCATTCGTATACCGTTTTCCAAGACAGACTCTACCAGGAAAACACGGTCTAGCTCTTCCAATTTAATCACAATGCCGACATGGCTCCAGGCAGAGCGTGATCTACTTCTGATAAGTGAAGATAGCCAGTGGTCACCCGAGAAAAATAGGAAGTCACCTGTTTGTAATTCAGAACGAATCTTATTGTAATTTTGTAAATTAGTATCTGAATCAGACCTGGGAAATAGTTTTTCGAGTTTTGACTTTTTGTAGAGTGGCAGTGCCATGAACTTTTGAAAGGGTACCTAGGTTTAGATTTTGAATAATAATTGCGGAGCAAAATAATTAAATAATGGTTACGGTAACGGAGACAGCGAAGAATAAAATAGAAGAACTGAAAGCCAAAGAAGGTAAAGATGGTAGTCACGGCATAAGAGTGGCTGTCCATGGCGGTGGATGCTCGGGCTTAATGTATGATCTGGAATTTGATGCTGAAGAAAAAGACACCGATCAAATTTTTGAAGATAAAGGCATCAAAATTTTTGTAGACAAAAAGAGTATCCTTTATCTCATAGGTACAGAATTAGACTTTTCTGATGGCCTGAATGGAAAGGGTTTTCAATTCAAAAACCCAAATGCTAGCAGAACATGCGGCTGTGGGGAGAGTTTTGCGGTATAATTTCAAAATATAAAGCGTATGACCACTTCTTCTAATAAACTAAAAAGAGCCATAGGATCTGAGGCTATGGTATTTGGGGTATGTGCCGGGCTGGCAAAGTACTTCAGTGTAGACAAAACCCTGATAAGAGTGGCATGGGCGGTGATTACCTTCCTAGGTGTGGGCTCACCAATTATCATTTATCTTCTAATGGCCTTTATCATCCCGAAAGAGGCATAAAAAAATCACCGGAGAAACCTCCGGTGATTTTCAATCCTAACGTTTACGAAAAGTACGTAAACTAAACCCTAAACTTCATTTTCATAAGTTCCTGTAGAAAGCTGGTAGTGCTCTTGCTTTGGCATCACTATCCATAGTATGATATAGGTAATGATCACCGGAAACGGAGTGAAGAACCCTAATGCGAATAACACTCTTACGATTGTTACGTCGATGTCTAAATACTCTGCTAAACCAGCAGCTACACCACCCAACATACTTTCTGTTCCTTTAATTCTGAATAACTTTTTCATGTCTTTATGTTTATAAGTAATATTTTAATGTTTGTGATAGAACCGTTCTATCGTTTTGACATTTCAAAGATAGCATGCTGACAAGGTACTATGCTATACAAAGTACATGAATGGTATAGAGAAATGAAGAGTGGTATTTCTGCCTTGTGATCTGGTTACTTTGATTGATACCTCCTAAGCAGTTTCAGCCTGAAATCTCAATTTTCGACGTTTTTGAGGCTTAAATGAGCTTTTCTGAGCAGCATTTTCAATTAATCTTCCAAAATCCTTTTGGCTGATTTGGCGACTTTCCGCCTCAGAAAATAGTTTTTTAACCGGGAACTTGAAATTGAGCTTAATGTTCAGTTCATAATATTCGTCCAGGGGAATGCCTTCAGTATCGGAGGTTTCAAGGCATACTGTCAGAGGCTCAGCGGAATATTCGGGATGGTCAATAATCCATGGCAATTGACAGTCTGCCATATCAAAATCTCTTTTCATGAGTACCTTTTTGCTGGGCAACCGGTAAGCATCGGTCCACCAGTCCTCTTTCACCATTTCCATGGCTGCAATGGTTTCGTCAAAGGCCTCTACGGCTTCAAGGTCAATCAATAAATTCTCTATGAGCGATGTCATGGCCTCTTCATACGGTTCCGTAGACAATACCGCCTGTAAACCTAAAATGGCACCGGTCATATTAGAATAGGCATCCTCCATGCTAAACGCAGAATACCTCTCAGGGATTAACGGAACTGTAGATGCTCCATAAAAAGTAGCGATCTCATGCCACACAGACAGATCAAAAGATATTTTGGCGGCCAGCCTGGCGGCATCCTCACGTGCAAGTTTCTCGGGAATTCTCAATGTTAGTTGTTTAGAACCACCTTCATTGCCAAGGTTGAGGTAGAGCTCTTTCCCTTCATTTGATAGAATGGTACTAAAAAGATACGCTGTCCAGTCGGCTTGGTCTCTCAGATGCCCTAAATCGATAAAACCACCACGACGGGTATAAATAATGCCATTTCCTTCTGACGGTGAACCTAGATAAACGTGACTCCCCAGCTGATCTACAGCAGAAACATCGCTGTACTTTTTAAAGGGTACAGCCGTCATTTTTAAATCTGCACCAAAAGCACAACATGTTCTGATGATACGCGGAGGCGACTTTTGTGTAAGGGTAGTTGGCACCTCTGTTGCGTAGCTATAAGCTGAAATACAGATACTTATGGCAATAAGAAACTTTTTCAATTTGTCTTGATTCAATTTGGCAACATAGGTAACGCCAAAAAGTGTGAAAATGTCTCTTTAAGGACAAAAAAAATCCTCATGCTTGAACATGAGGATTCGGGAACAAGATTCTTCTAGTCTAGAAGAGGCGTTCGCTTAGTGGAGTAATACCTTTAAGTCTGATGTAAATGGTCGTTTGACCACGATGATGAACGCCATGTTCAAAAGCCTTTGAGAAGGCTACTCCTTTAGTCATGTCAAATTGATTGAAGAGCTTAATCTGCTCTGCCAATTCTTCTTCAGAAAGTCCTTTTAAAGTTTCGATGATAAAATCGTAGCTCTCTTTCACAGCCTTCATGCAAGCCTCTTTGCTTTGATATTCATCAAGTTTCTCAAACTCAATACCATCTTTAGGGTTTTCTACACCTGCTATCATGCTTGCGAAGAAATAATTGGCTCCTGCAATATGTAGGAATTGCTGTGCAAAAGAACGCACGTCTTCAGTAGGCTTAAAGCCAAAATCTTCAGCCGGCATAGCCTCCATATATTCGGCAGTGTACAGGCTTGCTCTTTCAAAATCGGCAATCAATTCGCCTTTCTTATTACTGGTCTCCATGGCCATGGCCGCAGAAAACGAAGCAATGAATAATAAAAGCAAGGCATTAAAAGGTGTCCATAATTTTCTCATAGTTCCGGGGTTTGGTTTTAGGCAAAAGTAAGTATAAATGAGTTTTGATGAATAGACCATTTATATAAACGGTTTGAAGCTTTTCATTACTCAAAAAATGGAACTCCTTCCTGTGCATACTTTTTCATGCCTTCTTCATTTATCTCCACACCTATTCCCGGAATATCTCTTACTCGTATAAACCCATTTTCTACTGCTTCTCCTTCAAAATGGACAATCTCCTGGAACATTTTATTTTTATGGAAATAGATCTGCCATTCCATGATCATAAAATTGGGAACAGAAGCACAAACATGAGCTGAGGCCATTGCTCCCAAATAGGAGGCCACCATATGCGGAGCAAACGGCACGTAGTAAGTATTTGCTAGGTTTGAAATTCGCTGTCCCTCACCCAAGCCACCGCATTTTTGAAGGTCTGGCATAATGATATCTACCGCACCTGCCTCCAGCAATGGTCTGAAACCATACGTGAGGTAATGATTTTCTCCGGCACAAATTGGTGTAGAGGTACTGGCGGTAATTTTTTTATAGGCATCTGTGTTTTCTGCAGGAACTGGTTCTTCCAGCCACATGAGGTTGAGAGGTTCTAACATCTTGGCCACTCGCTCGCCAGTGATGGCATCGTACCGGCCATGCATATCTGCACAGATGTCTATCTTCTGGCCAACGGCTTCACGCGTGGCGGACATTTGATCGTACATTCGCTGAAGCTCGGCTGGTGAGGCTGTCCAGTTAAAACGATCATACTTATTGGGATCATTAGCTTGATCCAGGTCAAATTTAACAGCCGTAAAACCCATATCTACAGCTTCTTTGGCTGCGGCCGCAAAGTCCTCTGGTTTGGGCAACCGACTTTGATAAAGGGCTGTATCCATGTATACTCTTACACTATCTCTAAACTTACCTCCCAGTAGTTGGTAAACGGGAAGTCCCAATGCTTTTCCGGCAAGGTCCCAAAGTGCTGTCTCAATAGCTGTAAGCACGGCAAGGTACATTCCGCTTTGTGCACCTTGAAAGAAACCGGCCTTTCTTATAGTCTCAAAAAGTCGATGAACATTTAGTGGACTCTGACCTTTGATAAAATTACCCATGCGTTTTACCAAATGATAGGTGCCTGCCACTGCATCTACTCCTTCTCCATGACCTATAATATCTTGATTTGTATAAATTTTGACAAAAAGACTTCCTCCATTCCGGATATACCCACATTTGATGTCAGTAATCTTGAGGTCTGACGGAGAGGAACTTTTCGGTGTTCTGTCAATGGCTTTTTCAAAAGTGGCACCAAAACCTGCAAGTGGAGTAGCAGCCATTGCTGTGCTAATAGCGGCCTTATGGAGGAAGTTTCTTCTGGATGATTTCATGTCTATAGGTTTGAAAGGTAAAAGGAGAAGGACAATGGTTTTGATAATTCAAAATCTCAAAATGTTCACTTCTACCAGGTTCTCTTCTTTAAGATCTCTTGAATCTGATCTGTTGAAACGGGTAAATCATTTATATGAGTCCTTAACCACCCTGAAAAGTCTTTTTCTATTTCGTCTGACCATCGGGTATCTATTTCACCTGGGGTGTATTTCTGTTCTCTGAGTCTTTGGTGACCAAACATATCTCTTAATCGCACGACCTCAGATACTCTCACTACTTCCTCGGCCAGGTGAGGAGGAATAAATAATACACCGCCATCTCTACCCAGTACTATGTCACCAGGCATACAAGTAGCAGCACCTATTCTGGTTGGGTGGTTAATGCTAACCAGCGTGGTGTTGAGAGCTTTTTCCGCATTATTTAAATGATGTGAAGGGTGATAGCTCTTGAAATATGAAGTGAAGCCTCCAATCTCTTTTAACCCTGAAATATCTCGTAAAGCACCTGCGTAAACTATTCCATTCCCTGTTTTGGCGTAAATGGAATTGCCTAAGTTATCGCCAATGGTTGGTCCATCTACGTAGGCGTCAAATTGATCTGCCACGTAAACATCGCCTTTGACAAGCAAATCTATTGGCCAGGCGTTTTGAGATTTGATACGACCGTCGCTTTGATGTCCTTTATCATCAATAGCAGTTTGAATATCTGGTCTTCCCGGCATAAAAGTGGCGGTAACTGCACGACCTACCAAAACAGAATCCGGATTAATCTGTTGCCAGTTTCCTTCAAACTGATATCTGTAATTATGGTTTCTTAATACTGCCCATGCTTCTTCCAGCGTAACCAATTTCATTCTTTCCAGAAGTTCATCGGGTACTCTAGGCCTGCCATCTGTGAAACGTTCGCCCTGCCATTCGCGAGTAAGATGTTCCAGGTATTCTTTAGAAATCTGTTGAGAAATAGCTGCCTGACTGCAAAGTAAAATCGTAAAACAGAAACAGATCTTAAGGATTATTTTCATAGGGGTGATCTAAATGATTACCCTAATGTAATAATTTGACTATTTAACTGTATTATTCATTGTTGTCTTTTTTGTGTCAAATAGACAATTAAAGAGATTATGTAGTCATAAGGCATCTTTTTTAAAGATGGAATCGATTGTAAGGCTTTCTTGGTGCAGAATTAGAAACAGATTTCGTTTTGTTGATAAGTGTAGAATTTGTCATTGATTTGAAGCGGACGACCATCTATATCGTATGTTTCTTGCCAGATAATATTTGAGTTTCGATCATATGTGATTCTCTCCTGCAGGTTTCCATTTGAATGGTATTTAAGGGTAAGCGTGGTATAATAATCCGCGTCATTATATGAACTCAAAGTCTCGATAAGTCTGTTCTCAGAATCATATTCGAATTTTTTGAAACTGGGACTTGGATTGGGGCCAGAATAAATTTCACCTATCCCAACTTCTTTAAACTTTAACCCTTTTTCGTTCAATTCAACCACCAAATAGCAGCGTTTAAAACTGATGCAAAACTTACCCAAAGGATATACGGAATCTGAAGGTAGCCTGCCAGAGGCTTCACTTTTTTGAAATACATAATCATCATAAGTATAGCCACCCAAAGGATAATGATTTCTATCAGGGCTATTCCCGGAGATTCAAAGTAGAAGAATAGGAAACTCCAAAAGAAATTGAGAACTAACTGGACCGCAAAAATGATAATGGCGTTTTTACGAGTTCGGGATTCGGGGCTTTGCCAAACCAAAAATAAACTCACGCCCATTGATGCATAGAGTGTGGTCCATACCGGAGCAAAAAGCCAGTTTGGTGGATTAAAAAATGGCTTGTTTAGCGTGCTGTACCAGCTTTCTACACCAGTAGCGGTGGCAAATCCTGATAAGCCGCCAATGGTTAAAGGAATAAGAAGACAAATGATTAAAGTAATTGCTTTTTTCATGTTTGCTGTACCTTGATTAAAAACTCCATTTTAATCTAAAAAAGAAACCGTTCCCCAGAAGTTCCATCTTTTCCTGCTGCTGAATGTAGAAGCTTTGACCCACAAGTGTAGCCTCAAGGTCTTCCCGCAGGCTTACGGAGATATTCGGACTAATAAAAGCAAGGTTTATTCCGAAACCGTACATCCCTGCCAGCGATACATTCCACAAAGGAGAAATAGGGTAGGAGGCTGTCAAAAAAGTCGCGTCTTTGCTCGGGAAAAGGGTTTTAGCCGTCAATGTTCCAAAAGCATTACTCAATACAATCGAACCTTCATTGTTCAGATTTATTGGTTTACTCAGGCCATTGGAGCTATGTAAATAAGCACCATTTAGATATAGGCCATTAGGAAAAGAATAGTCCAAAGTGGTGGTGGCTACCAAAACATCTTTTTGGAGAGTGGCTTTTTCAGTAGTAATAAAATAGGTGGCTTCACCTTTAAAACCCACAGAGCCTATACTGCCCGCCCAACCCAATCCAGCGGCGATATCGTCCAGATATTTTCCACCTAATACTTGGATGTCGTACCCGGCGGTATTGAAGTTAAACTTAGCCGCATAAGTGGACTTGTTCATGTAGTTTCTATTGATGGCTACATCAAAACTACTCATGCCTCCGGGTAGGTAGTATTGAGCCCTTATGGCGTCTGTTCCCGGCCTTTCCTCATAGTCAAAGTCAATGAAATTATAGGTGTTGAAAAGGTCGTTAGGGTTCCAGGCCAGTGCCAGCCCCCAATTGATACGCTGTCTTCCTACGGTAACCTCCAGATTATTGTGAATGTAGTTGAAGTTAAGTCGGTCTATGGTGCTGTGCACCACAAAAGCGTCTTTATCTACCAACGCCCAGCTCAGGTCCATCAGGCCTGTGTCAAAGCCTAAGGTCTTTCCGTAGTTCGGAATTGCGGCCACTTGATCGCCATAAATTACCCTATTCCTTAAACCCACCGAGGCTGTCAGTTTTTCGCTTAAGAAGACTTTGACGTTGATTCTGTTATGGATCAGGTGATCAATACCGATGGCGTTGAGGTCAATGAAATTGACAGTTTGCATATTTTTCAAATAGCCATTGACAGATACCACCTCTTTAAAGCTTTTTTTGACTTCCAGAGAGTCCTGTGCCATTGAAAATTGCGAAAGCAAGACCAGTATTACCAAAATTTTACTTTTCATGGCTTTAAGCTGTTCGTTCGTCGCTCACTATTTTACCATCCTCGAGTGTTATGATTCTCTTTGCTCGGTCTATTACACGCTGATCATGCGTACTGAAAATAAAGGTGACTCCTTCTTCCTCATTAAGCTCTACCATAATGTCTAAGAGATTGGCTGTCGATTTGGAATCGAGATTGGCAGTAGGTTCATCTACCATAATGTCTAAGAGATTGGCTGTCGATTTGGAATCGAGATTGGCAGTAGGTTCATCTGCCAGGATGAATTTAGGCTTAGGTGCTAAAGCCCTGGCCACGGCCACACGCTGCTGCTGACCACCAGAGAGTTTTCCCGGTCGGTTTTTCATTCGATCTCCGAGGCCAATTTTGGTCAAAAGCTCCTTTGTTCTGGCGGCTCTCTCTGCCGCAGGTCTTTTTTGTAATAGCATGGTAAACTCCACATTCTCCTCGGCAGTAAGCACCGGTATCAGATTATAGGCTTGAAAAACAAAACCGATATTCTTTAACCGGAAATCGATCAGCTCATTGGCTGAAAGTTCAGACATAATTTCACCATCGATGATGATTTGTCCCTCCGAAGGTTGATCCAGACCACCTACCATATTCAGTAAAGTAGTTTTTCCCGAGCCAGACGGACCCACGATAGCAGCGAATTCCCCTTTTTCAAAGCTGAGATCAACGCCATTGACGGCCTTAATCTCCTGATCTCCGTCTTGAAAGTGACGGTGAAGATCTTTTATTTCAATTACTTTCATTATCTAGAATTTTATGAGTCAAAAGATTGAAGAGCAAGGACTTCTCTATTGAGTGATCCTTAGTCTTTTATAACTATTTTCAATTTTAATTGAGGTCAGTGGTTTTGAACATTCAATCAGAACTCCAAACCTCAACCTATTCCTTTTACACCTTCCGGATTGCCTTTACAGGGTCTAACCTTACGGCCTTTATGATTGGGAATATGGCGGCCACAAAAGTCACTATCAGGACCATGATGCCTACTTTGACAAACTGCTCTGGTAAAAGAGCCGGGAAGACCTCAGAAGAAAAGCCCATCATCTCCATACCGGCCTCCATACTTTGAAGTTTAATGCCTGTTTTACCAGTAATGAGTATGGTAATCCAGGCCAGGAGCATACCTAGGGGGGCACCAATAAGACTCAGGAACAGCGTTTCCAGCATAATCATGGTGAATAGTTTTAGCTTATTGAGCCCAATGGCCATTAACATTCCTATCTCCCGTACGCGATCCATGATAGACATCAACATGGTATTAACAATACCGAAGGCCAGTGCCAGCATAATAATACCGATGATGACTTGCATGCTTGTATCAAAAGAATCAATAGCGTATTCCATCAAAGGGTCAAGCTCCCGCCAATTTTCTACCTTAACAGAAGAGTCTACTTCTTTCAGTTTTGACTGTGTCAACTCCATTTCACGATCGTCATTCAGAAGAACGGCGATCTCCTGAGGCTTTCCATCAGACTTTAACAATGGGTCCAAATCTTTCTGCTGCACAAAGGCATTCGATTCATCGTAACCGGCATTTCCACTTTTAAAAATTCCGGCAATTCTGAAGGAGGCTGAAACAAGTTCACCTTTGGCATCGGTAAAGGTGAGCACCATCTTTTTCCGTAGTCCGAGTTTCAGCTTGTCTGCTGTCTTTTGACTGACTAAAATTTGATTTCTGCCACGAGGCAAAAAGTAATTTCCCTCAATGATCTTTTCACTCAGTTTTGTCGTTTGATTTTCGGCTGTGGTGTCTATTCCCGAGACTTTGAGACCTGCTCCGCCTCTGGAAGAAGCCACCATTGCATTCACCACAAGCCTGCTTGAATACGCTTTTACATTGGCGTCTGAGTCAAGAAGTTTCTCGTAGGCTTGATCCTGCTCTATAAAGTGTTTAGACATATTGTCTTCTTTAAACTTCTCATGATGAAGCTGAAGATGCGAGCTCTCTTTTGTGATCAAGGACTCTATTCGGCTATCGTACATGCCCCATGAGAAACCCATTAAGAACACTCCGGCCCACAGCCCAAGCATGATGGCCGTGATGATAATGAGGCTTCTGGTTTTATTTCTCCAGATATTTCGCCAGGCAATTTTAAAGAGCATAGTTATCTGTGTTTATATCGTTCATATTTGATGTAGGTGGCTAGTTTCAGCTTGTGAACAGTCCATAAATTGCTTAAGCTCTTAGGCCATCTAAGGGTTTAAGCTTCAGAAGTTTCAACATGGGATAAAGTGAAAGGACTATAGACATCAAGGCCACTGTCCAGGTCTGAGTAGCGATGATGGCTGGGTCTGTCACCGCCGAGATGACCGGTTCAAAACCTACCTGCTCATATGCACTACCGGCTCCACCGTCTAATGGCACCGGCGAATTTTTTAGGTAATTCGTGATCGGGATGGTCAGTAAGCTTCCCAAAAGAGCCCCGATGAAGGTCATGATTAGGCACTCCACCATCAGTGTAAAGGATAAAAATTTGTTTTTCATCCCGATAGCCACCAGCATACTGAACTCGCGTGTTCTCTCAGAAATCATCATTAAAAGTGTACCGTAAATCACAAATCCGATGATCATATAGAGTACATACAGCATAATTTTACCTGATGCCCTGTCGCCTTCAATACTTTGAATAAGCTCGGGCATAATTTCTTCCCAGTTTTTTACGGTATTGCCCGTGCCTTCAAGTTTCGTTAGAATGGTTTGTTGAACATCGTGCATATCTTTTCTACTCCCAAGATTGATGGCAACGGTTGTAGCCATATCGTAGGCAGAAAACAACTGTTGCGAAGCCCGCAAAGGCATGTAAATCATATTATCGTTTAGCTGCGGAGCTCCAAACTCCAGAATAGCTCCTATAGGATACTTACCAACCGCCGTAGAAGCATGGTAACCTGCTCCATAAAAAACAAGGGTATCACCCGGAGCTACTTTTAGGTATTTTGCCAGACCTTTGCCGATCATGAGTTCATCAGAATTTTCGGTAAAATAATTACCCTCCTTCACTCTTTTTCTGAGACCTGTAAGTTGATCTTCCAACTCGGGAACGGTTCCGGTAATCATGACTCCTTTGCTCACCTCTTCTGAGGAGGCCAAAGCAAAACTTTCAATCCTGGGAGAGTAGGCTGAAATCTCTGGGATGGCTTTCAATTCGTCTTCCAGTTGGCGATCAAAAATCAGAGAGTTATCAATGGTCTTTTCATCTGAAAAAGCTTCATTTTGAATCTGTAGGTAACCGCTATAATAGCTCACCATATTCTGAATTTGCCTTTCGTAGACACCTTCCTGTACAGACTGCATCACTACAGCCAGAAAAACGGCAAATAAAGTAGCGGCTATCATGATACTGGTGCGTACTCTGTTTCTCCAGAGATTTCGCCAGGCCATGGTTAGAATAAGTTTAATGTTTTGCATTTCAGTATGATCTTAAAAGTGCTTCATTCAGAGTTGATATATCGACTATACCCATCTTACCTGTAGAAAGCTGCTCCAAGGTGGAGGTTGCCTTGAGAAGAGCGAGATAGGGAGTTTACTTTTTTATCAAAGCCACTACCTGACACGTTTCATGTTTTGTACAGTGAAAAATGATGGCGATACATTGGCATTGAAATCAATTTTATTGATGATCATCACCGTTTTATTGCCCGGCTCGTCGGCAGGTTCTATGGTCATTTTGCTGGCCAGTACTCTTCCACCCAAAGTCTTCACGTCAGTTGCAGTCATGGTATTCACCAGATACTCGTCTTCATCATAGTATTCTGATTTCAGGTAGATATAATCCTTCTGATCTACCCAACTGATAATTTTACCCCAAACCACAGCCGCTTCGGGTTTTGGTGTCATGTCTATTTTCCAGCATTTGCGACCGTTAATGACCTCGGTGCCTATAATTTTAGAGGTGAAATCGTCTTTATTTGACGTTTCTTTTACCAGATCATCGTTGGTTAAGTCTGAGCCCATCCAACTTTGTGACAGCATACTCGGAGGCATCTTGATGGTTCTCTCTATGCTTGGTAGCCAGTTCCAGAGTTCCCTATTCCTTTTGAGGAAAACGGTTCCTTTGTCTTTGGCCGGGGCAGTGAGGTAGGAGAGGGAGTACTCTGTGCCATAGCTCCAGCTTTTCATCTTCATTTCCCTTTTCCAGCTCGGTCTGATGATCTGAATCGTGTTTTCGGTGTAGTTTTTCTGCCCTCGCATTTTATCATCAGCCTTACTGATGATGCTACTCGCGGACTGTGCGTATCCCCCAATGGTCATGAACATCAAGAGGCTTAGTAATTGTAGTTTTTTCATGTTGATAGTATTAATGTCTGTCTAATCTTTAGTCTAAATATTTCTTTCGGATGGCCTCGGCAGTTTTATGAAGCAATTGCTCGTCTTCTGTAACCAGAAACTGAATAGCCATCCCATCCATGATAGCTCCGAACATATACACCTCATCTTCTGAGTGATGGCCCAGTTGATTCAGTATGTTCGACATAAAACCTACCATTTGTTCCGTTTTACCTTTGATGAGTTTATGGATCATTTCATGGCTGCTTTTTTGAAGAGCCAGCGACATCAAAAGGGTTTGGAATTCCTTCTTTTTGATCAGATATTCTACTGTGATATCCAGCATTTTGCTCAGCAAAATGCGAGGATCGGGCTCCGTGTACACCGAGGCATAAATGGTGTCCATCTCTTTTACGGCGGCATTGATGATGCCTTCCAGTAGCTGGTCTTTTGATTCAAAGTAATTATACATCAGCCCTTTAGAGATACCGGTTTCTTTGGCTATCATGCTGATGGATGTACTGGTAAAGCCTTTCTCTGCAAATAGCTTTAATGCGGCATCCAGAATTTCCTGCTTTCTGGTATTCCTTATTTCTTCAAACTCTGCCTTACTTCTCGGACTCAAAATTATCTCGTTTTATATTATATGACTGAACGGTCGGTCAAAGTTAAAATATGAGTTTAATATTTCCAAGGAATTAGGATGGATGGTTGTGGGTGTTGATGAGTTGAATGACGATTATCTATGGAAATGGAGCAATTAAAATGTGTCCTTTTCTATCTTTGCTCCGCAATGAATATCCCTTTACCCGCAGGACAAAAAGTTTACTTTCTTTCAGACTTTCATTTGGGGGCTCCTGACCATCCAAGAAGCCTGGAGCGTGAGAGAAGAATCGTCCATTGGCTGGATTCTGAGCAGAACACCATGGAAGCTTTATTTCTGGTGGGAGACCTCTTTGATTTTTGGTTTGAATACGGCTCTGTGGTGCCAAAAGGCTATGTAAGACTACTGGGTAAACTGGCGGAACTCTCTGACAAAGGAGTGCAGCTTTTTATTTATACCGGCAATCATGATTTCTGGATGAAAGATTATTTTCAGAAGGAACTTGGAGCCACGGTTTTGACCGAACCCACTGCTTTTCAGATAGGAAATCACCGTTTTTTAGTGGGGCACGGCGATGGACTTGGGCCTGGCGATACCTCCTATAAAATCCTGAAAAAGCTACTGTTTGCCAATCCACTATGTCAATGGCTTTTCAGGTATGTCTTGCCGCCGGATATCGGGCAGTTTCTTGGAAATTTATGGGCTAAAAACTCGTATCAAAAAAATAGGAAAGAGGATTTGACCGTACAAGAAATTGACCCGAAAGAAGAGTTTATTTATCAGTACATTGAGGAGCAGATCAAAGCGGGAAGTACTTTCGATTATTATATTTTTGGGCACCGCCACATTGCCATGCAAATACCGATGAGTGATGCTTCTATGTACATCAATCTGGGGGATTGGATTCGTTTTGATTCTTATGCGGTCTATGATGGGCAGAAAGCCTTGCTACAGGTGAAGAGCTAGTCTTCCTTTTCCATTTCGGCCTTGGCCGAGAAATAGCCTCTTAAAACCGTCACCGAAGTTATGGCCAGGAAGAAAATGATGATCCAGTGGACGTAATCGATAATCCAGGGAAAGCGATCACCGAAATAGAAACCGCCGAGCACTAAAATGCCAACCCAGATAGCTCCACCGGCTACATTATAAATGGTGAAATTTACCAGTTTCATTTTCACCAAGCCAGCCATAATAGGTGCAAAGGTCCTGATAACAGGCAAAAAACGGGCGATAATTAATGTTCGGCTGCCGTATTTTTCAAAATAGCGTTTGGTACGCTTAATATGTTTCTTTTTGAAAAAGAGGTTCTCTTTCTTGTTTTCCAGAGCTTCGCCAAAGAAATAACCCGAAACATACCCTGTAAAGGAACCAGCAACTGCAGCCGCAAAAATAGCAATGAGCAATAGGTAAATATTGACCTTTAACAGACCGAGACCACAGAACACACCGGAAAGGAAAAGAAGATAATCGCCGGGAAGAAAAAAGCCAAAGAAAAGTCCGTTTTCAATATAGACGATCAGCACTATGGCTATGAGCCCACCCGTCTGAATGATCTCCTCGGAGTTCATGATGTATTGAAAGAAATCGGCGATTTGTTCCATTTCTGAGGGGTGGTTCTGTTGTAAATTTAGTTGGATATCTCATAAATGAAAACCACCCGAGCCAAAAAGAAAGCCTAATCTGCGTATTCTGATAGCTCCAGCCAGCGAAGCTCCTGTTCTTCCAGATCGTCTTTAATTTGCTGAAGCTCTTCGCCCAGAGCCGTAAGTTTCTCAAAATCAGTTTCGCCGCCGTTCATTAGTTCCACTATTTCGGCTTTGCGTTCCTCCATATTGGCAATGGATTTCTCTAATTCTTCAAACTCCTTTTGTTCTTTAAAGGTCAGCCTTACTTTTTCTTTTTTGACCTCTTTCCTGGGCTCTTCTTTCTTGATCTCCTTCTTTTCGCGTTCTATTTCTTTCTCCTGCTCGTCTTTCCAGAGGCGGTATTGCGTATAATTTCCCGGAAAATCTTTGATGTAGCCTTTGCCCTCAAAAGCAAAAACATGATCCACGATTTTATCCATAAAATACCTGTCGTGGGAGACCACCATTACACAGCCACCGTAATTCTCAAGAAACTCTTCCAGTACGTTCAATGTCTCAATATCCAGGTCATTGGTAGGCTCATCCAGAATCAGGAAATTGGGGCTTTGCACCAGAATCTTCATGAGCTGAAGCCTTCTTTTTTCTCCACCTGAGAGCTTATGGATGTAGTTATGCTGCACCTTGGGCGGGAATAGAAACATATTCAAAAATGCCGAAGCAGATAACTCCCGGCCATCGCCCAGCTTCACATGATCTGCATACTCTCTGATGGCGTCTATCACTTTCTGATCTTCATCAAAAGCCAGCCCATCCTGTGAGTAATAACCGATTTTTACGGTCTCTCCTTTTACCACACGGCCGGTATCTGGTTTTACCTGGTCAATGATGATATCGAGAAGTGTAGATTTCCCCATCCCATTTTTACCAACCACACCTATTTTGTCCCCTTTTTTGAAGGTATATGAGAAATGGTCTATCAGCTGTTTTTCGCCATAGGCTTTAGAGATATCCTGAATATCAATGATCTTTTTGCCCAGACGCTCGGTGCGTACATTCAGCTCCAACTTATCTTCTTTTTTATGACCGTGGGTCTTTTCCTTGAGCTCGTAAAAGGCATCGATGCGGTAATTGGCCTTGGTGGTTCTCGCCTTAGGTTGCCTACGCATCCATTCCAGTTCTTTTTTGAGTCGCTGTCTGTTTTTCTCGTTGGTCTGGGCCTCTACTTCTTCCTGCTCTTCTTTTTTCTTTAGATAGTAGGCGTAATTGCCCACATATTTATGAATGTCATTGGCCCGAAGTTCCAGAATTCGGTTGCATACCTTATCCAGGAAATAGCGGTCATGCGTTACCAAAAATAGCGTAACATTAGAAGCTGAAAGGTAGCCTTCCAGCCATTCTATGGTTTCCAGGTCAAGGTGGTTGGTTGGCTCATCCAGAATGATAAAATCGGGTTGGTCTATCAATACTTTGGCCAGTGCCACCCGCTTTTTCTGCCCTCCGGAGAGTTCCGAAACATTTTTCTCAAAGTCATGGATGCCGAGTTTTCCCAAGATCTGCTTCACCTTGGCTTCATAATCCCAGGCATTGAGGCCATCCAGTAGTTCTATGGCATCGGCGAGCAGCTCCTGATCATTGGTCTCGGTAGCTTTCTCATAATTTTTTATGGCTTGGGTGATCTCATTATCAGCATAGAAAATGGTTTCCAGCACAGTCTGATTCTCAGCGAAATCGGGGTCTTGCTCTAGGTAACCGACTCTGATATCATTTCTGATGGTCATTTCTCCGCCATCGGTTTCTGTCAAGCCTGCGGCAATATTCAGAAGCGTGGTTTTCCCGGAGCCATTTGCTCCAATCAAGGCTACCTTTTCACCCTGCAAAATACCGAATGTAATTCCTTTAAATAGCCACCGTTCACCCAGATCGCGACCAATATTCTCTGCCGACAAATAATTCATACCGCAAAGTTAGAAGGGAATCGGGAAGGATGGAGGTTTTGGATGGGAAAGAATGAGAGGTAAAGATTATGGTAAGGAACTTAGGAACTTCAGAGAATGCAGTAAGTTGAGCTTACATGTCGTCTTAAACTCGCATAAATTATGAATGACCAACCGATTGATTAATCATAGATTTCATATTTCCAATGGTCAAAACCAGTATTGTACAATTCTTTCATCTCACTTTTGGCAGAATGATTGTCAGATTGGTCGTACGTCACAATTTCATAGTTAAAACCTAATAAGGCATTCTGATAAAAGGTCAGCCTAAAATTATCAGAGTTTCCGTCATACGAGAAGTCGCTAATTCCAATTATACCTGTAGAGGGTGTTTTGATACCTACACTTGCCAACGAGCCG
Organism: Jiulongibacter sp. NS-SX5; assembly: GCF_052828545.1. The sequence goes on from NZ_CM128248.1 coordinate 3,920,762, forward strand.
GGATAATGGCCATTGCGTTTCTTAAAGTTTTCAAGTTCTTGTATCAATTTGTGGGCTCTTTGAATAGCAAAGCCCCTGCTAAAGTCTCTAGTCAACTTAGAAACAGAAGTTGTAGATATTAAGGTGGTAAGGGGTAAGGTCCAAAGGAGTAATGCCGGCAATTTGAATTTCCCTTCTGCCTTTCTAAACTGACTGACTGTCCATATTAGTCCAAATGGTACGAGCAATAGCCCAAGCATTCCTAACAACTGTCCGCCACTAAAGAAAAGTTGGGCTGGTGCATTTAAGAAGTTTGGCCCTGGCAAAAAAGGAAGATTCGTCAGAATGATTGTTCCCAATATGATTCCTGTTAAAAGGAGGATTTGTCTTGGTTTCATTTTAACAATAGTAGGAACGTCCAGGGTATGGGGCGGAGCTTGGCTTAAGCATTGGCTTTGTGCGGCTATGACCTATACCCATTGTTGGGGGCTGTAGCTTATTATTAATTCATTTATTATAACTTCCAATTCATGTGTTACTAGATCTAAGAGATCCACATTTTCGTCCTTCTTCATTATTTCTCTGTATCTATGAACAACTAAGTTTCTAGTATCATAGATTAAGTCTCCCAAGCTTTCAGGTGTCTTAGAATAATAATTTTCGAGTAAAGCTTTGCAATCCCTTTTAAAATCTGTTTCTATTGAGGTTGGAATGGATGCCTTTTCAAAAAGCGAACTAATACTACATCTTTCACGAGTAATTGAATTGATTTTTTCTTTTAAATCGTTCTTCGATAGATGATTTTTTTTGTAATCATCAACTAGAGAGTTAAAATCAGTATTAAAGTTCTCTTCCATCAAAAACTCAATTACCTGATACAAAAAATAAAATTTCAGTAAGAAATGATTTATAGATTTCAGATGGATATTGTATAAGTCTGTTAAAAACTGATTTTGAGAAATATCTAAACTCGCCTTGCGAATATTGATTTTCTTGTCACCGCGTTTTTTTACCGCCAAGCTTTGCTGTTGATCGAAATGCTGATGATGGTCATTATTCCACGGATAATAACCAAAGTTTGCAAAGCAGGGCAAATAATTCAAAATATTTAATTGTTCTCCCTCCGGCAATGTTTCAATTGAAACCACAAATACAATTATATCTTCATTGAAGAAATCTGTAATTCTGTAATTATTACCTCCTTTGTAGTCTGGTTTATTAATATTTCCAAGCTTGAGTAATTGCGAAAAAACGGGAAATTTATATTTGTTCAAGAATTTATTGTCAGCAAAATCATTTTCATTTGAATCCAAAACTTGAATTGGAAAAATCCAACCAATCCGTTTGCCCATTTCTTTTTCATAAACTTCGAAAACGTCATTTTCTGCATTAAGATATTGATTTGAAAAGAAGTGAACATTAAACAATTTACCCTCAAACTCTCTATCTATAATTGGAGCATATTCAACTAAGATTTCACTTTTTTCATCCTGCGTTTTTAGAATGAAGGTAGAGTGATTTACGTCAAACTCAATGTTTGAAAAAGTAATAACTCGACTACTAGACAACTCACTATTTAAAATAATAGCCATATACCTTACTGAGTTTTTCTTTCGTAGGATTTGTAGGCTTCTTCTATAGATGCATTGAAGTCTAAGTATGCATCACCTTTTCGATCGAAAAGTTCTCTAAAAAGAAAATGGAAGTACATACGTTGGTCATTTCCAATCTTTTTAGCAAGTGTTCGCACACTGTCCAATTTAAGTGTTAAATTATCCAAAGAGGAATCAAGTTCAGATAGATCTATTTTTTTAGCTTCAACAAGAATTTTATCAATTGATTCTATTAATTCAAAATCAATGAGTTTTCCAATAGCTGAACCAAAGCCGGTCATAACCTGAGATTTCGAAAAAATCTTTTCAACAGTTTTTCCAAATGGTTGGCCTGTTAAACGGTTACCTTGTTCATCTTCAAATTCCCAATCCTTGGCTGAATTGACAAACAGTTTTGACAAACCATGATAAGTATTTACAAAGGCCAGGAATAAGTCTTTATCTTGATTTTCTTTTGACAATTTTTCAAGACTTTTGATGTTGTCCAGTATATCAAACCGATCAATCGTCAAGTAGTCCCTTTCAAGGTAAGAGTTGAAGCCTTCAACAATGTCCTTAAATTTGTATTCACCAAATTTTGTTGGTCTGCTATCATCAGCCTCTGTGATGAATTTTACTTCACCAAGATCTTCAACTAAGTAATCTGAATAAAGAATTTCAATTTGATGTCTGATGGACATGGGAGTTTGGCCAGTATTTAAGGTCAACATCCTATAAAGAATTCCTAATTTGTCAATCCCGATATATGCTTCTATCCGAAGTTTATATTTTAGTAATTTTTCCAAAGTGTCCTTATCACCAGATTCATCTAATTCATTCACTAAATCTCTTATGGTGTATGTTCTTTGAAGACCATCAAGTATTACCAAATTCTCTTTATTGGTGAGAATTTGTTTAACTATTTCATCATTTTTTTCATCTTCAATCGAATCAGTTTTAAATTTTGAAAGAGCTAAAACAATTGGAGGAATAACACAACCCTGTAATAAGTCAGACTTTAATAGACTGTAAACAGTTGATGAGGATTTAACTCTCCTTCTCTGAAATTCATTTTTTCTTATAATCTCTTGGGAAATGTCATTGTATTCTTTAATTGTCATTTCTAGGAGAACATTTAAAGCTTTAATTCTCTTATCGAATATTTTATTTAGTACTTCCATAAATTCTGTTTATTCATTTTACATTATAGCCCCCAACATGCGGCTTAATATCATTCCTTTTCTTGGCGGTTTTGTGTAATTACATTAACCCGCATTACAAAGGCAATATAACCTTAAGAGTCCCACCCCGCCAAAATAAAATCCTCTCACTCCGTTAGCCCTTTAGAAAGAAATAGCTTTTTAATCTCCTGATAAACCCCTCTTTTGTCAATCAGTGTGAATGGGAGGTTATCCATTTGGAGCATATTGGAGTGGTGTGACCGGGCTTGCAGAGGATAGGCGTATAGTAGGCATTGCAGCCTAAGGCTGGTAATCGATTGAGGGCCGTTAAATCTTGTCGAATGGTGTAACTAAGCCCCCTGATTTGAAAATTTCTGTATCAGCCTCGTGCCGCTTGAAATAAACCAACCAGGTGTATCTCTTATCTACAATGTAAAAGTCTGCTTTCCAAAGTTCAATTAATATTTTAATTACTGTTGGCTTACAATCATAAACCAGATTTTTAAAGTTTGCTTTGTCTCTCGTCAATACTAACCAATAATTTTGGCTTGAGTCAAGTCGGTCCAATTCACCGTCAATAGAGGCCGTTAGAATTGTTTTTATATGTCTTTTCTCTTTTAGTCTATAGTCCCAATTTGAAAAGATAAAGTCAGAATTCTCTTTTTTAACAAACTTGCTTTCGATCTTCTTCAAGATTATCGACCAGTCCGTGAATGGAACTTTGAAGTTCCTGGGATCACTCTCCTTTTTTATTTTGTCTATTTTCTCTTCCCAGTACATGGCTTTCTGTAATAAAGGCTCCCAACTGCAAATAGCCTTTGACTTTTTGGGCTGAAAAAGGGATGTTGTTAACTCTAAATACACAAGCAAGATACAATACCTCCTGCTAAAATTAAGCCCGTCTTTTCTAATAGTTTAGCAAATGAAATTAGGGAAAAAGTATCTTTTGAAAGTCTTATTCAAATGGTCGGTTTTAAAGAAATGTTGATAATACTTCCCTTGCCCCCTTGTGGAGAATAAAAAATTAACGATTATACCGATCCCACCGTTGTTTCCAATCCTTCATGAAATCGTATCGCCATTTCCCTATGGTCCATTGACATTCTGCAGGAGGTAGATCCAAATCGACATAATAATTTGGGAATTCATCTTTACCATAATGTCTGAATTGGCCACCCCAACTTTCTGCGGTAGGGTCATTAACATCGCCCACATCGCCCAATACCGAAGACAGTAAATATAACATGGAAGGACTATCACCTTCCTTTAAACTATTTTCGGGCCAATTGGCAACCGGAAAAGCGTCACCGCATCTCTCCTCAAACATTCCATTATGAGTAGAACCATGATTCTTGATATTATGATCAATAAATGAGGTGAATGCCCACTCGCCTTTCTGAAGCCCAGACTGGTAAACTCCCCTAAAGGTTTCGTGGGTACCTTTCGGAAGAATACCATTTTCTATCCACCATAATTCAGGATAATTATCTTGCATGAAATCAAAGACGTAGTCTCTACTGGCTGGATCATGTAAAGTGTTGGTTGATCCGACGGAATAAATTCTGATTTTATCGGCGATTTCCGGTGCATCGTACAGGGCTTGGGCTGTGCTTGTCATGCTGCCCCACACCAGAATCCAAAGGGGATTTTCCTGACTGTATTTTTGGGCAGTTTTTATGATCCATTGTGACCCTTCCGAGGATTTATCAGGTGTTGGTGAGCCCGTTTTAACAGATCCCAGTTTTACAAGGTCCAATAGAGTTTCCTCATCCATGAGATTTTGATATCCTTTTTGACGTAAATGATCCACATCTATCCTTTTAATCCAAGTCGAGATCAACTCTACATGGGGAATAGTATCCCAAGGATGTGACTTTAAGTCTGTACAGGGAGTCGAAATAATCCCTTTGATTTTCAATATGTCACTATAGTGAACTGCTCGAAATAAGGATTGTATGTCATCAGGATCACCTCCTAAATCTGTATCAATAATTACATCGAATGACTTTGGAGTTTCTGTTTTTGAATTGCAGCTTACTGTTACAAAAACAAGAAAGGTTATGAGTACTACTATTGACCCTTCATGAAAATACCGCATAGTTTTTAGCCAGGGTTTATTGCTATTCATGGCCTCAACACATATAAATTAATTTACTTGTCTAAAGCAATATAACAACTAGCAACTTACCCCGCCAAAATAAAATCCTCGCCCTCTGTAAGCCCTTTAGAAAGAAATAGCTTTTTTATCTCCTGATATACATCCCTCTTGGCAATCAAGCTCACAAAATAGAAGCTCTTATTTTCCAGTGCTTTTGATAAGGGTATAAAATTCACACCATCTGGTTGTCGATGAATGACATCGGTATGTGCTGTAATCCAAATACCTGCTTCCTGAAGCCTATTAGCTTTAAGAAGAATGTTTTTACTCGCTCCACAAATTACGATTTCACGATCTCGGCCTACTTCGTTTAGATACTTGGCTAAATAACTGTATCTGACATTCTGAAAAGATTCTTCGCTATAGTTCTGATGCGTTCTGGTGAGTCGGTTTGGGTGGTCATTCCAGGTGAGTAAAGGCTCTGGTAATTTAGCGATTTGTTCGCCATGGTCCATCCAGCGGAGGTAGAGTTCGTAATCTTCTGGTGCGTCTGAAGTATCTACCAAGCCATATTGGTCTATCAGCTCGCGACGAAAAAGAATTGTAGGATTGGCTACCGGACTTTCATAAAAGCGAGCATTGAAATGTTCTTCGGGACTGATGATGGCATTTTGCCAATTTACAAAATGCAGAAAACCCTCAGAGGCTTTGATACTTGAAGAAAAAGAGGTCTGCGTAGCCACTGCAGCTACCTGTGGATTGTCTTTGAGATATTTGATTTGCTTCTCCAGTTTCTCGGGCTCAGCCTTATCATCACCATCCATTCGGGCAATAAAAGGACTTTGACCTGCCAAAATGCCGGTATTGAAAGCATAGGCTACTCCCTGCCTGGGCTCGAATAAAAGCTGAATACGATCGTCTTTTGATTGCCATTTTTGGGCAATTGATATACTTCCATCATCAGCATTATTGCTCACCAAAATGATTTTAAAATCCTGAAAGGTTTGGTCAATCAACGATTGAATGGCCGCCTCTAACGTGTCGGCATTTTGATAAAACGGAAGTATGAGGTCTATTAAACTACTCACGCTTTTCGGTAGGTAATGATCTGCAAGGGATAAGGGGTTTGATCAGAAATCTCGAAATGCTTCTTTTCTTCATTTTTGAATTGCAGGTGCTCAAAAGCCGGGAAAAATGTATCTCCTTCAAACTCCTTTTCTACCAAGGTAAGAACGATCTTATCTGCCAGCGGAATAGCCTCTTTAAACAAGGACTCTCCGCCAATGACATAAACTTCTGCTTCATTTTGATAAAGTAGCAGAGCCTCCTGAAGACTAGCGGCTTTTTGAAATCCTTCATCAAGCGAATAGTCTTCTTTACTCGTCACCACAATATTGCCAGCGGCAGAAGACACCCTGTGCTTATCTTCATAGCTCTTTCTACCCATGATCATCTTACACCCTCGGGTTACCTTTTCCAGGTTTTCCCAGTCCACCGGTATCGGCTCGGGCCAGGGAAGAGATCCTTGGTAACCAATGGATCTGTTTAAACTCATGGCGGCAATAATGGAGATTTTGGGCCCTATACTCATGCTTCAAAAGTAGCTATCTGTGCAGAACGCAAAACCTCCGGAATATCAAAAGCCTCTACCAGGAGCAGAGCCTGTGGTCTTATTTTACGCATCTGTTTGCTAAGGACTTTACGGATGGCCTTTGATTTTTCACCACTCAAAAAGTCGTTTTCCAGGAACCAGCCTTTGTCTTCATATATGCTGTGTAGCCCTAATAATTGTAATAGCAAAGTCAGCGTTTGCTTCTCTTTTGAATCTGTCAGAGACTCTACTTTTGCTCTGAACTCATTGAAAATATAGGATTCCACATAGGCTTTGGCCAGAGAGATCATATGAGTCTGTGTTCTTACAAAAATCTCTGAAGGAGCCAGTTTTTTACCTATGAAACTACGCATGCGGTCAGAAAGCGAGAAGAGTAGTTTCTGGTTTCTGTAGTCAAAAGCCGACTGCATAAAGTCGGTGCTGAGCAGGTGTTCTGCATTAGCATTCCTGGTGTTAATAGGGTTCATCACACTCACCGAATTGCTCACCCTTTTCATGACATGTCTGGCTACCGCCATAAAGCCACCATCATTAAATTCTTGTTTCAGCTCCGTAAGTAAAGCTTTGGCGACCAATTGCAGTAGCACATGGTTATCTCCCTCAAAAGTGGTAAAGATGTCCGTGTCTGCCTTCAGGTCGGCAAACTCGTTTTCTGCCAGGTAGCCTTTACCGCCGCAGGCTTCTCTACATTCCTGAATGGTATCTGTGGCATGCCAGCTGGCGTAACTCTTAAGGCCGGCGGCCAAGGTTTCTACCTCACGCATGTCTGTGCCACCGTAGGCTTCTCCAAACTTTTCTCTCAGGCTGTCGAGAGCAAAATTTAGTCCGTAGGTCTTGGCCAGAAGTGGAAATAAACGCCACTGATGTGTGGGATAATCCATAATCAGTGTTTCCTGTTCTTCGTTCAGCGTAGGGAATTGTCTCCTTTTTAAAGCATATCTGATGGCAATATCCAGTGATTTTTTGGCGGAGGTATTAGAACCAAGGGCTACAGAAACTCTTCCACCCACCAAGGCTCCCAGCATGGTAAAAAAGCGTTTCGATTCTTTTTTAATGCTGGAGTGGTAATTTCCATTTTCGTCAATTCCGCCATATTTGTCGAGAAGGTTTTCTACTGGTACTTTCACCTGATCAAACCAGATACGGCCGTTGTCTACGCCATTGAGACCCATTTTATAGCCGTTATCTTTTACGGTAACGCCGGGTAAAGTATGATGCTCTTCATCTCTTAAGGGCACCAAAATACTATGGATGCCATGATTTTCGCCATTGACAATGAGTTGGGCAAAAACGGCCGCCATTTTGGAATGCATGGCATTGCCAATATACTCTTTACCAGAGGCCAAGGTAGGGGACTTAATGGTAATGGTTTTATCGGAATGATCGTAAGTGGCCGTAGTCTCCAGGTTTCGCACATTACTTCCGTGACCTGTCTCGGTCATGGCAAAGCAGCCCGGCAGTTCTAAAGAACCCGTGGCTTTCAAGTATTTATCGTGATGCTTTTTGGTACCTAACTGTAAGATAGCCCCACCAAACAGCCCGAACTGTACGCCATATTTGACCAAAGTGCTGAGGTTTCCCAGAGCTAAAGTCTCAAAAATGAGGGTACTGGCCTCCGGCATGTCTTGTCCACCATAAGCCTTTGGGTAGGCATAGGCCCCAAAGCCCTGACGAGCAATGGCCTTCGTTTGTTCCAAAACCAGGTTTCGGTATTCCTCTTTGTCTCTTACATCTTTTGAGATCGTGAAGAAAGAGTCCATGATGAGCTTTTTGACTCTCCCTTTTAGCTCGGCATGTTTGCCATCCAGAATGGCTTGCATTTGTTTAGCATCAAAGGCAGGCTCTTCCGCCACTTCCATATTGGCCTCAGGTTCCAGAGATTGGTAGAATGCTATTTTTGATAATTGATGGCTTACGCCCAAGGCATCTTCCAGTTTTTCAATGGAGCCTTTCACCTTTGGTGCATCCCAGATTTCGGCTTTTGCACCACTTGATTTTCTGGCCATTTGTAGACCTAAGTCTACAAGCGATACTTTCTCCTGAATGGTTTTGTCTGTAGAATATTCACGAATGGCCTGAAGCCAACTTTTAAATGTCTCTTCACTTGGTGGGTTTTTCTGGTCAGTCCAGTTGATTAGCGTTTCCTGCTCCTCTTTCGTCAAAAACTCCATGCTCTTGATGTGTTTTTGAATGGTTTTCATTTCAGAAGGACTCAATACGGAGTCTGACCAACCAATATAAAAAAGAGGTAAAACGGCAATAATGCCAGGTGTGTAGTTCATAGGATTGAATTCTTTGTCGATATAAGGTCAACAAAAAAATCAATCCTTTGATTCAGCTACAGACAATTCCAGCTGGTGCCGTTATAGACTTTGACGCAGGTGTCATCCGTACTCCAGGTCATCATGCCGGGTTGAGGATTTGCAATAGCCGTGATATCTGAGTTACTAAGCTGAGGTAATGTGATGGAAGTTGGAAGCATGACTACTGCCGCAACAGGTGGAGGACAAGAGAGACTCAATGTTTTTCCACCGGTAATCCAAAATCCTGAAGTAGCTTTGTTTTGAGCAACTGTAAGGTCGTCAACTTGAACACAAGTCAAAAGTGGGTTGTTATTCCCAAAATTTATGGATGTGTTATAGGCTCCTGCTGAAGCGAGAATTTTTAACCCTGTCAAGTTCGCATTATTATAAATATTGCCGGCATAAATGTTTGGTTGATTCAGAAGGTCAATGGTAGTCAACACAGTATTGTTGAAATAAAAACCTGTCATGGCCGAGTTATTTGAGAGGTCAACGCTAGTAAGATTTGGTAAGTTACTTAGGGTCAAATAGTCCAGAGAAATTAATGTTGTGATATCCAGAGAGCTAATATTAGCTTCTGAGATATTGAGGTTTGTGACATTTACAAAATCAGTAAGATCCAGGGAACCAGTTATAGAACTAGAATTTGCTAGATTCAGATTTGTAATGGCAAGGATATCAGTATCTTCCATTTGTCCGTTCACCACACCGTCTGAGTCATAACCCCGGTTTACCAGTTCAGTTTCAAAAGTACTATTTGGGATAGACACTGGTGCTGCCCATGAAAGCTGAGCAAACAAGAAAAGAGAAAGACTGTAAACTGAGAATTTCATTTTTGATTGATTAGTTATGAATTAAAATGGTTGGGTATTTAGCAGTGGAAAGGTTCAATATTGAATGCAAAGGAAGGTCAAAAAGAGAGGTGTGGGTATCCCTAATTCTAGGGAGGTGACTTAGGAAGATTCAAAGATTTATTATTACTAGGAATGAGTATCTTTGCAGGCAGAAACAGTCTATATGCGTATTAGAAAATCAAGTTTAATGCTGTTGGGTCTGCTTTCAGTGCTCTTGTGGGCATGTGGAGGTGAAGAGGTTTTTGTTCCTAAACCCAAAGGTTTTAACCGTATTGAGCTACCGGCTCATGAATACCAACAATTACAGGAAAATCATCCTTATACCTTTGAGTATTCTAAACATGCCGTGGTAAAGCCAGATACCTTTGCTAATTCTGAACCTCACTGGATCATACTCGATTACCCTGATTATGATGCAATTGTACAGTTTACTTACAAACCTCTAGACGGCTCACCTGATAAACTTGCCAAGCATATTGACGATGCTTTCAAGCTGGCTGCCAAACATCACGTGAAGGCCACTTCTCAAAGAGAGCAGATTATTGAATTGGAAAATGGGAAAAGAGTAGTGACCATAGAACTGGAGGGTGAAGTGCCTAGCCATTTTCAGTTTTATATCACTGACACTACCAATCACTACCTAAGAGGGGCTCTTTATCTGATGGAGCCTACACTTAACGACAGCCTGAAACCTGTGGTAGACTATATGAAAGAAGACTGTCTTCACCTTTTAGAAACCTTAAACTGGAAATAAAGTATGATTTTCTCTGTAGACTCTCCTGATTGGGTGATAATGCGTAAATCTGGTGATGCTATGCAAATGGAGCTTTTGAAAAATGAGCTGCAGAATAATGAAATCAATTGCTTTTTGGTCAATAAGAAAGATACGATGTACCCGCTTTTTGGGGCGTATATGCTTTATGTAGAGAAGAAGTATGCTGATATAGCCAAGGCACTTATTGACAACTTTATCGAATCAAATGACGCAGAAACTGAGTAAATATTCTAACCTGACACAACGTATTATAGCAGCTATCATTGGAGCCACCATTATCATAGGAGGCATGATGTTCTCTCCTTTGACCTATTGGTTGGTCTTTTTGGTTTTGTCGGTGCTTACACAAACAGAGTTTTACCGACTGGTAGGGCTTAACGGTAACATACCACTCACCATTTATGGGACTATCTGCGGTATTATATTAAGTGCATTAACTTACTTCATAGAGTCAGGAGTATGGCCTTTCAAGTTCTATTATGCGGTCATCCCTTTATTAGCTTCTGCATTTTTTATTAAGCTGTACAAGCATGCAGATAAAAAGCCTTTTGATAACCTTGGGTATACGTTCCTGGGGATTATATATGTGGCAGTACCGTTCTCGCTCGTCATAGAAATAGGTATTGGTCCTGAAACGTATCAGCCGATGTTGATGTTAGGAATATTACTAAGTCTTTGGGTCAATGACAGTGGTGCGTACTTCGCGGGAACACTCATGGGAAAACGTAAGCTGTTCGAAAGAATTTCACCGAAAAAGACCTGGGAGGGTTTCTTTGGTGGAGCAATAAGCTCACTTCTGGTGGCGTTTTTGTTTTCAAGGTTTTACCCGGATTTAGAGGTCTGGAAATGGCTGGTGATCGCACTTATTATTTCTATTACCGGTACGCTGGGAGATTTGGTAGAATCACTCTTTAAAAGGAGTCTAGATGTAAAGGACTCCGGTAGTTTGATTCCGGGGCACGGAGGCTTCCTTGACCGCTTTGACGGGCTGTTGCTTTCCGTACCTTTTATTCTTACTTTTCTAAAAATATTTACTTGATGCTGAAAAGAATTTTAGGCCTTGTGTTGATAATGGTAAGCCTTTTAGGGGCTGTGGAGACGCATGCTCAAGGCGAGAAAAAATTCATCACCTTCAGTGGCTTTGTGATTGATGGTAAGAACGATGAGCCGCTTCCAGGGGCCTATATCATCAATGAAAGAGCTGGCAGAGGAACACTTACCAATGACCGTGGTTACTTCGTGATCAATGTATTTCCGGGGGATAGTGTGGTGTTCAGTTATCTGGGTTTTAAGAAGCAATACCATATCATTCCGAAGGATGTAATGCTGTCATATTCGGCTGTAGTAGAGCTGAATGAGGACGCTAAACAGTTAAAAGAAGTTAAAGTTTACCCTTTCTCTAATGAAGAAGAGTTCAAGCTGGCTTTGGTAGAAATGGAACTGCCAGATGCTCGGGAAAGAGCCTATATGGAGGAGAATCTAAGTCGCGAAAATCTGGATAGGGCTATGGCTATGCAGGGGATGAGTGCAGAGCAAAACTACCGTTATGCCATGAGTCAGCAGCTTCAAAATATCCAGCGAAGAGGATCTGTTACCACGAACCCATTATTGAATCCAATTGCATGGCAAAGCTTTATTCAAAGTATTAAAAACGGTTCGTTCTCAAACAAGGCTTACAAAAAGGGCGGCTATGTCCCGAAGAACCAGGGATCTAGAGATGCGATCTTTAACAGTAACTAATTTATAGTTTACAGCAGGCAGAAAACAGGGGCAGTTTTTGATCAGTATAAAAAGAACTGCATTCAGAAACTGAAAACTGAAAAACTACTTCTTCCCAAACCAGCCAGCATACTTGATGTAGTTATTAGCTGTTCTCATAAAGACTTCATGAGCTTCCTCTGAAACCTTCTTTAGCATTTTGGCTGGATTACCAGCCCAGATTGTATTGGGCGGTACAATGGTGTTTTGAGTTACAATTGCTCCGGCACCAATAATTGAGTTTTTTCCTATTTGGGCTCCATCCATTACTATGGCTCCCATACCTATTAATGCTTCATCTTCAATTTGACAGCCATGCACTATAGCATTATGGGCTATGCTCACATTATTGCCAATGATGGTTTGTGTTTTTTGATAGGTACAATGAACTACAGCACCATCCTGTATATTGACGCGATTACCCATTTTAATGGCGTTTACATCGCCTCTGACGACCGCATTGAACCAAACCGTGCAATCTTCTCCCATCTCTACCTGACCCACCACTGTGGCGTTAGGAGCTAGCCAACAAGATTCCGGGATTTGAGGATTAAAACCTCTGGCTGGTAATACAAGTGCCTCCATTTAGATTTCCTTTATAAAGTGCAATATAGTGCTATTCCTTTTTACTACTTCCTTTGCTACTGAAAAGCCAAACTTAGATAGTATATGAGCTGATGCTGCATTTTCCTTTTGTACAGTACCTACGAGTTGTTTCACTTCTGGAAAGTGCTTTTCAGCGTGATGAATCATTGCTTCTGTCATTTCTGAAGCAAAGCCTTGGCCACTAAATTGAGGAATGATGGCGTAACCAACTTCAATAATTTGATCCTCCCATTTGACAATTTTCAGGTAACCAATGGTTTCCAGACTATCCATCTTGGTCGCTTTGAAAAAGCCCAGATTTGGAGACTCGGCATTGGTCAATAATTGTTTACGGAACCTGTCTTTAGCCTCCTCTAGATTTAATGCCTTTCCTGTGATGTATCGCATGATGTCCTCACTCATTGAAAGTTCAATGGAGAGTGACTTGTCCTCTTTGGTGAGTTGCTGATATTGTAGTCTTTCAGAAGACCACATCTTAGAAGTTTCTTTCTCCTTTTTCTCTGCGACCTAATAGAACCGCTCCACTCATAGCAATTAAAAAGAGTACAGAAACAAGCTCAAATGGCAATAGGTATTTGCTGTAAAGAATCTTACCAAGTGTTTCTATAAAACCTGTCTTCACTTGATAAGTTGCAGGATTTACCGGAGAGGTTTCAGAAAGTTTAATCGCCGCTATGATAACAACACCAATTGTACCACCTATGATGCTCGTGCCCAATACCAGTTTGTTGTCATCTAATTCCGGAGCTTCATCCTTGATGTTCAAAAACATCACCACAAAAAGAAAGAGTACCATGATAGCACCAGCATATACTACAATGTTTACGGCAGCCAGAAATTGAGCATTTAGTAAAACGTAGTGTGCCGAAAGCGAAAAGAAGGTCATGATCAAGTAAATGATACTGTGTATCGGGTTCTTTGACATGATAGTGCCTAGTGCACCAAATAGCGTAATTACCGAAACGATATAAAACGACCACTGGGTCAAAGAAAGGTTTTTGATGATCTCTAGAAAGTCCATTCGTTTAGTAATTTACCGGTTTTTGTTGTTCCCAAAGTTTCTGCATTTCCTCTTTCGTCCATGCATCCCTCTCATATCTTTCGTCCATGTCTTCTACCAATTGATCTTTTCCATAAATCACTTGATCTCTGTTGGTGAAAACAGGAACAAATTTATCATGACGAAGGTAAACAGCTTCTTTAGGACAAGCCTCCTCGCATAGACCACAGAAAATACATCTGAGCATGTTGATTTCATATGCTGCGGCGTATTTCTCCTCACGGTAAAGGTGTTCTTCTCCTTTTTCTCTCTCCGCAGCTACCATAGAAATAGCTTCGGCCGGGCAAGCAACTGCACAAAGACCGCAGGCCGTACATCTCTCTCTACCTTCTTCGTCTCTTTTAAGAATGTGATGACCACGGAAAATGGGTCCCAGATATCTGGTTTGTTCAGGATATCTGATGGTCGCTTTCTTTGAGAAAAAGTGCTTTAGCGTGATACCCATACCTTTGGCTATGCCAGGCAAGTAACTTTTTTCGGCTAAAGTTAAAGGCGTTTTATCTGTCTTTTTTGATCTGTCAGTCAGTTGCATATTAAACGCTTGTTTTCTTTGAGTTGAAGATTGCTGATCCTAGATAAAGCAACGCAATAAACACTGCCAGGCCAATCCAATTCACCAATAATGCCTTGCCGGATAACTCGGCTGCAGCGGTAATGATTAAGTTCACGATGGCCAATGGAATGAGACCTTTCCAACCCAGATCCATCAGCTGGTCATATCTGAATCTCGGAAGCGTCCATCTAACCCACATGTACAGGAAGATGAAGAAAAATATCTTCGCAAAGAAGGCCAGTGTACCTACCAATGTAGCCAGGTTATGACCTACCACAGCACCCATTTTCTCGGTTAATAAAGTATAAACCCAGTCCATTCCAGGGTAGTTAAATCCACCAAAGTAAAGTGTGGCAATTACCGCAGAGGAAATAAACATATTGATATACTCACTGAAAAGGTAAAGACCTAATTTCATGGAGCTGAATTCTGTATGATAACCTGCTACCAGTTCGTTCTCAGATTCCGGAAGGTCAAAAGGCGTACGATTACACTCTGCAAAAGAACATACCAAGAATAATAGAAAACCTAAGGGCTGATAAAACACATTCCAGTTCATGCCATGCTGGTTCTCCACGATAGTTCTCAATGAAAGGGACTCAGACATCATCAAAATAGCAATGATAGAAAGACCCATGGCCAGTTCGTAAGAGATATTCTGTGATGCCGCTCTGATGGCTCCATAGAGTGAGTACTTATTATTGGAGGCCCAGCCACCTATAAGTATACCATACACACCAAGAGAAACTACCCCAAACACCCAAAGGATACCGATGTTTACTTCTATAACCTGAAATTGAATTTCCTGGCCGTCAAAAATGATACTGTCACCAAAAGGGATTACTGCACTAGTCATTAGTGCGGTGATCATGGCAAGTGAAGGCCCTAGTATAAAGAGCCATTTATCTGCCATACTGGGGATAAATTCTTCTTTGAAGAATAGTTTTCCTCCATCAGCTAGTGGCTGAAGCAGTCCAAATGGCCCGGCTCGGTCTGGCCCTACACGGTCCTGAATATAGCCCGCCACTACTCTTTCAAAGTAGGTTTCGTAGGCCGCAATTGTCAACGAAACGACAAAAATACCGAGTACGATTAATGCTTTTATCAGTAAAACTGAATCCATTAAGATTAGTTATTTAGAAGTTTAAATTTCTCGTTTTTATCCATCAACGCCTTGTAGTCTTCTGAGTCCTTGATTTCTGGTAGCGACTTATTATAAGGTCTGTCGTCATTGATCTTCTTGAAGTTCTCGGCAGCATGCTTATCGGCATAGCTCGGCTTGATGAAGTCTTTTCTGTACTTGTTAGCTGATAACACAGAATGTCTTTTCATTTTGGCAGGGCCATCAATAACCCAGTCTGACGTTTCTTTTTTATCAAAACGGCAGGTGTTACAAATGAAGTCTTCTACTTCACCCCACTCATTTTTACGTCCTGTAACTCTTATAACTTCTTCACCTTTATACCATAAATGAACTTTTCCGCAGCATTTGTCACAATCTCTATGTGCATCTACTGGTTTAGAGAACCACACTCTGTTTTTGAAACGGAATGTTTTATCTGTTAAGGCTCCTACCGGACAAACGTCAATCATGTTTCCTGAGAAATCATTGTCTATAGCCTTTCCAATATAGGTGCTGATTTCTGCGTGGTCGCCTCTATGCATCACACCGTGGCATCTACCATCAGTGATTTGATCTGCAGTATGCACACAGCGGTAGCAAAGGATACAGCGGTTCATATGCAGTTGAATCTTATCACCAATATCCTCGCGTTCGTAAGTTCTTCTTTCTTCTTCAAAACGCTGGGTTTCTGTACCATGTTTGAAAGAGAAATCCTGAAGATGACATTCACCAGCCTGATCACAAACCGGGCAATCTAACGGGTGATTGAGCAATAGAAATTCAACGATTCCTTTGCGAGTTTCTACTACTTCCTCATTGGTGTAGTTTTCTACCACCATTCCATCCTGAGCATGAGTAATACAAGAGGCCATGAGCTTAGGCATCGGTCTTGTATCTCTGGCAGAGCCTTGCGTTACTTTTACCAGACAGGCTCTACATTTACCCCCTGACTTCTCCAAAGGCTTATAATAACACATAGCCGGAGGAGCCACTTCAGGACCAATCTGTCTGGCAGCCTGTAAGATGGTGGTTCCCGGAGTTACCTCGGTTTCTATACCGTCTATGGTTATTTTTATTTTCGTTTCTTCCATCAATTTATATGGATAAGATTATTGTCTTTTATGAATGTTGATAGCGTGTTTCCTACCATTACAGAGCCCTTTGGCGTGAAATGGCAGTCATCATAGAAGTATTCACCGTTTTTAGGAATGACTTGATCCAGATCAAAACACGGAACATTTAGCTCTTTAGATATTTCCAGAACATCATCGTTCATGATGTCCATGGTTTCCTGCATGAATGTTTTTTCAAAACGGAACTCCTTGTTCTTATTCATCCAATGATACTTCTGAAGTTCTTCATCTTCTGTAAGCCATGTGGTCGGCTGAGTCATAACCATTACCGGGATGTTATTGACCTGACAAGTGGCTATAAACGAACGAACCATTTTGGCGTAATAGGGCGTGTTCACATCAGGCATAACTTTTGCCATTGGCAGTTCTTGTGTAGCAGCAGGTGATGCCAAATGATCTGCAAACTGAACAGGCACATTGGGTGATATTTCTATCTCATCCTCCTCTGGCTCTATTTTATGCTCTTTTTGTGGCCTTTTACCGAAATTCTGCTTGGCATTGAGATACATCTTATAGAGAGTCAATCTGGCTAAACCTAACTGATACCAGCTTACAGCTTCAACAGACTCATAGATATCATCAAAACGGTATATATTATCGTCGCCTACCAAAACATTGACATCATTCACACCAGCAAAAAGAATTACCATATCTGGTTTAAGGTGCATCACTCTGTTCTGCAACAATGCTATGTGATCAAACATTGCCGCTCCCGCCGTACCACCGTTATAGACATTTACAGGCTGGTCAAAATGCTCTTCCAGATCTTTCTCTAATACCTGGCACCAGCTTTTTTCGTAGGCGTAATCGTACCCTTGAGTAGTACTACCACCGATAGCGAAAATGCTAAATTCATTTCTGCTGGTATCTACATCTTCAAGATGTCTAAAGCCAAAATTATTGATATGAATATCAACAATGTTCTTTTCTTCCTTTGGCCAAAGAGTATTCGGGTTAAATACAAAACGAACGTCTGTATTTCTGGTATTTTGAAGCCTGATTACTTCACCGGTAGAATGTGATTTTACACGTAGGTGCTGGTAAGGGTCTGGTAATTTAACTACCATCCTTAAGACTAATTCCGCAAAGAAAAGCGTAATCAGGGTGACCAGTATTGTATAAAATACATTCTTCATTTTTTATTTAAGCCATCTGAACTTCAGGGACATATATCGCTCCTTTCTTAGTGGCAGCTTCAGGATGTTTTACATGCCATTCAAATTCGTCTCTAAAGTGTCTAATAGCACTAGCTACAGGCCAGGCAGCAGCATCTCCAAGAGGACAAATGGTATTGCCTTCAATCTTTTTGGCCACATCTACCAAAAGGTCAATATCACTTTCATTACCTTGGCCGTGCTCTATTCTGTAAAGTACTTTCTCCATCCAGCCTGTACCTTCTCTACATGGAGAGCATTGTCCGCACGATTCATGACGATAGAATCTTGAGAAATTCCAGGTATTTCTGACGATACAAGTTCTTTCATCCATGGCAATAAATCCGCCGGAACCTAGCATGGTACCCGTGGCAAAACCACCTTCTGACAAGGACTCGTAAGACATAAGTCTCGGCTGTCCTTCGGCTGTTTTTAATATCAGCTCTTTTGGTAGAATTGGCACTGATGAACCACCGGCCACCACAGCCTTGAGTTCATGACCATCCTGCATTCCACCCAGATATTGATCTGAATAAATAAATTCTTCTACGGGTAGGCCCAATTCAATCTCATAAACTCCAGGGTTCTTCACTGGTCCCGAGGCTGAGATCAATTTTGTACCTGTACTTCTACCAATACCTACTTTAGCATACTCTTCACCTCCATTCAGTACAATCCAAGGTGTAGTGGCAATTGATTCTACATTATTGACCACCGTAGGGCATTGATAAAGACCTTTTACTGCCGGGAAAGGAGGCTTATTCCTTGGGTTTCCTCTTTTTCCTTCTAAAGATTCTAGTAGGGCTGTTTCTTCACCACAAATGTATGCTCCACCGCCAGGTTGAACCACAAGCTCCAGATCATACCCTGAGCCTAAAATGTTTTTGCCCAATAAACCGGCAGCTTTTGCTTCTGCAATTGCCTTCTCCAGAATATTGATTACGTACATCAGCTCTCCTCTTACATAAATGAAAGAGGTATTGGCACCTAAAGCAAAACTTGAAATGATCATACCCTCGATCAGAAGATGCGGGCATTTCATCATCAGGTAATGGTCTTTAAAAGTACCAGGTTCTGACTCATCACCATTACAAACCAGGTAACGAGGCACCCCTTCTGGCTTGGCGAGGAATCCCCACTTCATTCCCATCGGGAAACCGGCTCCACCTCTTCCTCTTACACCTGATTTTTTGACTTCTTCAACAATCTCATCCGGCGACATGTTTTTTACAGCCTTTTCCAAGCCCGCATAGCCACCGTTTTTACGGTAAACATCTAATGTCTCAATTCCCGGAACGTCGAAATTGCCTGTTAATATTTTTAAGCTCTCTGCCATAATTTATTTGCTCAGCTCATCGATGATCTCATCCACCTTTTCATTGGTCAGGTGCATGTAATATTTCTCTCTTATCTGGAAACAAGGTCCCCAACCGCAAGCAGCCAGACATTCTACCTCTTTTACGGTGAATTTGCCGTCTGCAGTAGTTTCACCAGCTTTAATACCCAGGCGTTCTCTCAAATGCTCAAAAACCTCTTCACCACCCATGGTGCAGCAAGGGCCCGTACGGCAATACTCTATCACATGCTTTCCTACAGGTTCAAGATGAAACATGGTATAGAAAGTAGCCACTTCATAAACTTCTACAGGCTGAAGATTAAGTAAGTCTGCCACGTAATCCATGGTTTCTGAACTCACCCATCCAAACTGCTCCTGTGCCAGGTGTAATACCGGCAAAAGAGCCGACTTTTGCTTTCCTTCAGGATAGCGATTGATTATTTCTTTTGCCTTTTCAAGCCTTTCCGGCGTAAATGCAACAACTGTTTCGGTCATTTTTATGCGTCTAATTCTCCGGCAATAACATTTAAACTACTCATGATAGCCACGGCATCTGAGATGGTTAATCCTTTACACATTTCAGGGTATGCCTGATAATAAATAAAACATGGACGTCTGAAGTGTAACCTGTAAGGGGCACGGCCACCATCACTGATCAGGTAATAGCCTAATTCTCCATTACCACCTTCTACTGCATGATATACCTCGCCAATAGGTGCTTCAATTTCACCCATGATGATTTTGAAGTGATAAATCAATGACTCCATGCTTCGGTATACCTCCTTTTTCGGCGGAAGGTAATAATGCTCTTCATTGGCATAGTATGGTCCTTCAGGTAGATTCTCCAGTGCCTGTCGGATAATTTTCAAACTCTCCCACATTTCGGCGTTACGTACCATATATCTATCGTAGGTATCACCATTATGTCCTACCGGAATCTCAAAATCGAAATCCTCGTAAGAAGAATAGGGCTCCATAACACGAACATCATAGTCAACACCTGCTGCTCTAAGGTTTGGGCCGGTAAATCCGTACTCCATGGCTCTTTCAGCAGTGATGCCACCTACATTGATGGTTCTGTCCATGAATATTCTGTTTCTATTCAGAAGATTCTCAAACTCTTTCAATGCCTTCGGGAAGGAATTGTAAACGATGTCTTTTATTTTTGCCAGAGCAGTAGGAGAGAGGTCTCTTTCCATACCGCCTACCCGACCCATATTGGTCGTCAAACGAGCTCCGCAAACCTCTTCGTACACCTCATAAATCTTCTCTCTTTCCTGGAATACGTAGAGGAAACCAGAGTAAGCTCCGGTATCCACTCCCAGTATAGAATTACAAATCAAGTGATCTGCTATTCTGGCCAGCTCCATCATAATTACTCTGATATACTGAGCCCTTTTTGGAACCTCAATATTGAGTAACTTTTCTACTGTCATGTGCCAACCAAAATTATTGATTGGAGAAGAACAGTAGTTCATTCTATCGGTTAGTGTAGTGATTTGATAGAATGGGCGTCTTTCAGCAATCTTCTCAAAAGCTCTGTGTATATAACCGACAGTTTGCTCACCAGAGATGATTTTATCACCATCCATTTGAAGTACA
This sequence comes from Jiulongibacter sp. NS-SX5, assembly GCF_052828545.1. The sequence continues at coordinate 3,941,481 of NZ_CM128248.1, forward strand.
TTCTGAAATATACCATGGGTGGCAGGGTGTGTAGGACCCAGATTTAGGGTCGTATATTCATTTTCTTCCTGAATTGGCTTATTGAGAGCCAATGCGTCAGAAGTGGTTACAATATTTTTCAACTCTTCTGCCATATCTATCTTCCAAAAAGGGCGTCAATTTTATCTTCTCTGGTTGCGTCTTCCAGCGGATATTGTTTTCTCATTGGATGGTAATCCATATCATCCATATTCAGAATTCTTTTGAGATTTGGATGACCCGTAAAGTTGATTCCGTAAAAATCAAAGGTTTCTCTTTCCATCCAATTGGCCCCTACAAATAATGAGATAGCTGTAGGGATATCTGGTTTTTCCTCCGGAAGGTAAACCTTGATTCTGATTCGAATTGAATTCTCAAAACTGTGTAAGTGATACACAGCACAGAGTTCTTTTCCTTCAGCATCTGGATAATGAACTCCTGTGATATCCGTTAAAAAGCGGAACTTTAGGCGATCAGACTCTTTTAGATATTGAATGACCTCGAGAATATGCTCCGGCTGAGTAACAAAAGTTAATAAACCTTGAGGCTCCTCAAATTCAAGAACTTTATCTCCAAAATTTGCTGCTAACTCTTCTACTATTTCTTGATTGCTGATCATTCTACTTCAATATTATATGATTGGAGTAGAGCCTTGTATTCATCAGACTCTCTTCGTCTTAACGGCTCATTCTTGGCCAATTCCTGAACCTGCATTAGTCCATCCAGAATTTGTTCTGGTCTTGGAGGACAGCCAGGCACGTAAACGTCAACTGGTATAACACGGTCTATACCCTGAAGTACTGAATAGGTGTCAAAAACACCACCTGAAGAGGCACATGCACCTACCGCAATTACCCACCTAGGTTCTGCCATCTGCAGATAAACCTGCTTTACCACAGGAGCCATCTTTTTAGCAATGGTACCCATTACCATTAAAAGGTCTGCCTGACGTGGAGAAAAGCTTGGTCTTTCTGAACCGAATCTTGAAATATCATAATGAGCCCCCATAGTGGCCATAAACTCAATACCACAACAAGAAGTAGCGAATGGTAAAGGCCAAAGAGAGTTTCCTCTTGCCATTCCGATAACTTTATCAAGAGAAGTGGCAAAGAAACCCTGACCTTCATATCCGTCAGGAGCAGCTACCGTTTTAATATTACTCATAGTTATTCTTTTTCCCAGTCTAGCACTCCTTTCTTAACGATGTAGTAGAAGCCAGCCATTAAGAAGGCCACAAAGGTGAGCATCTCCCAAAATCCAAACCAGCCAAGACCTTTGAAATTAACGGCCCAAGGATACATGAAGATGATTTCTACGTCGAAAAGGACAAATAAAATGGCGATCAGGAAGTAACGAACAGATAAGGGAGTTCTGGCATCTCCTTCAGATTCTACTCCACACTCAAAAGGGTCTTCCTTTTTTTTGCCTCTTAGTTTTGGCCCTAAAAAGTGTGTCACAATGATAGTGAACACTACAAAGCCCAATGCCAGTAAAAACTGGATCAGGATCGGCTGAAAATCCTGAGGTAAATTGCTAGACATGTCTGCTATAGATTTTGCTGCAAAATTACGACGAGGAAGGCGGCTTTCAAAACTTAAAATTGTGATTATTTAAGTTTTCTGTGCATCAAAATAGGGTATTGTTGGATTTTGACGTGAAAGCTGTTTTAATGAATTATAAGCTTATGGCTCACATAATTACTCCTACTACCAAGCTTAACCATGTATAAGCCTGGAGGTAAATGACTTACATTTTGAGGGGTAAATTGACCGTTCTGATATTTGGTAACACTACTGAAGACTGTTTTGCCCGAGGTATCCATAATCGTTAGATTCAGGTCTTCCTGGTACTCCTTCATATCTATGAAGATTTGTTCGGTAGTGGGGTTGGGCCATATTTGAATAGGCGGTCTTATGTCTGATTTATTGATCTGGATAACATTTGAAAAGTCTGAGAAACAGACAAGATTTAAATTATTCTCGAAGGTGTAAATTTCTCTTGACTTTGCAGAATACTGGCCATCTTCGATCAGTCTCCATTGGCTTGAACTCCAGTTTAAATCCTCTTCGTTTTTAAACCAAACTAAATTTTGATTATCGACCGAAGAAATGGTGAAAGGGGTACTCAAAGAAATCTCAGGGGTAAGAGGTGCTGGTAATGCTTGAAGTTTAAAATTCAAAGTATCAGAAAGACAGGCCTTTTCACTTTCAACAATAAGGTACTGTTCTCCTTGTACCTCATAGCTGGTATTTGCATTGGTTTCGCCATTAGACCAGAAGTAATTAGAATAGGGGTTTTCAGTGCCTAATCCTATAGATTCATTCTCACAGAAGTAAGTAGAACCAGTACTGTATTTTAAGGCTGGTTGAGGTTTAGGATTTACCACGACAGATTGAGATATTGAAATGTTAGCACAGCCATATAAGTTTTTCCATTGAAAAAAGTACTCACCACTTTGCTGCGGAGAAATAGAAGTTGTTTTTTCTCCAGAATTCCAATTCACATTCTTAAAAGAGGCATGAAGATTATTACTAAAGTCTCCCTCACAATATTCTGTAGACCCATTGACATTTATTCCTTCAATTGAAAATGCCGAATTTGATAGGGCTATTGAAGGGCTGAAATACACCACTCCGTTTTTTCTAGCCTTTAATTGAGTCTTCCCAGTTTGAAGATTGAAGTTGTGCTCTTTTGCTAGGTTTTGCCAGGTAGGAGAATCATAGCCATTAGGCGAAAGAAGGCTTAAATTTGAAAAGCTGGTAGAATTGCAATTGACATCAATTTCAATAAATGGTTTTGGCAGAACAGGATTGAGTTTTTGAACGTAGTTATTATCAATGATGGCCTGGCTCCATAATTCAGCCACTTTATTTAAACCATCTTGATGGAAATGAATGCCATCGGCTCTGTTTTCACCTCCCCAAATGACGTCGGTATTGGGTCCTTCAAATACTTTATCGACATTATCGATCAATAGCTGTTGACCCCACGCGGCCTGAGTTGGGTTCGGCGTTCGACTTCCTATGGCCATTATCCATGACAATGGGGCATCTATATCTACTGAAGTTTGCTCCACTACTTCACGAATCCTGTTGTAATATAGGTATGGCGGAGTGAAAGCGTCACTCTCTCCTTGTTGCCACAGCAGTGCCCTGGCTCCAGTTCTGGAGATATAATTTTGCAAGGTTCTTTTGATAACTCCATAAGGACTACCCGGGAACTTCACCTGACGGCCCAGTACTTTTGAAAAGTCTGTGCCAATCATGGAGCCATGCCAAAGGTCAGATCCGGTTCCACCAACTGATGCCCCGAATAATAGGACAGGAACATTATATTCTTTGACAATTTTCTCGGCCATACGTCCCCAAAACCAAGGAATAGGGTGATAAGGGCCAATTTTTACATTATTTTTTAAAGGAACGAATTCAAATGGGAGTTCATCTTCATTCATCAAAATGTCCTTATAATCAATGACAGAGACACGATCCTCAGAAGTGCCAATTTCTGATCCCTGAAAATCTGTATTGCCTTCTGCGTTTGATTGACCAGCGATGATGAAAACTTCGCCAATACCCACATGAGGAATAAGTGTTTCTTTAGTTATTACACCATTATAGTAAGACCTTGCTGAAAGCTGATACCAGCCTCCTTGTACTGGAATAGTACTGATAAATTGAGCTTTTTCAGGAGTCTTGATAATGGTTTTCCACTCATACGCTCTACCTTGACCGCTATTTACTGGGTTTAATTTAACCTCAATACTATCTACATACTCAGTAAAATGACCTGCTATTTGTAGTTGACCGATATTTTGAGAGTTTCTCTGAATTACCATTCTATCCACAGGATAGTCAATCTCAAACTGTGCTAGCGAAAAATGAGAGGTAAGTAGTAAAAAGAAGTAGTGAATGAAGGCGGTTAACCTTTTCATAAGACCTTATGGTTGCTCTATCATAATCTTCCTAAAGAACTTTGAACGATTGTTTCTTACCTGAAGGATATATTTACCTGAGGGTAATTTGCCAAGGTCAAAATTCTTAGGGGCATCAAATATATCAACGTATTCGGAGAAATATGGTTTACCATCTAAACTAAAGACTGTGACTGTAGCTCTGTCAACATCTTCAAGAGTCTCTACTGTAAGGTTTCTATTCACCACAGGATTTGGATAGGCACTAAATCCGTCAGATTGATCGCTGATATAAAACTGAAAAGGTTCAGATACAGATGAGATGCACGATTTTAAGCCTCCGTTACTTAACTGATAGACCTTTTCTCCGAACACTTGATAATTGCCGCTTTTTCTGGCTTTGAGAAATGCTTTATCATATGAGACAGTATCTGATTCTAAAATCCAGTGATAGTATAAATTTGTAGTGTCAGTACTGAAAACTGATTTGAGTGTAAAAGTCCCCGTTTGAAGAATGTTAGGATTTTTTGGCTTATCTAGGATCACTACTCCTTTTGGTTCAGAAGGGTCAGAGAAACAACCGTATTCATTACTCGTTCTTAAGAATATTTCTCTTGAAATATTGACTTCTATTTCCTGTTCATCAAAACCATTATTCCAGTGGTAGGCATATGCCGGAGAAGCCTTCATCTTCACTTGTTCGTCGTCGCAGACCTCTAAATTTCCTAGAACTTCAATACTTGGTGTTTCTGGTTTTGGATTTACCACAATATTAAAGAGTTCAGAGTTAGCCTGGCAGCCAAATTCATTGGTATTGGTTGCATAATATTCACCGGTAGTCTTAACGGACTTTTCAATGCTGCTTTCGCCGGTACTCCATCGCATATTTTGAGTATTAGACACCCTTAAAATCGTGGAGTCGCTTTCGCATAAGATATCGGGGCCTATATTTTCAACCGTTGGCTTTTGGGCAGCGGGTTTAATGGTCACTTCCAAAGGGTCAGATTCGCCTTCACAACCAAACTCATTTCTGGCTTTCAATGAGTAAACTCCGGCTTGTGTAATATCCAGAGTTTGATGAGTTTCTCCCGTGTTCCAGATAACCCCATTCGTAAGATTTGATTGTAATGTCAATTGCTGATCAGAACAGATGTCTGTAGGTCCAGAGGGTATGATCTCTGGTTTTGGTGTGGGTAAATTACGAATCGGGAGAGGGTCACTGGTATAATCACAGGAGTATAGGTTTATGTGCGTGATATGTATATCAGCTGAATTTGATACGGTGATCTGTTTTGCCTCTTGTCCTGTGCTCCAATAATTATTAAACGAATTATTGGTTTTTAAAACTACGGAACCACCTTCGCAAAACTCAGTAGGGCCTTCAGCAGTCAGACTTGGCTTTGTCGGTAGCATAGAGTTATCAAACCTCATCGGGAATGAGTAATAGACATTGCCGTAAATATCCTTGGCTAATCCTTGAACTGACGCAGGTCCTGTGGATAATGTTCGTTCTCTGGTGCCGTTATTCCATTCATAAGAAACATAACCGATAGGAGCTGATAAAAACATAGGTCTACTTTTATTAGGTAGCCCACAAAATTGCTGTACCTGCAATGGAGGGTTTCCAAATTGCGGTTGAGAACGTGAAAAGAAATCAAAGTTTAAATGTTCATTCCAGGAGTTTGCAGCCTTCGAAAGACCTGTCGTTGAAAAATGAACTCCATCAGATCTATCTAAAATAAGATCCGTGTTAGGTCCTGCAAAAACATTTCCATTGATATTGATGACGTGATTTTGAGCGTCAATGACGGGTTGATAAAATCTTGAGGCATCTTTTGATGCTCTGGCTACCATCCAAGTTATGTCTTTACCTGTGCGGGTTTTAGTATCTGAGATTATTTTGTTGAGGTCAGAGGCGTAAGACTCAAAAGAGGTGTTGAGATAATTATCACTTTCACCTTGATGCCATAAAATTGCCCTTAAGCCTGTAAGGTTTGTATAATAGTGTAATGCATCTTCTATACTACCAAAGGGGTAGCCGTTTGGTGCACTATTAAATGAATAAGGATTCACGCCTCTTTCACCTTGTGAAGACTTTACAAACTCTTTTGCAGGAAAACCTTCCCAGGCGGCATTCATGAAGAGAACGGGCACATTTAACTTTTGTGTTAAAAGATCACCTAACTCGCCCCAGTACCATGCTCCTTTGCCTGTAGGTGCCATGGCTGACTCTGCATCTAAATGACCAAATACGGGGTAAGGGGGCTTATTAAATCCTTCGTTCAGGAAATTCGAGACAACGTTAACTCTGTCGTCATAGGCTCCTCTTTGTCCTCGACCAAAGTATCCTTGAGCGTTAGATTGCCCTGATATCAAAAAGACTTCACCAACGCCAAATCTGTCGACCTGGGTTTCGGCAATTACCTGACCATTAAAGATGCCTCTGATTTTAGCTGTGTACCATCCTCCTGAGATAACCAGTGAGCCTCGATAGGTGCCAAAGTTTGGTCGGTCTACCAAGGTGCTCCAGTCTTTTGATTGACCTCCTTGGACTGCTTCCAGTTTAATTTCTATTTTATCGAGCCTTGTTCGGTAGTTTCCGGCAAAGTAAACTATAGCCACGTTGCCATTATTTCTTTGGAAAACAGCTCTGTTAGAAGGAAAGGTAATATCAAGACTTTGAGCATAAACCTGCTGCCCAAATAATAGGATTAGATAGAGTAGTGCCTTCTTATAAAGTCTCATTTTTACCTTTCGAGAAAGATGTGTTGTCTTAGTCTTCTTGAAACCACTAGGTTACAAAGATCATTCCAGTTGTTTCCAGAGAACGCCTTTGAGCTCAGATAACCCACTTTGGGTCAATGAAGAGAAAGGTACGACTGTGAGATCGGCCGGTAATTTTTTGATCTGTTTTTGTAGTTCTTTTTGATCGATCACATCTATTTTAGAAACACCTATGATCCGTTTTTTATCCAGCAATTCAGGATTGTATTTCTTTAACTCATTCAGTAAAGTGTCATAAGCTTCTCTTAAATCTTCACTTTCGGCTGATACAATGAATAAAAGAATTGAGTTTCTTTCGATGTGTCTTAAAAAACGCAATCCCAGACCTTTGCCTTCTGCAGCTCCTTCTATAATACCAGGAATATCTGCGATGATGAAAGACTTATAGTCGTGGTATTGAACTACACCTAGATTTGGAGTTAATGTGGTGAAAGGGTACTCTGCAATTTCGGGTTTAGCAGCAGAAATTACGGAAAGTAAGGTGGATTTACCAGCATTAGGGAAACCTACCAGACCTACATCGGCCAGTACCTTTAGTTCAAAGGTTAACCATTTTTCCAGCCCTGCTTCTCCTGGTTGTGAATATCGGGGAGTCTGCTGTACGGAGTTTTTAAAGTGACTATTACCTAGTCCGCCTCTTCCTCCATCCAGAATAATTTCCTCCTGATTATTCTCAGTTATTTCTGCAATAAACTCACCGGTTTCTGCATCTTTCACCACGGTGCCTAAAGGCACTTCTATTATAACATCTTTGCCTTGAGCACCTGTACTTCTACTACCACCACCCGCAGTCCCGTTTTCTGCTTTAATGTGTTTTTGATAACGTAAATGAAGTAATGTCCATAGCTGAGAATTTCCTTTCAAAATGATGTGACCACCTCGACCACCATCACCTCCATCCGGCCCACCTTTGTCAACGAACTTCTCTCTTCTAAAATGAGTCGAACCTGCTCCTCCTTTTCCGGATTTACAGTTAATTTTTACATAATCAATAAAGTTTGACGCCATTTTCAGAGCTATAGTAAAATTATAGAGGATATTGTTTGAAGTAAACAAAACCCTCTATAATTGATTTAACGGTTTTATATGTATTGGTCTACGGTTTTTGTTATTTCCGTAAAAATTGATTCGATTTCACCGATACCATTTACTTTGACAAGTTTGCCTTGTTCTTCGTAATATGGTAAAACATGAACTGTTTTCTGGAAGTATTCGTCAATTCTTCTGATTAGTTTTGAAGCATCATCATCAACTCTTCCACTTACTTTCTGTCTTTCAGCAATTCTTTTCTTGATTTCATCTTCATTGACATCAAGCTGTAGAACCAGATCAATCTTCTCGTTTTTACCATTAAGGAATTCGTCCAAAGCCTCGGCTTGAGCAACAGTTCTGGGGAAACCATCAAAGATGAATCCAGCCACATCCGGATTATTATTAACCTCTTCTTCGAGCATGTTTATGGTAATAGAATCCGGTACCAAAATGCCTTCGGCCAAAAGTTCTTTTACCTTTTTGCCTAAATCAGTTTCCTGAGAAATATGCATTCTAAACATATCGCCTGTAGAGATATGTGCCAAATTATACTTTTCAATGATTTTGGCTGACTGAGTTCCCTTACCAGCACCCGGAGGTCCAAAGATGACAAGATTAAACATGAATACGGTTTTGGTTTAAAAGCACAAATTTAGAATTATTTGTTTTAGAGACGTTATAAAACTAAAAAAGCCCGACCGTTTGGTCAGGCTTTTTTTTAGGCGAAGTAAGATTACTTACCTGATTCTTCCATTTCGGTTTCTTCAAGTGCTCCTTCTTCTAACATTTCTTCTTCAGGCATGATACCATTGATAGAGTCTCTTAAGGTTTTAGCTCTTTCATTTTCAGGATCATATTTTAGTAACAGATCAAGATATTCTGTTGCCTTTTCTACATCATCGTTAACTGCAAGTTCTTTCCCTGCTAAGTAGTTATAAGCTTCAGATACGTTTCTGGCATTCTGTACTTTCTCATCTTCTGAAAGTAGAGATAGGTATTTCTCATATCTATCTGCTGCTTGGAAAGTCGTATCCTCTGTGTTACTGTAAGCCTTAGCTCTTGCACTCATTAGGTACGGAGGTGACCAGCTATCTCCGTAGGCTGCACATACTTTATCAAAAGTACTATCAGCACCAGCGTAGTTTTTAGTTACGTATTGTAAGTACCCAAGTCTCCAGTAGTCATCACCTGTAGGCTTTTTCTTGGTAGCAATATCCTTTTTAATGAAAGTGATAGCCTCTGGATATTTTCTTTTCTCCTGGAAATAAGTACCCAGGTGAGTGTAGTAATCGAAAGTAGTATCTTTCATTGCTACAGCTTTCTCGATGTTTTCGATACCAAGCTTCTCGTTTTCTTCAACAACTGGAACATCTTGGTTCGCTAGCTCGATATAAGCTCTGCCTAACCAACCATAATCAAGACCAAAGATTTCTTCTTCTTCAGCAGTGCTGATATAATTTTTCAAATCAGTTACTGCTGCAGCAGGGTTTCCTTGCTCAAATTTAGCGATACCCGCTAATCTGTGAACGATAGGATCTTCGTTGCAAGATTCAATTTCATTGATTGTACTCAAAACGTTATCATAATCCTTGGCAATGAAGGCAATTTTGGTGTAACGCAATTTTGCACTACAATCGCCATCTGAGTATTGAAGATACTTTTTAGCAGCGGCAGCAGCTAATTCCCACTTCTGGTAGGTTTGATTAAGTGAAGAAGAGTATCTGTAAGCAGGAGCATGTTCTACATCAGCAGCAATTGAGTTTTGAATAGCCTCTTGTGCTTCTTTGTAGTTTTTACCCTGTAGCCATATTCTAGCCATGAAAGAGTAAATATTGGCTTTATCTTTAGGATTAAAACGAATGGCATTTTGAAGGCTGTTCATTACATCTCCACCCTCGTTTTGGATGTCAAATGCTTTTGCTCTTACGATGTAAAGTTGAGGATAATCCATTTTCTTCACCTCTTGTGCTTTATCTAAGAGCATAATTGCTTCAGCAGGATCATTAGGTAAATCCTTAAAGGTATATCCTTCAGCTGCTGTAATTAACAATTCAGGATTCTTAGCATTTTTACCTTTTTTGAATATTTCGTCTAAGATAACCTTAGCACCGGCCATATCTTTTTGAGCAATTTTTACCCACGCAAGACCGATAGTGTTAAGAGTACTTCCTTTTTTGTCAAGTGCTATTCCTTTTTCAAAAGCATCCTTAGCGTAGTCTATGCTTTGTGCAGCATCAGGAGTACTTAAAAAGTATCTTCCTAATTCAAAATAGGTTTGTTCTGATGGATTAGTTTTTACCAGGTTATTAAATTCTTCACCAGCTTTAATGTAACGCTCAGCATTAAGGTGTCTTCTTGCTTCCTCTATCGTCTGGGCTTTACCCGCAAATGATACTGTAAGTACCGCTGCAAAGGCAAATAACAGAGATTTCATAGATTTCTTCATCACTTCCGTTTTAAGGTTATCTGTTGTTATTAAAAATAAGTTCGCAAAATAAATAAAATTTGGCTTGAGTTTAAAGCTTTTAGTTCAGCAAACTGTCCTTGTTTTAGTTTATTTTAGATAAAAAAAAGATTGTAAGGTTTGTAAATAGAATGTTAATAAGAAATGTTTGTAATTATTCTACAGTTGTCAATTCTGGAGTGTCAAACATCTCATATTTTTTGGGAATAAGATAATATGGTTGAAGACCCATTTTCTCAACGATTAATTGGCCAACTTGAGAACATGCAAAACGAACAAATCCTTTGGCAACGCCCCATCTGTGCTGCGTTGTATGTAGAAATACCGTCTTACTTAAAGGATAGGACTTGTCTTTTAGGCTTGCTACTTCAGGGAAAGTAACTTCACCATCATTGTTTATGCCTAGAACTTTTATTCTTTCCTTTAGGGCCATTGATGGTTTGTGGTCTACATCACTGATCCAGTTATGCCCAATTACTCCAATACTCTTTTTACTTTTCTCTATGTAATTGAAAACGTCTTCTGTACCGTTTGCGGCAAAAATGTTTGTTTTGTTCAATTCTTCAATTTGAAATTCATCCAATAAGAAATTAAGGTTACTGGAACTACTATTGTCAAATACTAGCTTGTATTCGGAATCTTCACCTTTGAGAATTTTACCGATATCCTCCATTGATATTTCTTCCAATGGATTGTCCTTGTTAGTGATTAAGGCTACGGCATCTACTGCCATTTTGCCCGGTTGATATTCTATTTCACGTGTAATAAAGTATCGTTGTTCTTTATCACTCAACTCACGCGAGACAATAGCTAGTTCTACAGAATCACTCAGCATCAGACCTATAGCCTTTTGCTCTGGAGCGTATATTACGTTAAATTTTGTTTTAGGATAGTGGGCTTGATATGCAGCTATTTCTGCATCTGCGATGTACTTGAAAGATTCATCAACAGCCACTGATATTTCACCTTCTCCCACATGCATTTCTTCTGCGTTCTTAACTTTCTGATTGCAGGAGACCATAAATATGAATGCCGATAAGTATGCTAGCTTTTTCATAGGTTGTAGTATTTACATAAGTTATAACGTAGTAGCTAATTGTAAAGTTTGTATGAAAAAAGGCCATCTGTTAGGATGGCCTTTTTCTTAGAAATCGGTGTCTTTGTAGACTCGGTACATTCTAAATATACCGTAGACTATTAAAAGCCCTCCGAGTGCATAACTTACTACTGGTTCTAAATTTGCCATAAACCATTGTTTCTTGATAACGAAGAAACCGATGAAGGCGTAAAGCAGTCCCATTGTTACATTCAGGATTACTTTAGTGTATTTCCAGAGTTTGTTATGATCTATTTTCTGTGGCATTACTCTAATTGATAGAATACCGGCATGGTAAACCATACCCTTACATTTTTACCGTTCTGACGTCCAGGATTCCATTTCGGCATCGCTTTGATTACACGAATTGCTTCTTCGTCACAACCAAAACCAATTCCTTTAAGGACATCAATTTTACCGATTGAACCATCTTTTTCAACTACGAATTTTACGAAAACTCGACCTGAAACGTTGGCTCTTTGAGCTGCAGCTGGGTACTTGATATTGTTACCAATGAACTTGTACATTTCTGCGGTTCCACCCGGGAACTCAGGCTGCTGCTCTACGGCTGTAAAAATTTGTTCTTCTTTCGGCTTACCGAGACCTGCCGGCTTAGTAACTGCCGGTGGTGGTGGGGGTGGTGGAGTAAATACATCCACTACATCATCACCTTCCACATCTTCGTTAGAGATCACTGCCGTTTCCACTTCTTCAAGTGTTGGAGGCGGCTCTTCTATTTCTACCTCTTCATCGGCCTTAGGCTCAGGAGGTAAGAATTGAACCTGCTTCACTTCCGGTGGAGGTGGAGGTGGCTCCTCCTCTGGTGGTGGTGGCGGTGGTGGTGGTTCTTCCTCTTCTATTTCTTCTTCGAGAGCCGTTAGGTCAATATCTACTACCTCTATCTCTTCTTTATCAAGGTTTGGAGCAATAAATCTATTGAAACCCCATGCACCTCCTAAGATAAGTAAGGCAGATCCAATACCGTAAACGGCAGCTCTTGTCAAGTACTTAGAATAGTTCTTTCTCAGGAAATAGGCACCATACTCCTTATTTCTTGATTCGAATACTATATCATCTAAGCTTTTAACTTCGCTTTTTTTCTTAGGATCCATATAATACTATGAATTAATTATCCTGCTTAAATTACTCTTCCGGCATTGGTTTACCGATCTTCGTATAGTATGCTTCCTTCTCTACTTTCTGAAGGTCTACTACCGCTTTTTTATCACTTTCTGTGATGGCCATCTCATCCAGGATATCTACCGCATTTTTCCATGTGGCATCATCTGTAGGTTTGATAATCACAGTCCAGTTTTCAGGAGTAATCGCTTTGGCCTTCAGTCTAAGAATAGCCTGTCTGATTCCCTCTGCTGAATAGTCAGTCTCGTTTAGGTCTTCTGCAGTTACCTCTTTTAGAGGCACCTGGTACCAGAAAACTCTATCGTTCTCTCCCAATAGGATGGTAATGGTGTTCGACACCTTAACATCTACCTGTTCTTGTTGTTCAGGTTCTGTATCATCCTTTTTCGGAGTCGCAAAGCCCATGATGTTAGGCTTACTAAATGTGGTGGTATAAATAAAGAAGGTAATCAGTAGGAAACCCAAATCCACCATTGGTGTCATATCTGGTTTACCAGCACCTTTCTTACCACCTTTTACTACAACCTCTGCCATGTTACTATTGCTTCTCTGTTTTGGTGATTAATTGGAACTTATTCAAGTCTGCTTTTCCGAATTCATCGAAAAGATTCTTAAGTGCAGGATAAGGTGTTTTACCGTCTCCTCTCACCGCAATCTTAGATCTCGGGAAAGTTTCTCCGTATGTCTTAACCCAGTCTACTAGCTCATTGTCTGCAGAATCAAGAGGAATACCCGTTAATTCTACTTTTACTCTCTGAGCCTCGTCCAGGCCAACATAATTTTTCAACTTAGACATCGGTACACCTACTTCAGCAAGAGTGGTAAAATCTACCATGTCTTTAGTGCTAAGGTTTAGGTTGTATTTATCGCTAAGTGCTTTTGCAAAGTCATCTCTCTGAGTTGCGTCAGTAATACCGAAGTAGTACTTACCCTCCTGATCGATAGATACCATACAGATATCTGTTTCAGGGATGAGTTCCTCAGATATAGACGATGGTGTCTCAATGGTTACTGTTTCTTCACTCTTAAATGAACTAGCCATGATAAAGAATGTCAATAACAGGAAGGCCACGTCACACATCGCTGTCATGTCCATTGAAGGACCATGTCGTTTTGGTTTTACAGCTGCCATAATTCCTTAATTGATACTTAAAGTTAAACAATAATTTTCTAAAACTAAAAAATTAGTTGATTAATTATTTGCAGAGAATGTTTGCTGCAAGCTCATACCAATCTCATCGATTTTGTATGTAAGCGTATCAATCTTAGTAGTGAATAGGTTGTACATGATAATCGCTACTGCAGAAGTACCGATACCAAGACCAGTGTTAATAAGGGCTTCAGCAATACCAGTTGCAAGCTCGGCAGCATCTGGAGCTCCACCACCTTCACCAATCGCGAAGAATGAACGGATCATACCAAGTACTGTTCCAAGAAGTGCAATTAGCGTTGATACAGAACCTAGAGTTGAAAGAATAGATAGGTTCTTCTCAAGCATTGGAAGCTCAAGTGAAGTAGCTTCGTCAACTTCTTTCTGAAGTGCAGCTAGCTTCTGATCTTTAGAAAATTCTTTTTCGTTAACTAGCTCGTTGTACTTGGCTAGAGCAGTTTTTGCTACATTACCAACTGTACCTTTTTGCTTGTCACACTCTTTAATTGCTTCGTCAAGTTGACCAGCAGCAAGCATAGTACGAATTTTGTTTACGAAAACATCAAGGTTTCCTTTACCACCAGACTTACCGATAGTGATGAAACGCTCGATTGAGAATACGATCGTAGTCAATAGACATGTGATCAGGATAGGTACGATGATACCCCCTTTGTAGATAATCCCCATAAAGTTGATTGGATGCCCTGCATCGTCAAAGTTGGATGAATCACCTAGAATGAAAAGGTAAATACAAATACCAAGGACAAGTAATAAAGGAATAACGATCGCTGCGTTAAGTCCTCCAGACTTTTTCGGAGTTGCTGCTTTTTTGTTTGCTGGCTTTTTCGCCGCTGGAGCAGTAGTCTTCTTTTCCATTAGATTAGAAATTTTTAGGGTTTTTGATAAACTAAAAAAATTATGAAAATTGATTAAAGAGTTCGTCTCGAGAGTTGTCTTTGCCTTTTCTCGGCCACAATTTCTCCAACAAAATCTCGGCAATTCTAAGGAAAATACCTTAGAACCAAAAACATTTGTCAAGCCTTTTTTTATGTTCAGAAAACAAAATATTGCACTTTTTGAATATACCAGTCAGCTTTGCAATTATTGCGTTTAAAATACGTTCAAGCCATTTTTGACTAATTACAGCAGATTTTCAACGAGTTTTTTAGTTGAAAATCAAATGGTTGTCTAGAACTATGATTGATTGGTATAGAATATTTAGCTGCTTGTCTATTTGTTTTCGTTAATGATGAGTCTATGATCAAGATTCGAGACCTCCCAGGCAGTTAAAAAAATATGTTTAACAATTTTGGAGTATTTAGGGAAGTGAATTTTCTCGACATCGTCCTCTGGTTTATGGTAGTCTTCATGAACTCCCGTAAAGTAAAAAATCACCGGAATACCATTTTTTGCAAAATTGTAATGATCAGATCTATAGTAAAAACGATTAGGGTCTCTTTCAAAGTTATAGGTGTAGTCCATTAAGTAGTTGGTGTATGTTGAATTGACAGACTCATTGATGTCATGTAACTCCTGAGAGATTTTATCTGCACCTATTATATAGATGTACTCATCTGTTTCATGATTCTTGTCTTGTCTGCCAATCATATCAATATTAAGATTACAAACAATGCTGTCTAAGGGTACAGCAGGAGAGTCGTCTGTAAAATGTCTTGAACCCAACAAACCTTTTTCTTCCCCAGCCACAAGCATGAACAGAATACTTCTGGCGGGTCCATGACCATTCTTTTTTGCTTCAGCAAAGGCTTCCGCTATTTCCATCACAGCGGCCGTGCCACTACCGTCATCATCCGCTCCATTGTAAACAACTCCGTTTTTGTCAATACCTAAGTGGTCATAATGAGCCGTGATAACCACGTATTCATTCTTTTTAGACCCTCCTTCAATTAGGCCCACCACATTCATTGTAGATTTGACCTCAAAACCCTCGGGGATTTCTTCACCAGGAACAACTAATTTCTGTCTTTTGCCTTTGGCGGCAATTTCAAACCATTGGAAATAAGATTTTCTATCTCCATTAGGTATGATTCGTTGCAACCCTATATTATTGAAATGGTCAGCTATGTATTGGGCAGCCATATATTGTCCCTTTGTAGCGGTCTCTCGTCCCTCAAGTTCGTCTGAAGCCAGGTAGCTTAAGTGTTCTTTGAGGCCGTACTGAGAAATACTTTCTGCATAATCTGCAGAGTTTTGAGCTATTCCCTGAATGCTGCATGCCAGAAATAGTACAGTGAATGTTCTGAAAGTCAATTGTTTGAAGTGTATAGCTTTGAATTGCATTATAGATATAACAAGTTTTAATTTCCCTAAACGTACTAATAAATTGCTTTACGTTGCAAAGTCATTTCAGTACTTTTGCCCCACATTTAGTCAATACTACTTCAGACCAATAAACACTATGATCTTAGACCTTACAGCACGTGAGAATTTTGAAGAAAGACATCACGGCAAAAGGGAGGAGAACCTTCAGGCAATGTTAAAAGCTGTCAATGTATCAAACGTTGACGAATTAATAAATCAGACGGTGCCAGCAGGCATCAGATTGAAAAAGGAGCTGAATCTTCCTGAGGCTGAAAGTGAACATGAGTTTCTCACCAAATTTAAAAAGCTGGCCGAAAAGAATAATGTTTACAAATCCTTCATTGGACTTGGTTATTACGAGACTCGTCTTCCAGCAGTAATTCAAAGAAATATTCTGGAAAACCCTGCCTGGTATACAGCCTACACACCGTATCAGGCTGAGATAGCTCAAGGCAGACTAGAAATGCTCTTTAATTTCCAGACAATGATCTGTGATTTGACGGGTATGCCACTGGCAAATGCCTCCCTTCTGGATGAAGGTACTGCTGCCGCAGAAGCAATGAGTATGTTTTACGGCAGTAGAAAAGGTGCGAAAAAGAAAGTAGGAAATACGTTTTTGATTTCTTCAAGTTGCTTTACTCAAACCATTGATATTGTTGTTGGGCGAGCCAAATCTTTTGGTATTGAGGTCAAGGTAGTAGAGGACAGTAAAATGGAGTTTACAGAAGAGGTTTTCGGTCTACTTCTTCAAAACCCAGGTAGAGATGGCGAAATAAAAGATTACACTGAGCTAATTGCTACAGCCAAAGAGGCTGGTGTGCAGGTTGCCGTAGCGGCTGATCTCATGTCTATGGTTTTATTTAAACCAGCTGGTGAGATGGGGGCCGATGCGGTTTTGGGAACATCACAACGTTTTGGTGTCCCTATGGGAATGGGTGGTCCACATGCTGCATTTTTTGCTACAAAAGATGAATATAAAAGACAGCTACCAGGTAGAATTATAGGCTTATCGAAAGATGCTGAAGGTAATGATGCCTTTAGAATGGCCCTTCAAACCAGAGAGCAGCATATAAGAAGAGAGAAGGCAACCTCAAATATTTGTACTTCGCAGGTATTGCTTGCAGTAATTTCGGCTGCGTATGGCGTCTATCATGGAGCTGAAGGTCTTCAAAGAATAGCTTCAAGAATTCATGGTTTAACAAGATTCTTTGCCAATTCTGTTCAGGGCTTAGATTTCAAGGTAAATCATCATGATTTCTTTGATACTGTTTCAATAGACGTACCAGATGCTTCGGTAGTTGCAGATATTGCCCTTGAAAAAGGATTAAACTTAAGAGTAGCAGATAGAGATACTGTTTGCGTGAGTTTTGATGAAAATAAAACTCTTGAAGATGTGGCAGAGCTACTTGAAGTTTTTGCAGAAGCAAGAGGCGAGCGTGTTCTCATGAATCTTAAAGGTGAGGTAGAGGCAGAGTTTCCGATGGGAATGAGACGAGAGTCTGCATTTATGACACATCCTGTTTTTAATACACATCATACAGAACATGAGATGCTTAGGTATCTCAAATCGCTTGAAAATAAAGATTTATCTCTGGTTCATTCCATGATTTCATTGGGTAGCTGTACCATGAAGCTGAATGCCACCTCTGAAATGATTCCTATCACCTGGCCAGAGTTCGCAAACCTTCATCCTTTTGCTCCTTCAAACCAGACAGAAGGTTATCATGAGCTTTTCGGCAACCTCCAGCAATGGCTCTGTGAGATAACAGGTTTTGATGCGGTTTCGCTGCAGCCTAACTCGGGAGCACAAGGTGAGTATGCCGGCCTTATGGTAATCAGAGCATATCACGAAAGTAGGGGAGATGACCAGAGAAATGTCGCCTTAATTCCTTCATCTGCTCATGGTACCAACCCAGCCTCAGCGGTTATGGCCGGTATGAAGGTGGTAGTGACCAAGTGTGATGAGAAAGGAAATATTGATCTTGATGACTTGAAAGCCAAGGCAGAGGAATATTCCGATACACTATCTTGTTTGATGGTCACTTATCCATCTACACATGGAGTATTTGAGGAAGGTATTAAAGAGGTTTGTCAGCTCATTCATGATCATGGCGGCCGTATTTATATGGATGGGGCAAATATGAATGCTCAGGTTGGTCTTACTTCTCCTGGTAATATCGGGGCTGATGTATGTCACTTGAACTTGCATAAGACTTTCTGTATTCCTCACGGTGGTGGTGGGCCTGGTATGGGGCCAATCGGTGTTGTGAAAGATTTAGAACCTTTTTTGCCAGGTCATGTCGAAATGAAGAATCGTAAATCAGAAGAAAAAGGATCTGACGGATATTCATTCGGCTCTATCCATGCGATTTCTGCAGCCCCTTGGGGTAGTGCTGGAATCCTCCCGATTTCATATGCTTACATCGCAATGATGGGTAGTAAAGGATTGACAAATGCGACGAAGAATGCCATATTGAATGCCAATTATATCAAGGCAAGACTGGAGGGATCGTTTGAGGTTCTTTATGCTGGTGCCAACGGTAGATGTGCCCACGAGATGATCGTTGACTGTCGTCAGTTCAAAAACTCGGCAAGTGTTGAGGTAGAGGACATTGCCAAGAGGCTCATAGATTATGGTTTCCATGCACCTACGGTTTCTTTCCCTGTTGCTGGGACATTAATGATAGAACCGACGGAATCGGAGTCAAAAGAAGAATTGGATAGATTCTGTGACGCTCTAATTCAAATAAGAGCTGAAATAGCTGAAATAGAAAATGGAGAGGCAGATAAAGAGGATAATGTCCTGAAAAATGCTCCTCACACCATGAGAGTGGTTCTTGATTCTGATTGGAGTAGGTCTTATAGCCGAGAGAAAGCAGCATTTCCTGCCGAGCACCTTAGATTTAACAAGTTTTGGCCTTCTGTGAGCAGAGTAGATTCTGCTTTCGGCGATAGAAACCTTATTTGTGCCTGCCCTCCGACAGAGAGTTACGCAGAGGCCTGATTTTATAGAATGATCTCTACAAAGGCAGAAGCGAAAAAGAAGATGAACGAGTTTGGGGCAACCAAAACTCCATTTCTGTTCATATTTGATTTTGAGATGGAAAAACCCATCGTTTTGCCTCTTCATGCCGTCGATTCCGAGTATATCAATTATTCTATTGACGATGGTTTTCTTGAATACAGAAATTACCATTCTTTCGAAAATACGGCCTCAGAAGGACTGTCAATGGTTCGGATAGTCCCCGAATATGAAGACTTTGAGAAGGCATTTCGCATAGTTCATGATAATCTTCAGAGAGGGAATAGCTTTTTGACGAATCTGACAGGAGAATCTGAGGTGGTTCTTTCTAAAGATTTAAGATCAATTTTTGAGCTATCAAAGGCGAAATATAAACTTTACATCAAAGACCAGTTTCTATGTTTTTCTCCCGAGACTTTTGTCCAAATTGATAAAAATGGTAAACTTTCATCTTTTCCTATGAAAGGAACCATTGACGCAGAGCTGCCGGCTGCTAGAGAACAAATTTTAGCTGATCAAAAAGAGAAATATGAGCATACGACTATAGTAGACCTTATTCGCAACGACATTAGTAAGGTAGCTGAGAAAGTATGGGTGGAGCGGTTTAGATTTATTGATGAGATCAAAACTTTAGAAGGGAAGAATTTGCTTCAGGTGAGTTCGGAAGTCTGTGGACAGTTGAAAGAAGATTGGAAAGACAGAATTGGTGATATTCTTTTTGAGCTGTTGCCTGCCGGATCAATTTCCGGAGCTCCTAAACCCAAGACTGTAGAGATAATCAAAGAAGCTGAGAAGTTGACCTTTGCCAACGGCAAAAGAGGTTATTACACGGGTGTTTTTGGAATTTTCAATGGCGAAAAACTGAACTCAGCGGTTATGATTCGTTATATTGAAAAGAGGAACGAGCATCTTTTCTTTAAAAGTGGCGGCGGAATAACCTGGAGAAGTGACCCTCAGAAGGAATACGCCGAAATGATCAGTAAAATCTATGTCCCGATACTTTGAGACTATAAAATATCAAAACGGTGAGTTTTCGTTGCTCGAATTGCACGAGCAAAGATTAAATAAAACTCGTTCTCATTTTTTTGCGGGTAAAGACCAGATTAGACTTTCAGATTACCTTCAAGAAGCTCCTGATGATCATCAACTCTATCGTTGCAGAGTAAGTTATGATGAGGAAATAAGGGAAGTGAAATTTATCCCTTACTCTTTGGCTCATCATACGAAAATAGGTTTTTGCGAAGTTGGTAGTTTTGACTACGCCTTCAAAAGTGAGGATAGAGCATTCTTTACTGAAAGAGTAAGTGAATCAGGCCTGGATGATCTTATATTCCTGAGAAATGGTAAACTTACCGATGCATCCTACAGTAATTTAGCTTTAAAGGATGGTGATCAATGGTATACGCCGAAATCCTGCCTATTAAATGGAGTGAAAAGGCAATACTTAATCTCAAAAAACATACTTTCGGAAGCAGAAATGACGGTGCAAGATTTATCGTCTTTCACAGAGTTGGCTTTTATTAATGCCATGCGTGATTTTGAGCTGACTTATCAATTTCGGTTTGAAGAGGGTATTTTACAACTAGATCCATTATGAAACTTATTATTCTCCTCTTTTTGAGTTCTTTAAGTCTGCTCGCACAGGAAAGATATTATTTGGTAGAAGGTGAACTGGAGTTGGAAAGCTCATGGCAAGCTGCCCTTAATTCTGACGAATTTATAGATATTGAAATAGAAAAAGGGCAGGTGAAAGGAAGTTTGGGGAGTTTGCAATTGAAGGCAGTTTATGACATTAAAAACACTTCAAGTGGTTTTGTAAAAGGCTTCTATTACAGTGTAGACCTTGGGTTTTTACAACGAGATGTAAGTTCTGATCTTTCTTTTCAAAACCTTACGAATGGTCTGAGCCAAGTCAAGCGGCTCTATTTCTACCCTGATATACTGGCTGGACCGCAATGGCATTTTATTGAAATGACAGGAGATTCACCAAAAACACTTTGGGTAAGAAAACACTAAAGACCTAAGTTATTCATTTGGAATCATTCTATTGAACTGTATATTTGCCCCATCATTTCAAAAATCGGGTTTTCTCCCGAAATGAATTTTGGATTGATTTATAAAGACGAGGGGAGAGAATAGGCTCTATGAACCTCGGGCAACCTGCCGCTCCACTGCTGTAAGGTGCCAATACCTACCTTCTGTGCCAAAACGGCCTTAAGGACTTATAAGCCAATCGATCAACCACCAAATTATCGTCTTGGTTTATCCCTCTAAGGGAAGGAATCAGCTGGAGTCAGTTGAGGATTTGTTAGACCAAAAATTAAAAGAGTACAATGCCAGAACTAAAATTTGAAACCCTTCAATTACATGCAGGGCAAGAGGTAGACCCTACCACCAATTCAAGAGCGGTGCCTATTTATCAGACAACTGCTTACCAATTTAATGATTCTGAACATGGAGCAAACCTTTTTGCTCTGAAAGAGTTCGGGAATATTTACACCCGAATTATGAATCCTACGAATGATGTTTTTGAGAAAAGAATTGCTGCTTTGGAAGGTGGCGTGGCCGCATTGGCTACCGCTTCTGGTCATTCAGCCCAATTCCTGGCCATCAATAACATCACTACTGTAGGTGATAATTTTGTGACCAGTTCATTTTTATATGGAGGTTCTTTCAATCAGTTTAAGAACTCCTTTAAGAATATTGGTGTAGAAGCCCGATTTGCAAATGGTAATGATATCGACAGTTTTGAGGCTTTGATTGATGATAAAACCAAGCTTTTATATGTAGAGACTATTGGTAATCCCGGACTTACAACTCCTGATTTTGAAGGTCTTTCAGCTCTGGCAAAAAAGTATGATTTGCCATTATTTGTTGATAATACTTTTGGAGCTGGTGGGTCAATTTGCCAACCGATAAAACATGGTGCCAATGTGGTGGTTGAGTCTGCTACCAAATGGATCGGCGGGCATGGTACTTCAATGGGCGGTGTTATCGTAGATGCAGGAACCTTCAACTGGGGTAATGGTAAATATCCTCAGTTTACAGAACCATCTGCCAGCTATAACGGATTGGTCTTAAATGATGTATTTGGAGTAGGAGGGCCTTTTGGCAATATCCAGTTTATTATCAGATGTAGAGTAGAAGGTTTGAGAGATTGGGGTCCTGCTCAGTCGCCGTTTAATTCCTTCTTACTCCTTCAAGGTCTAGAGACATTATCTTTGAGAGTAGAGAGAACCTGTGAAAATGCTTTGGCTTTAGCTAAATGGTTGGAAGCTCATCCAGAGGTAGAATCCGTGAGTTACCCGGGATTAGAGAATCACCCTACACATGATCTGGCTAAGAAGTATCTTAATAGAGGCTTTGGTGGGGTATTATCTTTCAATCTGAAAGGAGACAGAGCCAGAGCTGAGAAGTTTGTGAACTCTTTAGAACTGATCTCGCACCTGGCTAATGTTGGCGATGCCAAAACATTAATCATTCACCCGGCCAGTACTACCCATTCTCAATTAAATGAGGAGGAGCAGAGAGCTGCAGGTGTGGAGCCAAATCAATTAAGAATTTCAACGGGTATTGAGCACATTGAAGATATCAAGGCTGATATCACAAAAGCTTTAGGTTAAGATTTAGATATAGCGGGCTTCTGCTTTAGAAGCCCGCCTGTTTTTTATGGTTGAGTACAAAGAATATCATCACAGAATACCTCTCAAATTAGAGAATGGGGAGTTTTTGCCGGAAGTAAAGCTGGCTTATACCACCTATGGGAAACTCAATGATGACAAAAGCAACGTCGTTTGGGTCTGTCATGCGTTCACAGGGAATGCAAATCCATCTGATTGGTGGAATGGTCTCATTGGCGAAAGAAGACTCTATAACCCGGATGAGCATTTTATCATTTGTATGAATGTGCCTGGTTCTCATTATGGCAGTACTAATCCTCTGAGTCAAAATCCTGAGACAGGAGAGCCTTATTTTCATCGCTTTCCTATGCTGACCATCAGGGATGTAGTTCAATGTATTGAGCTTTTGAGAGAGCATTTGGGGATTGAGAAAATTCATACACTTCTTGGAGGTTCATTAGGGGGGCAGCAGGCTCTTGAATGGGCTATTGCAAAGCCAGAGCTGCATGAAAATCTGATTCTTTTCTCAACAAACGCTATTCATTCTCCATGGGGAATAGCCTTTAACGAGAGTCAAAGAATGGCTATTCAGAATGATCCAACCTGGCCGGAGAATAACCCCAAGGCCGGTATGGAAGGATTGAAAGTGGCTCGTGCAATTGCTCTTTTGAGCTATAGAAATTACCAGACTTATAATCGTACGCAGTCAAGAGATGAAGGTCAAATAGATTTTTTTAGAGCCAATACCTACCAAAACTATCAGGGAGAAAAAATCCAGAAACGATTTAATGCTTTCTCTTATTGGGTACTAAGCAAAATGTTTGACTCGCATGATGTGGGTAGAGAAAGAGGAGGCCTACAGGAAGCCCTTGCTTCAATAAAAGCTAAGACATTAGTCATAGGTATTAGCTCTGATATGTTATTTCCTCCCAAGGAACAGGAGGCGATTGCTAACTTGATTCCCGGAGCTCATTTTGTGGAGATAGATTCAGACTACGGTCATGATGGTTTCTTGATTGAGTTTGAAGTGATGACCAAAGCCATTAAAGAATGGCAAACAGTTACTGCTTTGGGTTAAGCTTGGCATTCATGATTTGACCAAGTTCCAGAGCTTTGTCTTTGACAAAGATTGCCCTGGGGCCTTTAAATAGCTCATCTGTAGCTCTGAACCAATGTGCCAGCCAATGCTCAAAAAGCTCAGTGGTGATTGGGTGCGTCATATTCTTTTCAATATGAGCCCACATGAGCCCACCTTTATAAGAGCCCGTTTGAAATAACCAGTTTTCCCAGAAATTATAGGTTCTTTCCAGATGTCGATCAAATTGCTCTTTTGGCATCACGAAAACCGGAGCCATCAACGGATCGGCGTGAACGTAGCCGTAAAAAGTATTCACCAGTTTTTTGACGTCATCTCGGTTTTCCAGATCTCTCATAAAATAAAATGCACCAGAAAGTCAATTTTGGGGTTATTACTTATATTTGACAGTAACACTATGAATTACCTCAAACTACTTTCTGTTTTTCTCGGCGTTGTTTTTTTGTCCTCATGTAAGGTTCAAAACAAAACTACAGTAAATTCTAATGCCCTAGCCAGCAGGAAGGAGGTAAAAAAAGAAATGAATCCTTACATCTCTGCAATGAAAGTAGAGTACATCCTTAAAGATTCTACCAGAATTGGCGTTTTCCTGAACGCAACTATAGAGAATCTGGAGTCCAATAAAATTACCAGTATAGAGGATTTTGAGGAGCGTTTCAGAGTAAACTGGACTCTACAGACGGTCATGGGTATTAAAGAGAAATACGAGTCAGGTAGAATTGAGCTGGATAAAGAAGAGGCCCTTCTGGATGGTAAAGAATTGGGCTTGTCTTTTGAGATTCCTCGACTTAGAGAGGTGAATGATGCCAGTCTTTCCATGGAGTTTATTGACGTAAGTGCCTCAAGAAAGTTTACAAACGAAAGCTATGTCGATTTTAACGCCGCCAGACCAAACCGACGGTTTGGAATGTATCTGGATGGTGCTGAAACTCCGTTTTTTAACTCTTATGTAAGTGCCGGGCAGAAAGTTGTATTCAAGTCAATGGATAATTTGAGTCATCCTTTGGTATTGAAAAGATATAGCTTAGAAACACCAGCTGCTTTATCTCCGATGAGTACTACAAAGAGGAATGAAACTCTCAGCTTTAAGGAAGAAGAAACGATCAAGTTTAATTCGGGAGAGGAGTTAGTTCTGAATACTGAAGGAAGCTATGTGCTTTTTGATGACGATTCTTTGGTGAATGGGTACGGATTTCTGGTAGTGGACGAACGTTACCCGAGACTTACCGAGTCCGATGAACTCACAGGGCCTTTGGTTTACATGAGTACTAATGATGAAATAAGCAGTCTCAAAGCGGCACAGGACTTTAAAGATGCTCTAGATCTTTATTTTCTGAATATGACTTCGGGAAACCAGTCTTTGGCTAAGCAAATCATCAAATCATACTACAGACGTGTAAAACGAGCTAACGAACTTTTTACAACATATAAAGAGGGTTGGAAGACCGATAAAGGAATGATTTTCCTAATTTTGGGGCCGCCTACCAGAATTCAAAGAAATGGTATGCGTGAGGTTTGGCTGTATTCACAAAGTGCCAATTTCTCGGAGATCATTTTTACATTTTATCGAAAACCAAATCAATTTAGCGAAGACCATTACGAGCTGGTTCGGTACCCCGAATACGGAGCCTATTGGTATCCTTTTGTAGAAGCATGGAGAACAGGAAGCATCATGGAGTAAGAGGCCAAGGCCCGAAAAGGAAATTCCATAAACCAGCCCCAAAGGCCAATCCCGAAGATTACGTTTTTGGTAACCAGTCTGTACTGGAATTACTGCGTTCTGAAAAAGACGTGGAGAAGGTATTGGTTCACAAGGACTCAAATCATGAAGAAATAGAAACACTGGCGAGAAAGCGTAAGGTTTTTATTCAGCGTGTACCTTCAGAAAGACTAAACAGAATCACCGGCAAAAATCATCAAGGTGTTATCGCTTTCGTTTCTGCTGTGAATTATGCAATGCTGAGTAATGTGGTGGCAGATGCTTTTGAAAAGGGAAAAACTCCTTTGATCTTAATTCTAGACAGAATCACTGACGTGAGAAACTTCGGTGCCATTTCCCGAACTGCAGAAGCTTGCGGTGCAGATGCAATTGTGATTCCTACCAGAGGTGCAGCTCAGATTAATTCAGACGCTATGAAAACCTCTTCAGGAGCCCTTTCTTTTATTCCGGTTTGTAAAGAAAATGATCTTACTGTAGCCGTAGATGGGCTTCAGAATAGTGGTTTTAGAGTGATAGGATGTACTGAGAAAACCTCTGACATCTACTCAAATCATGATCTTACCGGGCCTATAGCCATTGTGATGGGTTCTGAAGAAGATGGTATTTCTGATAGCCTGATTAGAAAATGTGATATGCTCGGGCAAATGCCAATGTTAGGTCAGGTAGGCTCTTTGAATGTCTCTGTGGCAGCAGGTGTGATGCTGTATGAGGTCATTAGACAGCGTGGTTAAAACTTTGCCTCTGCAAAGAAAGAAATCTTCTTTTGGGTAGTCGGGTGAGTTACCGTCAATGATTCTGCATGCAGGCACAATCTCTCACTTTTCAAACCATATAAATCATCTCCAATAATGGGTGCGTTTAGCCCATCGATATGTGAGGCATGTACTCTCAATTGATGTGTTCTACCTGTAATCGGGAAAAAATGAACTCTAGTCTTGCCCTTTTTTCTTTCAATAACCTTGTATTTGGTTTTAGCTGGTTTGCCGTGCTCGTAACAAACCAACTGATTGGGCCGATTGTCCAGATCTACTCTTAATGGCAAATTGATAAAGCCCTCATTTTCTTTTATTTCCCTATCCAAAAGAGCCACATATCTTTTAGAGACAGTTCGTTCTGTAAACTGTCGCTGAAGATTTACATAGTTTTCATGATTTTTAGCAATCAGAATAAGACCAGATGTACTTTGGTCTAATCTGTGCACCAAAAATGCCTCCGGGAATTTTTCTCGAATTCGGGTTTGAACGGAATCTTTCACATACCTGCCAGGTACCGATAAGAATTCATGTGGCTTGTTAACGACAATGATATCCTGATCATCAAAAACAATTTCTAGCTCTTTCCCCTCAGCCGAATTGTGCTTCATAGGATTTTCATCCACATCTAAGCCTTGCAGCATAAAACCAAGTATTGGCCCACATTTGGTATTACATGCCGGATAATAGAATCCATGTTTTTTGATCTCAGACTTCGGTGATGCTCCCCACCAAAATTCAGCTAAAGCCACGGGTTCTAATTTGTGATGGTAGGCAAACTGCAGCAGTTTGGGAGCAGCACACTCACCTGCTCCTGCAGGTGGTGCTATCTGAAGTTCTTTGGTGAAAATATCGAGTAAACTTTTGTCTTTTTGCTCAGCATTCAGGAATCTGTAATTATCAAAAAGCTTTTGCTGTAAGGCATTGGAACGTTGTTTTCTTTCCTCTTTATACGACTCCAGCTTATTCTGGAAAGGTCTTAGCTCCGCTTGAACTTGCTCAATTTTCTCCTCCCATTTTGAAATCAGTGTGTCAAGTTGCTGTTTCTGAAGATAACTCTCTCTGGCATTTTGCTTAAAAACTTCTTCTTGTTCAGGAGGACTAAGCTTTGAAAGAGCATCCTTTTTACGCTCTTTACGCAGTTTCTTAGATTTTTTTATTTCTGTTTTAAGAGAGGTTAACTGTTCGGTGTACTCGGCTTTCAGTGCTTTAAAGTTTTGAAAGAGAGAGTTATAGTTTTCATCATTTTCGAGGGTCTCAATAGCGTAGTTTAAGGCACTGATATTTTTTTCTTCCTCTCTGTAGAAGCCTCCCTGTTTGAAAACATCAAAAACCGGAGGGACAAAATAGGGTTCCTGTTCACCTTGATCTAATTTTCCGCTGTATGCTGCTAAGTAGCCTAGTTTGTGGTCATTAGTTTTCACCACTAACACGCCAAACATTTTTCCGATGATAAGACCCTTTTGGCCTTCCTTCAAGCCAAAGTTATGATTGCCCTTATATGCTGTCTTTAAGTATTCCTGTACGGCATTTGCAGCAGCTTTACTCAATATATGAGGCTGATAACTAAAGGGATACGTAAACTTTTTAGGAAGCTCTATTTGAGAAATACCTTCTGTGAAGAAGTGCAATTCTTCAGGGTAAGTAGAGCGTTCTGACATGATACTTTTTGAACTTAAAAAACGAGGTCCTTCAATTGGGGTAGAATCTGATCCTTTTCAGATACCAACGGGTTTTCGATGCCCCAGTCGATATTCAATTCCGGGTCATTCCAGACAACTCCAGTTTCTGAGGCCTTATTATAGGTATTAGTGCATTTGTATGAGAAAATGGCATCTTCTAGGGTTACAAAACCATGTAGAAACCCTGGCGGAACGTAAAACATATTGTGCTGTTCCGTGTCTAGAATGACAGATTCCCATTTGCCGTAGGTAGGGGAGCCTTTTCTAACATCTACGGCCACATCCAATACTTTTCCCTTGATAACACGCACAAGTTTTCCCTGAGCAAAGGGCTCACGCTGCATGTGTAAACCTCTCAAAACACCTGCAGTTGAGTATGACTGATTGTCTTGAACAAAATGTTCGTCAATGCCATTGGCTTTGAAAAGTTCGTATTGATAAGACTCAAAAAAATAACCTCTTGGGTCAGGAAAAACTTTTGGTTTAATTTCTACTAATCCTTCTATAGAGGTTTTGATAAATTCCATGCAAAATGGGTTTTGATATTTGCGGCAAAAATAGGGAGTATTTCAATGGTAGAAAAATGGCTTTTAGGCAGGAAAGCTGCTAATTTGCGGCAAATTAGACAAGACTATGACTTCAAAAGAACTATTCGCTGAAATACAACAAAAGAAATCATTTCTATGCGTGGGCTTAGATACTGATATACAGCGAATACCAGATTTTTTGAAGAAGGAGTCTGACCCGGTCTTTGAGTTTAACAAAAGGATCATAGACGCTACAAAAGATTTTGCGGTAGCCTACAAGCCAAATATTGCTTTTTATGAAGCTCAAGGACCGAAAGGATGGGAAAGCCTTCAAAAAACTTTGGAGTATATCCCGAAAAATATCTTTACGATTGCCGATGCTAAACGTGGAGACATCGGTAATACCTCAAAACTGTATGCACGGGCCTTTTTTGATCAGGAAGCTTCAGGGATGTCTTTTGATTCTGTAACAGTGGCTCCTTATATGGGAGAAGATTCTGTAAGCCCTTTTCTTGAGTTTGAGGGTAAATGGGTGATTTTATTGGCCTTAACATCAAACAAAGGTTCTTCTGATTTTCAGCAGTTAGATCTTGCCTCTGAGAAAGTTTTCGAAAGAGTTTTGAAAACTTCAAAAGGTTGGGGAAATGCCGATAATTTGATGTACGTGGTAGGAGCTACCAAAGCAGAAGCTCTTCAGGAGATTAGAAAAATTATTCCGGATCATTTCTTATTGGTACCTGGAGTAGGGGCTCAGGGAGGTAGTCTTGAAGAAGTTGCCAAAAACGGAATGAACAGTCAGTGTGGTTTATTGGTCAATAGCTCAAGAGGGATTATCTACGCCTCAAGTGGTGAAGACTTTGCTGAAAGGGCTGCCGAGGAAGCTCAGAAATTGCAGAAGCAAATGGCTCACTTGCTGGATGAATATCTATAGAAATTGTTAATCTTCTTATCTTGGTTGTCAATTCACACAGTATTGACCTATGAGAGAAGAGTTTTTGCACTACGTTTGGCAATTTCAAAAATTTGACAAAAAACGGCTCCAGACACATTCTGAAGAGACTCTTCATATCCTAAAAAATGGATTTTTAAACTCTGATTCGGGGCCAGATTTTCTGGATGCTCGCCTTAAAATTGGTCAGATCGAGTGGGAAGGGCAAGTAGAGATTCATATTAAATCTTCTGATTGGTACAGGCATCAACATCATTCTGATGCGGCTTATCAAAATGTCATTTTACATGTAGTTTGGGAACATGATCAGGATGTGAAGACTACAGATGGTAAGGTGATTCCAACTTTGGTTCTTGACGATAAAGTACCGAAAGAGCTAATTGAGAATTATCAAAAGTTACATAAGTCCATTGGCAAAATTCCATGTGAACCGCAGTTTACTCAGGTCAGCGAAATCAAGAAAATGATGATGCTGGAACGTACGCTGATGCGAAGGCTTCAGAGGAAAGCGGAGATAGTTCTGGACAGATTAGAAGAAAACAAAGGCGACTGGCAAGAAACGGCTTATCAAACCTTGATGGTCAACTTTGGCTTCAAATTAAATGCTGATGCTTTTGGGCAACTTGCTAAGATTCTTCCATTTAAGTTGCTCAGAAAATACAGGAAATTGTCAGTACAGTTAGAGGCTCTTTTGTTTGGGATGGCAGGTTTTTTAGAGGACTCAGATAACGAATACCAACAAAAACTTTTCAATGAGTTTAAATTTCTATCAGTTAAACACGGCCTGTCTGAACAAAAAATGGAAAGGGTACAATGGAAATTTATGCGAACCCGACTTGGGAACTTTCCAAGCGTACGATTGAGTCAACTTGCGAGCCTTTTTTCAAACAAGGATGCATTGTTTGATACTTTTTTGAATACTTCTCCAATAGACCTTTTGAAGTTCTTTCAGATGCCCCCTTCAGAATACTGGCGGAGCCATTATGATTTTGGTAAAGAATCAAAGGTAAAGCTAAAAGGAATAGGGAAGTCCTCGGTAGAGAATATATTGGTGAATACAGTGGTGCCCATTTTGGTGGCCTATGGGCTGTATATTGATGATCAAAGCTATACTGAAAGATCCATTGAGATTTTAGACTCTATTAAAGCGGAACGTAATAGAATCACTAAATCATGGGAGGATTTAGGGATGAACATCACAAAAATGAGTGACAGTCAGGGGGTAATAGAACTCAATAACGAATTCTGCTTGAAAAGAAGGTGTCTACAGTGTGAAGTTGGTGTTAGTCTTCTGTCTTAGCCTCAGGAAGTACTAACTCTTCCAGGGTTTTAACCACCTGAAATCCCATTTCTTCACCTTTAGCCTTGATAAAAGCATAACCATCTTCGAGTGTATTGGCCACATCTCCGTCAATTACCGCTTCTCTGATGGCAGATTTGATCAGCCCCACTTCTTTAGAAGGTGACAGGTCAAATACTTGCATAATTATTTCACCAGTGATAACCGGTTGGAAATTGCGAAGCTTGTCTTTTTGCTCCAATTCTATGAGTAACTGTTCTACTTTATCGAAATTCTTAAGGTATTTTCTGACACGATTAGGGTCTTTGCTGGTAATGTCTGCTCGGCAGAGCATTAACAATTTTTCAATATCATCACCAGCTTCTACCAATACCCTTCTGAGTGCCGAGTCTGTAACACCTTCTTTAGCCAAGGCAATAGGTCTCAAATGAAGCCTCACCAAATTCTTTACTGTCCTCATTTTGTGATCAAGAGGCAGCTTCATTTTTCTGAATATACTCTTCACCCAGCGACTGCCTATTTCTTCATGACCATGAAAAGTCCAGCCGGCTTTTTTGTGAAAACGTTTGGTGGCAGGCTTGGCGATATCATGCAATATTGCAGCCCACCTAACCCACAGATCATCAGAGTATTTGGTGATATTATCTAATACCTGTAGTGTATGGTAAAAATTATCTTTATGTCCTTTACCCTCTATGTATTCTACTCCTTTTAGCTTAACCAAATCCGGAAAAATGATTTCCAAAAGGCCGGTTTGATCCAGCAGTTTGAAACCATATGAAGGCGTAGGAGCCAGAATTATTTTGTTTAGCTCATCGGTTATACGCTCCTGGGATACAATAGTGATTCTGTCTTTCATATCGGCTATGGCCTGAAATGTGACAGGGTCAATATCAAAGTTTAATTGCGTAGCAAAACGGATAGCCCGCATCATTCTCAAAGGATCATCTGAGAAGGTGATGCCTGGCTCCAGGGGTGTTTTAATGAGTTTGCTTTGCAAATGCTTTTGTCCGTCAAAGGGGTCAAGCAATACCCCGAAATGCTGACTGTTTAAACAAAGTCCCATAGCGTTTATGGTGAAATCACGACGGTTTTGGTCGTCCTCCAGAGTGCCATCTTCCACTACAGGCTTTCTACTTTCTTTTCGGTATGATTCCTTGCGAGCCCCTACAAACTCTAGTTCGTAATCAGTGTGAGGGATTTGGGCTGTACCGAAGTTTCGGTAAACATTTACCCTGGTTTTATCTCCCAGCTTTTCAGCCACTTTTTGAGCAAGGTCAATTCCGGAGCCGATGCAAACAACATCTATATCCTTATTTGGTCTTTCGAGCATTAAATCTCTGACATAACCACCGATGACATAGGCTTCAAGACCAAGTTCATCTGCCGCTTGACCTATGGTGCCGAATATGGGATGTTGCTGAAGATGTTTTTTAAAATCCACCAGATGGGAGCTTTGACTTACATTCATAAAAGGGATGCAAAATTAGTCAATTTAGAAACGAACAGGAATAACTTCTGTAGGATTCAGGTAAACCAAAAGCATTTCTATGTCTTCATAACCCATTTCTCTGTAGAGTTCACCATATTTTTTGATTTGATAGAGATGTGATTTTCTTTTTTGACCAGTCTTATAATCTAAAATGGTTACTTTTTCTCCCTCATAAACCACTCGGTCTGGTCTGCTGAAATCTTCATTTTTAACCAAGATGTCTCTTTCGTTTTCCACTTGAATATTCCCTTCAAACAGGTGCTTCAATCGCTCGTCATTGAGTAGATTCAAGGCATCGCTTTTGAGTTCTGCTTTTTCTGATTCTTTGATTAATCCACTAAACTGTAACTGACGTAAGGCCTGATCTAAATCTTCAGCCATTTTGATCTCAGAGAAAAGTGTATGAATCAAATTACCTCGGTCTCTTTGATTCTGTTCATTGAAGAGTTTTTCGGTAGATGACTTGATCTTGAGGTTTCCGAGGTTTTCTCGACTATTGATTTCTTTGACCAGAATAGTGCTTTCAGAACTATCTTTCTGTTTGATGACTTGGTTATTAGAGCCTTGGTATACTATGGTTCTCTTAACCTCATCAGAATTGTCTTCCGGTAAATATGATGTGAGATATTGACCCACAGTATTATTTTTTGTGCCGTGACTGAGAACGTATAAACGATCAACCGGTCTGGTAAAAGCTACATACAGGACATTGAGAGCTTCCAGTTTTACAAAGTCCTTTTCATTTTGAATCTGGGGGCCAATCGGCGTAACATCCAAGTCCTTTTTACTTCCGGTTTGACCTGCCAGCAGTCGGCCTTCGGTGGTTTCAAGTTCAGGCCAGTCTATATCTTCCAGGTTCACCCATACTTTATTGGTGCTTATCATATTGGTAGACCAATTACAATACGGGACTATGACCACAGGATATTCTAGTCCTTTAGATTTATGTATGGTGGTCACTGTTATGGCATCTTCTTTTTTGATGCTCACAGAGGCATTTTTGCCATTCTGATCCCAATAATGTAGAAAATCGTTCAGGCTATTTCCTTTTTGTTTTACCTGGGTCTGAATAAGATCAAAAAGGGCAAATAAATATGGCAGCGAGGCATGATCTTCAAACAGGCCGAGTTTGCTTGCCAACGATTCGGCCAATTGATAAATGCCGAAGGCACTCATCAAATGTAAATCCACCTCGTGACCCTTAGAATTTAAGAATTGCCATAGCGTCTGATCAGGCAGTTTGATAGGAAACGGCTCTTTTTTATACCTGAAATACTGGACGAATGCTTCATTGGTATAAGCCTCATCATTATAAGCTTTAAGTAGGCTAATGAGCATAACCACCGATACATTCTTTGACAGTAATAAGGAGTCTGCTGAAATCACGGGATAACCCTTTTTTACCAGATTATTGGCAACCACTGTAGCCTCGTTCTTTTTTCTGCGGGTCAAAACAGCAATGTCTCCAAGAGCATAACCATCAGCAAGTGCCTCCTCAATTTTACCTTCAATTTCCTGCTGATACCAGACTTCAGAATCAACCTCTTTTTCAGTATTAACCACGATTTCTACATGCCCTCCTTTTTGAGTGCCGGCATGTGTTTCTTGTGCGGCATTGGCGAAGGCCTCTGAGATCATTGAGTTATCGTCAGTTGAGGTGATGCGTTCAAAAAAGTCTTTATTAAATGCGATGATTTCCTCTTTGCTTCGATAGTTTTTTGAAAGATTTTCTAAGCTGAGAAAGCTGTTGGTGTAGTCAATACTCTGTTGCTGATGCTCAGAGAGCATAGGATTGGCTTTAAGCTCTTCATTCTTTTTACCCAGCAAATGAAGCATTAGCTCTACTTTACCACCTCTAAAACGATAGATGGACTGCTTAGGGTCTCCTACTACCATATTGAAATAGTCTTTAGAAAGCGAGTTTTCAATCAGGGGAAGGATGTTAAAGTATTGAATATCAGAGGTGTCCTGAAACTCATCGATTAGAATATGGTTATATTTTTCACCTAATCGTTCATAAATGAATGGTACGGGTTCATTGGTGATAACCTGCTGGATTCTGCGGTTAAAATCAGTAATAAAAGCTTGATTATTCTCTTCCAGAACCTTACCTAGCTCTTGATAAACCTCGCCCAATAAAGCAAGATTGTTTAAAGAACGTTTAATCTCTTTGAGAAGAATGTATTTTGGACGTTCCGCCTCAATGAATTCGGTTAGTTGTTGATACCGTTCAATCAGTGCCGGGGCAATCTGATCAATTGCAGCCTGTATTCCTGCAGGCTGAGATTGGGTATACCATTTACCTTCAACTATGGCGGCCTGAACAGACTTATTTTCAGAAGCCACTTTTTCAATTAATTCTGCTTTTTGAGCTTTCAAAAAAACACTAGGGAAACCTGATTTTTTACTGGTAAAGTGGTCAACACTCAAACCGTTATCCTCTATGAATTGCAGTCCCTCGTTTCCTAAATTGACCACAGTATTTTTGGTCTGTGCCAAATAGGCAGATATACTTTTAGAGACCTTTTGGTAGTCTTTGTAGTTTAATCCTTCATTTTTTTGAATCAAATTGAAGTATTGGTCATCAAAAAGATTACCGGCAAAGTCAGCGAGATTCGGTAAGATATTTTGCCAGTTTTTGCCATCATCGGCTTCTTCTTCAGCAAACTTCTGAACCATTTTAGTGATATGGTCAAACTCTGGTAAGCCTATTTTTTCAAAGACTCTCTCGGTGGCTTCTAATAACAAAGGGTCTTTATCTAGTACCACCTCATAATTATAGGGCAGACCTAAGTCTCGTGAAAACGATGTGGCGAGTTGATTGACAAAGCTATCAATGGTTTTGACGTTAAAATCGGCGTAATGCTCAAGGATTTGATCGAAAACAGCCTTGGCTCTTTTCTGAAGCTCTATGATCTCAATACCTCCCAAGTCTTCACGTATTGCCTGCAGCATGGTCTCAGCTTTTCCAGATCTTTCAGATTCGGGTCCGCTGATTTCCTTTAGTGTACTCAAGATACGCTCCTTCATCTCTGCGGCGGCGTCATTGGTAAAGGTAACAGCCAGCACATGCTTGAAATATCTTGGGTCCTCTTCTTTGAGTAATAAAGAGAGATATGTTTTGGCAAGCGTGAATGTTTTGCCGGAGCCAGCAGATGAGCCGTAAATCTTGAAGGTTGACATGGTTTCGTCGATTTGTCGTGGGTACAACATTTATCAAATTGGCCTACTTATGGACAAGAGCTGTTCTAATTGGACCAATGTGGGAATGCAAGGTCGACATTTTATGTTCTTTTCCCTTACAAAGCCGTATTTTTGCGGAAAACTTAACCTTTTAGGAATGAAATTAAAATTCAGCAGCATTCTAGTGCTGTCAGTTTTACCATTTATTGCACTTGCTCAGAGAACATCTACGGTTAGAGGTACCGTAAAAGAAAGTGTTTCTCAAAGCCCGATTGAGAAGATCAATGTTCAGGTTGTCAATTCAAATTTAACAGCCGTGACTGATGCTGAAGGTCAGTTTATAATTACAGATGTGCCTGTAGGTAGGCTGGAGTTGAAAATTACGGGTGTAGGTTATACAGACCAACTGATCAAAGAGCTCTTGCTGGCCTCTAATAAAGAACTGGTGATTGATGTCAACCTGCAAACTGCTATTAGCGACTTAGACGAAGTGATGGTCACAGCTGCAAGTCCCAATTTATCGGGAGCCAAAACCAGTATCCAGACCATTACTGTGGAGCAGGTGATGCGTTTTCCGGCTACATTTTTTGATCCGGCCAGATTGGCGTTTTCTTTCCCTGGCGTAGCCAATACCAATGATCAGGCGAATAATATGAGTATTAGAGGGAATAATCCTCGTGGTTTGCAATGGCGTTTAGAGGGCCTTGAGATTGTAAACCCTAACCATCTGGCTAATGCAGGGACTTTTTCAGATCAGGCTACGGTAAATGGCGGAGGTACCAATATGCTTTCAGCTCAGATGCTCGGAAACATGAACTTTCTTACAGGGGCTTTTCCTGCTGAATACGGTAATGCTTTAAGTGGTGTCATGGACATGCGTCTGCGAAAAGGCAATAATAAGGAATTCGAACATACAGCTCAGGTAGGTCTTATAGGTGTGGATTTGGCCTCTGAAGGGCCACTCAATAGAAAAAAAGGAAGTAGTTACCTTATCAATTATCGATATTCATTTACCGGGCTTTTGGCACTGGGAGGTATGACTTTTGGAGGAGAAGATATTCGTTTTCAAGATTTAGCTGTTAACCTTTCCTTCCCAAATAAAAAGCTGGGTGATTTTACAGTTTTCGGGATGGGTGGAAAAAACTCTAATGAATTTGCTTTTGATGACGAAGAAGGCCTTGGGCCACAGCAGGAGAAGGATTTGTATGCCATCAATTATTACAGCAAGATGGGAGCAGCGGGTGTAACTCATGAGAAGACTTTGAACCCTTCATTACTTTGGAAAAATAATCTTGTCTATTCTGGTTTGAGAAATGAAAGAAATCAGACTGCTGACCCTATTTATGGTGATGTTTTGCCATCGCAATTTGACCTGACAAAGACTTCCAAATTTTCGTTCAGTACTATTTTCAATAGAAGATTTGCCACTTCCAGACTGAAATCAGGAGCTTATGTTACACGAACTGCTGACTCGCTCAATATCTTTAATGGTCTTTCTGCCGGCGAGTTTGATTCTTGGTTAATTCAGCCTTTCATACAGTATTCAGGTCAGATAAATTCAAGCCTAAGTTACGATCTGGGCTTCCACCAGATGAATTATCTATTAACTAAGACTTCTACTTTCGAGCCAAGAGCAGCTTTGAGCCTTGCTCTAGGCTCATCGGCAAGTGTAACGGCATCCTATGGTAGACATTCTCAGCTGTTAGATAACTGGCTATATGCTTCTAATTCTGATCTAAAACCTACACTATCTGACCATTATGTCCTGAATTTTAGTCAAAGGTTAGGAGAAAAGTCTAACATTACTGTTGAGGCTTATTATCTGTCGATTACGAATGATCTTGCATCTCAGACAGATCAGTTTCTTACTGGAATGAATTTGACTGGTTATGTAGATCCTACAAACTTAGTGAATGGGGCCAAAGGGAATAACTATGGTTTGGAGCTGAATTACAGTAGATACTTGGATAATGGTTTCTTTATGCTGGCGAATGCTACATTATATAAGTCAACTTCAATTAATGCAGAAGGAGTGGAGTTTGCATCCAGGTATGATGGAAATTACATTGGTAATTTAACCCTGGGTAAAGAATGGTCTTTGTCTAAAGACAGAGTTTTTGGGTCAAATATCAGGTTGGTATACTTAGGTGGTTTTAATAATTATGAAATTGATGAATCTGCTTCAGCAGCACAGTCAAGAACGGTGTTTGATTATACAGCTCCACTTACAGACGAACTGCCTGATTATTTCAGAACGGATTTAAGAATTTACTTGAAAAGATCGAAGAATAAACTCAATAGAATGTGGTCTATTGATATTCAAAACCTAACAAATCAGGAAAATGTAGCCTTTAGTTACTACGACGCTTTCCAAAATCAATTATTGACTAAATACCAATTAGGTATGATTCCGATGCTGAATTATCGTTGGGAGTTTTAAGGTATTAGATTTTCAAAAGTAAAATCCCACGGTCCTCTTCTAGACCGTGGGATTTATTTTTTAGCCTTTATTACAAATTCTAATACCGAATTTATAGCCTAGCCAGGTGTATGTTTTAGCGGCTTCGCCAAACCAGGTGTTTGATCTTTCAGACAGAAGTAATTGATAACTACTAAAGTCTAAGGTGTCATCGTAGTTCACATAAAAGTTAAAGGTAGGTGCTACAAATACCGCCAGCCTATCAACTATCTTATATTCAAAACCTAAAGAGGCCTGTAGTTGCTGATCCAGATATTCTATTTCCTCTTCCAGGTAGTAGATGTTGTTGGAAACGTCGAAGTTTGATGAGAATCGTCGGCCATATTTCCAAGATGTACCCAGGCCTAAGCCTATTCCTCCTAAGGGTTTATTGGTTTTCCCATAACTGAAACCAGCACTAAACAGAGTGTAGAATTTAGGAACACCAGTTTTAAACGTTAATTCTGTATGGTTAAGCTCAGATGCATTGATCTCCAGTCGTCGGTAGCCATTTTTATGAACATAGCTGAACAGACCAATTGGAAGGCTTTTGTCGGTTCGTTCATAAGCCAAATTTACCAAGCCTATTTGCGTACCATCAAGCTTGGTAGCGTAATTGAAAAGGCCAATCTGAGCTCCAGTATGATTGCCAAAGGTCATATTGCTCAACCCGGCTACATGTAAACCAGAGGCATTTTTAAAGCTGAAATTAGAAAGCCCCGTGGCCATAAGTCCGGTTTGATCGCCAAAACTCAAGTTGGTTAAGCCAGAGGCTACGATACCCCGAGAGTCTTTCACGTTAAAGTTTAGCAAACCAGCAGCCATTACACCAGATGATCTTCCAATATTAAAATTGCCCAGTCCGGCTGCTTGCACTCCACTCATAGATCTTCCGGTGACATTGATAGCTCCTGCAGCTTGAACACCCGTGAGGTCTTTCCTTATAAAATTAGCAAAACCACCTACTTCTACTTTTCTAACGCTACCGGTATAACCTGCGAAAATATTCACTGATATATCATTGGTCACTACAGGTCCCAGTCTCAGATTGGTGCCCAAAAAGGGAAGCAGAGATATCTGGAAAGGCTTATAGAGACTATCTTGTATGTTTCTAAAATGAAAGTTTTGGCGTGTGGTCATTAGCCAATTCAAAAACTGATCTTTACCTTTTTTGTACGTGGTATCTATAAAAGCAAATTCATCACTTAGGTCTAGTTTGAGTTGTTTTTCCTCTTCTTTAATTTCTGGAACCGGAACAGGATTCGGTGCAGGTTTTTCTGGTAATTGAACTTCCACTACTGCAGAACTATCAATTATTCCGGATGCTCTACTTATTTCTGAAACTTCTGCGGTGAGTACCTTTGGTTTCATGGTTTTAGCGAGGTTCACATCTATTTTCTGATCTGACCTTCCAAACACCGTTTTTACCATGATATCATAGTCTTCTTTGGAAAATTTAAGGTCGATATCCTTTTGGTTAACCGGTAGTTTTATTTTGTAGTAACCGTGGTCATTCGTTAATGCTGAGGCAAAAGTCACAGGCTCATAAATACTAACATTTTTTATCTGTTCGCCGTTGTCTTCATCTAGAACATAGCCACTTATAATGAAGTCTCTTTTGGGGGCTTTTTGTAAAATGATATGAGAGCCTTTCACTTTGAAGTCAAGAGTTGGCCCAAGAAGTACAGGTAGAATCTGTGACAGGCTTTTATTGGTAGCTCTTAGGCTTACTTTTCTATTAAAATCCGCGATTCTCGGGTTATACGAAAAATTAACCCCGGCCAACTTTTCGACCTCTTCTAAGGCACTGGATAGAGGTGTATTTTCAAAATTTACACTCACTATTTTCTGCAGTTGTTTTTGCTGTCCAAAAGCACCAAATTGAGAGGTAAGAAATAGGGTAAGGAATAATAGTTTTTTCATTGAATGTTAATTCTATAAACGTTGAAGTCTTGTCATATGATAGACAGGTTCAACAGTTTTTACCCCTATTTGTTTTTAGCTAAAATATAAGATTCTTCTTTTCTAATCACCTTTAAGTCAAGTGTTTCTGCAATGATGTCTAAGGCGTCAGTCAATTTTTCATTTTCAAATCGAGTGGTGATTTCATATGTCTCCCATGCTGTACCTTCAAGCTTAATGTTTGAGAGGTATCCCTTATTTAGAGTTTGAATAACTTCAGGTAGTTTACTTTTGTCAAACTCAAAGATCTTCGTCTTAAAAGCAAAGATATTTCTATCCAGAATTGGAGCTGTTTTTATGGTATCGTTACTGCTTTCATACTGAGCTTCTTCACCTTTTGTTAAAACCACTTTGGTTTGTTCGGTTTTGCTAAACTCCACTTTACCACTATTGACACTAACTTTGACATTTTCATCTCGAGCCTGGATATTAAACGAAGTTCCTAATACCCGAACTTCTGTGCCATTGGCTTCAATGATAAATGGCTTTTCAGGATTTTTGGAGATGTCAAAAAATGCCTCGCCGATTAGTTTGACTCTTCTTTCTTTTTCTGTGAAACTTTCGGGGTATTCCAAATGGCTGAAAGCATTGAGCGTAACCGTGCTGCCATCCTCTAAAGTGTATTCTGTTTGATTATTCTCGGTAGTGAGGCCTAGATATTGAATTTCTTCAGGCGAATCATTAAATAAAAAATATACGCCAAAGGCGAGAATTGCGGCGATAGCCGCGGCAAATGCCCAATAACTCTTCTTTGACTTTGACACTGTAGCTGAAGAGACCTTTTGCCATGCAGCATCTATATCCGGGTTGAAATTACTTTTGTTTGAGCCGTTCCAAATTTTGTGGTAGGCTTCTAATTCTTTGCGATTTGCTTCCGACTGCTGTATCCAATTATTGATTTGAGCTAATTCATCCTCGTTAGCTATCCCCTCAAAATACCTTGCCAGTAGGTCTTCTTGTAGATGTTTGCTCATGATCCTAAAATGATTAAAATAAAACTTACCAGATAGTCTTTTAATGAGCCACGCATAATTTTTAGGGCTTTACCTATCTGGTTTTCCACGGTTTTGGCAGAAATGTTAAGTAACTCCGCTATTTCTTTATGTCGTAATTGTTCGAAACGACTCATTCTGAAAATCTTTTGACATTGCTCAGGTAGAACCTGAATGGCCGTTTCAATTTTGCTTTGTAATTCATTAGCCTCAACATTTTCTTCGACTTCCAGATGGTAATGATTATCGTAGAACAAACTATGGTCTACATAGGCCGAACGCACTTTATGATGCTTGATGACGTTGAGGCATTTATTATGAACAGACCTGAATAAATAACCTTTTAATGAGCCCGAAATGATGGTTTTGCTTCTGTTCTCCCAGTAATTGATAAATACCTGCTGCACCACATCTTCTGCTTCATCTTCCTGTTTAAGAATAGAGTTCGCATATCTCGATAACGAGGCATAGTGCATCCTGAATAGCTCTTCAAAAGCCTTCGGGTCACCTTCTCGAATCGCTTCTATATTAGCTTCGGGCAAGTTTTGAGTCTTTTTTTTCTGTACTGCAAACATACAAAGGTTCTGTAGTGCGTTCGGAGTGTGACAGCTCAAAACCATATTTCCCCCATGTTTAAAACAGAAAAATATTTTTTCTGCATACGAATAGGGGAGTGGTAAGGGTTAATTGTCAAAAAGCTAAACAAACGAAAGAAATGAAAAAGATACTTCTCATACTCTTAGCAGTACCATTGTTACAGTCGTGTATTTATAAAAATATATTTGATAACGAGCCTCCGGGTGATGTAGTTGAAGAGATTTTTAATCTGGACTCTTTTGATGAAGTGGACATTGGTTCTGCTATGAACGCTGTAATTATCCCGTCATCTGATTTTAGAGTTACGGCTAATGGGGTAGAGCGTGATGTCAATGATTTGAATATAAGAGTGGTGAATAGAACTCTAAAGATTTCTTACATCAAAAAGACTTGGTTAAGTGGATTGAGCAGAGAACGTATGGATCTGACAATTGAATTACCAATTTTAACAGAAGTAGACATCAGCGGTGCTTCTAAAGTGGAAGTGGAGGATTTTACATTAATTGATGAATTGGAAGCTGATGTTTCCGGAGCTTCAAAATTGACATTGGAAGTGCCTGTTGACGACCTTGAGGCCAGTATTTCAGGTGCTTCAAATTTAAACCTGGAGAAACAGACCAGATATATTTCTGCCGACATCTCTGGAGCTTCTAAGCTAAATGCGTTTGATGCCGATTCTGAAGAAGTAAAACTTGACCTCAGTGGGGCCAGTAAGGCCAATGTGTCAGTAAGTGATTATTTGAATGTTACTGCCAGTGGAGCCAGTACGGTGAATTATAAAGGCTCTCCCAAAGTAGACCAAGATGTCTCTGGCGGTAGTAAAGTAAGAAATGAATAAGTCAAATATTGGCTGGAATAAGAGCCCGACCAGTGAATGCTGGTTGGGCTTTTTAGTAGATAGAATTACTATTTAATCATCCTTTTTGAGTGAGAAAAAGAGAATTTTACCAAAATCAAGTTTGCGAGGCAATTATTCTCAAAGCCTGTTTTCTGTCATTGAGTAATCTCTAATTTTGTCTTAAGAAATAGACATCAGAATAGCTGACGCCAATGACCAAGGTAACCGATCACCTCAAAAATGCACA
Organism: Jiulongibacter sp. NS-SX5; assembly: GCF_052828545.1. The sequence goes on from NZ_CM128248.1 coordinate 3,983,834, forward strand.
AGGGAAAACCATTTTCTCCATTGAGATAATTCCACCTGCCAAAGGGAGCAACAGTATCGAAGAACTGCTGACAGGGATAGAGCCCATGATGGAATTAAAGCCTCCCTTTATAGATGTCACTTATCACCGGGAAGAGTATTTTATAAAAGATATGCCTGATGGTGGTAAGAAAGAGGTGAAGACCCGTAGAAGACCGGGTACGGTAGGTATTTGCTCCGCTATTATGCACAAGTTTAATGTAGATCCTGTACCTCATGTTTTATGTGGAGGATTTACCAAAGAAGATACGGAAGACTTGCTCTTTGACCTTAATTATCTCGGAATAGATAACGTGATGGCTCTAAGAGGAGACATTGCCAAGCCATTCAATGTTTTCAAACCAAAATCAGGAGGACACGCCTTTGCTTCTGAACTGATAGGTCAAATAAGTGATCTTAACAAAGGAAAATATCTGTATGATGAGGAGCCTCATTCTTTCAAAACTGACTTTTGTATTGGAGCTGCGGCTTATCCAGAAAAGCACTTTGAGGCAGTTGACCTGGAAACTGATCTTGATTTTTTGAAGAAAAAGATAGATGCTGGAGCAGACTATATCGTCACGCAAATGTTCTTCAATAATTCGAAATACTTTGATTTTGTAGATAAATGCAGAGCGGCCGACATTTCAGTTCCAATTATTCCAGGCTTAAAGGTTTTAGCCAATAAAAGACAAATGGAGATACTTCCTAAGCTGTTTTATTGTGATATGCCAGATGAATTCAAAAATGAAGTTGAGAATGCAGCTTCAAATGAAATAGCCAAAGAAATTGGGATTGAGTGGTGTGTGCATCAGTGTAAAGAACTTAAAGAATACGGGGTGCCCGCCCTACACTTCTATACCATGAGTAAATCTTCTACCACTCTGGCTGTTGCCCAAAAGGTATTCTAAACCATAAAAAAAAGCACTTTGAATACTCAAAGTGCTTTTTACTTTCCTCTGAATGTGAATTACTTCACCTCTTCAAAGTTTACGCTCGTGTTTCCACCAGCCTGAATATCTACCAGCTCCAGGTCAAAATTAAGATCCTGTCCGGCCAAAGGATGGTTCGCATCTAATTTGATGGTTGTTTCTGCTACCTCAAGAATTTTTACGGGTACAGTTTGTTGACCATTATGCATGTTTAGCGTGCCACCTACCTCTAATGGAATATCATTAGGTATTTGAGCCTTCTCAAAGTCAAAGATCATTTGAGGGTTCGCTTCGCCATATGCTTCTTTGGCAGGGATGTTCACAGATTTTTTCTCACCTACAGCCATACCCATCACACCATCATCAAAACCTTTTATGACCATGCCGCTACCTACTTCAAACTCCAAAGGCTCGCGTCCTTCTGAGCTGTCAAATAGTGTACCGTCGTTTAATGTTCCCTTGTAGTGCACCTTTATGGTGTCTCCAGTTTTTACCATTTTATATTTGTTTGTTTATCAATGAATTAATTCACTGATATTAATTAATATGCTTTCGCAAAAAGAACTCTTCTTTCAGATGGATTTCCTGTCAAAACGCATTTTCCTGGGGTTTTGTCACCATCAAAAGGGATACAACGGATAGTAGCCTTGGTGAGTTCCTTGATCTTGTCCTCTGTCTCGGGAGTACCGTCCCAATGAGCAGAAATGAATCCACCTTTTTCTACCTGAGCCTTAAACTCGTCCCAGGTATTTACCTCAGACGTGTTTTCTGTTCTGAAATTGAGGGCCTTGGCATGCATTTCGTTTTGAATGGTGTCCATCAGTTCAATGATGTACTTGCCAGCACCTTCCAGCTGAATCTGATCTTTACTTAAAGTATCTCTTCGTGCCACTTCCACTAAGCCTTTTTCAAGGTCTCTCATACCTACCGCTACTCTAACGGGAACTCCTTTCATTTCATACTCTGCAAATTTCCACCCTGGTCTGGCCTGGTCGTCATCATCAAACTTTATGGTAAGGCCAGCTGCTTTTAGTTCTTCCATCATTGGAGTAATCAATCCTCTGATCTGCTCCAATTGTTCTTCACCCTTAAAAATGGGTACCAATACCACATGAATAGGGGCCAGTTTTGGAGGTAAAACCAAACCCTGATCATCAGAATGGGCCATTATGAGTGCTCCCATTAGTCTGGTACTTACACCCCAGGAAGTTCCCCAGACGTGCTCCAGAGAACCTTCTTTACTTTGAAACTTCACGTCAAATGCTTTAGCAAAGTTTTGTCCCAAAAAGTGTGAGGTGCCGGCCTGAAGAGCTTTGCCATCTTGCATTAAGGCTTCTATACAAAGTGTGTCTTCTGCTCCTGCAAAACGTTCATTAGCTGTTTTATGACCTTTGACTACAGGTACCGCCATCCATTCTTCCGCAAATTTGGCGTAGACATCGAGCATCCTTGCAGTCTCTTCTTCTGCCTCCTCACGTGTAGCATGAGCAGTATGACCTTCCTGCCACAGAAATTCAGCAGTTCTAAGGAAAATTCTTGTTCTCATCTCCCAACGAACCACATTGGCCCATTGATTTAATAGGATAGGCAAATCTCTGTAAGACTGCACCCATTTCTTGTAGGTGTTCCAGATGGCAGTTTCTGAGGTCGGTCTTACAATAAGCTCCTCTTCGAGTCTGGCATCAGGGTCTACGACTACACCATTGCCTTCTTCATCATTTTTAAGACGATAATGGGTGATGACTGCACACTCTTTAGCAAAACCTTCTACGTGGCTGGCTTCTTTTGAGAGATAAGATTTGGGTATGAATAAAGGGAAATAGGCATTGCTATGACCTGTTTCTTTAAACATATCGTCTAAAGCTCTTTGCATTTTTTCCCAGATTGCAAATCCATAAGGTTTGATGATCATACACCCTCGTACATCTGAGTTTTCTGCCAGATCTGCACGCTTAACCAGTTCATTATACCACTCAGAATAATTTTCACTTCTTTTAGGAAGCCCTTTTGCCATTTTTTACGTATTTATTTTTAGAAAACGATCTAAATAAAGCCCAATGAATAACGTTTTGTTAATACTCATTTAGGGCTTGCAAAGATAAGTTTTTTGGGTAGTTTTGTATGGGTCAGAGTGCTTTCAGTGTCAAATTAATTGTTCTCTACAAAGATTTTTTTGAACTGATGCAACCTACGGGGGCTCTGATGCATCTAAAGAGTAGATTGTTCAGTGGAAGACTAAATAGTTACAACTATGATAAATTTAAAATATTTGGGATTGGCAGTTTTATCAGCGGCTTATTTGACAAGCTGTTCTACAAGTAAAACTGTGGTGAGTAATGGAGAGTATGATGACCTGTATGGTTCATCAAGTGACGCTGCCGTGGTTTATTCACCTACTGTATCTAAAAAAGCAGATTCATACGCTCCTGATTATCTGGAGAATTATAACGATGCATATGATCGTATGCCTTTGGATAGTACTGTGGAAGGAACAGACGCTTACTATGATGAGAATTATGTCACTTCAAGGGACTTGAATAGAAACGTTAATCCTAATGCAGGGTATTCTTCTGGCTATGCTGACGGATATTCTGAAGGATGGAATGATTACGCCTGGAATAACGGGCCAGCAAGCTGGAATAGATGGAACTCATGGAACAGCTGGAATTCATTCAATAACTGGAATACCTGGGGTGGTTGGAATTCTTGGAACTCGTTTGGCTTTAGTCCGTGGGGCTGGAATTCTTTTGGGGCATATGGATACGTTCCGCTAGCTTCTAGAATTGGTTTCAGTTTCGGTTACAATCCATTTAACTATGGATGGAACAACTGGTCTTATTCACCATGGGGCTTTAATGGATATTCGCCTTGGGGCTTCAATTCTTTCAGAGGTTATGGTCTTAATAACTACGCTTATGGATGGTCTCCTTACTATGGAGCACAGCCAGTATTTTGGAACAGATCATTTACTGATACTCGTTTTGGCGGAGAAGTAGCTTACGGACCAAGAGCAGGCGGACGAGCAAGCAGTGTCTACAATAATGGTTTTGTAAACACCAGAAGACCTTCGGCTACTACATCTTCCAGAAGAGTAGCCAGTGCTACGCAAACAGCTAGCAGGGGTGAATTAACCTCAAGAGCTAACGGACGTGTGACAAGTACGAGACCAACATCTTATGATACTTACACCAGAAGAGCCGCTACTACCACGAGTAGAAGAACAGCTACAACAACCTCTGGTAGAACGTATACACCTTCAAGAAGCGGAGCTACTGCCTATTCTGGTAGAACAGCGACGACTTCAGGTAGAACAGGAACATTCAATAGAACTGAAGCAAGAAGAGCTTCTACGAGTTCTTATGGCACAAGAGGTACGAGCTCAAGAAGTAGCGGTTCATACAGCACGCCTTCTTCTTCCAGAAACTCAGGATACAACAGACCTTCATCTACGAGTAGAGGAAGCAGCTATTCCAGACCTAGCAGTAGCTCTACAAGAACTTCGTCTTCTTCGGGAAGTTACTCAAGAGGAAGTAGCTCATCTTCAAGTTCAAGAGGTAGCTCTTCATCAAGAAGTCCTAGATAGTACTAGTTCAGTCATCACTCTCAAGGTGGTGGAAATGTGACGAAATCATACCCCGCCAGATATTCAAACGATGTTTGGTGGGGATTTTTTTAGCCTAACTTTAACAAAATATTGCTTTTGAGAAGAGTAGAAATCTTTCAATAGCACTAAAATTCAGACAAATGAAAAAATATTCAATAATCATATTGGTTCTTCTTTTAGGAACTACGATGGCTCAGGCACAGGTCAATTTAGATGGTCATTTTTATGGTCAGGATGCTTTTAAGTTTTCTCAATATCAAAACTACGGAACAGCCAGGACTGCAGCTATGGGTGGTGCTTTTACAGCCTTAGGGGGTGATGCCAGCAATACTTTTGTAAACCCTGCGGGTCTTGGTTTTTATAACCGTTCTGAATTTAGTATTTCTCCAAACTTCAAGAGTTCAGGTAGTACAGCATCCTATCTGGGTCAGAGCACTGGTAGAAACTCTACAAACTCATCAATTGGTCATGCGTCCGTTGTGTTTAACAGAAAGAACAGAAGGGCGTCATCGAATAAATCGTCGTTTGGAATCAGTTATAACAATCTGGTCAATTTTTATAATGAGTTCGATTACTCGGGCTCAAATAATGCTAGTTCAATGATGGATTATTTTGCGGAGCAAGCAACATTTAGCGGTGCAAGTCCTGCTGATTTAGATGCGGAATTTGACCCGGTTTCTGGTGTAGCACAAACACCTGAAGCATTGTATTATCAGGCTTACCTCATTGACCCCTACGAGAATGGTTATGTGGTAGTAGAACCAAGTTTTCCGGTAAGTCAAAGTGGTAGAGTTACTGAAAGTGGTAACCTTGGTCAGCTCAACTTTAGTTATGGGATTAATCTTAAAGACAAGACATACCTGGGTGCAGGAGTAGGAATCCAGAGTTTGAATTATAACTCAATTAATGCCCATCAAGAGGATTTTCCGAATGGTGAAATTTTCAATGCCTTTGTCTACCAGGACGAGTTAGTAGTAAGAGGTACAGGGATAAATCTTAGTTTGGGCGTCATCCATAGGGTAACAGATGAATTTAGAATAGGTTTTAATGTGACTACACCTACAGCCATGAGTGTCAATGAAACTTTTTACTCTGCAGTAAGTATAGACCAGAAGCCTAATACGTTTGAGACGGATTTTTCAACCGTAGAACTGGTGCCTGGTACTTTTGATTATAAGATCACTTCACCATTAAGAGCTACGGCCGGAGTTGGTTATATTCTGCCTAATAAAATAGGTGTAATTAGTGCCGAGGCTGAGTATGTTGGCTATGGTGGAATGAATGTAAGGGATAAGCAGAGTGAAACCTGGACTTCAGAGCAGAACAGAGCAATAGGCGATGTCTATAAAGATGTCCTCAATTTTAAAGGCGGAGCAGAAATGAGATTGGGTAAAGCGAGAGTTCGTGGTGGTGTAAATTACTTGGCTGATCCCTATTCGTCAGATAATGGTATTGACAGATCAAGCTTAATTTTGTCGGGTGGAGCCGGTTTCAGATCTGCGAAATTCTTTGCAGATGTTTCTTATTCAGGAACGCGATTTAATTCAGCTTATACTCCGTATGTATTGAGTGTGCCTGAGAACTATGATACAGCTGTTATAGATCAAAAGTCAGGCACTTTAACCATTACAGTGGGTACTTTCTTCTAAAGCTGGAAGTGAGCTCAAATAAAAATAGCAGACCGTTATGGCCTGCTATTTTTTTATAAGTAGAATTGAGAACTTAACCTCTGGCGAACTGTGCATCAAGTATCCACATAATGGTACTTGCATCAGTATCACCTTCGATAATAATATCTGCTCTCTTGTAAATGTCTATTCGCGTATTATAGGTTTCCTGAAGTGTTTCCAGAAGGTTGTCGTTTTCCAGTTTAAACATAGGTCTGTTATTTCTTCTGCTAGACCTCATTCTTTCTTCCAGATTCTCAGGAGAAACATCAAGGAAAACGCTTATACCAGACTCTTTGATATAATCCATGTTTTCATTGAAACACGGAGTGCCACCACCTGTGGCTATCACAAGTTTACTATCTGGTTCTATTTTCTTCAGTTGGTCTGTTTCAACTTTCCTGAAATACTCTTCACCTTCCAGTCTGAAAATTTCCTTTATTTTTTTTCCTTCGGTTACTTCTATTTTTCTGTCAAGGTCGACAAAGTCGTAGTTTAATTCTTTTGCTAATTGTCTTCCTAGTGTACTCTTGCCTGAAGAAGGCATCCCTAACATATAAATATTAGTGGTCATTCTTTCTCTATCGTTCTTTTATCGATTAACAAATACTATTTTAATACATCTAAAACCTCAGATTCAGATGGAATATTGTGGCTACTCCATTTTCCTTTTACCACACCATCTTCTAACACATAAATGACTGGATTTGTTCTAGCCATGGCTTTAAGAACTTTCTCGTCTGTATTGTACGCCGTTCCCGGAATATGATGTGAACTATGGAATGTGTTAAAATCTTCCAATAGGAGAGAGGTTAATGTCATTATTTCAAAACCTTGTTTTTGAAGAGCTGTTCCTAAGTCAGCCATTTCTTTTAATTCATCTTCTGAGATACCTTTCAGCTTTTTGAAGATATAAAAAGCCCTTTTTCCTGTAAAAGCATCTTGAGTTAGGTCATCACCTTCTATACCTGTGACTGAGAAATCAGTAATTTTCGGTTGAATTTCATCCTCATTTAACACTACTGAACTTAAGTATTTATACTGAGCCGTATCCATAAGATACTCTACAGACTGTAACTCTTCATTGTTCACTTTATCCAAGAAAGTGTATTCTATAATAGGTTTGACGCCAGTTGGCTGCATTTGCTCCGCTATACTTAATCCTTTGGCATAAGGAAGGAAATCTAATATCGGCAGGTATCTTTTAGCATATAGCCCTATACCGAAAGCAATGATAGTCGCTATCAGCGTAATAGGCTTCGCCATGAACCATTCGTTATAGCTTTTCCTGTTAAAAAAGATGATGAGAATAACACCCAGGCTAATGATGTCTTTGTAGAAAGATGTCCAAGGTTTAAGTTTTAGAAAATCTCCAAAACATCCGCAATCAGTTACTTTGTTGAAGTAGGCTGAATAAAACGTAAGAAAGGTGAAAAAGCCCATGAGACCTAAAACTACCCAAGCTGTTTTGGGCATTTTAAATGAAACCAATAAGGCCACACCAAGAATCAGTTCGGCAGCACAGAAGATGAGAGACAGCGTCTGACTTTGAGAAGCGAATAACTCAAATAGGCCACTTAGAAAAGGCAAATCTTCGGCAAAGACCTCGAAATACTCCTGTAATTTCAGTCCGGTACCGTAAGGGTCTACCACCTTCACAAATCCTGAAAATATGAATTCAATGCCTACGAGTATTCGGGCAATCTGAGCAATTAGTTTCATTGAGCTTCTTCTTGAAGTTTTATCATACAAAATACAGCGTAATTGATAATATCCTGATATCCGGCCTTAACACCTTCAGATATAATGGTTTTGCCTTGATTGTCTTCAATCTGTTTGATTCTCAAAAGCTTCATCAGGATGATGTCCGTCATACTACTTACACGCATTTCACGCCAGGCTTCACCATAGTCATGATTTTTGTTAAAGAGTAACTCCATGACTTCTTTAATTCTGGCCGAATACTCAAGGGTCAAATCTTCACTGATGATGTTGCCTTCTTTTTCTTCTATCAAAATTAAAGCCATCACGCAGTAGTTGATGATACCAATAAACTCTGAACTTTGACCTTCGTCTACTTTCGCAAAGCCATTTTCTTGTAAGGTTCTGATTCTTTGGGCTTTGATGAATATTTGGTCCGTAATAGACGGAAGCCTAAGTATCCTCCAGGATGTCCCATAGTCAGCATTTTTTTTTGAGAATATATCTTTACATTTCTCTATTACTTCTGTGTATTGACCTTCTGTTTTTTGCATTTGCGTAAGGAAAAGGGCATTTTTTTGTTGATTTGCAAAGCTATAAAAATAAGGTGATTGAAGTTACCATGAAACAACTTACCAATGTTAAGGGAAAATTAATGGACCTCTCCATTCCCAAGATCATGGGAATCGTGAATGTAACACCAGACTCATTTTACGATAAAAGTAGGAAGACCTCGCTGGAATTGATTGGAGAAACGCTGCATAAAATGGCTGAGGAGGAGGTTGATATATTTGATATTGGTGGTTATTCCACTCGGCCGGGTGCGGCAGAGGTTAGCGTCCAAGAAGAGATCGATAGGGTATTGCCTGCAGTAGAACTGGTTCAAAAAACTTACCCACAGATTCCTATTTCCATTGATACTTTTAGGTCAGAGGTAGCTACTGAGGCAGTGAAGACCGGAGCTGGTATTGTTAACGATGTATCAGGTGGAAATTTGGATTCAAAAATGTTTGATACCGTTGCAAAACTTCAGGTCCCCTACATTTTAATGCACATGAGAGGCACACCGGCTACAATGACATCTTTAAATACTTATGAGGATTTGGTGACGGACGTTCTAAAAGAACTTCAAGCGAAAACCAGGATTTTAATTTCGAAAGGAGTCAAAGACATTATAATTGATCCAGGCTTCGGTTTTTCAAAAAATATGGATCAAAATTATGTCTTACTAAATCGTCTAAAAAGTTTTCAATTGTTGGGATTTCCTCTTCTTGCCGGCCTTTCCAGAAAGAGTATGATTTGGAAGAAATTAAACATTATTCCAGACGAGGCTCTGAATGCCACGACTGCCCTAAATACCCTTGCTCTGTTACAGAAGAGTTCTATACTCAGAGTACATGATGTGAGGCAGGCGGTTGAGGTTCGTAAGTTGTTGATGCAGAATTATTTATAAGCAATTTCTAAGAACCGTAAAATAATTTTCTCTAATTTTAGCTAAAGATGCCTTTTTAAGGCTTTTTGAATGATCTATATTTACACCTAATACAATAAACTTAATTCTACATGAAAAAGGAAATTTACGTGTTTACTAGGGCTTTCCTGGCAATCATTTTTTTATTAACTATTACCGTTGGTAACAAGGCGATTGGACAGGCGTCTATAGCTCCTCCAACACAAGTGGACTACCAAGAAAAGGGAGAAGATGCCCTTGTTAAATGGGTTTGGAATAACACTGTTCCAGGTTCATTTAATTTTATTCTTCAACAATCCACAGATGGTGGTACAACATTTACTACAATAGCCACCGTACCCTACACAGGAACAACTGACTACAGCTATCTTGTGGCTGGTTTAACTGACGGAACAACTTACATATGGCAAGTTAAGGTAGAGTCTGATCCTGCTGGAACGCTCGAATCAAGTTATGTACAGACTAGTGCATACACCTACACGGCTTTCACAGGTACTGTTACTGTTGGCGTCTTAGATAAAAATCAAAACTCTGTGACTCTTAATCTTGTGGATAATGTAACAGGTGAGGATAATTTCGTTATTGAAGTTGCCCCTGTTGGATCAACAAATTGGGTAATTGCCAAAACAGTGACTGTTTCAGGTGGAGAGATGCCAGTTCAGATTACTGGACTAAATCCAAATACAAATTACAAATTCAGAGCAATCGCAAAGAAGGGTACAAACTCAATTCTGAGTAACGAAGTACAACAAAAAACAAACAGAGACTTTCCTCCAAAGCCAGATAGCTTTATGGTGGTAAAAGTTTGTCCTGAGAAAGTTAGAGTACAGGCAATTTATGCTGATCCAAGTTTAGCCGATGAGTATACCATTTCAGTGGGTGCAGGTATCGTTGCTTTTGGTCCTATGTCCGCTGTAGTAACTAGAGATATTGTTGGTTCTCCAGGTCAGACATTGAGCATTAGAATTGCTACTACAAACGAAACTGGTCTAACGAATTCGGATGTGGTTACGGTGACACTGCCTAACTATTCAATGAATGCACCGACTAATCTTTCAGCTCCTGAAGATCAAATTACCAGTACAACAGGTACTGTTTTCTGGACACCAGGTGCTCAGGACTTTGATTGTTTAGATGGCATCATTGATGCGAACGAAGTTAAATTAGAGTTCTTATTCCAAGATGGCACAACAGGTGAAAGATTGGATGTTACTTACGCAAACGCTAATAGTTATGTGATCCCTGATTTGCAACCAAAAACATGGGTAGGTGTAACGATTATCCAAAGAAACTATACCCACGGAACAAGTGCTCAAAGTCAACAGATTTGGTTCAGAACTCTTGGACCTCCTGATGCACCAACTGATTTGGCTATCATGACTCAAACAGATGTTTTGGGCGAAATTGAGAACGTTCTGACATTTACAGACGTAGCAAATGATGAAGATGGTTATTTGGTTGAGTTCAATATCGATAATGCAGGTTGGAAGCCAGGTGCTACAATTAATAAGGATTTAACGAAGTTTGTACACAAGCCTCTTCAGGAAGGTGTAACTTACGCCTACAGAATCAAAGGATTTAACTCTTACGGAGATGGTCCTTACTCAGAAGTTGTGACTGCAACTGTTGAGTTCTCAAAAGAACCAAGATCTCCATATGATCTGGATGCCGAAATGGGTGATGGGTCTATCATGTTAACTTGGAAAGATGATTCCCAGAAAGAGTCTGAGTTTGCTATCGAGAGAGCAATGGACGGTGGTGATTTCGCTGAGTTAGCTTCAGTTGGAAGAAACGTTACAATGTATACAGATTCTGATGTGACTTCTGGTACTGTTTATAGCTACCGTGTAAGAGCAAGAAACTCTGTAGGATCATCTGATCCTTCAAATGTTGTAGAGGTACCTTATGCTGAGGCAGTAGGTGTTATCAATGTATTCCCGAATCCAACGGTAGATGTGTTAAACTTGAAAGTTGAAGGAGAAAGTACAAAGGTTACCTTAGTTGATCAGGATAACAGAACAGTGTTGGTGAAACAACTTAAAATTAATGGTGGAGAAGCCACAGTTGATATCTCTAACCTTAAGCCTGGTGTTTATCAAATGATCATCTTAACGGATGATGCCAAGAAGGTTTCGAGAAAAATATATAAGTACTAAATCTTAGTTTATTGTATATAGAAGGGCGGCTCCACGGAGTCGCCTTTTTTCGTTTAGATTTGTAGCTCAAATGAGCGATTTGTACATATACGATCTGGTTCGCGTACCGACAGGAAAAAGAGGAGGGTATTATAAAACTACTCCTCCAGAAGAACTGGCATCCTTTCTTATTGATCGGCTCATAGCAAGAAATCCACTGCTGTCACAACAAGAGGTGGAGGTTCTTATCGCCAATTCAATCGGCACTATGGGCAATATGGCACGGTACACCACTCTATTGTCCAAACTTCCTGAACACACTAAGGCATCTACTATTGATTTGCAATGCGGGGGATCATATCAGGCTTTACGCTTAGCACAGGGTTTAGTAAATCTTGATGCCAATTATCCAATGATTATTGGGGGCATGGAAAGTAACTCGCTGAAGCCATTCAGGTCCTATCATCAAAAAGATCCTCGTAAAAAAACTGATCAGTTAGAAGTCGCTGACTTTGATCCATCGGGTGAGTCTGATCTGATGAAGGCAGCCTCTGAATTGGCTTTAAAATTTAATCTCCAAAAAGAAGAATTGCTGGATTGGACCTTAGAGAGTCAAAAGAAAGCTTTTGCTTTTAGTCAATCTGAGACCTATAATTCTTTTGTTTTAGATCCATTCGGGAAGTCGAGAATTGATCAAACGATTAATGAAAACCTTACACCTCAGTCGCTAAGGCGAGCTAGTAGTTCAAAACTTAATGATTCTACCAATACAGCACATTATCATGACGGGGCGAGTTTAGCTTTAGTCTCTGGTTCTTTATTTGACTCTAAACCTTTGGCTAAAATAAAAAAGATTGAACTCATCGGTATTCCACCTGGTAAAGCACCAGAAGGTGCCCTAATTGCAGTAGAAAAGCTGATTCAAACTTTTTCATTAAAAATAGAAGATATTGACCTCTTTGAGGTAAATGAGTCATTTGGTGCTAAAGCCTTGGCGTTCAGTAAATATTTTAAAGTCGACCCAAATAAAATAAACATTCTGGGAGGGAATTTGGCATATGGTCACCCATACTCTGCCTCAGGAATGATGAATTTGATGCATCTTGTTTTTGCCTTAAAGCAAAAAAGGTTGAAATTTGGCGTCGTTTCGGCAGGAATAGCCGGCGGTTTCGGTGCGGCAGTACTGGTTGAGAATATTGAATGATGGTTGAAAAGGTATTGATAGCAGCAGAATTAAATCCTGATAAGGAGGCAATTTGCTATGGTTCTCGAAGAATCACTTTCGGCCAATTGAGAAACCAAATCTTCAAAACTGCCGAGAAACTTAATCAAATTCCAAATTCTACCTTTTTATTTCAAGCGGGTGATTATCATGATATTATTGGTATACTTGCTTGCAACCTCATTGGTAAAAGTGGTATGGTTCTTCCGAGTGATTTGAAGTCTGCTCAGATTGAAGAATTAGAACATGTAGAAGGGGCTGTTTTATTTGCAGGATTTGGGTCGGAGGAGGTTGAAGCTGTTGCTGAGCCCAAGAAAAGTTCATCTTCTTTTAGGTTAGGCCTACTAAGTTCAGGGTCCTCAGGTAAAAGTAAAGTCATTTGGAAAACCAATGATAATTGGGAAAAGGCTTTTGGCTATCAATCAGAGATTTTTAGCAACAATTCTGAGGATCGTGTATTAATAGTCAATGCTCTGGGTTATTCTGCCAACCTAAATTCTGCCTTACATGCGTTATGGCAAGGGAGTACAGTGATCCTTACGGAACTCTCAGAAGCAGCTTCATGGCCCTATTTGGTGGAAAAAGCTGAAGTGTCATCAGTATTTATGGTACCATCACATGCCCGTCTTTTTGTAAAGAATGGCCTAAAGATGGATCAAATTACATCTTTCGTAACGGCGGGAGAAAAACTTGATGCCACTACTGCTCGTAGGATTTTAAGACTTCTACCGAACGTAACCCTTTCTGAGTACTATGGAGCCTCAGAATTAGGCCATATTTCTTACCATCAAAATGAAGAAATTCTAGAGAATTCAGCCTCAGTGGGGCGTGCCTTTCCCGAGGTTGATATTGAAATTGAAGGTCATCAGTTAAAGGTTCACAGTCCTTATATTTCCCCTGATTACGAGTCAAATCCTACGGTAAATGATCTTGGGTATTTTGAAGGGGAAAAACTAATTCTTCTAGGTAGAGAAGGGCGGATGTTTAATCGACGTGGGCTCAATATTTTTGCTCAGGAGATTGAAAACACAGCTCTATGCCTGACCATAGTTAAAGAGGCTGCACTGGTAAAGCGTGAGCATTCAGAAAAGCTTGTGCTTTTTATAGTAACCCTGGATGCTGAAAAGGATGCGGTGCAAAAAGTTCGACTCTTTCTCAATGAAAAACTACCGAAATCTAAGCAGCCAAACTTTATTATCGAATTAGAAGAATTGCCTCATTCTGAGGCTGGGAAAATAGATTTTAGAGCATTAAGTAAAATGAATGAAGAGATGAGCATGGCTTAACCAGTTCATATTTTTCATTTCAATTTATAAATACTAATGTTCAAAAAACTATTCTTTTTTGTGTTGGCTACTCATGCTTTAGTAGCCCAGGATTCACTTTCGGTAGACCTCTCAGAAATTAAAGTGACCGGAAATATTAATTCTACTTCTCTTCTAAAAACGGCCAGAAATATAACAGTTATAGACTCTAAGACGATTGAGGCTTTGCCTGTTAAAACTATAGCAGGAGTATTATCTCAGGCTTTGAATGTGGATGTTCGTTCCCGATCTCCATTAGGAGTTCAGTCAGATGTAAGTATCAGAGGAGGTCATTTTGATCAAACGCTGGTCATGATTGATGGTATCAAAATTAATGATCCACAGACGGGGCATCACAGCATGAATATTCCGGTGCCCATTGAAATGATCGAGCGAATCGAAGTATTGCAAGGCGGAGCTTCCCGTGTTTATGGTCCTGCAGCGTTTAGCGGAGTCATAAATATCATTACCAAAAGAAACCAGGAAAATGGAGTAGATACAGAAGCTCAGGTTGGGGCTTTTGGACTTCAGTCATACGGTCAAAATATCCGCTTAGGTAATAAAAACTATTCAGGAAGCTTGGGCTGGTCCAAGATGAAATCTGATGGTTATGCCTATAACACGGCTTTTGATAGAAGAACCTTATACTCCATTAACAGGCTTTCAGATAAAAGTGGAGAATGGACATTGCAAGGTGGATTAACTGCTCAGGAGTTTGGTGCATCCAATTTCTATCATCCCGCTTTTTTTGATCAGTATGAAGAAACCGGGGCTACATTTATTGCTTTAAGCAGAATACATAATTTCTCGAATAAGCTCACTGCTACCATGAATCTATCTTATAGAGTTCATGATGATATGTATGATTTCAATAATTACCGCGATACGCTAATTCAAAGAGTCAATTTTCATCAATCTGCTGTAGCAGATGCAGAAGTTAAATTGAGATACCGATCAGACTTTGGTGTTACATCTGGTGGCCTGGAGTTCAGAAACGAAGCCATAAAAAGTAACAGATTAGGAGATGATATTGAACCTGAGGCGGTGAAAGGTTTTAGTAGGGTTTACTATTCCAAAGCTTTCAGTCGTGATAATTATTCTGTTTTTATTGAGCATCAGAAAGAGTGGGATAGATTTGGAATAAGTGCAGGTACATTAGTAAACCTGAACAGTCAATTTGGTACAGAATTTTACCCAGGTGTTGATATTTCTTTTTACCCCGCCACAGGTCATACCGTTTACGGTACGTTAAACAGGTCTCTTCGTTTCCCGACATTTACAGAGCAATATTTGAATACCTCTACAGTTAGAGGAAACCCGGAGCTTTTACCTGAGAAGGCACTGAATTCTGAGTTAGGATATAAATATGCCGGAAACGGTTGGTTGGCCAATGCCAGCTTGTTCTATAAGAAAACCTCAGATGCTATTGACAAGGTGAAAAGGCCCGAGAAAGATGTACCCGAGATGGAGAATATTGATGATATCAATATGGCAGGACTTGAGCTTTCTGCGGCCTACACCTTCAATGAAGGGGCCTTAAAGAGGGTTCGTTTCAATTACGCTTACCTTAAAGCAGACCGAAAAGAAGATGGCTTTCAGTCGTTTTACACACTTAACTTTTTGAGACATAACCTTGGGGCAAGTTTTGATCTGCAAATAGCCAAAGGATTAAATCTCACGGCTAGTTATAATTACCAGCAAAGGGAGGGAGCATATCAGGCTAGTAAAGATGAGGAGCCCGTATCTTATATGCCTGTACATTTGGTCAATACAAGATTAGCATATCAGGTTAAATGTGTAGGCTTGTTTGTAGATGCTCAGAACCTCCTTGATTATCAATACTTTGATTTCGGATTTGTAGAGCAGCCAGGTAGATGGTTAAGTGCAGGAGTGAAATTAAGTTTATGATAAGAGTACAAAGAAATTAATGCTACTTTTGCAGAAATTTTTGAGTGAATGATAAGAATTACCAGAAGAGAATACTTCAATGCCGCTCACAGACTCTATAATGACAAATGGTCTGCTGAGAAGAATTTCGAGGTTTTTGGTCCATGTAGCAGACTTCATGGTCATAACTGGGAACTCTATGTGACTGTAGAAGGTGAAGTGAACGAGGAAACGGGTTTTGTGATGGATTTGAAGAAACTCAAAGACCTGGTAAAGGAGACGATAATTTCTAAGGTAGATCACACTTATCTCAATGAAGATGTGGATTTCCTCAAAGGAATATTGCCGAGTACAGAGAATTTTGCCATTGCGATTTGGAATATACTTCAGCCAATTTTGCGAGATACATATGGTGTGCAGCTGTATGAAGTAAAGTTACAGGAAACCGAAAATCATTACGCTCAGTACTACGGTCCTAAATAGCATGAAATTTTTTATGATAGCCGGTGAAAAGTCAGGTGACCTCCATGCAGGTAGCCTGGCTTTTGCTATTAATAAAAGGTCCCCTAAAGCAGAAATACAAGGATGGGGTGGTGAAGAGATGGCCAGATCTGGTGTTAAAATCCTGCAGGATTACAAAGGACTTGCCTTTATGGGTTTAGATTTTCTTTCTTCCATTGGTAAAATCAGGAAGCTTTTTAGAACCTGTAAAGAACAGATTTTAGATTTTAAGCCAGATGCTATTATTCTGGTAGACTATAGTGGCTTTAATCTAAGGATAGCTCGATGGGCCAAAAGAAAAGGCTTTAAAGTTCATTACTATATAGCTCCTAAAACATGGGCTTGGAACTCCTTCAGAAATAGGTCAATAAAGAAAAATGTAGATCAGTTACTCGCCATTCTGCCTTTTGAGGAGGAGTATTTTTCTCAAAGGAATATCCCTGTCAGTTATGTAGGAAATCCACTGGTGGAAAGAATTGAACGCTTTCAACCCTCAGAGGAATTTAGAAAGTCGCTACCTCAAGAATTTGATAGGGTAGTGGCCTTACTTCCAGGAAGTAGACCAAAGGAAGTAGAACGAATAGCTGAGAAAATGAAAGTAGTGGCTCGTAAGTTCGAAGACACTTTATTTGTCATCGCTGGTGTGGCAGACCTTGATTCGTCGTTTTATGCATCTTTTGGCTGTATAAGAAACTGCGAAGTTGTGATAGACAAAACGTATGATGTGCTGGCGATGGCTGATGCAGCAATAGTGGCTTCAGGTACGGCTACTTTAGAGACGGCATTATTCAACGTTCCTCAGATTGTGGTCTATCAGACTTCGGGAATAACCTATTGGCTCGCCAAGAAATTGATCAATGTCAAATACATTTCATTGGTTAACCTGATTATGGATGAAGAAGTGGTCAGTGAACTGGTGCAAGATGATTTTAATACAACCAATGTTTACTCTGGTCTACACAATCTACTGGAGGATACTAAAATTCGGGAAAATCAGTTAGAGTCTTATCGGGAACTGAAACGTAAACTCGGAAGTAAAAAGGCCTCTGAAGAAGCGGCAAAGATAATTTTAACAAATTGACAATGAGAAATGGACTGTTAATGAGCTTTTTGGCTCTTCTTTTATTGAACTGCAAGAATAATGATGTTGAGCCAGGCTCTGATAAACCTACTATAGAGCTTTTGGCAGGTACAGACTCTAAAACATGGCGAGTGAGTGAAGGTGTCGCTAAACAGGGAGACTTGGAAGTGAATCTTATTGCATCGCAAAATCCGTGTGTTACAGATAACCTGATTACACTTTTTAGCGACTTCTCTTATGAATTTAAAGAAGGAGCTACAAAATGTAGCCCTGATGATCCGGATTTGATTCTGACAGCCAACTGGGAGCTTGCGGAAGATGAAAGTAGCATTACCATTGATCGCTTTGTTTTTTTAGGAAGATCTATTGACAATCCACAGTTTGTTCTTTCAGATGTAAGTGAGACTAGTTTTTCAGGAACTACCGATCTGACGATCAATAATGAAACTTTTGAGGTGACGGTAATCTTTGAACTTGCTAATTAGAAGTTTGGGCTAGAATAATTCGTACCTTTGCAGAACCGAATTCAATAAGGTCTTGTTAGAGAATTTGAGGCAATAGTAACATGAGAAAAGATTTAGAATTACTTGAGGAAATAACCGGGTCAGACTATAAATATGGTTTCTATACCGATATTGAGGCTGATGAGGCTCCTCCGGGATTAAGTGAAGATATAGTAAGGTTCATTTCTGCTAAGAAAAAAGAACCTGAATGGATGCTGGAGTGGAGATTAAAGGCATACAGAGTCTGGAAAGACATGGTAGAGCCTGAGTGGCCAAATGTTACCTATGAAAAGCCAGATTTTCAGGCGATTAAGTACTATTCTGCACCCAAGCAGCAAAAGAAACTTAATAGCCTTGATGAGGTTGATCCTGAGTTAAGAGCTACGTTTGAAAAACTTGGTATATCTCTGGATGAACAAAAACGTCTTACGGGTGTTGCTGTGGATGCTGTTATTGATTCAGTATCGGTTGCAACTACCTTCAAAGAAGAATTGAGCAAGAAAGGTATAATTTTCTGTTCAATGTCAGAAGCTATTGAAAATCACCCTGAATTGGTGAAGAAGTACATAGGTTCTGTAGTTCCTGTTAAAGATAATTTCTATGCTGCTCTGAATTCGGCAGTATTCTCTGATGGCTCTTTCTGCTTTATCCCTAAAGGAGTAAGATGCCCAATGGAGCTTTCAACATACTTTAGAATCAATGCTGCAGGTACAGGTCAATTTGAGCGTACACTCATCGTAGCCGAAGATGATTCTTATGTAAGTTACCTGGAAGGCTGTACTGCTCCGCAAAGAGATGAAAACCAGCTTCACGCTGCTGTGGTTGAAATCTACACTGGTGAGAATGCTGAGGTAAAATATTCAACTGTTCAAAACTGGTACCCGGGAGACAAAAACGGGAAAGGTGGAGTTTTCAATTTTGTGACCAAAAGAGGTCTTTGTTTTGGTAATAACTCAAAAATCTCATGGACACAGGTAGAAACAGGATCTGCCGTAACCTGGAAATACCCATCCGTAGTATTGAGAGGTGATAACTCAATTGGTGAGTTTTATTCAGTAGCTGTTACCAATAACTACCAGCAAGCTGACACAGGTACCAAGATGATTCACCTGGGTAAGAACACAAAGAGTAGAATTGTTTCAAAAGGTATTTCAGCTGGTAAGAGTCAAAACTCATATAGAGGTTTGGTGGAGATTGCCAAAAGAGCAGAGAACGCAAGAAACTACTCCCAGTGTGACTCAATGCTACTAGGAGATAAATGTGGTGCTCATACCTTCCCTTATATTGAGGTGAAGAATTCAACAGCGTCTGTAGAACATGAGGCTACAACCTCGAAAATTGGTGAAGATCAATTATTCTACTGTAACCAAAGAGGTATTGACACTGAAGCGGCTGTAGCATTGATCGTTAATGGTTATGCCAAAGAGGTGCTAAATCAGTTGCCAATGGAGTTTGCCGTAGAGGCTCAGAAACTATTAGAAATCTCTTTAGAGGGTTCAGTAGGATAGAGCATTCATAAATAGCTTTATAAAGAGAAGGTTGCCATTTGGTGACCTTTTCGTTTTATTAGGAAAATGTTTAGAGTACTCGTCATTTACATTTTGTCTACTTTGCTGTGTCAGGCCCAGCAAAGCAAGATCAATCATATAGAAGTCGCAATTCTAGGGACTTTCCATATAGGCGAGAGTACCGACTATTTGGATGCCGGAGTAGATGATATACTGAGTAGAAAAAGACAAAGGGAAGTGAGAGCCATGGTGAAGAAGCTTGCAGCATTCCAACCCGACAAGATTTTTGTGGAGAATACGCCTGCCGCTCAAAGAGTTTGGGATGAAGTATATAAGGACTACAGAAATAAAAAATATCCTTCAAGTCCTCAGATCGTAAAGAACGAAATCTACCAACTGGGTATAAAAACAGCTGCTGAACTTGATTTAAATAGAGGAGTTTACTGTATCAACTATAACCATTCAGAAGGGGAAGAAGCAAGAGGGAATACCATAGAGCAATACTGGGCAGATTTCTCAAAGGAGGTAGGGCGAAATAAACCCTCTGTGGGTATGCACCTGAACTCAGTAGGCATCGCTGCCGAATCATTCAAGTCTGTTAGTCAGAAGCATGAGTCTTGGAAAAGGTTCAGTCTCAAAGAGCATTTGATCCAGATGAACAAAGAAGCTTCTTTACGTGAACTTCAGTATGTGAATACCCTAACCTGGATGGATAATAATGCTGAGAATATAGGAGCAGAAATAACGACCAGAGAGTATTATCGTAACTTCAAGATTATTCAGAACCTTATCTCACATTTGCGTAGTACAGATCATAAAATATTAATTATTTACGGGGCAGGTCACGCCAAAATATTCAGGGATATCCTTGAGAGCCATCCTGTTTTTGAGATTGTAGAAGTCGAGAAAATACTTCGCTAGACTAATCCTCGTCTATATATCTTTTGGTAATTGGCTGGTAACTGTCAATTCTCCTGTCTCTGAAATAAGGCCAGGTAGTTCTGTAATATTCGGTTACCTCAGAATCTATCTCCTGAACATGCACTTCCTCTTGATCATGACTTGCTAAATAAAGAAGCCTACCATGCGGATTTGCCACAAAAGAGCCACCCCAGAACTGCTGATCCGCTTCTCTACCCACTCGATTAACCGAAACCACATGGACCCCATTGGCAACTGCATGACTTCGCTGAATGGTCTGCCATGCCTCATATTGCTCCTTATTGATAAGCTCACTGGTCTCGTTGGTATCCCATCCAATAGCAGTTGGATAAAATAAGATTTCAGCTCCCATGAGTGAAGTGATACGAGCGGCTTCAGGGTACCATTGATCCCAACATATAAGCACACCTAATTTCCCGAATTTTGTATCCCAAACTTTATATCCAAGATCACCAGGGGTGAAATAATATTTCTCATAATAACCAGGGTCATCTGGAATATGCATTTTGCGGTACTTGCCTAAGTATGAACCATCTGCGTCAATCACCGCTGTAGTGTTATGATACAGTCCCTTAGCTCTTTTCTCAAAAAGAGAAGCAATGATGACCACTCCCAATTCTTTTGCCAAATCTCGAAAGCGATCAGTGGTAGGGCCTGGAATTGGCTCAGCGTAATTGAAGTTTTCTGGATCTTCTACATCACAAAAATACAGCGATGTAAACAGCTCCTGTAGGCAAACGATATTCGCCCCTTTGGCAGCTGCTTCCTTTACTTTGGCTATAGCTTTAAGAATGTTCTGTTCTACATCCTCGACACAGCTCATTTGTACCAGACCTACGTTTACTTTCATACTTGGTAAGACATAAGATTTAAGACGCAAGACGTAAGACGGTCTTTTGTCTTTCTACTATTTTTCCGAACGGCACAAATCACGAAAGAGTTCTTCAGATTTTGAAATGATCGGTTGGATTTCCTTTATTCGTTTCACGAAATAATTGAAATGGAAATAATTCGTATCAAAACCACTAGTGAATGGTATCCAAAAGAATTGGAGCTTAGGGATAGGGTTTTGCGTAGACCAATAGGTTTAAGTATTAGTGATGATGATCTCAGTGACGAGCCAAACCAAATACATATTGTGGCTATTGAAGACGACAAACTGATAGGAGTTGTGCTTCTCAAAATTGAAAACTCAATAGGTAAACTACGTCAAATGGCGGTGAGTGAGGAAGCTCAGGGGAAACAATTAGGAACGAAGTTGGTCAGTGCTCTGGAGGAATATGCCAGAGAAAATAATGTAAAAGAGATCAAACTGCACGCTCGCCACTATGCCGTTGGCTTTTATGAGAAGTTAGGTTACACTAAAACCTCAAAGCCACCTTTTGAGGAGGTAGGAATGGAGCATTTTGAGATGGAACATAAATTACAGGTTTAGCTTTAAATGTTTATTTAGAATTTGTGTGGATAGTTCTTTTGTGAGTTTAACAATTTTTATTTCGCCCTGTGAATTAAGCACAGTTTCCTTCATTCCATACGGATAAGGATGATTTCGAGAGTTAACATATAACGATATAATTGATGACAATATTGGTAAATTGTAAACCAAATGACCTGTTTGGGTTTTATGGACGGAAGGAGGTGAAATGAATTGAAGATTGTTGCCATTAAAGCCATTATGGAGGTAGATATATGTAGGGTAATCCATAGTCTTTCCAGCAAAACCTCCTAAAATTAGTCTTCTGATTTCTTCTTCATGCGGTCCCAAATTAGTTCCAGCAAATTCGTTTAAAGAGGATATACTTGCTCTCCAAAATAAGGACAAAAGAAAACACTTAAACCTATCATAGTTAAGACCCTTTATTGCAATCCATTCCTTGGTATCTATTTGAAAGACTGATTTGTCTTTACTTTTACCAGTAGAAAAGTCAAATACTTTACTCGCATAAGTTTCAAAACTGCTAATTCTATTTTCGCAAATTTCACAGAGAATATTACCCTCATATTTACCGCTCGATGGCCTTTTTATTCTTCCTTTACCTTTGGATATGGAAAACGGTTCGAATTCTCTTAATTTTCGATCGGCATCGTATAATGACTCAAACAGAAACTCTGATATTATGTGTGACTTTTTAACCAATGTTTTCTGTTCACCACATAGTTTACAATTCATTTTGAATTCATGATAAGATTTCCAAATCTTTTATTTTGAAGATAAGAAATTGCATTTTTTCAAAACTCAATCCCAAACCGCTTACTCAACTCCTCCAAACTCTCTACCACTTTGTCATTCAAAGGTAAACCAGACTTTAGTCGTTCCGCTTTGAAGTTTCTTTCCTGGTCACCAGGAATCTGAACTACTTCTCCATCTACAGCAGGTGCAGATCTGAAACGGTTGATCCATTTATCCATATATTCTTTAAATTCGCTTGCAGGCCTGAAGCCATCGATACGCATCGCTCCCAGAAAATGACCAGTGCCTTTACCAACCTGCTCGGCAGCCACTCCATGAAAGCCTGCCGTGGCAAACGGAGGAACCCACGGACCAAAATTAGCTCCAGAAAGTACTCCGGAGAAAATATCTACGATTGATCCAAGTCCATAGCCTTTATGGCTTCCACTTTCTCTGGTACCACCTAAAGGTAATAAACCACCGCCTTCTTTAACGGCGTTATTATTAGTGGTTGGCTGTCCATTTTCGTCCTGAACCCAGCCAAGCGGTGCAGGCTTTTCTTGCCTTTGAAGAATTTCCATTTTACCATATGCCACTGCTGTCGATGCAAAATCGGCCAGAAAAGCAGGTTGCTTATTTGCTGGTATTGCTACCGAAATTGGGTTAGTTCCTAATAGTTTTTCCTTTGAAAAAGTAGGAACCACCAAAGGGGCAGCATTGGTCATAGCCCAGCCAATCATATCTTTTTGCAAAGCAAGAGATGAGTGGTAACCCGCTATACCGAAATGATTTGAGTTCTGTACAGAAATCCATCCACTACCTACATTCACGGCTTTTTCCATACAGATTTCCATGGCTTTTGGAGCTACCACAAGTCCCAGACCTCGGTCGCCGTCAATCGTACCGGTAGAAGGTGTTTCGTGAATTACTTTTACCTCTGGTTTTGGGTTAAGTCTCCCGTGATCATATAGTCTGACATACCCGGCGAGTCTGGCAACTCCATGTGAATCAACCCCGCTTAGGTCTGCTGAAATCAGCACATCTGCCGCTTGTTTGGCGTCTGTTTCGGAGCAGCCTATAGCTTGGAAAACTCCCTCGGTAAATACTCTTATTTTTTCTGCTTCAAAAGACATATTGATACGATTTAGAACGCGAAATTACCAAAAAGCTGAGCACAGCGTAGTTCTACAGAAAAAAATGAATAGTCTAAGACCTAAAATTCCTTAAATGCGTTTTTTAGGTATTGAGAAGAATGTCATTTGCTGTATTTTTATTTGAAATCACACAAATGAAGAACAACAACATCACAAAATGAAAGAAATGAAACAAGCTCTTATAATCCTCTTTTTCAGTCTATGCCTTTGCATTCAGCCCTTAAAGGCATCTGAACCCGTTAAAGCAAAAATGGAAGAGGTAACGGTCTATACTAATCAGGCTTTTATTAAATCTACAGCGGTTTTTGAATACACTGCAGGAAAGTCAATCATTGAAATAACTGAGCTCCCGTCTACTATAGATCCCAATTCTATCTCAATAGGAGGGAGAGGCGACTTTGTCCTTCTGTCGGTGAAATTTGAGAAAGATTTTATGAGTAAGCGTCAGCTCAGTTTACAAAAGGAATTGGATCAACTAGAAGACGATATTGAAATACTGGAAATGAAGCTGGAGGTGAATAAGGAGCAGCAAAAGATGCTTCTTGATAATACCGAAATTAAGGCTGAAGATGAGAAATTGAGCTTAACAGAATTAGAAAATGCCTCAGTATTCTTCAAAAAGAAATTAATTCTTCTTGGAGAAGAAAAGTTATTGCTCAAAAAGGAACTAGATGTGCTAAAGGATGAAAAAAAGAACCTAGAGGAGCAAATGAAAAATGATCCAAGCAGAAATCTACCTTTAGGAAAGGCATTATTAACTATAGAAGCAAATAAATCAGGGAAGGCAAATCTTGATTTAAGTTATATGGCCTATAATACAGGCTGGTCTCCTTTTTATGATATCAGAGTAGAGAATACCAACAGCCCAATGGTGGTCTTGTATAAAGCAGAGGTGAGACAAAACACCGGCGTAGATTGGGATAATGTAAAAGTGAGACTTTCAACGGCACAGGTGAACCGCAGAACCGTTAAACCTGAGCTTTCTCCCAAATACCTTTATTTTTACGAAAACCGCCCTCCTGTACCCATGAGGCAAAGTTATGCCAAAAATGAGCTTGAAGCTGCTCCGGTAGCTGAAATGGATATGGAATCCAGTGCGGATTATGTATCATTGGAAACGGGAACCCTAAATCAACAGTTTGTGATTTCTAAGCCGTATACCATTAAGTCGGGTTCTGAAGAAATGGTAGAAATTAAGAAGGAAAGTATAGAAGCAGAATATTTGACCTATGCTGTTCCTAAATTTGACTCTAATGGATTTTTGGTTGCTGAAGTGAAAGATTGGGAAACCTATGGTTTTCTTCCAGCGAGTGGTAATGTTTATTTTGAAGGGGCATACGTTGGCAAAACGTATATCGGGAAAACCGGAGTAGAAGAAGTTCTGAAGGTAAGTCTTGGAAGAGATGAACGAGTGGAGGTGAGCAAGAAAGAAATAAAGGACTTCAAGCAAAGAAGGACTTTTGGCTCCAATATCCGAGAGAGCTTTGGATACGAATTCATCTTAAAAAATAACAAATCTGAATCAATCTCTTTGCGTGTAGAAGATCAGTTGCCGGTTTCTCAGGATTCTGCCATTGAAGTAGAGGTAGAAGAATTGAGTAGCGGGAAATTAGATAAAGAAACGGGTAAGATTACCTGGGATATCAATGTGAGTGAGAAAAGTGCGAAAAACTTGATACTGAAATACGAGGTGAAGTATCCAAAAGATAAGAAAGTAGGTAACTTGTAGGTATATGGAGAGACTTTTAAAGGCGTTTGTCAATTATTTTGTTCGTGGCCTCTTGTTCGTGGCTCCTGTGGGTTTCACGATATTAATTCTGTATAGTGCTTTTGATTTTGTAGACAGCATTTTCAGAGTAAGTTTTGCCTCTGGCACACGTAATCAGGAAATCGTTATTCCAGGCTTAGGTTTTTTGTTGGTCATTGGTATTACCAGTCTTATCGGGTTTGTTTTTAGTCAGTTACTGCCGAATACCATTCAGATCTGGATTGAGAATAAGATCAAAAACCTGCCTTTGGTTAAAATCTTTTACTCCGCATTTAAAGATTTGATATCTGCTTTTATTGGAGATAAAAAGAAGTTTAAGACGCCAGTTTTGGTTACACTCAATAAAGAAAACAATATTAGGAAATTAGGTTTTCTAACGCAGGAAAGCTTTGATGAAATAGGGGAGGATGACTCTGTGGCCGTTTATTGTCCTCACAGCTATGCTTTCTCTGGAGATATGTTTATTCTGCCAAAAGAAAGTGTGAAGCCCGTGAATATTTCTGCTGCCGAAGCAATGAAGCTGATTGTTTCCGGCGGTGTATCTATGTCAGAATCAACAGTGTCAAATGAATAAAGTTGTATTCGTTTTCCTCTCCGTATTTAGCGTGTGCTGTTACGCCCAAGATCCGCACATGCGAGAACCCAAAACAGTAGAGGAGCTTTTAAAAGAAAACAGGCCAGATGAATACAGAGCTTTAGTAAATCATGAGAAGTATTTGGTGATTGATAAAATTAATGGACGCAAAAGAAGGAAAGTATTCAAAGGCGAGCCTTTTAACTTCATTAATGATTTCGGTGCTCGATTTTATGGTCAGATTACTGCTGTAACTGATAGCACCTTTTCCCTTGCTTATTTTGATGAAACCATGAACAGAACAGAAGTTAGGATGTTCTACCTTCATGAAGTTGATATTGTTCTCAAAAGAAATCTAAAACCCGGGCTGCACTATCGTTTTAGTCCGTTTGCCTTAATGCCTTTTGCCCTTGACTGGATTTATTTCAAAAGGCCGCCTTGGCAAAATGGTAGTAGTTTTCTTTATCTAGGCGGTATTGAAGCTGCCAGAATTCTGATAATAAACCGTCAAAAGTTTTATAACAGGATTAATATCAATGAAAAGAACCGACTATTGGTTTTCCAGTATTGATGATCTTACGAATGCTTTTATCTTTGCCCCTTCATTATAACAGGGAATAGGAAATGGATAGCATTCTGCTAAAAAAGAACACTGAAACTTTTCAAAAGCAAATACCACTGGCGTCTTCAAAATCAGAGAGCAATAGAGCTCTGATAATCAATGCACTTTGTGGTTTTGATGCCGATCTGCAAAACCTTGCTTCTGCCAGAGACACGCAGACCATGATCAGACTTTTGAAAGAAGATAGTGATGTAGCGGATGTGCTTGATGCAGGTACCACTATGCGTTTCCTTACCGCTTATTTTTCAGCTAAAGGTGCTTCTAAATTGATGACTGGGACGCCTCGTATGCAGGAGAGACCTATCGGTATTTTGGTAGATGCTCTTAGAACAATTGGAGTGGAGATTGATTATCAAAAAAATGATGGTTACCCTCCGCATCAAATCAAAGGCTTTACTAAACAAAAGGCTAACCAAGTGAGCATCAGAGGAGATGTGAGCAGCCAATATATTTCTGCTCTTTTGATGATAGCCCCAACTTTACCGGATGGTTTAAAGATTTCATTGACCGGAGAAGTGGGCTCTATTCCTTATATCACAATGACTATCAACTTGATGAAGTCGTTTGGAGTGGATGTAAATGCCGACTGGGAGAAAAATGTATTGGAAGTAGCTCCACAAAAATACACTCCGATTAGCTATAAAATAGAGTCTGACTGGTCGGGTGCCAGTTATTGGTACAGTGTGGTGGCACTAGCTGAGCATGAAGATGCTCAAATAGAACTGCTCGGCTTAAAGGAAAACTCTCTTCAGGGAGACAGTGCTGTGGTAGAAATTATGGAGCAGCTAGGTGTCAAAAGTACTTTTACAGAAGATGGGGTATTATTGACTAAAATTGCTCCTAAAGATTCTTTGACTTGGGACTTTACCAACTGCCCGGACTTATGTCAAACCATTGCTGTGGTCAATGTCATGAAAAGAATTCCTGCCACTTACACAGGAATTGAAAGTTTGAAAATTAAGGAAACGGATAGGGTTTTTGCCCTGCAAGAAGAACTTCAAAAACTTGGTGGACAGCTTGTAGAAGTCGAGAAAGATCACAAATACGAGATCAGGTTTACTGATATCCCAGAAGAGCTTCCAGTAATCAAAACTTATGAAGATCATAGAATGGCTATGGCTTTTGCTCCAGTGGCCATGATGCGTGAAGTGAAAATAGAAGAACCGGAAGTAGTGGTGAAGTCTTATCCTGAGTTCTGGGATCATCTTTCTGTAGTTGTGCCATCTTAGGTTTTAGCTCTTATTTATTCAATTAGCTTGTGTGAACCACGGTTTGGGTATATTTGTTTCATACAAAAAACACATCTGTGAGTTTCCTATCTTCAATACCTTGGTGGGCTTATTTAGTTGGAATTGTAGCCCTGATATTTATCAGAGATATATTTCAAAAGAAGCACACCATCATTCATAATTTTCCTGTAGTTGGTCATTTGAGATACTTTTTGGAGAGTATCGGGCCTGAACTCAGACAGTATATTGTCTCTAATAACCGAGAAGAACTTCCCTTTAACAGAAGGCAACGTTCATGGATGTATGCTTCCAGCAAAAAGGAGAACCATTACCAAGGTTTTGGTACCGATCAGGATATCCACGAAAGCGGCTATATCTTCATCAAGCCAGCTATGATGCCCATGAAGGCTGACCCTACGCATGATTGGGGAAAGGCCTGTCCATCTGCCAAAATTATTGGTCCGCATAGAGCTAAGCCTTACAGGCCAGGGTCTATCATCAATATCTCTGCCATGAGTTATGGGTCACTTTCTTCAAATGCTATCTCTGCACTCAACCAAGGAGCCGAGATGTTCGGCTGTTATCATAATACCGGCGAGGGAGGAATTTCACCATACCATAAAAATGGTGCCGATGTATGCTTTCATTTCGGTACGGGTTATTTCGGTGTTAGAGATGAGCATGGGAATTTTAACCTGGATAAAATGGTACAAACCGTTAAGAATAATCCTTCCATCAAAATGATCGAGGTTAAACTTTCACAAGGAGCTAAACCAGGAAAAGGTGGAGTTTTACCAGGTTCAAAAATTACGAAAGAGCTGGCAGAAATCAGAGGTGTGAAGGTTGGCGAAGATGTGATATCGCCATCGTTTCATTCGGCTTTTAATACTATTCCTGAGTTGGTAGATTTCGTAGAAACCATAGCTCAGGCTACAGGAGTTCCAGTAGGTATCAAAGCCGCCATTGGTAAAATGGAACTATGGGAAGAGTTGGCAGATTTGATGAAACTTACCGGCTTTGGCCCTGATTTTATAACTGTTGATGGTGGAGAAGGAGGTACAGGAGCTGCACCACCTTCCTTTGCCGATCACGTAGCACTTCCATGGGTGTATGGTTTCTCACAGGTATATCAGGTTTTCCAGAAAAGAGGACTTACGCAAAAGGTAACATTTATAGGTTCTGGTAAGTTAGGCTTGCCAGATAGTGCCATTATGGCTTTTGCTATGGGGGCAGATGTTATCAATGTGGCCCGTGAAGCCATGATCTCTATCGGCTGTATTCAGGCTCAGGTTTGCCATAATAATAGCTGTCCTACAGGTATTGCTACAAACAATAAATGGTTGACTGCCGGCCTTGATCCAAAACTTAAGAGTGTGCGTTTTGCCAATTACATGAAAAACCTCACAAAAGAAATCATGGAGATTACGCACGCATGCGGCTACGAGCATCCATCACAATTCAACATGGATGATATCGATATCTCTATGGGAGATAATAATCATACTGCCCCATTAAGAGTAGCATACGGGTATCAGAAAGATGAAGTGGGGATGAATTAAGGGTTGTGCTTACCCATAAATCTCCCCTTTAGAGGCAAGTAGCGTATTATACATCAATGAGGCTACTGTCATGAGTCCTACTCCACCGGGAACTGGGGTAATGAAAGATGACTTTTCGCAAACCTCTTCAAATTTCACATCACCTTTCAGTGCAAAACCTCTTTTCTTGCTGCTGTCTTCTACTCTGGTCAAACCCACATCTATGATCACAGCACCTTCTTTCACCATATCTGAGGTGATAAACTCTGGTTTACCAAGGGCAGCTACCAGAATATCAGCTTGTAAGGTGATTTCTTTTAAGTTTTTAGTTCTACTATGTGTAAGAGTAACGGTGCAATTACCTGGGTAGGCATTTCGCTGCATCAAAATACTCATGGGTAAACCAACGATCTGGCTTCTACCAACCACTACGCAATGTTTGCCGGAAGTTTCGATATCGTAGCGTTTCATTAATTCTAAAACACCGTATGGCGTGGCTGAAACATAGGCTGGTAAACCTTTAGCCATTCTTCCAATATTGATCGGATGGAAACCATCAACATCCTTTTTAGGATCAATGGCCTCAATCACTTTATCTACATTGATATGATCAGGAAGTGGAAGTTGAACAATAAAGCCATCAATGTCTTCATCTTTGTTAAGCTCATCAATGATATCCAAGACCTCTTCTTCAGTGGCATTGGCATCTCTTCTGACTAAGGTAGACTTAAAGCCTATTTGTTCACATGATTTTATTTTACTGGCTACATAAGTCTCGCTGGCTCCATTATCACCAACTAAAACCGCTGCCAAATGAGGAATTTTACCTCCTTCTTCTATAATCTTGTCAACTTCTAGTTTGAGTTCTTCTTTAACTTGTTTTGAGATAAGTTTACCGTCGATAATTGTCATTGAGATGCTCTTATGAATATTGAAAGTGCAAAGGTAAGGCTTGAGGCTTTAACTTCGCTGTATGTTTTGAAAGTATTATGGGGTCTTAAGCTTCGAGATACTTTAGGGCTTTTTTCATGTCAAACTCCTCTTCACCGCTGATGGTTTGGTAGCCACCTATGATTTGCTTAGTGCTACCGTATTTTAAATAAGATTTCCAGATATGATCTACAAACCAGGTAGGTACATAGCCCCATCTTCTATCTGCTACCTTTCTTATGAAAAAGCTTCTTTTCGAGATTTTGACGAAAAGTCTTTTATCAAATAGCTCATTCAATTTCTCGTCATAGAAAGCGAAAAGACCTTCCACAATAACCACCTCAAATCGATCTTTGAACTCACTTACTAATTCATAAAGAAGGTCATGGTCAATAGACTCCGGCGACTCCCAATCTGTTCTACCTCTAACCTTCGGGATTTGAGTTTCGGGGAAAACGAAGTCATCCTGGTGAAAAATGATGGCCTTCTTACCATTTTTCCTGTAATGAGTAACAAGTAAGTTAGCAAGTGTGCTCTTGCCGGAGCGGCTCACACCACCTATCCCTATAAGCATATTCTCTGTTTTAAGTGGTGACGCTTTAGAACCATTTCTTTTTGCGAGTACTTACGCCTAATGCTCCCAGTAGTGTTCTTGTTAAGATATTAGCGGCTGTACGCCCAACTTGTCTTGCGGCTGAGCTACCCAAAATCGTCTCAATTGTTGACTTCTCTTTTCTTGGTCTTCCACGTCTTTTTGGAGTTGCTTTTTCGGCCTCTTCTTCTTCGGCGGCTTTTTCCATTTTAACACCAAGGATTTCGTAGGCACTTTCACGATCCACGTCCTTATTGTATTTCTCTACAAGCTTTGAGTTGTCGACTATTTCATCAATTTCCTTCTCAGAAAGTACATCCATTCTACTTCTTGGAGGGCACATATAGGTCACTGCCAGTGGAGTAGGTATACCTTTTTCATTCAAAGCTGTCACCAAAGCCTCTCCTATACCCATGGAAGTCAACACCGTTTCGGTGTCAAAAAAGTCGGTCAGCGGGTAATTGTCCGCCGCTTCCTTTATTTTTCTTCTATCAGAAGCTGTAAAGGCTCGTAAAGCATGCTGAATTTTTAAACCAAGCTGACTTAGTACCGGAGCTGGAACATCCTGAGGGTTTTGCGTACAGAAGTAAATACCAACACCTTTTGATCTGATGAGCTTGATCACTGTTTCTATTTGCTGAAGCAATGCTTTTGACGCCTCTTGGAATACAAGGTGAGCCTCATCTACAAAAATGACCAGTTTAGGTCTATCTTCATCTCCAGCCTCAGGTAGGCCTGCATAAAGTTCAGCAAGTAGAGAAAGCATGAACGTAGAAAAGAGTTTTGGCCTATCCAGGAGATCTGTGACACGTAAAACATTGATGACTCCTTTACCATCTTTATCGATTTTCATGAGATCATCTACATCAAAGCTGGTTTCTCCAAAAAACTGATCTGCCCCTTGCTGCTGTAGCTCAATCACCTTTCTCATGATGGTTCCCAAAGAGGATGAGGAAATACGGCCATAGTCTTCTTCAAAATCTTTTCTACCGTCATCACTCAAAAATTGAAGTACCTTGGTGAAATCCTTTAAGTCTAAAAGGGGTAAGCCTTCATCATCACAATATTTGAATATTGCTGAGACTATCCCTTCCTGAGTATCATTTAGCCCCAAAATTTTGCCGAGAAGTATCGGTCCGAATTCCGAGACCGTGGCTCTTAAGCGTACACCTTTTTCATCACTAAGAGTCAGTAGCTCAAGCGGGAAACCTGTTGGTTTGTACTCGATGCCAGCTGCATCTGTTCTTGCCAGTATAAAGTCTTTGGCTTCGCCTGAGGCAGCGAGACCACTTAAGTCACCTTTTATATCCATGAGTAAAACAGGGATAGAGTTATCACTCAGTCCTTCGGCCAATACCTGCAGACTTTTGGTTTTACCGGTACCGGTAGCACCAGCTATAAGCCCATGTCTGTTTAACGTTTTCAGAGGAATTCTGACGCCGGTTCCTTCTACTACTTCATCATCTAGTTTTGCGGCTCCCAGAAGAATACTGTCACCTTTAAACGTATATCCGGTATTTACAATCTCCTTAAATTGTTCAGTCTTACTCATGTTATTTTAGGGGTCTTAGAATTTCAGTTTGACTGACAAATCTAATTAAAACGATGTAGTTTTGCCTTTAGAGAATGATAAAAATGGCGAATGGATCAACTCATTAAAAAGGCGGCTCGTTTTATTCTGGTATTTACTTCAATACTTCTCGTTTTGTTTCTGTGCTTAGATCTGGGTGTATTTGGTGAAGGCGTAAAAATTACCAGCTTCTATTACATATTTATGGGAGTATTCTTTCTGGTAAGCCTATGGGCCTATAAAAATCATGAGCGATTTAAAGGATTTTGATAAAGCAGAATACTTTCTTTAATGCATTGGTTTCGAATAAAATATAATCTATCTTTGCAGCCCGAAATAAAAGAAGGAGGTGTAAAGCATGATCCAGGTAAAAGTTAAAGAAAACGAATCGGTAGAAAGAGCTCTAAAACGTTTCAAGAAGAAATTTGAGCGTACTGGTGTCTTGCGTGAGCTTCGTTCTCGTCAACAATTCACAAAGAAATCTGTGAAGAGAAGATTTGAGGTATTGAACGCTGAATACAAGCAAAAGACATACGGTCATATTGATGATTAATCAATAGCAAACCGAATATTATCGACCATTTTTGAGTTTGTAAAGTCAGAAAACTACATTTGTAGAACCTGATTTTGCTTTCCTAGAAATGGTCGATTCTTTTTTATCCTATCTCAAAAATGAAAAAAGGCTGAGTATCCACACTTACAAAGCCTACGAGAAAGACCTTTCTCAATTTCAAGATTATTATCAGGCCAATTTTGATGGAAGCATTGAGAAAGCAGATTTTAGATCTGTTCGTTCATGGTTGGTATCATTAAACGTTTCAAAACTTTCTAATACCACCGTCAACCGTAAAATTGCCACTTTACGGTCGTTTTATTCTTTTTTGCTACGCAAAGAAAAAATTGAGATCAATCCCATGCTGAGGATAAAACCGATGAAAAAGCCTCAAAGTCCACCTGTTTTTATAGATAATACAGAAACGGTAAAGCTTTTTGATGAAATAGAGTTTGCTTCAGACTTTGAAGGGAAGAGAGATCAAATGGTCTTGGAGATGCTTTATGGCACGGGTATTCGATTGGCCGAATTGCTAACGCTTGAGATTAATGATATTGACCTGTTTGGGTCAAAAATCACTGTAACAGGAAAGAGAAATAAACAACGTGTAATACCGATCGGGGCAAGTTTGAGGCAACAAATAACTTCCTACCTATCTAAAAGGCAAGAAGTGGCCGAGCCGGAAATTCAGAGTTTTATCTTAACCAATAAAGGTCAAAAGGCTTATCCGGTAATGATTCAAAGGTTAGTGAAAAAATATCTGAGTAAGGTTTCTACACGGAAGAAGAAAAGTCCGCATGTACTGCGGCATACTTTTGCTACACATTTATTAAACAAAGGAGCTGATTTAAATGCCATAAAAGAGCTCTTAGGTCATTCAAGTTTATCTTCTACACAGATATATACGCATAGCTCAATTGAGCAATTGAAAGCCATTCATTCTCAGTCACATCCTAAAGCGGAATAAAACTGTATTTTTGCAACGTATAAAAGTTATTTACTTCTATTAGCGTTAGTTCTAAAATCAATAAACGAAATCAATGAAAAAAGTCTTTATGCTCCTGGCTGCGGTTGCGGTTCATATCGGAGCTTTTGCACAGCAAGAATCAAAATACGACCATAAAGAAGCGTTTGACCCGCTTTTTGCTTACCGTCAAGGTACAGTTTACCGTAGTGCTACCGGAGCCCCAGGCCCTCAGTACTGGCAAAATTCTGCTGACTATAATATCAATGTTACACTTGACCCAGATGCAAATAAACTTTCTGGTGATGTAGAAATCACATACACCAATAATAGCCCAGATCAGTTGCCTTATGTTTGGATTCAGTTAGATCAAAATCAATTCAATGACGAATCTAAAGGCGGTAAAACGACTCCATTAGAGGGAGGTAGACATGGTAATACCGGTTTTGATGGTGGTTACTCTATTTCTGGTGTAAAGGCTTTGAAATCAGTTCCTGTGAATCGTAGAAAGTCAGTTGAATCATCAGTTTATCTTACACATATTGTAGCAGATACACGCATGCAGGTAAGATTTAGTGAGCCGCTGAATACAGGAGAATCTGTAAAAATCTCAATGAATTTCGACTTCCTGATCCCTAGATATGGATCAGACAGAATGGGTAAATATGATACAGAAGATGGTATTATTTATGAGTTTGCCCAGTGGTACCCAAGAATGGCAGTCTACGATGATGTAGAAGGTTGGAATGTTTTGCCTTATATCGGCAATGGTGAGTTTTATTTGGACTACGGTGATTTTAATTATACCGTTACTCTTCCGTCAAATCAAATAGTGGTCGGCTCTGGTGAGCTAACAAACCCTGAGGAGGTACTTTCAAAAGCACAAAGAGACCGATTGAAAGAAGCTGCTTCGTCCGACGAAACAGTGATGATCAGAACTGCTGATGAAGTAGAAAAAGGTGAAGCGAATGGAATGAAAACCTGGAAGTTTACTTGTAAGCAAACCAGAGACATTGCTTGGGCTTCTTCTTCTGCGTTTATTTGGGATGCTGCCAGAATTAACCTGCCAAGTGGAAAAACGGCTTTAGCACAATCTGTTTACCCTAAAGAGTCTGCTGGTCAGGAAGCTTGGGGGCGTTCTACTGAATACACTAAGGCAAGTATTGAGTTCTACTCAAATTATATTTATGAATATACCTATCCAGTGGCTACTAATGTAGCGGGCGTAGTATCTGGAATGGAATACCCGGGTATAGTTTTCTGTGGTGCTGAGGATAAAGGTGCTTCACTTTGGGGTGTAACCGATCATGAGTTCGGTCACAACTGGTTCCCAATGATAGTGGGAAATAACGAAAGAAAGTATGCCTGGATGGATGAAGGTTTTAATACGTTTATCAACGACCTCTCTGGTAAGGCGTTTAATGATGGGGAGTTTTACAGACCTATCAATGCCAGACAATATGCACCATATCTATTTGGTAGAGACGCTATTATGAATACCCCTGAGGTTATTCAAGCAAGAAATTTTGGTCTTGCTGCATACTTTAAGCCTGCTTTAGGTCTGACACTCCTTAGAGAACAGGTTTTAGGCGAAGAGCGTTTTGATTATGCTTTTAAGGAATATGTAAACAGATGGGCATTTAAGCATCCAACTCCATTTGACTTCTTTGAGACTATGGAAGATGGCTCAGGTGAAGACTTGGGGTGGTTCTGGAAAGGTTGGTTCTTCAATGACTGGAAAATTGACTTGGCTGTGGATGATGTTATGTACAATAATCAATTACCTTCAGAAGGAAGTATTATCACGATTTCTACCAAAGAACAGTTGCCAATGCCAGCAGTTGTAGAAGTAAAAGAGTCAAATGGAAATACAGGTAGAGTTGAGTTACCAGTAGAAATTTGGCAAAGAGGTGGAGAATGGAAGTTTAGATATAATTCTACTTCACCGATCGTTTCAGTAACTATAGATCCTGATAACAAGCTTCCGGATGTGGATAGTAAGAATAATACTTGGAAGCCTAAAGCATACAAAATGCCAGAGGCGAATTGATAAAATTACGTGATGAAATGAAAGCCCTTTGAGTTTGAACTCAAGGGGCTTTTATATTTCCAGTCTCTCATAAATATATCTTAGTTCATCCACTTTTTCGTTTTCAGCATTCTTCTTAAAAGAGTACATCAAATTCAGGAGAGAACGTCTGATAATTTCTAGATTTGTACACGGCTCATAGAAGGTTTCTTTCTGCTCCAACTTCATTTGTTTGAGATAGGTATCAATATCCTTCCGTTGAAATATCAATCCTTTGTTAAAGACATTGATATAAAATTGAGTCTGTTCTGATTTATAGGTCAATATGAATAAGCTCGGGAGATTGACTCCATAAATCGGTAAGCCTAACCTTTGAGCGATTAACAGGTAAATCACAC
Source organism: Jiulongibacter sp. NS-SX5 (assembly GCF_052828545.1). Next base: position 4,020,400 of record NZ_CM128248.1, read on the forward strand.
ATAATGAAATAGGATTGCCTCTTTTAGATTCCAGAACCTGATTAATCAAACTATTAGATGGAGAATGAAAGTTTTTGGTATTGGCCGTAAACTGATGTTTATCGAAGAAAACATGGTTTAAAGCCTTGACGATATCAATAGGGTGGAGGTCATCTCTTAATTGTAGCCAGCTATCAAAATAGATTTGATTGATGTCTTTCTGTACAGCCTGAAATTCTAACTCTGGGTGCTGATACCGAGCAATATGCCACATACCTTCCAATAAATCATGAACTCTGTTTTCCTTCCAGTCAATTAAACCACCTCTGAAATCATTGAATTGTAGTTCATGAATGAGCTCTTCCAGCTTTCTTTGTAAAGGAGGATTTAATGGGCTGTTTTCCCAATGATTCTCTAGAAAAGGAATAGCCTTGTCTCCTAAACTTTTGATTTCTTTCTCCACATGAAGACTTACCTCTTCGTCATGATCATCCAATAAAGAAACAAGTGCTTTTATTTCGTTGGGTTCCATTATTTCACGATTCGATAAACTCAAGTTAAGAACTAATTACAGCCTGGCAAAAAACTTTGTGGTATGAAGTATCAAAGATTTGCAATCCTCAAAATCAATATTTCCTCCTTTTGTTTGGCTTTAAATGGTATATCTAAGTAGGTTTTCTATTTTTGCTAAAATTCTGAAATCCATGAATATTTTAGTTACCGGCGGTGCCGGATTTATTGGTTCTCACACGGTAGTTGAACTCCATAATGCCGGCCACACACCTATCATAATTGATGACTTTAGTAATTCTGAAGCTTCAGTACTTAAAGGGCTTCATAAAATTCTTGGAGAAGAAGTTAAGTTCTACGAAGGGAACTGTAACTCCGAGGAGTTTTTAAGGTCAGTCTTCGCAGAAAATTCAATTGATGGAGTAATTCACTTTGCAGCAGCCAAGGCTGTAGGAGAATCAGTAGAAAATCCACTAAAGTACTACGACCTGAATATTGGTTCTCTCATCAAGTTGATTCAAGTAATGGGTGAGTTCAAAGTTGAGAAACTTGTCTTTTCTTCTTCTTGCACGGTTTATGGAGAACCAGATGAGGTTCCTGTTTCAGAACTAACTCCTAGAAAGCCTGCAAATTCACCTTATGGTAATACGAAGAGTATTGCTGAAGACATTTTAAGAGATGTAGTGAAGGCAGGAATGAATTATCAATTCATTGCCTTGAGGTATTTCAATCCGATTGGTGCTCATGAGTCCGCTGAAATAGGGGAGTTACCTAATGGTGTGCCTAGTAACTTGGTTCCTTACATCACTCAGACGGCAGCGGGTGTAAGAGAACAGCTGACAATTTTTGGTGATGATTATGATACCAAAGATGGAACTAACATTAGAGATTTTATTCATGTAGTAGATCTTGCCAAAGCTCACTTAGCTGCTTTTGATTATTTAAATGGTAAGTCAGATTCGTTTTATGATGAATTTAATGTAGGCACTGGTGAAGGCTATTCTGTTCTTGAACTTGTCCAAACCTTTGAAAAGGTTAATGACTTAAAATTGAATTATAAAATAGGCCCGAGAAGGTCTGGCGATACAGTCAAAATTTATGGGGATGTCTCAAAGGCAAACAAATTACTAAATTGGAAAACCCAGAAGTCTCTTGAGGAAGCATTAAAAGATGCTTGGAGATGGGAACAAAAATTAGCTGAAAGAAAATGAGTAAAACAATATTAATTACTGGAGGTGCAGGTTTTATAGGAAGTCATGTGGTGCGTTTATTCGTTACCAAATACCCTAACTATACTATCGTTAACCTGGATAAGCTGACTTATGCGGGTAACCTGGAGAATCTTAAAGATATTGAAGATCGTCCCAACTATAATTTTGAGAAAGGGGATATTGTAGATGCATCTTTTCTTGATGGTTTATTTGGTAAATATAGTTTTGATGGGGTAATTCATCTGGCGGCAGAATCTCATGTTGATCGATCTATTACAGATCCTCTAGCATTTGTAATGACTAATGTTATTGGAACGGTAAACCTTCTTATGGCTGCTAAGAAATCATGGAATGGGAATTACGATGGAAAGCGTTTCTATCATGTTTCCACTGATGAAGTTTACGGTGAGTTACATGATCCTAAAGAGTTTTTCCTTGAAGATACTTCTTACGATCCCAGGTCACCTTATTCCGCATCAAAGGCTAGTTCTGATCATTTTGTAAGAGCTTACAATAGCACCTATGGTATGCCTGTTGTTTTATCAAATTGTTCGAATAATTACGGCCCAAATCACTTTCCCGAAAAGCTGATTCCGTTGATGATCAATAATATTAAAAATAAGAAACCTCTGCCTGTTTATGGTAAAGGAGAAAATATAAGAGATTGGTTGTATGTGCTTGATCATGCCAGGGCCATCGATTTGATTTATCACAAAGCTGAGAATGGCGAGACTTATAACATTGGTGGTAATAATGAGTGGACAAATATTGATCTTGTTCACCTGTTATGTGATGTAATGGATAAAAAGCTAGGTCAGAAACAAGGTGAATCTAGAGAGCTTATAACCTTTGTAAAAGATAGAGCTGGTCATGATTTACGCTATGCTATTGACGCAAGTAAGCTTATGAGTAAGCTAGGATGGGAGCCATCTGTTACTTTCGAAGAAGGTTTAGAAAAAACGGTGGACTGGTATTTGAATAACTGGGACTGGATAGAACATATTACCTCTGGAGATTATCAGAAATATTATGAAGAGATGTATTCTTAATTAAACAAAACTAAACCACAGAAATAATGAAAGGAATAATATTAGCAGGAGGATCAGGGACTAGGTTGCATCCATTAACACTAGCTGTTAGTAAGCAGCTTATGCCAGTGTATGACAAGCCAATGATCTACTATCCATTGTCAATTTTAATGTTATCGGGGATCAATGAAATATTGATCATTTCTACCCCTCATGACCTGCCTAATTTTGAAAAGCTATTGGGCGATGGCTCGCAAATTGGCTGTAAGCTTTCATATGCCGAACAGCCAAGTCCGGATGGGCTGGCACAGGCATTCATTATTGGAGAAGAATTCATTGGTGATGACAGCGTAGCTTTAATTTTAGGAGATAATATTTTTTATGGCTCTGGTCTTAGCAATTTGCTTCAGTCATGTGCAAATCCGGATGGAGGTACTGTTTTCGCTTACCCTGTCCATGATCCTGAGAGATATGGGGTAGTGGAGTTTGATCAGGAATTTAATGCTCTTAGTATTGAAGAAAAGCCGGACAAGCCTAAAAGTAATTATGCTGTCCCTGGTTTATATTTCTATGATAACAGAGTGGTAGAGATTGCAAAGAATATTGAGCCATCTCCTAGAGGTGAACTAGAGATTACTGATGTAAATAAGGTTTATCTTCAGGAAGGTAAACTAAGTGTAGGTGTAATGAACAGAGGAACAGCTTGGTTAGATACCGGTACTTTTGCCTCTTTAATGCAGGCCGGTCAGTTTGTTCAGGTGATTGAGGAAAGACAGGGCTTAAAAATTGGCTGTATCGAGGAAGTGGCCTACAGAATGGGTTTTATTTCAAAAGAACAGCTAAAAGAAATAGCCAAACCTCTGGTGAAGTCTGGCTACGGATCTTATTTACTAAAATTAGTCGAGTAATTACCAACCATCATCTATCACCACTTCAGGTTTCTTTTTCTTAGGAGCCGGAGCAGGCGAATTAGAAGGTGCAGGGTTGGAGTTCATTTGAGAAGACGAGGATAGAACATTCTCGTCTTTTTCTATTCTGGAGTATACTCTGGTTACAATTTTCCATTCATTACCAATTTTAAGTAAGTTCAGGTAATCGATGATTTTAGACGATGGGTATATTGTTTCCGTAACCGCTACTCCAGCAATGCCAGAGTAAGTTATAGACACAATTTCTGTTTGTCTGTCCATAGTCTGGCCAGGCTTTAATTTAGACGCGAGACTTTCAACGCTCATTCCGATGACATTGCCGTTTCTTCCGATTGACCTTTGTACAGCATCATTTACAAAAGCTCCGGTGAATTGACTTACATTGCCGTTGGTTCCGCCGTCTAAGAAGTCATTAACTGCGGCTCGAATTCCGGCCTCATCATTTTGGGCAAATGATGCCATAAAGGAGAAGCATAATAGTATGCTCAAATATCGTTTTAGTGTACTCATTTAGGTTCTGTTTAAGGTTAAAGAATAGCTGATTTAAGCTGCTTAAAGTTAAGCAATTGTTAAACATCAACTATTTCAAAGATATGACGAAAATCAAGGGCTGAAATTGTGCGATTTGCTTTCAAAAGTGCCCAAAATTGTTATTTTTGTAACGATTAAGTAAACCTAAATAAATAACAAATCACACTATGGGATTAATGTCGTTTTTGAAGGGAGTAGGAGAAAAAATCTTCCCTTCAACAGAAGAAAAACCTGAAATTAAAGCTCAGGCATTATTATCACACGTTCAGGGTCTTGGCCTTCCTTTTAAGAAGTTAACTATCAAAGTGGCTGAGGAAAATGTAATCCTTCAAGGAGAAGTAGCCCAGCAGGAAGATGCTGAAAAAATAGCTATCGCTGTAGGAAACGTAGAAGGTGTAGCTTCTGTTGATAACCAACTGGAAGTTGCTGATCCTAAGCCTGAAGCTCAATTCCATACCGTGGAGTCTGGTGATTGGCTTTCTAAAATTGCAAAAAAGTATTACGGAGATGCCAACAAGTACATGGTTATTTTTGAAGCTAACAAGCCAATGCTTTCTGACCCAGATAAAATCTATCCAGGTCAAGTACTTAGAATTCCACCTTTGGATTAATCAATAGGTATAGAATAATAGAATAAGAGCCCAAGTGGCTCTTTTTTTATTGGTGAATAACCAATTTTTGATGATGTATTCCGTCAATATTCAGGAAATAAACACCACTATTTAAGTCTTCTGGAAGCCTTAATAGAAGCTCAGGGGTATCGACAGATTCTATTGAAGTGTAATTGACCACTCCTTTAGAGTTCAAGAGCCTAAATGAATGCTCCCCAGTTTTTAGCCCAGTTATTTTGACGAATTGAGAGGTCGGGTTAGGGTAGATGCTCAAATTCTTAACAAAAGATTTTGAGCTGAGAGGTTTAAAAACCTGTACTTCTACATTCCCTGAGGCAAAACCTTCACCACAAGAATTATTCAGCTTGGTAATGGAGTATATGGTTGAGTTCGATGGTTTTACATAATAGTCAAACTGCTCTTCAAAAGTTTCAATTTGAGTGCCATCATTCAATGAGATCAACCACGGAGCAGAACCAGTCAAATTGATTTTTAATCTGGCTGAGTCGCCAGATATTATTGATGTTTCCCCTGAAATATTTCCCGTTACCGGAGGAAGTACTTCAACCTCAATTTTACTTTTTAGACTCTCGCATCCTGAGTCGTTAGTTTGAGAAACGAAAAAATGGTTAATGCCACTTTCTGATGTTTCAGGAATTATCTCTTTATCATAGAATAGGTCTTTCTCTCCAATGTACCATTTGAGGTCTTTACCAAAGGCTTCAAGAGCTTTAGAACTCTCATTAAAACAATAAACAACGGGAGAAATAACCGATGGCTGAGCTGGTTTAGATGCTACCTTTACTGCTAGAGGAAGGGAATAATCTTCAACTTTCTCTCCTATTACCTTCAATTTTACATTACTTCCTCCTTTAATTTCATCGGGCATTTGGAAAACAAATGACGAACTTGATAGTCGAGGCTGAATCAGATAATCTTGTAAATCAGAAGAAATTTTGATTTTGTACTCGCTCAAACTAAAAGGATCTAGTCCTGAAACAGTTAGATTGGCCTGGCCTCCTTCGCATATTTCGTCTTTTTGTATCCCAATATTTATGGATGGCTGAATCACTACTACAAAAGCGACATTATTATTTATGTCTAATTGGCAGTTTTGCGACGCAGTCTTTATAAAAAATGCCGTACTACTATCTGTTTTTACCCCTAGGGTAAGGTTTGGTTGAATTATGTTTTGGTATCGCTGACCATTTGAAAGAGTAAAGTTCCATGGGCCGCTACCTTTCATTGACACTTTTAGTCGGGCTGTTTGACCAATTTGTACCTGTGAGTCTAGTGCCTCCAGCTTTATTTCGCCTTTACTTTTGATAGTGAAATGATTTGAAGGAAACCCTATAGCTGCAGGTTCAGTGGCCGAAAGTCGTACTCGGTAAGCTTGACCTTCCTCTACGTCCTTCTGAAGTATAAAACTGATCTGTTTACCATCTATCCAGCTTTGGTTTACCACTTGAAACGAGGAACCCATGGAATTAGAAAGTTCGACTAAAAACTTATTACTCTCTTTAAATAAGCCATGATCTTCAAAGAGAACTTTCACAGTATCACCTGCACAATAAACCTCTTTATTTAGAGACCGAATGCCTATGTAGTTAGGGTCACTTTCTGCTATAGTATACTCCGCAGCTGGTGATAAACGTATAGCCAAAGCGGCCTCCATGCGTTCGTATTGCTGTTCAGTAAACACATTACCGCACAAGACATGAAAAGACATGATATTGTCAAATGAGGGCCTGAAACTCATTCCAAAGCGATCTCTGATGTCAGATGGATAAGCTTCTAAGCAGTTTTCGGGCCTAAATGACGGAATTCTCTCTTGAGGGTCTGCAGGAGTATCGCAGATCATATCACCTGTAAAAGAGCAATTGGCACCAATTCCGCGACTAACGACTTCTCTTTCTTCAATATCTTCTGTCGCACTATTCTGGTAAGTATGAAGTAGTCCAAAATAATGACCTAGCTCGTGTAGAAATGTTTTATTCAGTAATATTTCAAAATCTTCTTCGGTGCCGTTTAGGTAACTGTATATCAATCTATTACTGTTAGCTGAATAACTTGGCAAACTACTATAACCGTTCAGGGTAGTGCCGTCAGCTTTTCTAATGATTTTGACAAAGTAAATGTTTAGAGCATCGCTTTTGTCATAGTTTTTTCGAAGCTCCTTTTCTTCATCTATCGATAAGTCTTGCCATTCACTTGAGTGAATATGATTTACAAAGCCTCCTTTGATATAAAAACTCAAGCCAATATTGCTGAAGTACTCGTTTGCACGATTGACTAGTTTGACCACCTCATTATTTGCAAAGCCACTTAATTCGTTATCGTTATGAACGATAACAGCATTAATGCCAATCTGATAAGAGGAACGTCTAAGTTGTTTTGAATGAGAATGTCGGATGGTTTCCTCAAGGAATGAATGTTCTGAAGAGTTTAATGAAGATATCTCGCAGGCCAATTGGCCACTGGCCGATAGGCTGAGACACCATAGTATACATGGCCATAATACTCTTTCGAGAATGGTCTTCATTTTTTAAGATTCACTTTGTCCTGACAATCAATTGATTAGATTGCTTCGCAAAACTACAAAATGTTATTGATCGGTACTAGATAGTCGTATATTCTTTGGTGAAGTGTTCAAACTCCTTTTGAAGGATCTCAAACTTTTCTGTAAAACCGTCTAGATTTCCAGTTTTGGCAGGAACTTCTATAGCTTTTACGATTTCATGAATTCTCATTAAACCAATGGTTCCGGAGTTGCCTTTTAAGGTATGTAGCTCCTTTTGTATGGTGATCACGTCATTTGCTTTATAAGCTTCAGAAGTATTTTCAATTTGCTCAGTAGCTTCTTTTTCAAAATCAGCGAAAACACTCAGAAGCATCTCCTGACCTACCATTTCTTTAAGTCCACCAATGATTTCCATATCAAATGCTGGAATATCACTACTTAATAGTTCGCCACCTCCAGATTTCGTCTCTAGTACCCTTTGTGGCCGGCCGGAAGTCATATCTTCCACAGTTAAAATCAAGGTTTTGGCCCTTATGGGCTTGGAAACGTAGCCATCAAAACCACTATTGAGGAATTTCTCTCTATCGTCTTGCATAGAGTAAGCAGTCATAGCCACTACCGGAGGTAAATTCTCTTGATGCTTTTCTCTGAGAAGTCTGGTAGTTTCTATGCCGTCAATTTCAGGCATTTGAATATCCATAAGTATCAGGTCAAAGTCAGGATCGTTTTGATATTCTTCTATAGCTTTTTTGCCTGAGTCTGCCTGAGTTACCACGCATCCAGCTCTTTGTAATATTTCAGAGGCGACTTTCCTATTAACCGCATTGTCATCCACCAATAATAGTTTAGGTGTACTTGAGTCAAAGTAGTTATTCAGACTTATTTCGCCTGCTTTTTGTTTTTCTTTGTCCGGACCTTTCTCTGAAGCCTTCAGATCTACAGTGAAATAGAAGTTGCTACCTTCGCCAATTTTGGATTTGACGCCCATTTCTCCCGACATTTTACGGCATAACTCTCGTGAGATTGCTAAACCTAGTCCTGTACCTCCAAAAGATTTACTGGTAGAATTATCCAATTGCTGGAATGCATTGAAAAGTTTGGCCTGGTCTTCTTCGCTTATACCTATACCCTGATCAATGATTTCGAAAAGTAAGGTGTTCTGATCTCCATCCTTGTGTTGGAGGCTGGTTTTTACTAAAACCTCTCCGTTTTCAGTGAATTTTAGAGCATTAGAAGTCAGGTTTGATAAGATTTGTAATAGTCTGGTCTGATCTCCAAAGAAATACTTGCCAAGTTCAGGAGCAATTTCTGTCCTGATCTTATTCCCCTTTTCAAAAGCCTTCTGTTGGAACAAGGCCACAAGGGTATCTAAAACATCAGTGAGATCAAAAATTACCGGATGAAGCTCCATTTTTCCAGCTTCTATTTTTGATAAGTCAAGGATGTCATTCAGAATAGTAAGAAGTGTTTGAGAAGACTTTCGAATGGTATTGACGTAGTCTTTTTGCTCTTCTTGGAGAGGTGTTTCGTTCAGTACATCAAGCATTCCAATGACCCCGTTCATTGGTGTACGAATTTCATGGCTCATATTGGCCAGGAAGCGTTCTTTTACCGCCAATGAATGTTCTGCCTCTTCTTTGGCTTTTTGAAGGTCTTCAGCACTCTTTTTAAGTTCAGATATGTCACGGGCTATACCTTCCACTTCCATCGGTATCCCCTTTTTGTCTTTGATCATTCTGATGTTTAGCATAAATGATCTCAACTCGCCATCCTTTCTTCTGACCGAAACCTCAAAATTGGTAATACTGCCTGTTTTGAGGAGAGTTTTGATATTTTTTGAGCTATCGTTAGCATTTTCAAAGAACTTATCCACCTTATTTCCCATGACTTCTTCCAGCTTATATCCGGTGTGTTCTTCTACAGAAGGCGAGATCATGGTGACATTTCCGGCAAGGTCGGTTCGGTAGTAAATGTCAATAAAAGACTCAATGATGTTTCTGAATTTCTGCTCACTCTTTAAGATAGATATAGATGCATTTTTTCTGACTGTTATATTGCGGGCAATGCCCGATACCTCAGTTATTTGTCCATTGTCTTCAGAAAGGATGGGGTTGAGGTAGAATTCATACCAGTCCTCAGGTGTACCCCAATGCATTTCAAAATGCTGGGCTTTACCTTCAAAAGCCAAGTTGTATTTTTCTCTTAATAGTGGTCTGTCCTCAGCAGAAATTAGTTTCCAACCATACTTTTCAATGGTAACATTCATTTCTGGCGGCACTCCTAGTTTAGCTTCTATGAGGTCAGAGTAATTCTTATTAAAGGAGCTTAATTGACGCCTGTTATTTACCGTCCAGATAAGGTGTGAACTACTATCAAAAACCGCATTTAACCTGGCAGTTTGCAGAAGAAGCTCTTCTTGAGACTTCTTTCTTACCAAGGCTAAAGCCACCTGGCCCGAAATAAAGGTGAGTAGCTCCAGATTTCTACTGCTAAATTTGGTGGCATCAGAGTATGATTTGATACCAATTACACCATTAAATTGATTCTCAACCCTTAGAGGAACAATCACCTGAACCTCAGGTGACTTCTTCCCATATAAGAACAGTTTTTCTTTTTTAACAAGCCGTTCAAATTCATTTTTGTAGAATAGAAGTGGCTTGTTTTGGAGCATGGCATATTCTACAATTCCATTCCCTATTTTTCTTCTATCATCCTCTGGAGTCTGATAATTTTCATCAACTCGGTAGGGGAACTCAATCATTCCTTCTTCAGAATTATAGACGGCTACAAAGAAGTTATTGGCATAAATCTTCTTCTTTAGTTCTTCATGAACCTTCTTAAGAAAGTCTTTGAGGTCTTTTGCATTCAGGTTTGCCTGAGCAATAGAATAATAAAGATCCTGTGCCCTTTCTGCCCTTCTACGCATTGTAATGTCTCTGAACAGACATCTAAAATTGACAGGTTTATTGTTTTCAAAGCGGCACGAAATCTCCCCCTGTAAATACAGTCGCTTTTTCTCGTTATTACGCACCACAATCATGAACTCAGGAAGCTTGACACCATTCTTTACTTCGGTGATTTTTTCCATCACATCTGATTCAAACTGTGGGTGCAGGATATCTGTAAATGTCATCTGAAGCGACTCCTCTTCAGAGTATCCCAGCGTTTCTCTGAAAGCTCTATTTACAAACATGAAATTCAGTTTGGCATCAAGCATCATGACAATCTCTGAGGTATTATCAATGAGATCTTTAAGATGGTCAAACTGTGCTATGGTGTTTTTTTGAGGCATACGTCGCGGAGCATTTAAAACGCCTAAAACTAACAATTAATAGCTATTTTTGGCTTTTCAATTGACGATAATTCATGAATAAGGTAAGAGCAAAAAAACATTTGGGGCAGCATTTCCTGAAAGAAGAAGGCATTGCAAAAAAGATTGTTGATTTGCTCAAGCCTGAAGATCGTTACCAGAAAGTTTTGGAAATAGGCCCGGGAATGGGTGTTCTTACACAGTTTTTGATTCAAAGAGAAGAATTAGATACCTATGTGGTGGAGCTGGACAAGGAGTCTGTAGAGTACCTGAATGAGCACTATGAGGTTTTGCATGATAAAATTTTCAGTGAAGATTTTCTGCAATTCTGGACCTCTCAAAAACTTGGTTTGGAAGAAGGTGAGCAGATGGCGATCATCGGTAACTTCCCATATAACATTTCTTCTCAGATATTTTTCAAGGTACTTCAAGATAAAAATGAGGTAAATGAGGTGGTTTGTATGCTTCAGAAAGAAGTAGCCAAAAGAATAGCCTCCGGACCCGGAAATAAAGATTACGGAATTCTCAGTGTTCTCTTACAGGCCTATTATGATATCGAGTACGCGTTTTCTGTTCCTCCGCGTGCGTTTAACCCTCCTCCAAAGGTAGACTCAGGAGTAATAAGGTTGGTGAGAAACCAGAATCAAACGCTAGACTGTGATGAGAAAAAGTTCTTTACTGTGGTGAAAACAGGTTTTAATCAACGCCGTAAAAAGCTAAGTAATGCCTTAAAGCCTTTAGGCGTTGATTTTAAACACCCCTTATTGGATAAACGTGCCGAGCAGTTGACCTATCAGGATTTTGTAATTCTTACGAATCTAATTTCTTAAGTTTTTGAGCTTCTCCAGCTCAAGAATTTTGATCTTTCCTGAGGTGATTTCTATTAGTTTTTCGTCCTTGAAGTCTGAAAGAGTTCTTATTGCGGTTTCCAATGATGTACCGGCAATATTAGAGATGTCTTCCCTGCTGATCTTTACACCTTTGCTTGCTTCGGCCGTATCAATATGTTCAAAAAACTTAATTAAAGCTTCAGAAACGCGTTTCCTTACTGAATTATAGGCGAGTTTGATAAGTTGCTCCTCATTATCTGTGATTTCCTTTGAGAGAATTCCAATGAATTTTTGAGAGACCTGCTTATTTCTGTAAAGTAGGTCATTAAAGTCAGATTTTGGTATTAAGGATATCTCACAATCCTCTATGGCCGCGGCAGAATCCACATAAATTGATTCAGTCATCAGATTAGCATAGCCGAAATAATCTCCCGTTGAGTAAAGTCCTACTATGAGTTCCTTACCGTCCTCATTGGTTTTATAGGTTTTAACTCTACCTTTTTCAATGTAAAAAAGGTAAAAAGGATGGTCTCCCTCACGGTATATTTCTGACTTCTTTTTATAAGACCTTACCTCTCTGTTTTCTTTTAGTTTTCTTAAGTCTTCTTCGCCACCTACATCTCTCACGAGTTGCTCCAAGCCTTTCATGTGTTCATACTTCTTGTCTATCAGACCCTGTTTTTTAAAACGACTCTCAATTGCATTGAGAAGCTCTACATCTTCAAAAGGCTTGGTGATATAATCGTCTGCACCCATTTCCATGCCTTTCCTGTGGTCTCCTCTGTCTGCCTTTGCCGTAAGGAAAATAAAAGGGATTGCCTCCGTTTGAGGGTTTTTGGATAACAAGTGCAGCACACCATAGCCATCTAAAACAGGCATCATGATGTCACAAATAATTAAATCAGGGGCATCATTAAGAGCTTTTTCTACACCCACTTTTCCATTTTCAGCTACAATTACCTCGTAGCCGTCAAGCTCTAGGATTTCTGCAGTGTTTTCTCTGATTTCTATATTATCCTCTATGAGAAGTATCTTTTTCATGCGAGTGTATTTTTGGAAGTGTTACGATAAATGTTGTACCTATATTTTGTTGACTTTGACACTCTACAGTGCCTCCAAGCAATTCTGCGTATTGTTTCACAATAGATAAACCGAGGCCTGTTCCCTGGATTTGTCCGGCGTTTTCTGCTCTAAAGAATCGAGTGAATAAGTTTTGAATATCCTCCTCAGGAATTCCTATTCCCTGATCCGATATTTTAATGATAATATCGTCCTGCGTATCAGTAAGATCAAGACTTATAGTTTTACCTTCATCTGAAAACTTGATGGCATTGCTCAGCAGATTAAGAACTATATGTCTTAATAATTTTGGATCCTGAGTTATACTTAATTTTTGAAACGAAGATGTATCCAGATTTACTTTTTGATTTTTCTTGGTAATAATTCTCACCTCAGCTACCATGTCTTTGAGGTATGAGATCACATCAAACTGATGGGCATTGATTATAATTTTACCTTCTTCTATTTTATTGACAGAGAGAATGTCATCCAGTATTTCAGTTAGGTTTCTTACTGATTTTTTTATTCTGTCGATATGCCTCTTTACTTTTTGAGGCTCATTCATTTCGGAGTACTTTTCCAGCAATGAAAGCGAAGAAAGCACCGTGGCCAATGGGGTTCTAAATTCGTGAGAGGCCGTGGATATAAATCGGGATTTGAGTTGATTTAACTCTCGTTCCTTTGTCAACGACTGATCCAATTTCTTTTTGGTGGATTCCAAATTTGAAATTGCCTCTTTAAGGATGAGGGTTCGGTCTTCTACCTCACGTTCCAGCTGAAATTGATAGTTTTTGGTTTGTTCTTCGGCTTTTTTTCGTTCAGAAATATCAATGACAAAAGCCACAACCATATCTTGGTTGTCTAACTTACATGGGCTCAAACTTACTTCTACCGGAAACTCTGAGCCATCTTTTTTTACAGCATTTAAGTCAAAACCAGCACCCATGGCTCTTGGCCTGGGTTCATTATGATATTTGGAAACATGACCAGTATGAGCCTTTCTATACCTACTCGGGATTAAAGCTTCTATTCGCTTACCAATGAGTTCAAACTTGCTGTATCCAAAGAGTATTTCGGCAGCAGGGTTCATCCGGCTGATTTTGCCTTCTCCGTCAGCGATAACAATTGCCTCATTGGCATGTTCAAATATGGTTTCAAATTGATGTCCTTCTGGCATAAGAAAAATGACTTGGTGCAAATTCACCTTATGTAGATCATAAAAATATGATACTTGTCATAAAATGGTCTAATTCCAGCCCATCTTTTGTGATATAAGTCAATTCTGACATCCCTCATATTTATCCAGACGTAATTAAATCACTTTTGAATTATTAATTTCTGTAAGGACTATTGAGTAAAGAGGAGATAGATATTGATGCTGAAATGACGGTGGGCGAACTGAAGCAGAGGTTCAGAAAGACATTTCCTTTTCTGGATATTGAGCTTTATCGCCGTGGCAGTCTTTTGATTGGCCCATATGATACGGTTAAACTATCTACATATGCTATAAGTGATGTTAAGGCCGAGTTTAAAATTGACCCTTCTTTAACCATTGTTCAGCTGGCAAGTTTACTTGAACGGCACTTCGGACTAAGCACCAAAATCTACAGGAAAATAGGGGATTCACTGGTGGAGACCAGTTTTACGTCGGCATGGTCGCTTTATTATCAGAACGTCAAAGGTGGAGAGCTTTACAGGGACTTTGCAGCTAAATAAAACTCCTTTCTGAGCTGTGGCTCTTATTGATAGCTTAGCTTACTCAAGTAAAAGATGTCAACCGAATAGACACCATCGTTCTGTTTCACACTCTGAATGCCATAAGCCACAAAATTGTGATCATACCAGGAGGCAAGTTCGCTTTGATACGTCTCCAGAATCCTATCATTATTCCCTTTTAGAGCAACAGGGATATCATCGGTGGTTTTAGAACCGCTGTCTACAATCGTCGTTTTTACGATTTCCTCATCCGGGAATGCCACCACATATTTGTCAGATTGCACACGAGATAATTGAACTTTATAGTCGAGCGTTCTGCTCTGTAGGTCGTTCAATGCAACGCTATTATCCCATTCCAGTTTGCCTTTACTATTGAAATGCAGAATAAGTGCATGGGTGTATCTGAAATTATTGAAAGAATAGTAGTTATTAGAACCCCATCTGTAGTTACGCCCAAGAGGAAAGAGCCCCGTGTTATAATTTTTATACTCAGGGTAGAATACTTCAGCGAGAATGGTCATACCATCCACATCTTCTACAGGTTCATGAATGAGCAGTCTTTGACGTAGCTTGAAATCTTTGCCTTTTGAGTTTTTCTTTAAAATTCTATTCTTCACACGGTTTTGACGCTTTTCAGGCATGTAGCTCAAGAAATTTTTCAATTCCACAAAATCATAGAAATTAGTTTCTGCATTACTTGATAAGGAGTGCGTGTAAAAACCAACTGAATAGTCTGAGCAGTTATCGGCATAGTTACCAGCCAGTATAAAGCCTCCTTGTGGTATTTTAATAAGTTTGCCACTTAAAGGAAGTTTGTTCTTTTCACCTAACGTTTCTTTACCTATTATTTTGCCCTCATAGTCATAGACTTTGAGATGCATTTTGCAGTTTCGGGTATTCTTAAGCAGGACATACACCAGTTCTTCCTGCTCATTAACCTCAATATTATTGAGTTTGATATTATTTGAGTGAATTTCAGGAAGCACTTTGCCCGTTTGAGCAAATAGATTAATCATTTCTACAACCGGACGGTCATTATACCTTCCACCAATCAAAATTTTGCTCTTAATGACCTTAAAAAGGTCAATATCCATATTGGTCAGGAGTTTTGTTTCGGTCAAAACATAATCGCCGGTATTGACGTCTATTCTTACAATATTGATGTTTCTGGAATCGTCTTCTCTAAAAAGACAGTACAAATGGTTTTCTGTTTCAAAATATCGCAGTAGTCGGAAAAGAAACCCTGGTTCATAGGCGGTTCTCCATGTATTCTCCAGTTCTGTGTTGAATTTTAGGAAGTTGATTTCCAGATCTCTGCCAAAGTTATTGGACTTGGTATTTAAGACAATGAGCCCTTTTTCACCGAAGGAGATAACGTTAAACTCATCGTTTCCACTGGTGTTCATTTCAAAATTTACCCTCTTTTCAGAAGTTAACTGTGCCTGAAGGCTCAGAAAAGGCACGATGATGAGCACAAGGATTTGCCCGATTTTGAGAAATGTCTGATGTGGTTTATTGGAGGGCATTTTGTTATTTTTTTCCAAGTTTAACAAGTTCCAAATTAGTGATTTTTCCTTTCTCTAATTCTATTTTCATCAAGTGTCTGTATTTATGAAAACCCTGTTTGCCAGCGGCTCCGGGATTCATGAAAACAAGACCATTTTCTCTGTCTTTTTTTACAGTTTCCTGATGCGAGTGCCCACAAACTATCACCTTGGGTTGGTGCTCATTTATCAGCTCTCTTAGTCGCTTATTATACTTAGGCGGTTTACCAGCTATATGTATAAGTATAAAACGTAAATCTTCGAGGTCTATTACCTCATATTCAGGTAATTTCCATTGAAGTTCTTTAGGGTCTATATTACCATAAACAGCCGTAGTAGGCTTAAAATTCTTTAACTGATCTAATATTTCAGGATTACCTATATCTCCAATATGCCATATTTGGTCGCAGTCTGCAAAATGCTCAAAAACGGAAGGATCAAGATAACTGTGTGTGTCAGAGATGATCCCTATTTTTTGCATCAATACTTGATTTTGATCCCGTGATATTTCTCCTGTTCTTCATGATCCTTTCGTAAAGGATGACCTTTCCAGTCAGCTGGTAATAGAACACGGCGTAGATCAGGATGGTTTTTAAAAGTAACACCTACCAAATCATACGCTTCACGCTCGTGCCAATCGGCAGTTTTCCAGATGGATACCAGTGAATCTACCTCAGGAAGATTATCTTCTGTGCCTCTAGGCAATACAACTTTGATGATAAATGAATGTTCAAGAGGAATAGAACTTAAATGGTATATTAACTCCAAAGTCCCGTCATTAGGACCATTGTCTGAAGCTGTGATACAATTAAGAAAATCGAAGTATAATTCTGGTGTAGTATGCAAATACTCACAAACCTTGAACAAATAGTCCTTGTTCAATTGAACGTAGGGCTGCTTTACCTCAGCATAATAGGCTTCAAAGGCTTCTTCCGGAAACTGTTGCTGTAGAGCAGAAACGATATTTTCAAAATTGGCGAAGTTCATTAGTTTTTCTGAGCCAAAAGGTAAAGTACTGCCATTCTTACAGCTACACCGTTTTCTACCTGATTGAGAATAATACTTTGGGAAGAGTCAGCGGCATCACTGCTTAATTCCACCCCACGGTTGATAGGGCCTGGGTGCATCAAGACAATCTCTTTATCAAGCTCATCTAACATGGCTTTATTAATTCCAAAATAAAGCGAATACTCTCGTAGCGAAGGAAAATATTTTATTTGTTGTCTTTCTAACTGAATACGAAGTACGTTGGCGATATCGCACCACGCCAGAGCTTCTTTCACATTATGTCCTACTTTCACACCTAGAGATGACAGGTGTTTTGGGATTAGCGTGCTTGGTCCACAAACCATCACTTCAGCTCCCAGTTTCTGCAGACAATAAATATTAGAAAGAGCAACTCTACTGTGTAAAATGTCTCCAATGATTGCTACCTTTTTGCCTGTCAGATCACCTACTTTTTCCTGCATGGAATAGGCATCTAGCAAAGCCTGAGTAGGGTGCTCATGAGTGCCGTCTCCTGCATTGACGATATTGGCATCTATATGCTTTGAAAGAAAATCAGGAGCTCCCGGGCTTGAGTGACGCATCACCACCATATCCACTTTCATAGATAGGATATTATTGACCGTATCAAGCAGTGTTTCCCCTTTTTTTACAGAACTGGAAGCCGAAGAAAAATTAACGACATCGGCTGAAAGTCTTTTTTCTGCTAACTCAAAAGAAAGTCTGGTTCTTGTAGAATTCTCAAAGAAAACATTGGCAATGGTGATATCACGCAAAGAAGGGACCTTTTTGATAGGTCGGTTAATCACCTCTTTAAATTCCTTTGCTGTTTCCAGAATAAGTTGAATATCAGAACTCTGGAGGTTTTTGATTCCCAATAAGTGTCGGGTACTCAGTGATTGCATCGGGTTTGAAAAGTTTCACAAAGTTAAGCGAAATAGACTTTTCTCAATGCTTTTCTTTCACTTTTAGTTGGCGTAGGTTTCCATCATTTTTTTGAAAATGAAGGTTTTTGTACCAAACACCTTGGCGTCATCACCTAGTGGTGAAATCATTACCTCTAATTGTTGTTTAAACGGAACCAGACAATATTTATTGATGGATTGTTTTATGGTAGAAATGATTAAATCACCGGCATTCTTTAGTATTCCGTCAATGATTATTGCCTCGGGATTAAACAAATGAACGGCCATAGCCAGACCCTTTCCTAATTCTCTTCCGACTTCATAAATGACGTCTATTGAAAACTCATCACCGTTTAAGGCTGCACTAATAATGTCTTCTAATATTAGTTCTTCTGAGTTTTCTGATAGTGAAGTGGCTTTTCCTTCTGCCAGGCCTTCTTTTACCTTTCTGAGAATGGTAGAAGCAGATGCCACGGTTTCCAGGCAGCCTATTTTACCGCAAGCACATAGTTCACCATCAGGATATACCTGAACGTGGCCGAGTTCACCGGCAAATCCTGATGAGCCCTCTACTATCTGGCCATTATGCAATATGCCGAGCCCAACGCCCCAGTCTAGGTTTACCAGAAGAACGTTTTTCTTGTCTTTGGCAAGTCCGTAATGATGCTCTCCTAATAGTGACGCACGAGTGTCATTTATATTAAATACATTAATGTCATATTTCTCTTCCAGCACTACAGAAAGAGACTTGTTGTCTTTATTAAGGCCTTTATGGGTGAAGTTTATTCCAGTCGCCACTTCAATTAAACCCGGTGCCGAGATTCCGATGGCCCAAGGTTTACCATTGAATTTGATCAATTGATCAATCTCCTTCATCACGTCCTTCATATAACCTGGTTCTTCCAGGTTTATATCGTAGGTAGTTTTGGTAATAAACTCATTTTGGAGATTGATAAAAATGAAGTTGGTCTGGTAGAGGTTGACATCCAGAACTAAGGCTACTTTCTTGGCTCCGTTAATACCATAATTGACTGGTCTTCTGCCAGATTTTGTCTTTGACGCTCCTTTCTCTAATACCCATTGATTTTGCTTGAGTTCTTCAAGCATGGCTGTAACAGAAGGCACACTTGTGTGTATCTGTTTTGCCAGTTTGGCAATGGAATCGCTTCCGTTCTCAAATAAGTGACTGAGTATTTTTGTATAACTGAGTTTCTTTTTTCTATCTACAAGAGACTCATGGGATTCAAAGAGCGGATCTACTGGCATTTATTTAATATTCTAAGCTTTTTCGGAGTGATTCGTCCAAATCTAATAAATAAAGCTTGAAATAATTAAAATATTTTATAAATACTTAATACTCAAAAATAGGTTTCAAAGCATGTACACCACGAGGAACATATATTTTGGCTTTTTGAAGCTGGAGCAGCTCTTTCTCGCTGGTATTAAACTTGTAGAATTCTATTCCTCCAAAAGAGTAGCCAAAGGTTAGATATTGATAAATAGAAACAGCGATATTCTGTCCATCTTTATCAAAAACCGCAGAGGTCGGTAAAATACCATCTATTTTCTTAGTCAGTACGTTTTCTAGTGAACCCTGAAAATTAAGGCTTAAAACGCTTAATGAAGACTCTCCACCTTCCATAAAATGCTCTGGTGGTAAGAAAGAGTGTTCAAGGTTATTAACGATGATATAATTACCTGAAGGATGTATATCGAAGTTGGCAGGGTTTACTCCGACTTCTGCTTTTGAAAGCAAATAGTGATTGGTCTCGCTATCCTCCAGATTTAGACGAACCACAAAAACCTCGCCCTTCTCAGCGTTGTCAATTTCTGTTTTTGGCTTTTTCTGATCCAAAACAATGAAGAATTTTTCGTCTGGAGTGAATTCTCCTTTTGCAGGTAATCCTCCTATTTTTACGGGATCTCCGTAGAGCTCTAAACGTATAATTTGCTGGGTTGGCCCATCTCTCAAAACTCTGATGATCCCTAGGTCGGCCTCATCTCTATTGAGGTAAACGAGATAGTCTCCACTCGAGTGCCATTTGATATCGGTAATTCTGCCCGGAGGTAAGCCTGTCGGCTTTTTGACTACTCTGAAAGGTTTTCCTGCTTCGTCTAATTCATACAGCTGAATCTCTTTCCCATATTCCTCAGAGGCAATAGCTAAATATTGGTTCTTACTGTCAATGGATATGGCTGTAGGATTTCGGCCCGCCGGGAAACGGTACAGAGATTTCGGTTTTTTGAGATCTGAAATATCTACAACAGTTACATACTTTCCTGCCGGAAACTCCTCTTCAATGTCATCGTAAGCATTGATATCATAAGGCGTTTCTCCTTTAGTTTCAAGGATGTAAGCGATCTTCTGATTTGTGCTCAGACAAACATTTTTCGCCTCTCGCCAAACGGAATTAGACGCCTTGTCGCTTTTAATTTGGCCCGGATCCCCATAATCAAGCGGAAATTCGAGGGTAGATATGACATCTTTGGTTTCTTCCATTTTGCGGAGCTTACCATCCATAATGGAAAAGGCAGACATATCTGCATCTGTTAGGAATAGCAGCCCCTTGGAGTCAAAAATTATGTTTTGACCTGCCGAAGAAAAACAAATCAGGAGTGTTAGGAAAGAAAGTATGTTTCTGATCATCATTAACTTACGGCATCATATACCTGTACTTTTGACCAGTATTGGGCACAGTTATCTATAAATTCTAAATGCTTTGGATGGGTCTGATAAGCGTCTTGGTCAGCCTTGTTTTCAAAAATGAAAGTGATGGAGAAATCATAAGATGAATCGATAACCTCACGATTAGTATCTGCTGGTTGCCCAACAAAGGCCGTTTGGATTAATTCATTCTCGGCTAATTTTAGAACACCAGCGTGCAAAGCTTTTCTGTGTTCATCATTCTCTTTTTCTTTTAGCCAAAAGAAAACAGTGTGTACAAATCCTTTCTGAATAGGCATAGTTTACGATTGAGTTTTGGCAAAAATAACGAGTATCTGCCAAATACAAAGAATGGCTAGTTCTTGTTGATGGTAAAGAGCTCAAGAACACCGAAAATGAAAGAGCCAATGGTACTGCCATGGGTTCCTCCGTCCACAGTTATAAGTTCTACATTTTGGGTACCATTGGCCTTCATAGCATTTATGGCAGAAACACTATTCAGGTAAGGTACGTATTGATCGTCATTGCCATGATAGAGTCGTACTATGCCCTCGGGTTTCCAATCGTATATGTCGTTATCGGCCAAAGCAGAACTTAAGCCGGAAATATTTCCGGCATTGAAATCTTCAATGAAATCTGGCTGAAGAGTGGTGTTTAAACTTTGCTCTATAGTGGCACTGAAACCATTGGCTGTAATATCGGTAGCCCATGGTTCTTTAAAAACTTCGCTATAATTTAAGCCAAGATTATAGGCTTTATCATAGGTGTCTAGCACCCAAAGATATGAACGATTATTACCTACGATGCCTGCACTCTCTTTGTTGATCAATTCATTGAAAGTGGCGGTTTTATCGTATGCACCTGAACCACATACTGAAGCCGTGACAGTAAACTCAGATTTTAGATTGTCTTGTAAATACTTATGAGTGGCCATCGTGGCGTATCCGCCTTCAGAATAGCCGGCCAACAGAAGTTTTTCGTTCCACCCGATTTCATTATTAGATAAAAACTCCCTAACGGCTCTCAGGAAATCTATATTGGCAACAGCTAGGCCTTCACGGTGTTCATAGGGGTGATCCTTGTCTTTAGAGTCTCCGTAGCCGATATAATCTGGCATGGCTACGATAATGCCTGAAGCGGCTAGAAATGAGCCAATTAATGATTCTGATTGAGGATTGAAATAGGAGGGGGCATCTGTTTCATTAAAAAGAGTACCGTGATGCACACTGGCAATAGCCATTTCGGTCTCTACATCGGTAGGGAGCATCAGTGCACCGGATGCCAAAGTTTCATTTCCAAAGAGATCTTTCGTAAGGTAGCTGAGTTTGTATTGTTGAATTCCAGACTGAATAAACAATTCTAATTGATCTGCATTATCACCGAAGTTAGAACTCAGAAGAGCTTTGAACTCTTCTCTTGAGTAATCATTGACTAAAGTGTACTCCTGAAGAAATTCGTTTGATGGCTGTGGATTGTCCTCTGAACAGGAAAATAGCAGAGGGATACAAAGAAATATAAGTAGTTGATTAAGCTTTTTCATCAGAACCGCGGAGTTTATCCAGTAGATTATTTAACAAATCTAACTCCTCTTGGTTCAGTTTTGATATATCGGCTTCGAGGTTTCTTACCTCTTCATTCACAAAAGTGACAAATTTTAATCCTTCTTCTGTGATAGTGACGTCACAGGCCCTTCTATCATCAGCTCTGTAAGTACGTGCTACATATCCTTTTTGAAGAAGTTTATCCACAAGTCTCGAGGCGTTTGACATTTTGTCTAGCATTCGCTCTATAATTCCGTTAATGGTCAACGGATTAGGGTATTGCCCCTTGAGTATACGCAAAACATTATACTGCTGTATGGTTAGCCCGTGTGTCTTTAAAAGTTTGTACTGTCTGTCGCAAATCCAGTTGTTTGTGTACATGACGTTCACAATTGCCTTTTCAACCTGACTTTTAAAAGGCTTGGTCTGCTGTATATCCTTCTCCAATGTCATAACTTTACAAAGATAATATTTATTTGTAATTACATTTAATGCACTTACAGATAATAAACTGTATGTGGTCTAAATTCGTTCTATTAAAGCATGAAGCTTACAAAGTCATTGATACTGGGTTCTGGATCTCCCAGAAGAAAAGAAATTATGGAAAATGCAGGTTTTCGATTTGAAATAGAAGTGAAACCTACAGATGAAGCATTTTCAGATGAAATGAAAAATGAGGATGTGGCAGCATATTTAGCTTTGCAAAAGATAAGCGAGTTTGATCGTGGGTATGATGACCAAATAGTCATGTGTGCAGATACTGTGGTGATAGTGGATGGCAAGATCATGAACAAACCTGCAGATGAAAATGAAGCTTTTGAAATGCTTTCAGAGCTATCGGCCAAAACTCACAAGGTTGTAACTGGTGTGGCTATTCAGGCAGATGGCAAAAGGTGGACTTTCTCAGACGAGTGTTTGGTAAGTTTTGAAGAGCTGAGCAAAGAGGAGAAAGAATATTACATCAAAACTTGTAAGCCTTTTGACAAGGCTGGATCATACGGGATTCAGGATTTCATTGGAATGGCAAAGATTTCAAAGCTAAATGGCTCATTCTACACAGTGATGGGCTTGCCTATCCATAAGGTTTATCAGGAGCTGGAGCCCTACATTATCTGGAAATAAGAAGAATTTAAAACGGAGAGTTGCATCTTTGTGCCAATGAATAAGACGGACGATATCGTTATTTACCTGAATGAAGAGGACGCCAAGGTGTATGTAAAAGTACCTTCGGGTAAAGAGACACATTTTCAGCTGCAAAATTTACCGGGTAAAATTCTTCAGGAGGCAGTTCATGACAAAGGTTTGCATGATTTTGACCTTTCAGGATTGGCCGATGGAAATTACTTTGTGATTGTGAATCAGGATGATTACATCAGGTCAAAAAAGATAGTATTGGGTTATCAACCATAAGAAATGTCTTTCAAAAGCTCTCTTACGATTCTTTTAGTTGTACTTCTAGGTTCAGCCCATGGACAGAAGGTAAGTGATACCTCAAAAGGCTGGGCTGGAATTTTTAAGATTGGTGGTCAATTACAGGCCAGACAAGACTTAAGATTCAGTTCGTACATCCAGGGTAATATTGGTTATGAGTTAAAAGTAAACTCAAAAAACACTCTTGAAATCAGTACGAAAGGAGTGATGGGAGATCAGATTGATCAGTATGATCATGAGGCACTAGCCTTGAACTGGCGAAGATATTTTCAATCTCAAAACATTGGAGAATCCATCATTTTTGATGGAGTTTATTTATCTGCAAAAGTTTATAATGCTCAATTTTTTAGTTATCGATACGAGGGGACAGCACAAGAGTTTTTTCAGACAGCTCGAGTTTTCGTACCAAGAATAGGAGCAGGTTTAGAGTTTGGAAGACAGAATTTTGGACTCATAGATTTTGGAGTTTTTGCCGGCCTGGAGACAGGTGTGGTGGAGAGCGGAAAACAAATTCATTTATCCTATAATTATGAAAAAGAGATATCTCCACTTTTTAAGTCCTATGCAAGGCTACATCTACCTATAAGCTTTAAGAAATCATTTTATCAGAACTTCAACGCCTATCACAAACCTTCTTTCAATAGGAATAAACTTCTAAAGCTGGGGATAGATCAGGCTTTTTCTTTTTCAAAGAAAGGTTTGTTTTTGCATCCTAAATTGGGTTATGAGTATGGTCTTGGAAGTTCAAAGTTTGCGATTGATGCTATGGGAGAGGGCTTAATAACAAGAGCCAAACTGTATGATCTAACGCATTTTGATAGTGTCGCAGAGATTTCTGAGAATGCCTATGTGAATCAAAGTCTTGTTTTCAATGGCTCAGTAGATACAAAACTCTACCTAAAAAACGATGATTTGCAGCTTGATGGCTTTTATGTTCGTGGAGGCTTGCTGTTGCATGCTGGCTCTCTTGAAGTAAAAAGACAGTATTGGGAGTTCGAAAAATTCAATAAGCTCTTTGCACGTGGAGGGATCGGCTTGCAGAAGCAATTATTCAATGATCTCCTTTTAGATTTTCAAGCTAATCTGAAATTAGATAAGACAGCAAAACCCACATTTGACGGAGGTTTAAACCTTTACTGGGTTAAATAGTTAAATTTCGAATGGTTTTGAGGGTAGGTCCAGTTTGTCAGCATTGAATTTGTCGTATAGCCCTTCAGCTTTACCTAAAGACTCTTCCAGATTATCATTGAGCAAGATGACATCAAACTGATTTTTAAAGGTCATTTCAAATTTTACCTTGAAAAGCCTTTTAGAAAGACTGTCTTCAGTTTCTGTACCTCGTTCTCTCAGGCGTTTCTCCAGTTCTTCTTCAGAAGGAACTTTAACAAAAACGGCAAGAGCCTTTTCTCCAAAATACTTTTTGAGCTTTAAACCACCTTTTACGTCTACATCAAAGATTACATTTTTCCCTTCATCCCATAAGCGTTCCACTTCAGTTTTGAGTGTCCCGTAGTAGCCACCAGGGTAGACCTCTTCCCATTCTACAAACTTATCTTCGTCGATTTTTTGTCTGAAATCCTCAATGCTCAGGAAATAGTAATCTTTGCCATGTACCTCATTTCGTCCTCTGCGGTCTCTGGTACAGGCTGAAATAGAAAAACCAAGATCATCTCTATGCTGAAGCAAATGTTTAACTATTGTGGTTTTACCTGAGCCTGACGGTGCAGAAAAAATGATGGCTTTTCCCATGAAGGTTTTGAGTTTTGGTGGGCAAAAATAAGAAAAACCACCGAGAGTAACCCCGATGGTTTTTAATGAAAGTTTCTAGTTTGTTCCTAAAAGTAAAGGTTTACAAGTGCAATCTCACATACAAGCATCAACATTGTTAATGATGCTATTGAGAGTTTTGATTTTAGCTCAGAGATGGTGCTTTCCGGACAACACTTCTTCTCCACTTTAGAGTTTAAGGCTCTTTTAATCTCCTCTTGAAGCTCTTTGCCTTCTATACAAGGTAAACAGTGCTTCATTTCCGTTTTGTAATGCTGCATCTCTTCTGGAGTTGCAGATCCATCTAACACTGCCTGAATCATCTCCATACATCGATCATGGTTCTCACAATGATGTTTCAGGCCATCTTTAAAATCCTCGCTCATTTTAAATTTATTAATCGAATTTGAGTCAAAGAACTACCGTAGTTCTTTGTATCCCATGTTTGTAGCGTAAGAACGCAACTTCTCTTTCAATAAGTTCCGAGCCCTGTGCAATCTTGATCTTACTGTACCGATGGGAATGTCCAGAATCTTGGCCATTTCTTCATACGTAAAACCTTCAATGTCACACAAAATGATTACTGTTCTAAAGTCAACTGGTAAGCCGTTTAGGGCTCTAGTTACTTCATCACCTATGAGGTCTTGCACCATTTCTGTTCTCAGGTCCACGGTTCCGTTGTATTGCGGCTCGTCTGCTGAGTTATAGATGGTTTCTACCTCCTGGTAATCTACTTTGGCGGGTTCTTTACTCTTTTTACGATAATCGTTTATGAAAGAGTTTTTCAGGATTCGAAACAGCCATGCTTTGGCGTTGGTTCCTTTCTGAAAAGAATTAATAAATCTAAATGCTTTAAGATAAGTATCTTGTACAAGGTCGTTTGCATCGTCCTCGTCGTTCGTAAGTCTGTAAGCAAAATTATACATAGAGTCTATGTGAGGCATAAACTCAGAGTTAAAAATGCTGTATCTCTCTGTGTCGTTATATGTCGGTTTTTTCTCCAATACTTCTTCCATGTCGTTACTCAATTCTAAGTTAGTGACTATTTACCTAAACCTTTCCGTATTTAATATTTAAATGTATTTAATGTAGTTACATCTAAATCTGAAACGAAGATAATTAAGTTTTAAAATAAAACAAATGTATCTACATCTATTTTTGTCAAAATTTCATTTTCATGATAAATGAAGGGTTTTCTTCATCTTTGTATTTTTAAATCTCAAAAAGAATACCTCATGAGTACAAAGTGGTCAGATATGCCAGAATTACCGAATTTCTTTGATCGTTATATCAAAAAAGTCGATGATTTACCACTTATGGCTGCACTACTTCAATATACTCCTGCTGCCATACTGTCAGAAATGGATCAGTTGCTCGCTTTAGGTGATCAGGTTTATGCTCCAGGTAAATGGACTATAAAAACCATGATCCAGCATATGATCGATACTGAAAGAATTATGACCTACAGGGCCTTGTGCATCTCCAGAAACGAAAGCGGTATGTTGCCTGGTTTCAATGAAGATGACTATGCTGAAAACTCTGATGCCAATGAAAGAACTCTTCATGATTTACTAGAAGAATGGACAGTAGTTCGTAATGCCTCGTTGCACCTTTTTGACTCTTTTTCTGAAGAAATGTTACAGCGAAAGGGAAATGCTAATGGCCTTGAAATATCTGTCTTGGCAATAGGTTTTGTGCTTTGTGGTCACCCTATTCATCATGCTCAAATCATCAAAGAACGATACTACCCATTACTAGGTTAGTATCAATAAATACGGACAAGACTAACTTGTGGTTGTCAATGGTTAGGATTAATAAATATTTAAGTGAGATTGGTTATTGCTCCCGCAGGGAAGCCGATAAATTGATTGATCAGAAAAGAGTCACTATTAATGGCAAAGTGCCCGAAATGGGAACGAAAATTAGTGATGGTGATGAAGTGGCTGTGGACGGTAAAGTGCTGAGCAAACCAAAGGCAGATTTCATCTACATTGCATTGAATAAACCAGTGGGTATCGTTTGTACTACCGACACCCGCGTAGAAAAGAATAATATTGTTGACTTTGTCAATCACCCCAAAAGAATTTTCCCGATCGGTAGGTTAGATAAGCCAAGTGAAGGTCTCATCTTTTTGACCAATGACGGTGACATGGTTAATAAAATTTTGCGGGCTCGCAATAACCATGAAAAAGAATACCTGGTGACTGTCAATAAACCAGTAACCCGTGAATTTATTACCCGTATGGCCGGAGGTGTGCCAATCCTTGATACGGTTACCCGAAAATGTAAGGTAGAGAAAATCAGCAGATATGAGTTCAAAATCATTCTTACCCAGGGGCTGAACAGACAAATCAGGAGAATGTGCGAGTATCTGGGTTATAGAGTGACCAAGCTGAAGCGTATCAGGATAATGAATATCAAGCTGGATATGCCTACAGGCAAATGGCGTTATTTTACGAAAGAAGAACTGGCAGAGATCAACAGGCTTACTGCCGACTCTGCCAAAACTTTTTCTTAGTCGTAAATCTGTTTTGATGGAATTCTGATGAGCAGGATAAATCCAATTACGAAAAGCACAAGGATCATCAAAACCGAGTTTCTCATACTACCAGACTGCTGAATAATGAAGCCGAATAAGAAAGTCCCCAGTGCAGTGGCCAATCTTTCGCAAACATCATAAAAGCTAAAATATGAAGCCGTGTCTGGCGTATCCTCAGGGATGAGTTTTGCGTAAGTGGATCTTGATAATGATTGAATACCGCCCATGACTAATCCCACTACCGCCGCGATAACATAAAATTGCTCAGCTGTGGTACAGAAATATGCTGCCAGGGGAACCGTAGCCCAGATGGCTATCTCAATTCTCAAAGCAATGGTATTTCCATATTTTTTTGAGAAAAATGAAGCCAGATAAGACCCAGGTATGGCAACCAATTGAATCAATAATATGGTGATAATTAAACCCTGAGTAGGAATGTGCAATTCTTTGTCAGCAAATAATGCGGCTACATAAATTACCGTCATTACACCCATGTCATAAACGAAAAACGCCGCCAAAAATCTTTTTAGAAGTGGTTTGGTTCGCATTTCGTTGAATACTTTTCTAAGCTCAGAAAAACCGCTGGTGATCCAACTCATTTTAAATTTGTTGGTACGTTGGTCTTTAGGGAGGTAATAAAAAGGGATCTGGGCAAAAAGTGCCCACCAGATACCAACCGTTATAAAAGCAATTCTACTTGTAAGACCAGAGTCTGAATCTGCCTGAGTCAGCCCAAAAATATCAGGCTTCATGATTAGAGCCAAATTGAAAAGCAAAAGCAAAACAGAACCTACGTATCCGTAGGAGAAACCCTGGGCAGAAACTTTATCGAAACGATCTTCGGTAACAATGTCAGGTAGGAAGCTGTTATAAAACACGACTGAACCACCCCAACCGATTAGTGAAAGCCCAAAGGCAATTACCGCTGCCGTAATATTATCTTTAGTAAAGAAATAAAAATACGCACAGCTGGCAGCTCCCAGATAACAAAAGAACTTCATAAAGAACTTTCGTCTACCACTGTAGTCAGCTATCGAGGTTAAAATAGGACTCAAAATGACCAATATCAACGTGGCAATAGACAAGGTGTAGGAATATACCACATCGTTATTTACCTCAAATCCCATGAATTGAATCATATCACCTCCATCTTTATTGACGGCGGTAGCGTGATAATATATGGGGAAGATAACTGAGGTGATTACCAGGTTATGAACTGAGTTAGCCCAGTCATACATACACCAGGCTCGTATTACTTTCTTCTGATTCTTCAGAAACTCCATTTTAGGGTCTTTTTTATTGAAAAGGATCGGCAAGATAAATTAATATCCCGAAAGAGAAGGCTTATTCCTTTTAGAATGGAAATCGTTAAATTGTAAGATCAAATTACAAAAGCCATATGCCCGGAGAAAAAATGTCGGTTGAGATGATGCAGAAGTTCGAACGTCTAATTGCTGAGTTTCCGGATTTCTCCATAAAGGGAAAGGCGAGTGCTTATACTTCTTTAAACGGACATATGTTTTCATTCTTAGATCCTCAGGAAGGCTTATGTCTGAGACTGAGCCCTGCAGACCAGAAACAGTATAATGCCGATGTAGACGAGCGGCCGGTAATACAGTATAATTCTATCATGAGAGGCTATGTCTATGTGCCTAATCACCTCTTTATAGATTTGGAGCAAATGGTGCCTCTATTTCAGAAAAGTATTGACTACATCAATACCCTGAAGCCAAAACCGGGGAAGAAGGCTTGATAGATTTCTAGTGCATTTACAACTAAATCTGCGTAACCACGTTTTTTCTAGAGTGCGATCTTACTATTTCCTTATACTATTTCTTAGCTCTGCTTGTCGACCAGCATTTGAAGATTTTCTGAGTGTAAAGCCGGCAGAACAGGCTACTCTTTTTCTTGCTCATAGGGGAGGAGGTGACCTGGCAGAAACTGATAATTCCATAGCAGGTAGTAAGCTAGGTTTAGAATTATGTGATGGTATTGAGTTAGATATTCAAATTAGTCAGGACGGAACACTTTGGCTGGCACATGATGCTGATCTTCCCAACTGCGGAGGAGAGATTTTTAAGTGCTTTGCAGGACATACTGATCAGGAAATTGAAGGCTTGAATGAGTGTTTATTAGAAGAATGGCAGGTAGAAAAACTGGAGGATATTTTAAGAAAAATAGAACATTATTCACCTAGTGCCATAATTTCATTAGATGTAAAGCCATGGAATTTTTGCTCTATGGGAGAAATCAATATTGGTAGCGATTTAGAGAAAATTGCAGAGCAAATAGATGCCTTAGCCAGAAAATATGATTTGGAAAATCAGATATTCGTAGAATCTGATCACATGACATTTCTCAAATATATGAATAACCTCAATTCAACTATTGAATGTCATTTGATGGCCTATAAAGACTTAGATAAGGCAGCATTAGAGGCTCTTGACAATGACTTGGATGGTATATCTATAAAGTATTCGTCAGAAGAAATGACCACTATTGATCATTTAAAAGAAAAGGGCCTGACGGTCCAATTCTGGACGGTCAATGACCCTCTTGATATTCAAAATGCTCTGGACCTAGGCCCCACTACTATTCAGACTGATAATCTGAATTATGTCTCTAGTCTGCCGTAATTAAGGTTCCGATTTCTTTTCCTCTTACGATATCAAGAATCACGTTTTCACGATTTCCATTCGCGATGATCGTTGGGATATTCTTTCGGGCAGCTCCTTTGGCCACATTGATTTTAGAAGCCATTCCACCACGGCCTTCGCCTTCTTCCTTGTCTTTGTCGTTTACAAATTTTTCAACGTTCTGATTGACATGCACTGTTTTGATGAGTCTGGTGTGCTCTTCTTCAGGGTCTCCGTCGTAAAGCCCTTCAGTACTCGTCAGTAAAATGAGCATATCTGCATCTATTAGTTCGGCCACCAAACTGGCAAGCTCGTCATTATCAGAGAACATTGATTTTGTTACCGATACGGCATCATCCTCATTAGCAATAGGGATTACCCCTTCACTTAGTAATCCTTCATAACAAGTGATCATATTTTCTCTGTGAACTCCAGGGTTAAAATCTCTTTTCGTGGCTAAAACCTGAGCACACTGAAGTCCATAATCTCTGAAAAAGTTATAATATAGACGCATCATTCGTGGCTGACCCACAGATGAATAAACTTGTCTTTTCTGGTCTTTGTTTTTGATTTTTATTCTACCCAATACTTCTCTTCCGGCTATGACTGATCCAGATGAAACCAGGACACAAATGATGTTTTCATCAAATAATTCTGCTACCTGTTTCACTATACTCTGAAGTACCGGTCTTACAATTCTGTTGGCTTTGTTGGTCATCACATTGGTGCCAACTTTAATTACAATTCGTTTGTCGTACATGCTTAAATAAACGATCGGCTCAAGTTCTGAGATTAAAATTAAAACGTTTGATCGCTGATTTTTTTGAAGAAAATTGACGCCGACACTTTGCCGACGATCGAATCTGGCTGAATGCCAAACTCTAATAGCTTTTGCATTGCAAAGGACTTAAAACTTTGTGTTCAAAGCAAGTTTTGAGGACTTGCATTGGTCTTTTCTGAAAAGATTGAAGTCAGGATCTCTTCCCGAATTTATTTAGTAAGGAAGAATAAGAGAAAGCGTAGATTCTATCGAAACTACGCTTATATCTTGCAGAGAGGAAGGGATTCGAACCCTCGATACGCTTGCACGTATACACGCTTTCCAGGCGTGCTCCTTCAACCACTCGGACACCTCTCTGTATGGGGCTGCAAAGTAAATGCTTTAATATTGAATTTGAAAAACTATTCTCCCATTTCACCGCGGAGGTTATTTTGAGCTAACTCTTTCACTTTCTCAAGGTCCTCATAACGGCCTAATAGATACATCAATTTAGTTACTGCTGCTTCAGGCGTCATATCTTTACCGCTGATAACTCCTACTTTTTGAAGACCTAAGCCAGTTGCATAATCTTGCTGACGGACACTTCCGCCTACGCATTGAGAAATGTTTAGGATAAGAATCCCTTTCACCGTGACTTCCTCTAACACTTTCAAAAATTCTGGTTTGGTACTGGCATTTCCAGATCCGAAGGTTTCCAGAACTACAGCCTTTAAATTCGGAGTAGAGAGCATGCTTTCCAGGAATTCTACTTTTAAACCGGGGAAGATTTTGATGATCAAAACAGAAGCATCCATTTCAGAATGTAGCTGTAATGAACTCTCTGTAGGCTTAGGAAGTAGATAGGGTAGATTGTATTCACAGTACACACCTACTTCTGCAAGCATCGGGTAATTTTCTGTTTGGAAGGCATCAAATTGAGAGCTTTCATACTTTTTGGCTCTATTGCCTCTGAGTAATCTTCCGTTGAAATAAATGCATACCTCATTGATAATTGGTTTTCTTTCGTTCTGATCTGCTGCCAATTCTATAGCGGTAATTACGTTTTCCCTGGCATCTGTTCTGGCAACGCCAAGAGAAAGCTGAGCTCCCGTAAAGATGACTGGCTTGCCAAGGTTCTCAAGAAGAAAACTCAATGCCGATGCACTGAAAGCCATAGTGTCTGTACCATGTAATATTACGAAACCATCGTAAATGTCATAATTGGAATGAACTAGTCTTGCCAATTCCACCCAAATTTCAGGATTCATGTCTGAAGAATCGATAGGAGGCTCTACAGGGATGATGGTCAATTCTGCCGGTACTCTACTCAACTCAGGGACGTACTGAGCAATCTGATCAAAAGGTAAGGGTATCAGTGTCCCTTTTTGTTGATCATAGACCATTCCTAAGGTGCCTCCGGTGTAGATCACCAGCACTTTGGGTTGCCCTTGATGCTCATTGAGTTTAATTTCCTTGTAATTCATATCACCATTCCTCGGCTTCATCTTTTGCCATTTTCAATGCACCTATTAACTCCTTTTTAATTTTCTGGTTATCCTGTGTTTCTGCTACCAAAATACCCTTCTCAAATGTTTCAATGGCCAACTCATATTCATCTTCTTCCGTAAATAAACTTCCTAATTGATAGTAGGTAGGAAGGTAATCAGGATGTGTATTTGAAAGTTGAGACAATATCTCTTTGCTTTCAGTAGGAGAACCTTTGAGGAGCTCTATAGCCAAAGCGTAGTGATTGAAAGGGTCGTTAGGTTCTTCAATCACCAGTTCTCTCAAAATTTTCAAACGTGCCTCTTGCATTAGCTCTTCTGCTTCATTAGATTTGTAATGTTATGCATGCATAACAATTTTGAGTCATTACAACGCTAACATAACATAATTATGAATATACTGGTTTGTATTTCGAGTGTTCCGGACACTACTGCGAAAATTACATTCAAAGAAAATAACACGGAGTTTAATAAAGACGGCGTAACCTACATCATCGGGCCATACGATGATTACGCCCTTGCCAGAGCTATTGAGCTGAAAGAGCAGTCTGGCGGAACGGTAACTGTGCTTAATGTAGGGACTTCAGAAACTGAGCCGCAGATTAGAAAAGCTTTGGCTATAGGTGCAGATGAAGCCATAAGAGTGGATGCAGAGCCTACTGATTCCTATTTTGTTGCAGAGCAAATTGCTGCTGTAGCAAAAGAAGGTAGCTATGATTTGATAATGATGGGCCGTGAGACCACAGATTATAACTCAGGAGTGGTTCATGGTATTGTAGGTCAAATGTTAGGAATGCCTTCTCTTTCACCCGTAATGGAGCTGGAAGTAGTAGGAACTACTGCCAAAATCTCTCGTGAGATAGAAGGTGGTAAAGAGAAGCTGGAAGCTCAACTTCCTTTGGTTTTAGGATGTCAGGAGCCAATAGCCGAGTGGAAAATAGCCAGCATGAGAGGTATTATGACTGCTCGTAAAAAGCCTCTAAATGTAAGATCGGCGGTAGGAGAGAGCCTTACTGCAGTTTCGTCATTTAGCTTGCCTCCTGAGAAAGGTGCTGTGAAAATGATTCCAGCAGAGGAGGCTGAAAAGCTTATTGATCTTTTGGTGAATGAAGCCAAAGTACTCTAAATCAAATTCATCAACCTTAAAGAAGAACGTATTATGTCAGTTATCATATTAACAGAATTAGAAGAAGGACAAATAAAGAAAACCTCGCTTGAAGCTATTTACTATGGTAGTAAAGTAGCCGAAATGATCGGAGTAGAGGCAGTTTCTCTCGCTATCGGTGAGGCCGAGGCAGGAGATTTAGGGGTGGCAGGTGCCTATGGAGCCAACAGTGTGATGCATGCTGGTGGTCAGGAGCTTAAAGATGCTAATATCGTTGCCTATGCTGATATACTTACCGCTGCCGCAACACAAGTAGGTGCAAAGGTAATTGTAACCCCAAAATCGTCATTAGCTGACGCTGTGGTGGCAAGGACTGCAGGAGCCCTAAAGGCTGGAGTTGCTGGTAATGTTACAGACTTGCCAGATTTGTCAAATGGTTTTGAGGTGACCAGATCTGTTTTTACAGGGAAGGCTTTTGCCAAGACTTCGTTAAGCTCCGATGTTAAAATATTAGCAATAAAGAAAAACGCTATTACACCGGTAACAACTGATGCTACCGCAACAGTATCAGAATTTACAGCTCCTGTGAGTGATATCGCTGGTAAGGCTAAAGTTACTGATACCATGAAAGCTACTGGTACTGTTAGTTTGCCGGAAGCCGATTTAGTAGTGTCTGGGGGTAGAGGTCTAAAAGGACCAGAACACTGGCAACCGCTACTAGACCTAGCCGATGCATTAGGTGCTACCACTGCTTGTTCTAAGCCTGTTTCTGATCTGGACTGGAGACCTCATCATGAGCACGTAGGACAGACCGGTGTGAAGATTGCTCCTAACCTGTATATCGCTTGTGGTATTTCGGGAGCTATTCAGCACTTAGCTGGGGTGAACTCATCAAAAGTAATTGTGGTCATAAATACGGACCCAGAAGCTCCTTTCTTTAAGGCTGCTGACTACGGTATCGTGGGGGACGCTTTTGAAGTTCTACCAAAATTAACCGCAGCCGTCAAAGCTTTGAAGTAGAAATTAGATAATATCAATCTAAAGCCCTCGTCAATGGCGAGGGCTTTTTAATTCATACTCATTTTAATCATCCGCTTCGCGTCGAACGTTTAATAATCGCTGAAGCCAAGCTTTTCTTAAATCCGCTTCTTCGTTTATTTCTTCTTCTGTGGGTTTATACTCTTCTATGTTTAGTAAATCTGGTTGACCAGCATCAACCCAACATGTAAACCAAAAATCGCCCACTGTTTTTACTGAAGCTTTCATTCGGCGTTCTACCTGATCACCTAACATGCGGTGATATTTGTCAGAAAATTCTCTGGAATAGTTCCTGATCGTAATACCGTTTCTTTCAGTGACAGTGAACTTTTTGTCTTGAGAAAGTTTTTGCGTTAGCTCCTTCTCAAATCCCAAAACACTGTCTAATGCCGCATGAGATTCACCTACTACTTGCCAAATTCTACTGTGAATATTCTCGATGTATTCTGATTTGCCTAGCCAAAAGGAGTAATCTTCAGAAAACAATTCTGGTAAACGACTTTCCCAAAAACCGTGAATTCCATATTGACCAGTAAACTGGCCGTTATAGTTCTCGGTGGTATGTAAAGGTACATGTGCATCGGCGATATAATGCCCCACATCTGCCGATATACGAAGTATGTTTCTAATATCTTTTTTGGCAAAAGCATCGGTTAATTGATACTTCATTCTAATCACCTGCCATGGTACTATACCATATGCCATCAGAGTGTCTTCAGTATATTTCTCTACGGCCTTCGTCCAGTTTAATGTTTTTAGGTCTTCCTGAACTTCCAATGTATAAACGTCCAGATCTATATAGTGTCGTGGTGCTTCACCTTCTACGGCGTACCTTCTTCTGTCTGGGTTAACAGCATTTTCGGTGATATAGTCAATGTTTTTCTTATAGAAGCCCAGAAGTTCCGGAGGGAGGGTATACACCGCCAGGCGGTTGATTTTTTGATGTGCATAGAAACCCCAATAGAATGAACCGGTAAGTAGAATAGTTATGAGGCCAAGAGCAAAAAGAGGGGTTTTCTTCAAAATTTCAATACTTCTGAATTGCTAAGCTAAGTGATTCGCAGTCAATAACTTCTCTGCCGCTTTAAAAATGACCAAATTTTTCAAATCAATTAGTAAAATAATTTCATTATGTATATCTTTGCAGCCCGAAATAAGAGGAATCGAAAAAATATATAGGAATTAATGGCAAATCATAAGTCAGCATTAAAGAGAATCAGATCTTCAGAAACGAAGCGTCTAAGAAACAAATATCAGCACAAATCTACTCGTACTGCAGTTAGAAAACTACGTGGTATGTCAGATCAGAAAGAAGCAGGTGAGTACCTTAAAACTGTTTCTTCTATGCTTGATAAGCTAGCTCGTAAGAACGTGATTCACAAAAACAAAGCTGCTAACATTAAGTCTGCTCTAGCGAAGCATGTGAATGCTTTGGCTGCTGCTTAATTAGTGTCTTTGTAAGATATTGATACCACTTGTCTATTGGCAAGTGGTTTTCTGTTTTATAGCTATGTGTTTGCTGCTGAAAACTTTTTAAATTGTCAGCATGAACATGGAATCCACCAAAAACAGCATTACATCCTGGGCAGAAGAAGATCGCCCCCGTGAAAAGCTCCTCTTACAAGGCCGCTCAAGTCTCACTGACTCAGAAATCATTGCCATTCTCATTGGATCTGGTTCTTCAAAGAAATCTGCTGTAGAGCTTTCCCGAGAGATTCTTAGCTTCTATGACAACGACCTCAACAAATTAGCCAAAGCAAGTGTTAAAGATTTGATGCGTTTCAAGGGAATAGGGGAGGCTAAAGCTATCAGTATTGTAGCAGCCCTAGAATTAGGAAGACGCCGAAAAAATGCCGAACCCTTGGTAAGAAAGCAACTTCTAAGCCCTGATGATGCGTATGAGTTTATGAAACCCTTTTTGTTAGACTTACCTCATGAAGAGTTCTGGGTGATTTTGTTGGATGCTGCCGCTAAACCGATCAAAACTCAAAAAGTGAGTTCAGGTGGAGTATCAATGGTAGTGGCCGATCCGAAGCTTATCTTGAAAATAGCCCTGGAAAACCTGGCATACTCTATAGTTTTAGTTCATAATCATCCTTCCGGACAGTTGAGGCCAAGTAAAAGTGATTTGAACCTGACCGATAAAATAAAAAATGCAGCAAAGTTTATGGATATCATTCTGTCAGACCACATCATATTTACAGACCATGGGTTTTACAGTTTTTCAACCGCTAATTTGCTATAACAATGGAATTCGAAGAAGTTGATCTAAAAAGAGCTCAGGAAATACTAGAAAATCCAACAGCCACGCTTGTCGATATAAGAGAGGTCTGGGAGTATCATGATTTTAATATAGGAGGAATAAATATCCCGGCTCATATGATAAATGAGCATATTCATAAGCTAGATGCCTTTACAGACTTGATAATAGCCTGCTCTAATGGCACCAGAAGTTATATTCTGACCAGAATATTTAAAAAGAAACTTCCCGAGAAAAACGTTTACCACCTGGAAGGCGGTATTTTTTAGAAACCGTCGTAGTTACGGTCTTTTTTTACTAACCACTTTCCGATAAGGAAAGAACCTGTAAGAAGTACTACAAAAAATACAATTGGTAACCAGGTTGGGAATTGGTAATCAAACATTACTGTCGTTGTTTTTTATTGCAGGGCAAAAATACAAACAAATCAAGAAAATACGAGTACCGTAAAGATTAATAGCTAAGATTTTTCTGAGCTTATTAGATTAACCCCTGACTTCTCAAACTTTTAAGTAATGGTAGGCAAATTGGATTATCTCCATGAAGACAAATTGTATCAATGGCGAGACTAATTTGAGCTCCATTTATTGAATATACTTTTGACTCTAGAGACAGAGACTTGATTTGATTTTCTGCTTGAGAAATAGTGTGAAAGACGGCATTCTTTTTTGTTCTAGATACCAATTCGCCGGTTGGCTCATAAGCTCTATCGGCAAACCCTTCTCTCAAAAAATTTAGCCCTCTACTTAAGCAAACTTGTTCTAAAATTGAATTTGGAGGGCCGATAACTGTCCAATTGTATGATTTTATAAAATTTGAGAATGTCTCAGAAAGGTCTTTTGAGTAGGCAATAGAGTGGTAAAGAGCTCCGTGAGCTTTAATGTGTTTTATCGTTGCGTTTTGTTCATTACTTAACTTCAGAAAGCTTTCTATTTGAACTGACAACAGATTATCAAGACCTTGGTTGTCTATTGCAATCGCTTTTCTGCCAAAATTATCCGGGTCATCAAAACCAGGATGTATGCCAATTTCAACTCCGTGCTGCATAGCCTTCTCAATTGTTCTAGAAATTAGGCTGGGTGAGCCGGCATGATAACCGCAAGAAATATTAACTGCAGATATATAAGCGAGAATTTCCTGATCTGTATTCCAGGTCTCTTCTATTTCACCCATATCGCAATTAAGGTGAATCACGCTAGGAGAAGAGTTTAACTGCTGCTTTGAATTTGCTGAATTCCCTTTCTTGCTTAAGTACAATTTGCTCGGCAACTTCAATGCTGATTTCTCTAAAAGTAATGTGCTGCCCTACGCTTAATTGAGCCAGAATGGGTAAGTCAGTTGAAATAACATTGCCAATTTTGGGGTATCCTCCGGTAGTCTGCTGATCGGCCATAAGAATCACTAGTTTACCATCTGGCAATAATTGAATGGTTCCGAAAGCCACAGCCGAAGAAATTAAATCAGAATTGCCTTGACTATTGATGCAATCTCCTTCCAGGCGGTAACCCATTCGGTCGGAGTGACCGGAAACAATGAAGCGTTGACCAAAAATCTTATTTCGGCTTTCCTTATCAAGGGTGTCTATCTCAGCTCCGGCAATAATTCTGATCTCCTGATCTGTTTTTATATAAGGCCTAAGACTGACATTGACGGTTCTGGGAAAAACCTTAATCTTTTGAGTTGCTTCGTAAAGGGTACCATTTTTTAAATTGAGCTCCAGTGAAGTTCCTTTTACAATCTTTTGACCTCCAAAATTTGCCCTTAGGTTTGTGCTGCTGGAATCCAAAATTTTTGGAAGTTTGAACCCTCCTTTTACTGAAAGATAGGCCCTTTCTCCTTTCATTTTTTTTCCAAAGGTGAGCATGTCACCAGGAGCAGCAGAATGTACCTTCCAATTATCTATTGACTGTCTGTTTAAGGAAGGAGAAAAGTCCGCTCCACCAATTGAAAACAGAGCATGCTCTTCAAAAGTGATCGTAGGAGTTGGATAATGAAACTCTATCACGGCCTCATTTTCATCATTGCCCAGCAGAATATTGATCAATCTCATCGAGGTTTGATCCATTGCTCCATTAGGGTTAATGCCTTTTGCCTGATACCCTGTTCGGCCGAGGTCCTGAACAGTGGTTAATATGCCTGATTTTAAGAAAATCAATTTGCTGAGATCGTGGTTAGTTCACTCGTTGATTATACGGTCAAGGTAGAATGAAATACCTAGAAATCAAATGAATGCCACATAAATTCATACTATTTGGAGATAAACCTCACCATATCTCCTGTTTTTAAAAGTGTAAGCTTCTTCTCGTTGGGACTGAATAATTTCCGTTTGGTATGCCCAATGATTTGCCAACCTCCCGGGCTATCTAAGGGGTAAATTCCTGTCTGGTTTCCCGCTATTCCCACACTTCCGGCTTTGACTTTCAATCGTGGTTTTTCTTTTCTTGGCGTTGCTATTTGAGGCGAAAGCCCTCCTAGATATGGGAAGCCTGGTAAGAACCCCATCATATATACGCGATATAGCGGCTCTGAGTGAACCTCTATGACCTCTTTCACGCTGAGTTTATTATACTCGGCCACTGTCTCTAAATCTTCACCAGAATAATCGACGGGGATTTCAATGATGCGTTGATCTACTTTACTTTTTTGAAGTTGATCAAACGGGATTCCACCAAGGTACGTCTTTAAAAATTTAAAAGGACTTTGTTGGTAAAACGCATTCACTTTTACTAGGTCGTAATAGATAGTAACTGAAGAGTAGGCCGGAACTAGCTCTACAAAACCCTCAAAAGGATTTGACTCAATCCACTCACAAATCCCGATCACCATATCGTTAATCTCGGGGCTGATCCTTTGTTCAAGATAAAGTGTGACAGCATTCTCAGAGAGTGGGTGAATTCTATAATCCATTTAAAAGTTCTAAGGCCTCTTTTGGTGTTTGTACAGGTAGGTTACAAGCGTGGTTTTGGCAAACGTAAATCAGTGTTTCTCCATTTTTGGGCTCACGTTCCTTCAATAAAGCTAATTCTGAGCTGCCCTTAGTGCCAGCGAAATAAACGTCTTTGTCAACAGTCTGACTTATTTCTTCTCTGAATTTCATATAGTTGGGCCCTACTATCGCAATTTCTGTAGTGATTTCTGATAGCTTCAGGCCTACCTTGGCCCAATTGGTCATAAAGCCAGGGTCGGTCAAGGTGATTTTCTTTATTTTGCCAAACATCTGTTTGGCAAGCTCCTTATAATCAGGTTTTCCTAAGAGTACTGATAAGTCTATCAATGACTCGGCTATCATAGAGTTTGAAGAGGGAATTACATTATCATAAATTTCTTTTTTGCGTGCAATCAAGCTCTCGGCCTGGCTATCAGTGAAAAAGAACATACCTTCTTCAGGGTCAAAAAAGTTATGGAGGCAGTAATCCATCAGTTCAGCAGCTAGATGAAGCCATTTTTCTTCAAAAGCCAATTGATATAGCTGTATATAAGCCTTTATTACGGCCGCATAGTCTTCAAGGAAAGCAATCGTTTCAGATGGCTGATTCTCAAATTTCAAATGATTTAGACAAGGTACGCCTTCCTTACTACTGACTAAAAAGCTTTTTTCAATATACTCTGCAAGGTCCAGAGCCAAATTCTTATAATCGGGATTTGAGAAAGCGTCAGCTACACTTGTTAGACCAGATAGTAGCAGGCCATTCCATGAACAAAGTATTTTATGATCAAGACCTGGTCTGATTCTTTTATTTCTCTCTTTGAGTAGAATTTGCCATTGCTCTAGCAAAGTATTCCACTGATTCTTGTTGGGTAAAGCGTCCAGGTGAATGACATTATTTCCATGTTCCCAATTTCCTTGAGAGGAGATGGAATATAAATCTGAGAATAATTGAGAGTCTTCTTTCAGGTGCGTGTCTATTTCTTCTTTTGTCCAAACATAATATTTGCCTTCGATGCCTTCTGAGTCAGCATCTAAAGCAGAGAAATAGCCACCTTCTTCAGATTTCATTTCGCTCTTTAGCCAGTTCAATGTACTCTCTACAGCCCATTGATATAGTTTCTGACTTTCTGGAGAAATGCCTTTCTTTCTAAAACTGCTATACGCTTCAGCGTATAGCTCCAGCAATTGGCCATTATCATAAAGCATTTTCTCAAAATGAGGTACCTTCCATTCATCATCTGTGCTGTATCGCGTCCAGCCGCCAGCCAGGTGGTCGAAAATTCCTCCCAAGGCCACTCTATCTAATGTCAATTTCAAATGATAAAAACCACCAGGGTCATTCTTCTGTTTTAAAGCATTTAGAATGAATAACCAGACAGAAGGCATCGGGAATTTTGGTGCTCTATTGAATCCTCCTTTCTCAGGGTCAAACTGGGAGAGAAGAGTACCAAAAAGTTCTTCTAGATTTTCCTCTGACCATGCTTTTGTGTCAGTCGGATTGAGCTCAAAAAGTCGGTTTTTTTCTGCTTCCGATGCTCCAATACCTGCGGCAAACTTGTCTGCTGACTCTTGTAGTTTCTCGCGTTCAGTCTTAAAGGCATTATTTATGCCCAATAAAATGTTTTGCCAATTTTTAGCCGGAAAATACGTACCACCATAGAAAGGTTTAGCATCAGGCATCAGAAAAACGTTTAACGGCCATCCACCTCTGATACCCATGGCATGTAAAGCATCCATATAGATGGCATCAATATCTGGACGCTCCTCACGGTCAATTTTGATGTTGACAAAATAGGCATTCATGATCTGAGCCAGCTGCTCATTCTCAAAACACTCATGAGCCATTACATGACACCAATGACAGGAAGAGTAACCGATACTCACCAGAATAGGCTTGTCTTCTTTCTTGGCTTTCTCCAAAGCCTCTTCACCCCAAGGAAACCAATCCACGGGATTATCTTCATGCTGTTTTAGATAAGGACTTTTTTCGTGCTGTAGTCTATTCAATTTTGATCAGTTTTTTAACAAAACGCCGATGTTCCTCCTTGATCTCAACGATCATTTCTTGCTGAGGCAAGTGATTAATATTTAGTGATATTTCTTCGTTTGAGGTAGTGTTTGTAATTTCTTTGCTATGCAATAATTGACCCTGCAGGTTATAAAGATTGATCTCTAAATTATCAATTGACTCTTTTAAAGCAACCTTTAAGATATCATTGGCCGGATTAGGGTAAACCTCAATTTGGAGTTGATTTTCATCCATTCCTAATGCAGAAAGGTCATAAACACAGAGCTTCGTTTCGTAACCTTTTAAGGTAACAGTACCAGACCAGTTTTGATAAGAGATGCCAATAGTTACCTCTTCATTTTCATCACTGGCAAAAGGATTATGAGCAGCTACCAGCATTTGATCTCCTTTAACTACTCCACGCCAAATCGGCTGCTTGTTCTCATTATAATCTCTGGCAGAGGTTTCCATGACCAGTTCATGGTCTCCCTCAAAAAAGTCCTTTACTTCACTTAATCTGTACAGCCCTTTAAGGAAATGGTTGTAAATGGCAAACTCATTTTCTGTTTGATGAAGAATTGGGTTCTCCCACAGCCATAAGCCTTCTGCTCCCGAGAAAAAAGGGAAGATAGCTGTGGCCTCCGCCATCCACGGTTTAATATATTGGTCCACTACATCTTCATTAAAGCTGTACCGCATCCATACAAACGGAATCACAGGTTTATCTGTCCAGGCTTTGTTAGCTTCTATTTGAAATAGTAGGTAGGAAAGATATTCACCTGCAAAGGGGTGAGGGTAGTCATAATAGTAATACGCGGCAGGTGTGGCTATGTCAATCTGATCGTAAAAAGAACCGCCTAAGTCCCCGTTTTCATCTGTACAAATAAAGTTTAGTGCAGACTTATCTGTTTGCCATTGTTCCCATGTGCGACCTTGGATATTCTCAAAAGTATTCACTATCGGAGTATCAGAATAGGAAGCAATCCTGGTGTTACTTGAGATTCCATTAGATCTGTAGCTACTTAAAACTGAAGCATATAGGCCTCTGATGTCCCTTTTGTAAATTTGTAGGAATTCTTCATCAGACCGATTGGTGTAAAAACCTGGAATGGCGGGGTTGTTTTTTAAAGCCAGAATTTCGTGGTCAAAACGATATACTCTTTCAATGTCAAAGCAAAAAAGTGATGAATTAATTAAGCCATCTCCGGTTGTTTGCTGAGCAAAGTTTAAATAATCTGAATTCCACTTCTGGGCATAACCGACGGCATTATTTTCCCACGGGCTGCGTAATGTTTCCCATGGTTGGTTCTGGTTTAAATATGCAGGTCCGTAATAAATCTGTGCAGTTTGATTAAGACCTATGGATTGATATGCAGATGGATCCGATATTAAGGAGAAGCCATGATTTAGAGCTTGGTTGGCATCTTGATTTCTAATAGGTAGTCCGTAAACAAGTTCGAAGGGTAATGTAAAGTTTGGGAACTGTTGCCAGTTCATCGTTCCCGTTTCCTCATCCTCAAAGCCT
The DNA here is from genome assembly GCF_052828545.1 of Jiulongibacter sp. NS-SX5. Next base: position 4,063,798 of record NZ_CM128248.1, read on the forward strand.
TCTAAGTCAATACACTCTTGTGCATTGATTGCTTTTTGAAAAACAAAACTGATTAGAGTAATCAGGCTAAGTGATCGTAAAAAAAAAGCTAATTTTGCTGAGTAAAACGGCATAAAGAACGTTTTATACAAAAATATTACATTTTGATTGAGAAGAGTCTGTTTCTGCTCTGACTCAATTAACTAACAAAAGTGCAATGAAAAAATTTCTGTTTGTATTACTTATTTCGGCCGTTGCTTTCTCTTGTAAAGACAAAGAAGTAGACCCAGACAAAAGTTCGTCAGAGTTAATCTCCTTAAATCTTTGGGAATTAGAGCGTTATTCAGATGAAGATGGCCAGCCAATAGCAGATGCATCTTTAAATACGGAGGCTTTGTTATTGTATGCTATGCAATTTGATTTTAGGGCAGATGGTGAAGTGAGAGGGGTTGATAAAACGTCAAAATCGATCATCAGTAAAGGCGTTTGGACCTTTCTGGGAAATGAAACCTCAGTGAATATAAAGCTCCCTGGTCTTGATTATGATTTTAGAATTGTTACATTGAAAACTGGCGAGATGGTCTTGCAAGCTCCTACAGGAAACTTCCTCTCCGGAGTAGGCGATCAAATCAATCTTGAATTTAGGGCAGTTAACTAAGCGAACTTGAAAAACGAACACATCAGGCTGATTTTTGGGCTGAAACTAAAACAGCTAAGACAAGAAAAAGGATTATCTCTGCAGGCTCTTTCTAAGGCCTCGGGTATTTCTCAATCTTACCTAAATGAAATAGAGAAGGGAAAGAAGTATCCGAAAACGGATAAGATTACTGCCCTTGCTTCTTCGCTTGATGTGGATTATGACTCTTTGGTTTCTTTGAAGCTGAGTAAAAAGCTGGAGCCTATGGCAAAGCTTTTAAAGTCAAATATGCTCACAGAAATCCCTTTTGACTTTTTTGGGCTGGAGACTGCCCAGTTGCTTGATTTGTTCTCTGCCGCTCCGGCAAAGTTAAGTGCTTTTGTTAATGCCATTTTCGAGATTGGTAAAAACTATAATCTGACTGTAGAGAAGTTCTATTTTGCAGCCTTGAGATCTTATCAGGAAATGCATCAGAATTACTTCCCTGATCTCGAAGAGGAAGCAGCAAAGTTTCTGCAGCAATATGTGAAGTCTGAAAATGAGGTGTTGAATGAAAATCAACTTTCTGAACTTCTGGCAGACAGATACGGTATTAGGATTTCTTATTTTGATGAAGAAGATCAGCCGGTTATTGCCAACATGAGATCGGTTTTTCGTAAGAAAAGCAAGGTCCTGATGATTAATAAACGTATTTCTGAAGATCAGAGGGCCTTTACCATGGCCAAAGAGCTGGGCTTTCAGTTCATGAAGTTGAATGAAAGACCGTACACCAGTTCTAGCATAGAGGTAAAATCATTTGAAGAAGTTCTTAATAATTTCAAGGCCTCGTATTTTGCGGGAGCAATTTTGATCAGACAGCAAGAGCTGGTAAACGAACTTCAGGGCTGGTTCTCTCAGAAAACCTGGAATCCTGAGTACCTGAATAAATTGGTTCTGCGTTTTCATGCTACTCCAGAGACACTCTTTCATAGAATAAGTAATGTTTTACCAAAGTATTTCGGAATAGACAGTTTTCTGTTTATGCGTTTTGATGCTCTGCCTGGTAGCCAAAAGTATTTTCTAACCAAAGAAATGCACCTTTCTAAAAGGCTTGGTCCACAAGAGAATAAGGAGGAACATTACTGCCGTAGATGGGTGTCAATAGGGATTTTAGATCACCTTTCATCCAAGCAGCAGGCCGGGAAGTACACCAAGCCAATTGTGGATGGTCAGTTTTCACATCTTCTAAACAGGAATCATGAGTATTTTGTGATGGCAATGGCCAGACCGTTGAATATCAAACGTCAACTTAATATTTCCGTGAGTCTCGGTTTTGAAGTGAACGATGCTCTGAAGGCAAAAATGAAGTTCCTGAATGATAAAAATATTATCAAACAGGAGGTAAATCAGACTTGTGAACGCTGTGGTATTTTCGACTGTAAAGAACGTGTGTCTGCACCTACTCTTCTTCAGAAAAGAAGAGAGCAGGCTGAGATCAGAAAAGTCTTGGAGAGTTTAAGTTAGATAGCTTCTGCTACTACTTCCTTTACACCAGGGACCATATTGGTTAACAATCTTTCTATCCCGTCTTTTAAGGTAACTGTGGCAGAAGGGCAGCCGCTACATGAACCTTGAAGCATCACAGTTACTGTTCCTGATTCCTCATTATAATCAGCAAAATTGATGGCTCCACCGTCAGATTCTACCGCAGGTCTCACGTATTGATCTAAAGTGGCCTTTATCTTGCCTACAGTTTCAGAGTCATTTGCATCTACAATCAGCGTATTCTTATCGATAGTAGATTTAAGGAAAACATCGTTTTCGTCGTCAAAGAATATCTTTAGAAATCTTCTAAGATCGCCAAGAACGGTTTCCCATTCCGTTTCATCATCTTTTGTAATCGTGATGAAGTTTGAAGCAATAAACACACGCTGAACAAAAGGAAACTGAAAAAGGTCAGCGGCAAGCGGAGAAGCTTTCTTCTCATCTCTTGTACTGGCCATGTCAGGATAGTCAAATGATAAGCCCTCCGGTACTAATTCATAGTTAAGAACAAATTTCATGGAATTAGGATTTGGACTTAATTCCGTATAGATCATTGTACTTCTTTTCAGCATCTCTTTATTCAGTTTTTATAATACCCTTAACGGTAAATACTTTAAAATGGTTTAAACAAAACAGCCGAATTCTCATCAGAGAATTCGGCTGAATTTAATAAAAGCTTTGAGGCTTAAGCCTGAGCAGCTTCTGAAGGTAATACGTGAACAAAAGACTTACCGTCTCTTCCTTTTTTGAAAGTTACGACACCATCTTTCAACGCAAACAAAGTATGATCACGGCCAACACCTACGTTTTGACCAGGATTGTGCTTTGTGCCACGCTGACGCACGATAATGTTACCGGCAATAGCAGCTTCGCCACCAAATAATTTTACTCCAAGACGCTTACTTTCCGACTCACGTCCGTTTTTGGAACTACCTACACCTTTCTTATGTGCCATGTTTGATAAATATTTTAAGGTTGTGGTTTGCACTGCGGCAAACACAATAAATTCATTTTTATGCTACGATGTCGTCGATCATCAATTTTGTCAAATATTGACGGTGACCATTACTCTTTTGGTAGCCTTTTCTACGCTTCTTTTTGAAAACGATTACTTTATCGCCTTTCAAATGTTCTAAAATTGTGCCTTTGATTTTAGCACCTTCTACGGTAGGAGCACCTACACTTACCTTACCGTCGTTGTCCACAAGAAGTACCTTGTCGAACTCAAGCTCAGCGTTCGCATCACCCTCCAAATGATGTGTGAAGATGTGGCGACCCTTTTCTACTTTAAACTGCTGGCCTGCTATCTCTACGATTGCGTACATTGTTATTAAAAATTAATTATTTATAAATCGGGCTGCAAAGATAGTGAAAAGGCGTCAAAAAGAAAACAACACTTTTGAAATAAATAATTAAGCTAAATAGCTGAACGGCAAATACTTAATTCTGGATGAGATTTACTCCTCTAAAATGCCCTTTACGATTAAATATTGCCCCAGACCATAAGTAGTCATTATCCATAAAGGAGGATAGGGGATATCTTTATTGAACGTGTTCAGAGCGATACAGGCGTCTGAGAGCATAAAAAGCAAAGCTCCTGTTAAAACAAAGACAAAACTCTGTTGATTTATATTTCTGGCTGAGGCTAAAAAGACCATGATAATTATAGCTGAAATGTAAACGTAAACAGGCAATTGCATTACCTCAGGTAAAGAATCTCCAAGAATAAGGACAGTGAAGATTAACCCAAAAGAGACAAGCGGTAAAAGCGGTAACCATCTTCCTGAGAACTTTTTATAAAACTTTAAACTGTAGGTCAGGTGAGCGATTAAAAATGAGCCAAGACCCATGAGAAAGAACTGTTGCCCTTCAAACATCAGAAAGATGTCTCCCAGCCATGAGAATAAAAGAGCAATAAATAATAAATTAGACTTTTCTGAGGCACTTTTCCAATAATAAAGAGCCAGTAGAGGCATTAAGAGTGGCTTGGTGATTATTCTAAGGCTGTCTATCTCCAAAGTAGCCACTGTAATATTGAAGATTAAGAAAGCAAAGTAAGCAACAACAGTAGGTTTCATATCTACAATAATTCAACTGCCACATCTTTCCAGCTTTTGACACGCTGGTACCACTCTAATTTGTGATTATGCATGGCGTGAAAAAGGAGGCATTGACCTTTAAAAACAGAGAGGTTTTTGTCATGATCATCTATCATGATGTCGCCTTTGATTATTGATTTATCACCACAGAGAACCCTGTTTTTCCAGTGAATATATGGGAAATGTTCATCAAGCCATTCTGATTTTTCTTTCAAAGAGTTCGGAAACTCCATAGCTGCTGAAACAACGAAAAGGTCATATTTTTCATGTAGTTCTTTAATGACCTCTTTGGCTCCAGTCATCACTGAAAGATTTCTGAAAAAACCAGGTTCGTGAAGTTTGCTACGCAACTCATCCACGTAATTAGCCTTTAGTTCCTCATTCCAAATATCTTGCTCAAGTAGGTCGCTTTTTTGATAGCTTGTTTTGAAGTGTTTATTATATAAATCAATAATGGCCCCTCCGGTGTCTGCCATCACATCATCCATATCAATGATAAGTCGCTGTTTGCTCATGCAATATTTTGTTTTCTTAAAGGTATTGGTAGTAAATGGGATTCAAAAGCCTGCGGCATTAAGTCTTTTGTTTTTCGGATTTCTACAATCTATTTGTCAATTTTGACTCCTCAAAAACGATTAGCTTTCTATGAAGATCGGACTCTTCTTTGGTTCTTTTAATCCTATACACATGGGGCATCTTATCATTGGTAATACCATGGCGTATAATACTGACCTCGATGAGGTTTGGTACGTAGTTTCACCTCAAAACCCTTTTAAAAAGAACAAGAGTTTGCTTCATGAGTTTGATCGTTATGAGATTGTAAAGAGAGCTATTGCGGATAATTTTAAGCTGAAAGTTTCAGATGTAGAGTTTACGATGCCCAAGCCAAGTTATACGATCGACACTCTAACAGTCTTGTCTGAAAAGTATCCTCAACATGAGTTTGTATTAATAATGGGTGAGGATAATCTTGTGCAGTTTAAGAAATGGAAGAATTATGATAAAATTCTGGAGTATTATCAATTATATGTTTACCCCAGACCCAATACCGAAGTACATGATTTCAAAGACCACCCAAAAGTAAAATTTGAAGAGGCTCCTTTACTTGATATTTCTGCTACCTATATAAGAAAGGCAATTCGTGAACGAAAATCTATCCGTTATATGGTCAAAGAGGAGGTTGAAAAACTTATTGAGTTGAAAGGGTACTACCTATAATATGAAGCCCTTTTAAGGTGAGGTCAATGTCTATTTCGTCAAACACATCTTTCAGGCCCGGTAATATGGATGAAAGTCCTCCCGTAGCATATACCCTGACTGAGTCTTCATTCATTTCAGACTTGAAATTTTCTATTAGCCCCTTCACCAAGCCTTCATAACCAAGAAGAACGCCTGATTGGATAGATTGAATAGTATTACGGCCGATGGCTGACTTTGGAATTTCCAGAGGAACTATAGGTAATTGTGCCGTTTTAGAGAAAAGAGAGTTTATTGCCGTTTTAAGGCCAGGGCAAATCGACACCCCCATTATTTCACCAGAAGAATTTACTGCGGTAAAAGTCAGGGCAGTTCCGAAATCAACAATAATACATGCGGAATTACTTTTAAAGTATGCGGCTGCAGCATTTGTATATAAATCACTACCCAGTTCTTCCGGATTTTCAATGTCTACTTTTAGAGCTGGTAGTAAATTAGGTTTTACTTCGAATAAATCTTCTTTATTTATTTCATAGAAAATGTCTCGAATAATGGGACTCAACTCTGGAACCACAGAGCTCAGTACTTTAACTCCCAGTTTCTCTGGAGATAAGTTATTTTCTAAAAGATAATCTACCAGCTTCATCTGGAAAAAGACCTTTGATTCATCTCTTTTGGAAGGGATTCTGAAACTGTGCGTAAGTGTATCGTTTTCGAAAATCCCAATGACGATATCTGTATTCCCTATGTCTGCTACAAGCATTTATCTAAAGTTTTTCCGAAATTAGTCAAAATTAGGCCAGACTGGATAGTGTTGATTCATAGAATTAGCCTGTTGATAGTGTTTTTAGTTGTCTGTCTAAATATTCGGTCAAAGTTTTAGTATGAATAAAAAAGGTTGTAAATTTGCAGCCTTTCTGACAAAAGGTGAAAAAGTACTTAGCTCAATACGAGATAAATATACTGGGGCTTGACGAGAAAAAGCATCAGTTTGACTTCGAAGGAGGTAAGGAGTTTTTTGAGTCTTTTGATCAGGATATCATCGAAAACGGTGAGTTTAAGTTAGATCTTGAACTTGATAAGTCCGCTACCATGATGAGGCTTCACTTTGATATTACAGGTTCTCTAGAGCTTGTGTGTGATAGGAGCTTAGAGGTTTTTGAAGAGCCAATTGAGATTGCTGAAAAGTACATTTATAAGTTTGGTGACAGAAACGAAGTGGTTTCAGAAGATGTTGAGATTATCCCTTTTGGGGCAAGTGAGATCAACATCGCTCATCTGATTTTTGATTTTATAGGTTTGGCTGTTCCAATGAAAAAGCTTCACCCTAAGTTCAGAGATGAAGATGAATACGACGAAATGATTTACTCAGATACTATTGAAGAGAAAATCACGAAGTCTGAAGAAGAAACGGAAGAGTCTGACCCTAGATGGGAAGCTCTGAAGGCATTAAAAAAGAAATTGTAACAATTTAAATTAATAGGTAGAGATGGCACATCCGAAACGAAAAATTTCGAAAACCAGAAGAGATAAGCGTAGAACTCACGATAATCTTTCTACTAAAGCCCTTTCTGTAGATGCAACTACAGGTGAAATTCACGTGCGTCACAAAGCTCACGTTTACGAGGGTAACCTTTATTATAAAGGTAAATTAGTAGTAGAAGACTATAAGTAAGTATCTTGTCTTCTGGTAAGACAGAAATTAGATTTTAATAGCCTATGAATATAGCATTAGATGCTATGGGTGGTGATTTTGCCCCCAAAGTTGCCGTAGAAGGTGCATTGTTAGCTCTTGAGGAGCTTTCAGACAAAACTTCTGTTACTTTGGTAGGTAAAGAAAATGAAATCAAATCTTTGTTAGAAGGGGTAGACTACCCCACAGAAAGACTTAAGATTCAACACGCAGAGGAGGTTGTAGGAATGCACGAGCATCCTGCAAAATCTTTCTCTCAAAAACCTGATTCGAGTATATCAGTCGGGTTTAAATTATTGAAATCAAAAGAAGCGAATGCCTTTTGTAGTGCGGGTAACACCGGATCTATGATGGTTCATTCGCTTTTTGTTTTGAAAACATACGGAGGTATTCAGCGTCCGCCTATTGCGGGCTTCTTTCCTTTGAGAAACGGGAAGTTTAATATTATGCTGGATATCGGTGCAAATGCAGATTGTAAGCCTGAGTTACTTCAGCAGTTTGCAGAGCTCGGCTCCATTTATGCCAGTTTAACACTAGATATTGCGAAGCCCAGAGTGGCTTTACTTAATATCGGTGAAGAAGAAACCAAGGGCTCTCAAGTAGCCCAGGCCACTTATCAACTTCTAAAAGTTGATAAGAAAATCAATTTCGTTGGGAATATTGAAGGGCGTGACCTTTTTGAAGATAAAGCCGACGTTGTAGTGACCGAAGGCTTTACCGGAAACGTGATCTTTAAAATGGGTGAATCGCTATACGAATACGCTAATTCTCAGTCAATTGACGATCACCTGATTAATCGAATGAACTACGAAGTAGTAGGTGGAAGTCCTATTATCGGTGTGAAGGGAAATGTGATTGTTGGGCATGGTATTTCTTCGGCTTTGGCTATAAAGAATATGATTTTACTTGCAGAAAGGCAGGTAGATTCAGGAGTTAATGCTAAAATTGCAGATGTTTTTGGTGAATAATCACCAATATACTTTTGAAGCTAAAACCTATTTATGAGTATTAATGCAGCCATCACGGGAGTAAACGCTTATCTCCCGGACGATGTTCTAACCAACGCTGACCTAGAAAAAATTGTCGAAACTAACGACGAGTGGATCACCTCCAGAACAGGAATCAAAGAAAGAAGAATACTTAAAAATGATGACTTAGGAACTTCTTACATGGCAGCTGAAGCCGTGAAAGGTTTGCTTAAGAAAACTAATACAAAGCCAGAGGAAGTTGATTTGGTGATTGTGGCTACGGTTACGCCAGATTACTTTTTCCCTTCCACAGCAAATCTCGTTTGTACACAGGTTGGCATTCCAACCATCGGTAGTTTTGATATTCTGGCGGCCTGCTCGGGATTCATCTATGCTTTATCAACGGGGAGTCAGTTTATTGAATCTGGTAAGTACAAAAAAGTAATAGTGGTAGGAGCAGATAAGATGTCTTCTATCATTGACTGGAAAGACAGAACTACTTGTATTCTTTTTGGTGATGGTGCCGGTGCTGTCATGTTAGAGCCTAGCACTGATGGTCATGGACTGCTTGACTTTAGAATGCATTCTGATGGAACTGGTGAAAATCATCTTATCATGAAAGGTGGCGGTAGCCGTTTTCCTGCCTCACACGATACGGTAGATAATAGACTTCACTATATCAGACAAGAGGGTCAAGCCGTATTTAAGTTCGCGGTTACGAAAATGGCCGATACAGCCGAAGATATCATGACCGCTAATAATTTAACCGGTGATGATATTGCATACCTAGTACCTCACCAGGCCAATAAACGTATTATTGATGCTACGGCAAGAAGAATGGGCGTGGGGCAAGACAAAGTAATGCTGAATATCAATAAGTATGGGAATACTACAGCAGCTACTATTCCTTTATGCTTGTTTGATTACGAATCTAAGCTTAAGAAAGGTGATAATCTTATCCTTGCTGCCTTTGGTGGAGGTTTTACCTGGGGATCTGCCTACTTGAAGTGGGCTTATTAATTGTAAATAATTTTCATTCTATATATGGCAACTACTGCAGACTTTAGAAACGGATTGGTTATTGAATACAATAATGACCTTTACATCATTACTGAGTTTCAGCATGTAAAGCCGGGCAAAGGTCCTGCTTTTGTAAGAACCAAGCTAAAGAATATTAAAACCGGAAGAGTACTTGATAATACCTTCACCGCGGGTGTTAACGTAAACACTGCACGTGTGGAGCGTCATCAATTTCAGTATATCTTTAATGACGATATCGGATACCATTTCATGAATAATGAAACGTATGAGCAGATTAATCTACCACAAGAAATGGTACCTGCCAATGACCTTTTAAAAGAAGGCCAGACGGTAGATATTCTGATTCATGCAGAAGAAGAAACTCCACTTATCGTTGAAATGCCGATGTACGTAGAGCTTCGTGTAACATACACAGAGCCAGGCGTTAAAGGTGATACTGCAAATAATCCATCGAAACCGGCTACGGTTGAAACAGGTGCTACTATAAAGGTGCCTTTGTTTATTGAAAACGATGAATTGATTAAGGTAAATACCAATACCTACGAATACGATTCAAGAGTTAAAGAGAAATAGATTTAGTCGCCTTTAGAGGCGACTATCTTTTTTTGAGGGCTCGCTTATCTTTATACCTTTGTAAGACTCTAATTACATATCCTTTTTAGAAAATGGAAACAAAAGACATTCAGAAATTAATCGATTATATTTCAAAGTCTGACCTTGACGAGATCAACATTGAAACTGCAGATCTCAAATTGAATATTAAGAGAAATGTAGCACCTACAGTGGTGCAAAGTGCTGCACCGGCAGCTCCTGCTCCTGTACCAGCTCCAGTAGCTGCAGCACCGGCACCTGCCGCTGCTCCTGCTGCACCAGTACCGGCTCCCGTAGCAGAAGAAGTACCTTCAAATCTTATTGAAGTGAAGTCTCCGATGATCGGAACATTCTACAGAGCCGCTGGTCCTGATAAGCCTAATTTCAAAGAAATAGGTGATTCTGTAGCTGAAGGTGATGTGATTTGTATTGTAGAAGCTATGAAGCTTTTCAATGAAATCGAATCAGAAGTGAAAGGTAAGATCGTGAAGATCTTAGTAGATGACGCTACTCCTGTAGAATTTGACCAGCCATTATTCCTGGTTGACCCGTCTTAATTTCTCACATTAAAGACTAATTATGTTTAAGAAAATATTGATAGCAAACCGCGGGGAAATTGCTCTCAGAATCATGCGTACATGTCGTGAGATGGGCATTAAGACCGTTGCAGTTTACTCTACAGCAGATAAGGACAGTCTTCATGTTCGTTTTGCAGATGAAGCTGTTTGCATCGGTCCTCCTCAGAGTATAAAATCATATTTAAATATCCCGAATATTCTTTCTGCTGCTGAGATTACGAATGCAGATGCGATTCACCCGGGGTATGGATTCTTATCTGAGAATGCAGAATTCTCAAAGATTTGTGAAGACTACGGTATCAAGTTTATTGGTGCTTCTGCAGAGCAAATCAATAAAATGGGGGATAAGGCTACAGCCAAAGATACCATGAAAAAGGCAGGTGTGCCTGTAATTCCAGGTTCTGAGGGTCTTTTAGATTCTGTAGAACAAGGTCAAAAACTAGCTAAAGAAATTGGTTACCCTGTGATAATTAAAGCTACTGCCGGTGGTGGTGGTAGAGGAATGAGAATCATCAAAGAAGAATCTCAATTCCAGAAAATGTGGGATGACGCCAAAATGGAATCAGGAGCGGCTTTCGGGAACGACGGTCTGTATCTTGAGAAATTTGTGGAGGAGCCAAGACACATTGAAATCCAGATTGTTGGTGATCAGGATGGGAAAGTTTGTCACCTATCAGAGCGTGATTGCTCTATTCAACGTAGACACCAAAAGCTTGTGGAAGAAACTCCATCGCCTATCGTTTCAGATGAATTGAGAACGCGTATGGGGGAAGCGGCTATTGCAGGTGCAGCAGCCATAAAATATGAAGGTGCAGGTACTATCGAGTTCCTTGTAGATAAGCATGGAGAATTCTACTTCATGGAAATGAATACCAGAATTCAGGTAGAGCATCCGATTACTGAGGAAGTTACTGATTTTGATCTGATCAAAGAGCAGATTAAAGTGGCAGCTGGTATACCAATCTCAGGCAAATCTTACTTCCCGAAGAAATACTCAATGGAGTGTAGAATTAATGCTGAAGATCCGAAAAATGGTTTCAGACCTTCGCCTGGTACTATCAAGTCAATGCACTTCCCTGGTGGGCACGGTGTTCGTGTAGACAGCCACGTGTATTCTGGCTATACCATACCTCCTAATTATGATTCAATGATCGCCAAGGTAATTGTCACAGCTCAGAGCCGTGAAGAGGTGATTGTGAGAATGAAAAGAGCATTGGAAGAGTTTTATATTGAGGGAATCAAAACCACGATCCCATTCCATTTAAAACTCATGGATGATGAGACATTCAGGTCGGGCCAGTTTACGACGGCCTTCTTAGAGACCTTCGATTTTTCAGATTTATAGTCAAAGGGTTGCGTTTGCAACCCTTTTTCATTTTAAATTCGTATCAATAACATGAGTACCTTGATACGATATAGCTTACTTACACTTCTTTTTTGTGTTCAGGTTGCCATTTCACAAGCTATACCTGCCGATTCTTGGATTAAGAATGGGCAAGATTACCTCAAAGTAACTCTTGATAAGGATGGTATGTATGCCATTAGCGGAGCCGAACTCTTGGGTGCCGGTTGGGAAATTGGTCAGATAAAACCTGAGAATCTTCAACTTTACTTTTTAGGTCAGGAAATATCCATTCAGTTGGAAGGTACTGAAGATGGATCTTTTGATGCCTCAGATAAAATTGTCTTCTACGGTCAAAGAAATAAAGGTTTTTTGGATAGCCTTGTTTACAGACCTACTTCGCAAAGGATGAATTCTAACCATTCACTCTTTAGTGACGAATCTGCCTATTTTTTAACAGTTGGAAACGTTCAGGGAAAGCGAATGGAGCTTATGGAAAATCAAGCTTCAAATGAACTTAGTTTTGTTAAAGGAAAGGTTACTGTAGTTCAGTCAGATCAGTATTCTTTTAATAATAGTATTGGGCTTTTACCTAACCTTCAGCAGAGCTATTACGAAATAGGAGAAGGTTGGTCCGGACAATTTTTGAGTGCGGACTCTTCGCAAATTTCCAGAATAGTTCAACTACCTAATTTAGCCAAAGGCACGGAGAAAGAGATTCAACTACGATTACAATTAAATGGTCGCTCCAGAAATAATCATGTGATTGGTTTTCAGGTAAATGGGCAGCCTTTGGATTCATCAAGGTTTGGTGATTTTGAGCCTTTTGTCTTAGAATATACTGTTCCGGAGAATTCCATAAATGATGATGAAGTTGTTCTGGATTTTTTTCCAAAAAGCCAAACGGAGTTTGACTGGTTCTCAATAACATCAATTGAGATATCTTACCCAAAGAGCATGACTAGCTCATTGAGTAATGCAGTGCTTTATACATTTGATAGTGGTAAGCTAATTGAAGGGACTAGGACTATTTATGATATTACAAATCCTTATGAGATTGGTTATTTATCAGGTAGCACTTTAGCTGCAAATAAGAGCTATTTTGTAGATCCTACAGAATTAAGTCCTAAGTCTTTAGAGGCAGTTCAATTTACAGAGCCAGACCAGCAAGCTAATTACTATATACTCACTAGTCCAATTTTACAGGAAGGTGCAGAAGAGTACGCAGATTACCGTTCTAGTCAACAAGGAGGAGCATATCAAACACAAATTATTTATCCGCAGGAGCTTTACGACAGATATACTTATGGTCTTAGAAATCCGGAGGCTATTAGAAGGTTTGCCGATCGTGTTTTGGATAATGCTACAGCGACCAAATTCCTGTTTTTACTCGGAAGGCCAGTTACCTTTCCTGATGTGCTGAAAGTATGGGAAGACCGTGATTTAGTACCGTCATATGGATACCCGGGCTCAGACGCACTATTGACTGCCGGGGAAGGTCAGCGGGAGAATATTCAGAGAATGGCCACGGGACGATTAAATGTCACAGCTAACAGTGAGATCAGAGATTACCTTAATAAAGTCAAGGAAACAGAACAAGCTCCAATAGCTCAATCATGGAAAAAGGATTTCCTGCATTTGAGCGGAGGTAAAACAGCTTTTGAAATCACTTCTCTTGCCAATATGCTGAAAAGTATTGAGGATCAGGCTGGAGAACATTTGCTGGGAGCAGATATAGAAGTCTTTCGTAAAAAGACTTTTGACGAGGTAGAGCCAATTGATATTTCTGAAGAAGTGAATAAGGGTATTGGCTTACTTACCTTTGCAGGTCACGGCTCGGCCAATGTTTTAGACTTAAATATAGGTTACTGTTCTGATCCTGAATTAGGCTTTGCCAATAAAGGGAAGTACCCTGTTATGTATTTCAATGGCTGTGGTGTGGGTAATGTCTTCTATCGCTATGACCCTCTAACCACTGACTGGCTTTTGACTCCTGATAAGGGAGCTATTGCTGTTTTTGCCAATTCTTTTTGGAGTTACCTTTTTCCGACTCAGGTTTTCCTCAATAATTTTTATGAAAAGCTGTTTGTCGATGACGAGAGTTCAAAATTGACGTTAGGTGAAATACACATCAAAATTAATGAAGATTTAAGTCTGTTACAGACCAATGATTACATCAGAGCCAATATGCATCAGGTGGTTTTGCAAGGAGACCCTGCAATACGCTTCTTCCCAGTGGCCGAGCCAGATTATGAGGTGAGTAATCTGGCCTTAAAAACTACAGATGTCTCAAAACCTCTAGCTGAAAACGAGAGAGTATTGATAGAGGCAGATCTCAATAACCTGGGGCGATATGATAGCTTGGCAAAGGTAGATGTTACGATTACCGTGCAAACTACGGCAGGTACAGAATCATATAAAGATGTGCTTTCTGTACCAAAGAGAGGATCAAAAATAGCAATAGAAGTACCAGTAAATGGTGACTTGCAAAATGTTACGATTGACCTCAACCCAGAGAATAAAAACCTGGAAAGTAATGAAGAGAATAACATTTTAGAATTTCAAATAGAGGATTGGTCTGAAATAGGAGCCGGCACGAGTTATCCTGCAAATCTGATTCCTGATGAAGTGGCTCCTTTAGTGCAAGTTAATTTCGATGGTCGATTACTTGAAAATGGTGATTATGTAAGTTCTAATGCCACAGTTTCTATTCTGCTAACAGATGAGAATGGACTAGAGGTAAATGAAGGTTTAGTTTCTGTTTACTTGTCTTCAGATGACGGTCGCATATTCTCAGAATTATCTACGGACTCCTTTAGTCAATTAGATCTCAATCAGATTTTAGCCGAATTACAACTTAATCTAAGTCCGGGCGAATATGTTTTACAAGTGAAAGCTCAGGATCTGTCTGGCAATCAATTAAGTAGGCCATATGAGATTTCTTTTTTGGTTTCCGCAAATCGAGAGAATAGCTCATTGGTTGTAGGGCCTAATCCGCTTAGGAGAGGTGCCGATTCTTATGCTTTTTTACAGATTGTTGGTCAGGATAATCCTAAGGAGGTGATCAGCAAAATTGTCAATAGCCAAGGAAAAGTGCTGGAAGAAAATGAGGTAAACGCCGTTATTGGTAAAAATGTTTTGGGTATTGCTGCTGAAAATTTGCCAGCAGGGGTCTACTTTTATCAAGTTCAAATGACCTGGTCAGATGAGATGAAAGAGTTGACCCAGAAGTTTGTAGTTCATTAGTTTTCGACCCCGTGGGTGGTCAATCTCCACACTATACTATTCCCTGAGTCTATTTCGCCACTGCCTATGCATTCTTCGGTACTTTGGCAGTATTCTACCTCTGTGTACTCACGATAAATTGGACCGAAACCATTCGCGTAAACGGTATAGACTAAATCTTTATGTATGAGTGAAGAATCAGCTTTTTCGTAAACTGAGATATGATCTGGATATGAATCAAAGTCTTGAATTCTTTCCGCAATTTGAAGTATGCTTTCTCCTTGATTATTGAATAAGTTTTTATCCCACTGTTCACCGATCTGAGCACCTTTCACTAAGACTAACTCGGCTAATCCATCAGTAGTTTTTATAACTCGATTGTTACTGATTTCCAGGTTTCCATTGGCTTGAAACTCCCAATTATCGGTTGGAGAATCTCTCTTATACTGCTGTAATTTAAAAGTATTTTGCCCGTTGGCTGTCAGAACTTCCCTTATCATGTACTCAAATACGATGGGCTCTTGTGTAACAGAATACTGTATTTCTTTTACCTCATATTCCCAAAATGCTCCATCTGCCACAGGGTAATAGTCTGATGGCTCTGTGTTTTCAATTGAGGGCTTTGTGCAGCTGAGTAAAACGCCGCTTATCAGGAAGAATAAAATGTATCTAGCCATATAGCAAGATAGAAAACTCTGATACATTCCAGAATAGTTTTATTTCTGTTTTTTGCTTCAGTCTCTTCAGACAGTAGATCATCAAGTAATTGATCAAAGGAAGATCGACTTACATAGTTCCAGATTTTATGGTCTTTTTGAAGCTGATCTCTCAATTCAGAGGAGAGTTGGATTAGACAGTTCAGTGCAAAACCAGTGAATGCTGCTTTGGTAGAACGATTTCTTACAATTTCTGGCAAAATACCCTTCATTGACTCGCGAAGAGTACCCCTCAATTGCCCCTCGGCATAATTTATTTCGTTTTCTATCTCTGCGGAAGTATAAACTACCTGTTTATTGAGAAAGGGATAAGCTGAGGTTAATCCATGGTGTTTTCCCAATGTTTCTAGAATCTCAAGACTATGAATACTTAAACCGCTATGGCAGCTTTCCAGAATACGATCCAACTTAGAGTTCGCCTTAACTTTTGCCAGAGGAGTTTTTATTTCTTCTGCATGAGTTTTTAGTCGTAATTCTTGATCCTTTGTGTTTGAGCTTAACTTATTGAATAGAAACTTGAATAATACTTTCTTGTCTACTTCTTTGATGAGTAGCAATTGGATAAGCTGTAAAAGCTTATTGCCTTCCAATTGATGCCGAATGAACTGTATGAAATACCCTTCAAAATCAATAGGTCTGCTTTGATTTTGATAGTTTTTGTAAAGCTCTTCCTTCAGCTCAAAGAAGTTTCGTCTTTTAAAAAGATCATTGAGATAAGCTCGCCCAGTCTCCACTACATTATCACCTCCATGACCGGAAAGAAGTAGTTTGGCTTTCAGGTTTTTGGCTATTTTGAAAATCGGTAGGAAAATGGTACACGGAACCACCATTTGCTCGGGTTGACAAGTTAGTTTGATAGTAAGCCTAAGATCATTAAGGAAGTTGTCAGAGGCTTTCACCTGATGAAGATCAAAGTCATTTTCCACAGAAACGGCATGAGCATAGTTGGATTCACTAGCTTCTGTTATTCCTGCATCAAAATAAATTCCGTTGAGTTCTTTATCTGTTTGCTGAGCAATGACACTGCAAATACTCGAGCTATCTAAGCCGCCGCTTAAATTGGCCGCCAGATTTTGGTGAGCATGAGTAAGCTCTTTAACAGAGGAAATGAACGCAGCCTTAAATCTCTCTGAGTGACTTTTACTTTGATTAATTTGAGGATTAGTATCAAAAAAGGTTTTGCTGCTGCCATTCATGTTAAACTCCGCTTTTTGCCCTGGCAAAACTCTGTAAATGCCCTCAAAAAAGGTTTCTTCGTTAACAGCTCCGGTAGTATCCAGCAGCTTGAGGTATTCCTGAATCTTGGCTTTATTGGGCTCAGGTGTTTGGGATTGACAGCAGAGCACTGAAAAGTAGTCGTTTGAGGCAACTAATAAATCGTTTTTAAAGCTGTAAAATAATGGCTTTAATCCAAAAGTATCACGATAGAGCTCGGCTGTAAATCGCATTTTATGGAGATAAACTCCAGAAAAACCACCTTTGAGATTCTTTAGAGAGTCAATATTGACAATCTTCTGTTTAGGGAAACTACACATGAGCCATGAGTCGGTAGGGAAGTTCTTAAATTCTGCCCCTATGCTAAACTGAAGGTAGGTTTGTCCATTGCTTAGCAATTTAAAGCCCAGTTGATTGGCTAGTTGCTGGAATTCGGGTGCTTCAATCAGAGGCTTGCCGAATTGCTGTATGTGAAGAAACTTTGAAATACGCTTCGTTTTAGCAGTGGTAAGTTATTTATTTTCCATCGAAAACCACTCCATGTCCTTATCTTTGTAAGATATCGAATGGCAGAAATTTGCCAATAGTGCTGAATCAATACTGAAGTGAATTACCTTAAAGAACTTAACCCTCCACAATACCAAGCCGTAACCCACCCAAAAGGCCCCTTGATGATTATCGCCGGTGCTGGTTCAGGTAAAACCAGGGTGCTAACGTACAGAATAGCCTGGTTAATAGATCAGGGAATTGACCCGTTCAATATTCTGTCTTTGACCTTTACCAATAAGGCGGCTGAAGAGATGCGTCATCGTATCGAAAAGATTATTGGGCCTGACGCCAGAAATCTATGGATGGGAACCTTCCACTCAGTATTTGCCAAGATTCTTAGATTTGAAGGAAAGGTTTTAGGTTATACCTCAAACTTCTCTATCTATGACACTGATGATTCAAAGTCATTGATAAAGACCATTATCAAAGAGTTTGGCCTAGATGATAAAACATATAAGCCCAATTACGTCTTAAACAGGATTTCGAATGCCAAGAACTCTTTAGTGTCTTGGGAGATGTATAATGAAAATCCGGTTTTCAGAGAGGAAGATGCTGGAGCCAGAATGCCTGAAATTGGTCGTATTTACCGTACGTATGCTCAGCGTTGTTTTGCGGCTAATGCCATGGACTTTGATGATTTATTATACAATACGAATATCCTTTTCAGAGACCACCTGGATATCTTAAATAAGTATCAGCACAAGTTTAAGCATGTTTTGGTGGATGAGTTTCAGGATACCAACGTATCTCAATATCTGATCACACGTAAGCTGGCGGCGGTGCATCAAAACATCTGTGTGGTAGGTGATGATGCTCAAAGTATTTACGCCTTCCGTGGTGCCAATATTCAGAACATTCTGAACTTCAAAAAGGACTACCCTGAGTTAGTTACTGTAAAACTTGAACAGAATTACCGTTCTACTCAAAACATAGTCAATGCGGCCAATTCATTAATTAAAAAGAATAAAGATCAATTGGAGAAAAATGTATTCTCTGAGAACGATGAGGGCAAAAAGATAGAAGTTCTGAAGTCTGCTACAGATAATGAAGAGGGTAGAGCTATCGCCAATATGATCTATGAGGAAAAGGTACGAGAGGGTTTAACCAACAGCGATTTTGCGATTCTCTACAGAACAAATGCTCAATCAAGGGCTTTTGAAGAAGCTTTACGTAAGCTCAATATCAAGTATCGTATTATTGGTGGATTATCGTTTTATCAAAGACGCGAAATCAAAGACTTATTGGCTTATCTCCGTTTTACGGTCAATCAGCAAGATGAAGAGGCTTTTAAACGAATCATAAACCTGCCAAAAAGAGGAATTGGGGCCCAAACGGTAGCTAAGATAGTCGTTGCTGCCAATGAGCATAAGATCAGTGTCTGGGAGGTCGTTAGTCATATCAAGCAATATATTTCAGGTAGGGCTGCCAATGCCATTGAAGCTTTTGCTCAGCTTATTCAAAGCTTTATCATAGAGCTGGAAAGTGGGAAAGATGCTCATGAAATGGCAACTCATATTGCAAAAACCACAGGTATACTGCGAGAATTATATGCAGATAAAACGGTGGAGGGTTTAGCTCGATATGAGAATATTCAAGAGTTATTAAACTCTATCAAGCAGTTTACTGACAATGAAGAAATAGACGATAAGTCGCTTCCGGCATTCCTACAGACAGTTTCGCTACTTACCACTGCCGACCAGGAAGATGAGGATGGCGACTCAGACAGGGTGACCATGATGACTATTCATGGTTCCAAAGGTCTGGAGTTTAAACATGTGTTTGTAGTAGGCTTAGAAGAAAACCTATTCCCTTCGCAAATGATGCTGAATAATCGAGCAGATCTGGAAGAGGAACGTCGATTGTTTTATGTGGCTATTACACGAGCAGAGCAAGACCTGACTTTGAGCTATGCAGAATCACGCTATAACTGGGGGCGATTAACTTACTGTGAGCCTAGTCGTTTCTTGTTAGAAATTGATGAACAGTTCCTGAATATGCCTAAGGCCTCCAGGCCTGTTAGAAAGAGTT
Source organism: Jiulongibacter sp. NS-SX5 (assembly GCF_052828545.1). Next base: position 4,083,180 of record NZ_CM128248.1, read on the forward strand.
TCTCAGATGATTCAGATGTAATCAGCTCTTTTGGTGGTGGAATGAGAAAGAGTAATTTTCAAAGTACTTCAAAATCTGCCCCACCGCCGCCTTCTCCAAAACAGCGAGTACTCAACAATCTCAAACCAGTTAAGACGGCAAAGCCTGCACCTGAACATAAGCCTTCCGGTAATTTTGTGCCCTCAAACCCTTCTGAACTAAAAGCGGGGATTAAAGTTGAGCACCCGAAGTTTGGCTTCGGTAAAATCACCAAAATGGATATGATGGGAAGTAGCCACAAAGCTACCGTTGCCTTTGAAAACCATGGTGAAAAAACCTTATTGCTGAGTTTTGCGAAGTTGAGGGTGGTGGAGTAGCCTCTCGAACTTTCGTGGCACGACTAGCCACTGAAGCAGACTGGTCGTGCTTCGAATAACTATGGAATATGTCTTTGTTTTTAAATCGTAGCACCACCTTTTTCAAGCGAGCTTAGTGATGCCACGATGAATTGATGTTTCGTGACATGACTAACCACCGTAGTAGATGGGTCGTGCCTCGAATAATATATGTAATAGTTCCTAGCTCTTAAATCGTAGCACCACCTTTTTCTAACGAGTTTAGTGGTGCCACGATAATCTGTTGTTTCGTGGCTTGACTAACCACCGAAAAAGATGGGTCGTGCCTCGAATAATCTATGTAATAGTTCCTCGGTTTTAAATCGTAGCACCACCTTTTTCCAGCAAGCTTAGTGATGCCACGATGAATTGATGTTTCGTGGCATGACTAACCACGGAAGTAGATGGGTCGTGCCTCGAATAATCTTCGGTTTGAATCTTCGCTCGTAAATCGTAGCACCACGATAATCTATTGTTTCGTGGTTCGACTAACCACGGAAGCAGACGGGTCGTGCCTCGAATAATCTATGGAATAGTTCATCGCTTTTAAATCGTAGCACCACTCTTTATCCTAGCGAGCTTAGTGGTGCCACGATGATAATGTAAATTAAGTCTGAAAATTCAGAAAATATTGAAAATAATATAAGTACAGAAAATACTATTGTTATTGTCTAGATTGTATTTTCTGATTGTTTGAAAATTACTGTAACTGTCTCAAATACATCTGAATCGTATTCTCAAGACCCAGATAGAGAGCATCAGAAATAAGAGCATGGCCAATGGAGACTTCCATTAATCCGGGAATATTCTGGTGGAAATAGGCAAGATTGTCAAGGCTCAGGTCGTGCCCGGCATTTAATCCTAGTCCTAGTTCATTGGCTTTTACAGCGGCTTTCACAAATGGCTCTATGGCCTTTTCTTTATTCTCTTTGTAATCCGTAGCGTAGGCCTCCGTGTATAATTCTATTCTGTCAGTTCCCGTTTCAGCTGCACCTTCTACCATTTTTACATCAGGATCTACAAAAATGGAGACTCGAATTCCTTCAGATTGGAATTGACCGATGAGTTCTTTAAGCAAGCTTTTGTTTGTGATGGTATCCCAACCAGCATTACTGGTGATGGCTCCAAGTTTATCCGGTACTAAAGTCACTTGAGTAGGCTTATTCGCCATAACCACTTCCATAAATCTTCCTTCGGTAGGGTTACCCTCTATATTATACTCAGTGGTGACTACCTCTTTGAGGTCATAAACATCCTGATATCTGATATGACGCTCATCTGGTCTTGGATGTATAGTAATACCCTCTGCACCAAAGCGTTCACAGTCTTTTGCTACTTGAATAAGGTCTGGTACATTACCGCCACGGGAGTTTCTGAGAGTCGCTATTTTATTGATATTGACAGATAATTTCGTCATTTTTGTTCGTTCAATTTTAACAAAATTACACCACAGAAGCCGTAATGGTTCGGTGTAGGACAAAAAACGAAACACATGTCATTAAAAACAACGATTGATGCCGACATTAAGGCGGCAATGCTGGCGAAGGATAAAGTGAAGCTTTTGGCTTTAAGAGATATTAAAAAAGTGATTTTGCTGGAGGAAACTGCAGCAGGTAAAGGCGGAGAGTTAACAGAAGCAGATGAAATGAGAATCTTACAAAAGGCTGTAAAGCAACGTAAGGACTCAGCTGAAATTTATAAGCAGCAAAATCGTGAAGATCTTTTGGAAAAAGAACAGGCGGAAATAGACGTGATATCAGTCTACCTTCCGAAAGCCATGAGTGAAGATGAATTAAAAGAAGCCTTGACAGCCATTATTGCTAAAGTAGGAGCTTCTGCTCCTTCAGATATGGGCAAGGTCATGGGTGCGGCTACTAAAGAATTGGCTGGTAAGGCCGACGGTAAAGCCATTTCAACAATGGTAAAAAGCCTTTTGGCCAATTCATAATATCAATTAAAGTCTGCCTCTATGGCAGACTTTTTTAGCTTTCCTATAAACTCCTACCTCATTGAATTCGATTGACATTCTTTTATTGATCCCTATAGTAATGGGAGCTTATACAGGCTTTAAACGAGGCCTGTTAGTAGAGGTTATTGGAATTCTTGCTCTCATCATTGCCATAGTTTTTGGCTTTAGATATCTCGGTTTGGGCATGGACCTTATCGGTGAGTTTACTGGTGTGGATATGTCTGGTAAGGTGATGCCTTATCTTTCTTTTCTACTGATATTTTTCCCCACCATCTTCTTTGTCAATAAACTAGGTTGGGCTTTTCGTAAGGCTTTACGATTGACATTTCTGGGAACTATGGATGGAATTGCCGGTGCGGCTTTAGGAGCTTTCTTGTGGTTCTTTGGTCTGAGTTCTCTGCTATGGTTAGCCTCAACGGTAGGCTTAGGCCTTCCTCAAAATCTCATTGCAGAATCAGAGGTGTACCCAATCCTTGAGGATTTTGCACCGAATATCCTTGAAAGACTACGTGGTGTTCTACCTTCTGCAGGTGAGATTTTTGATAAATTTAATGAGCTAAAGGAGGAAGCCCTCAGCAAAAACTAAATTAAAAAAGCCCGTTAACCAATGGCTAACGAGCTTTATGAAGTCTTTTTGAAAACGTTTAGTCATCACCTCTGCCAAGGAAAATCATAACGTAGTAGGCAAGGTTTGCTACTGCAGCTAAAGCTCCTACCACGTAGGTCATAGCAGCCCACTTTAAGGCGTCTTTTGCCATGCCATGTTCTTGTTGGTTAACCACGTTACGAGCCTCCATCCAGTTAAGAGCACGCTTACTGGCGTCAAACTCTACAGGTAACGTAATCAAAGAGAAAGCCGTAATTGCAACGTTTGCAACAATCAAAGCAATCAATAACATATTACCAATAGCCGAACCCTGAGAGATCATATAAAAACCACCCATGAATAAGAACATATTCATCATACCCATCATTCTGGAAGCCAGGCTTACTGCCGGCACCATTGCCGAACGCATTTTCAATGCGGCATATGCGGTGGCATGCTGTACGGCATGACCTACTTCGTGAGAGGCCACAGCAGCTGCAGCAGCACTTCTGCCGTGATATACATCGGTACTTAGGTTCACCGTTCTGTTTTGAGGATTATAATGATCAGTCAATTGACCGTTTACCTGAGTGATTTTGACATCATAAATGCCATTATCGTTAAGCATTTTTTGAGCAATCTCCGCTCCACTCAAACCATTTCTCAAGCCTATCTTTGAGTATTTTTTGAATTTACTTTTCAGCCTGTTGGATACGATCCAACTGATTCCCATGAATACCACGCTGATTAATATGATTCCGTTCATTTCTTTATTTAGTTCTTATGTGTTTCTATTCTTTAGACGATTTCTACTGTTAACGTCACTCTTAAAACGAAAGTACACATCCTCTAATTCCATCCAAAATTAAGTAGTTTTTGAAAGGGATTTTATGATGATGATTGGTCTTTTTTTCTGATGAAAAAGGAAATTGCCAGAGCTGTAAGACCAAATAATACCACAAAGATAATTCCTTGCATGGTATGCATAAAGGTGGCCAGAGTGATGCCGTTCTGCGGATCTAGCCCGTACAGACCAACTATCTTGCCAACCAAGAAATGGTAGCTGCCTATTCCTCCTACGGTAGGGGCCGCCATTCCGATGGTTCCCATAACCAACATGGTTAGCCCTGCCAAAGGACCAAGACCGGCAGTTTGCGGTAGGGAGAAACATAAAAACCATGTCATTAAATAATACATGGTCCAGATGAGCAGTGTATGGGCCCAGAATGCTAGCGGGTTTTTAAGGTTTCTAACACTTGAGAAACCTTCCCATAAACCTGTTACAATTCCCTTGATTTTGCTGTATAAAGCTATTTGACTAAGTTTTTCATCATTCTTTCTAAGCAGGTAAAGACCAAGAAGGGCTAGTAGACCTAAGGTAATAAGAGCAATCGCGAGACTTACAGGATTTGGTAGTTTATCGCCAACCAACTCCAGAAAGAAATCTTTTAGTCGGTCAAACTCTAAAACAAGATTAAGGCAAATTAAAACCAGAAGGACTAAAACATCTATCAGTCGCTCTGCTACTACTGCTCCAAATGATTTCTCAAAAGGTACATCCTCTAGATCTTTTAAGCTGGCAGATCGTGCTAATTCTCCGGCTCTGGGCAGTACCAGGTTTGTGACATAACCTATCAAAACCGCTATAGTACTTTTGAATGCAGAAGGGTTATAGCCAAGCGGCTGAAGCATGAGTTTCCAGCGGTAGGCTCTGCTCCAGTGGGCAATGAGAGCCATCAGTCCTGCCACAATCACCCAAAAGTAATTGGCTTTTCTTACGTTCTCCCAAAGTATATTCAGATCTATCTCTTTCAGAACATACCATAACAGAAGCCCGGCTAAACCGAAAGAAATAAGAAATTTAAGGCTGTTTTTGAGATTCATTACTTAGAAATGAAAAAGGTCAAATGCAGCACAAATGTACTGGATTTGACCTTCTTCGGTACTGTATTCAAATCTTAATTTGAGACTCTGTTGTTTTCGTCTGGGAAAACGACAATCGGCTTATGATTGGCTGCTTCTTCAGGAGTCATCCAGGCATATGAGATAATGATCACTACGTCGCCCGGCTGAGCCTTACGTGCAGCAGCACCGTTTAAGCAAATGATTCCTGAACCTCTTTTTCCTTTGATGGCATATGTTTCCAGGCGTTCGCCATTATGATTATTTACAATCTGTACTCGCTCGTTTTCCTTGATTCCTGCAGCATCCAGTAGATCTTCATCAATGGTGATACTACCTACATAATTTAGCTCTGCCTGAGTTACTTTTACTCTGTGAATCTTCGATTTAAATATGTTGACAAGCATTATTAGGTGTTTTGTTTAACTCAAGAGAGGCAAAAATAAGCATCTTGATTCGGAAAACATAACGAGCCTTTTTCATAAATAATTCAATGGAGGCTTACTTCATACCCCCATCTATCCAGTCCTGAATGACTTGAATGTCAGCAGCCGCTAGTTTGCTTCCGTTTACGGGCATGAAACCGGCTTGTCCGGGATCGCGGTTTACTCTACTGATAATGCCTGATGCTACGGCTTTCGCAATAGAAGCATCATCGACAAATTTTGCCCTTTGTTCAAAGTTTGTACCAGAACCTGCCACATGGCAGGGCTGGCAATTGGCTTGTAAAATGGAGTTAACTTCATTGAACGTGACTGCTGGTGTGGTATCACCTTCTTTTTCACATGAAGTAAGACTGATAGCTAGTGCTAATGAGAGAGCGGTTAATCCTTTTGAGTATGTCATATGTAATAAATGTTTGAACCAGTACGGCGACATATTTCTTAAGGTTGCAGAGCAATTGAATTAAACCACCCTTTTCCTCGTTGACGTATGTAATAACATATAAATGCGAGTGTATGATTTTTCTTATCACCGGCGGTACTGGTTTAGTAGGTAAAAAGTTGACCGAGATTTTGTTAAGTGAAGGGCACGAAGTCCGTGTTTTGACAAGGTCAAACAGAGAGGATGACGCTGTACGATATTTTACCTGGGATCTGGAGCAGGGCGAAATAGAAGAGGGTGCATTGCAAAATGTAGACTGCCTGATACATCTGGCCGGTGCGGGAATCGCAGATAAACGCTGGACTACCAGAAGAAAGGAAATCATCCTTGATTCAAGGGTAGAGCCGGTACGTTTGCTTTTGAAGGAGTTCATGAAACAAGGAACGTATCCTGGAAAGATAGTATCTGCTTCTGCCATTGGGTATTATGGCTTTGATACCGGTGAGCGTCTTCTGGATGAAGAGGTAAAGCCGGGATCAGATTATATATCTGATGTGGTGGTGAAATGGGAGAAAGCCGTAGATACATTCGCTAAAACTGCACAGATTCCGGCTGTTAAACTTAGAATTGGAATCGTGCTGGATAAAAATGGCGGGGCTTTGCCTCAATTGGCCTTACCAGTCAAACTCGGCATAGGCTCACCCATTGGAAATGGAAAACAATGGATGTCCTGGATCCATGTAGATGATCTGGCTCAAATGTTTTATCAGGTATCTGTTAATGATCAATATGAAGGAGCTTATAACGCCGTGGCTCCAAATCCCGAACAGAATAAGGCTATCGTGAAAGTATTAGGCAAAGTTTTGAATAGGCCGATTTGGGCTCCAAAAGTGCCGAAATTTGCGATGAAGCTCCTTTTGCAAGAGAGAGCACAGTTAGTGCTGGGAGGCAATAAAGTCAGTTCTACGAAAATTGAAAATGAAGGTTTTGACTTTAAATTCAGTGAAATAAAAGCCGCATTGGAGGAGATTTATCGCTAATCGACACCGATTGGCACTATTGACCAGAGTTCCTTATTTTTGGTAAAAACATTTACTTCATGTCCTGGCCGGTGTTACTCTTCTTTTTGGGTGGTTTGATGATTCTCTACGTGGTGTGGCGAAAACGTGGAGGAAAACTTTAGTCAACATCCAAATACTGCCATGAAACGCTTACTCCATGCTGGCCTTATTTTCTTTTTTGTCATTTCGGCCTTTGGTCAGAATCAAAACCGAGCTTTAGACTTTCGCCATTTTCAAAAGGATATACAGTTAACATTAGCGACAATTGAAATTGAGAAGAATGATCAGTTTACTGTAGCTTTTTGGGTTAAACCTTCTCAAGATTCTTCGACACAGAATATTTTAACTTTTCAATCCGGCTCTTCACGGCCTTTGAAGATAGACCTCAATCCATCAAATAGCGTAAAGGTTAGCCGTAGAAATGATTCGTATGAACCACAAATGGTTTCTTCTACATTATTGCCCGTCAATGTCTGGTCATTGATCAGTGTGGTCAAAAATCAAAAGATGTTGCTGCTCTACATCAATGGCAAACTGGAGGGATTTGTCAATAATAATGTGGTCATTGAAAACTCTGAAAATACGGTTCTGAAACTAGGTGGTAGAGAAGAAGGGCAAGCCTTCAATGGTGGCTTTGATCTCCTACAGCTTTGGGAGGAATCAATAGATGCACCTACCATGATTTCCTTGTTTCAACAAGGTCAATTAGACTCCCCTAAGCCTTCATTGATATTTGATTTTGAAGAGGAAGCTAAATTTCTGAATACAGAAATTGACTCACAAGCATGGATTGACGGCCCTGCAATCAAGCAAGACCATAATTCCCGATCGTGGTATGGCGAGTTAAGTCAGGCTGTAAATGATTACAGAAGTGGAAATGGGGTGAATCTATCTACACAATTTATGTGGGAGAGCATTTTTATGGCTTTGGCTTTTGTACTCGTTTCTTACCTGACTTACATTTTTTTACTGAAAAGACGTAAAAGGATAGCAGTCAGAAAGGAATTAGAAATGCAGGGAGAGCTGGATTACAAGCAAAAGGAGTTGGTAAGTCAAACGCTTCATTTGGTAAATAAAAACTCCCTTCTAAAAGACCTTAAGGATGATCTGACCACGTATCAGAAAAGCAGCGAAAAGAGCATTAAGGAAATCAATAAGATTATCCGTGATCTGCAGTTTGAAAATGCCTCTGAAGCGAACTGGGAAGTTTTTAAATCGCAATTTCTGGCGATGCATAATGATTTCGATAAGAAACTGAGATCCATCAATGAGAAAATTACTGATCAGGATATACGGCTGGCGGCCCTTGTGAAAATGAAGCTAAGCAATAAGGAAATTGCGGAAATGCTTAACGTGCAGGCTGAGAGTATCAAAAAGTCGAAATTCAGATTGAAAAAAAAGCTGGGTCTTACGGCTCATGATAGTCTGGATACTTTCCTTTTAAACTTATAAATCGGGCTAGTGATCTTTGAAATCTTCATGATTTTGAAAGAAAATCCATATTCCTAAGGGATTTTGCAATCGGTTGCATAATATTGCAGAGTTGAAAATCTATTACCTTTTTATGATGATGAGGATTCTGAAGAAGCTCTTCCTATTTGTTTTACCACTTTCTCTTCAGGCTCAGCTAGAGCTAAGTTTTGAGTCACAGCAACTTTCAGGTGCTTTTCAAATCAATGGTGCAGAAGCCATAATTTATGATGGATCAGAAAATGTTTTGATTCAAAAGTCTGCTGAGTTCTTAAGCTCTGATATTGAAAAGGTGACAGGTAGAAAAACACCCTTAGCTACTCAAAGACGAGGCTTGAGTCAAAACGTTATCATTTTGGGTACCATTACAGAAAGTGAATACATCAAAGACTTGGTTCAGTCAGGTAAACTCAATATAGACGAGATAGCGGGAGCATGGGAAGGGTTTATCATTCAAAGAGTCAATAATCCTTTTCCCGGAATAGATGAGGCATTGGTGATAGCCGGAAGCGATAGGAGAGGGGTAGCTTTTGGAAGCTTTACGCTTTCAGAGAAAATGGGTGTTTCGCCTTGGTATTGGTGGGCAGATATACCTGTTCAAAAGCAGGAAAATATTTGGCTGAAAACGGAGAGATATGTCTCAGAGGGTCCATCTGTGAAGTATAGAGGCATCTTTATCAATGACGAGGCACCAGCATTGAGAAACTGGGCCAAGGAGAAATTTGGAGACTTTAATCACCTTTTTTATGAAAAGGTCTATGAGCTACTGCTCAGAAATAAAGCGAATTACCTTTGGCCAGCCATGTGGGTACCTTCCATTTTTAATGAGGATGATCCCTTGAATCCTAAACTGGCGAATGATTACGGAATTGTAATTTCCACCAGTCATCATGAGCCCTTAATGCGATCTCATAACGAGTGGTACAAGTTTGGTGGGGGCGACTGGAATTACGTCACGAATAAAGAGAAACTGCAGGAGTTTTGGCGTGGAGGTATCAAGCGAATGGGTGACTATGAAAGCGTGGTTACTGTTGGGATGCGAGGAGATGGTGATGAAGCCATGTCTGAAGAGACAGCCGTGGGGCTTATGCAGGAAATCATAGCCGACCAGCGTGAGATCATTGAAGAAGTAACCGAAAAGCCAGCCGCAGAAACTCCGCAGGTTTGGGCGGTTTATAAAGAAGTGCAGGATTATTACGATAAGGGCATGAGGGTAGATGACGACATCATGGTGCTTTTCTGTGATGATAACTGGGGAAACCTCAGAATTCTACCAAAAAAGAAGGATCTCAACCACTCCGGAGGCTATGGCTTATACTATCATTTCGATTTTGTAGGTGGGCCGGTATCTTACCGATGGCTCAATACTGTGCAGATAGAACGCACCTGGGAGCAGATGAATTTGGCTTACCAATATGGCGTAAAAGACCTTTGGCTGGTGAATGTGGGTGATATCAAACCGATGGAGCTGCCTATTTCTTTTTTCCTTGATTTTGCATGGCAACCGGAAGCCATTCAGGCGAAAGACCTGCCTTCTTTTTATACCAACTGGGTTGAGCAGCAATTCGGGGAGCATTTTACAACGGAAATTGCAGAGTTATTAGCTCTTTATACGAAATATAACGCCCGCCGTACACCTGAAATGCTCAAGCCTGATACATATAGTTTGCCCAATTACCGTGAGGCGGATCGGATAGTGGAAGAGTATAATCTATTGCTGAGCAAGGCCAAGACTATTTACAGTCAATTGCCAGAGCAATATCAGGCTGCATTTTATCAATTGGTTTTATCGCCTATTGAGATGTGTGCCACGGTCAATGAGATGTTAGTGGCCTCAGAAAAGAGTAAAATCTATGCCAAACAAGGGAGAGCCTCAGCGAATATGTATGCTGAACGCGTCAAAGAACTTTTTGAGAAAGACGCCAGACTTGCAGAGGAGTTCCATACAGAACTCATGGATGGAAAATGGAATCATATCATGTCTCAGACGCATCTGGGATATACCAGCTGGAATAATCCTGAGGTAAATGCCATGCCGCCCGTTTTTGCTGTAGACCTGAAGGAGGAGGCCTCGCTGGGCTTTGCTATTGAAAACGGAAAGGATTCCTCAGCAGATGAGCCGCTGTCTTTTAGTCAATTTGATAATCTGGCAGATCAGTCTTTCTATCTTGAAGTATTCAATAAAGGCTCAAAACCACTAAAATATCAAATATCAACCAAGGAAGATTGGATCAAAATCTCCAAAACCAAAGGTGAAATTCAGTATGATGAGAAGGTTTTTGTGAGTATTGACTGGTCAAAAGTGCCGTCTGGAAAATCAATAGGAACCATTACACTTGAAGGAGCCGGGGAAAAGGTGCAAATCAGTGTGCCAGCCTTTAAATCTTCCGAAAAAGCTGTAGGATTTATAGAGACCCATGGTGTGGTATCTATGGATGCAAATCATTTTACGGCTAAAAGGGATAAAGATAATGTGAGCTGGACTGCTGTGCCTAACCTTGGTCGTACGGGCTCTTCCATGATGATTAGCCCTGTGAATATAGATCGTCAGACATTGGAGAATGCCGCAAGCCTGGAGTATGATTTCACCCTACTAAACCCTGGTGAAATTAAAGTACATAGCTATCTGTCACCTACTCAAGACTTTAGAAAGGAAGACGGCCTTCATTTTGCGGTTTCTATTGATAACCAGGAGCCTGTAGTGCTAAATATGAATGAAGGTGAAACCATACCAGATTATACCTACCCTAAATGGTGGAATGACTCTGTTGGAGATCATATCAAAATCAGAAGTTCACAGCATACAGTTTCTAGTTCCGGAAAGCATACTTTGAAAATTTGGGCCCTAGACCCCGGAGTGGTTTTCCAGAAGTTTGTCATAGACGCCGGGGGACTCAAAGAGTCTTACCTGGGTCCACCGGAATCAAAATATGTGAAAGAAAACAAATAGTTTAAGTAAAAAGAAAGGGTGACGAGGATCTTGTCACCCTTTTTTGTTTTAATCTCGTCCGAATAAAGTGAAGACAACATAAATTGATAATTCTTTAACAGTTGTCACTTCTTATTCCATTGTGGTTCTATAACCTGCTGATCGTCGGCTTTATCAGAACGGCTATTCAGCCTTTAATGCTATACACTGGCCTTACTATAAATAGTTATATCGTTTCCAAATAGTTTCAACATTAATGGACTGAATATAAATTCTGGAAAAACTGCAGGTAAATAGATAAAGGAAAACATAATGTCAATCGGTAATTGCCAAAATGCCCAAATAAAATACGAGCTTATGAAAGTTAGTAGTCTTGTAAGGATTATAACCCAAATGCCTGTCAGCAAAGACTTTTTATTTTGGAAAAGCACGAAACCTTGAAAAATCGCTCCTAATAAAAACGTAATTGATCCTAAAAATAGAATCATAGTTAAAAGTTCAATTATTGGTGTCGGTTCTTGTTCCAATCGCAAAAGATTACATACTGAATTCTTATCTATACTTTTCTTTATCCAATATAATTTTCCATTTCTCCGTTTCAGCAAACTCCTTAATTTTTGAATTTCTTTTTTCAAGAAAGTCAGATATATATTTTTTCAAAAAAAGCTTATCTGCTAGCTTTCCTACAACTCCGAAAGGTGAGTCATAATCAAAGATGTCAGTCATTAAAGTTCCACCATTCAATTCTGTAAAATGGTGTTCATGTCGGATTTTTTTGAAAACTCCTTTTTCCATTTCGTCTGTGAAAAAGTTAGCCCTATTATATTCAGTAACCTTTGACGTCAGTTTCTGATAGACCCCAAAATGTTTGGCTTTCCATGTAACCCATTCATTGGGTCCAATTAGTCCACTTATTTTTCCATCCACAGCGGTTTCGTCAGTATGACTGGTCGATATTTTATGCAAATCAATACTACGAGAAAGGTCGAAGACAATTTCTTTTATGGATTTAATTTCAGTCAATAATTGAATTCTAGGCATTGAAGTGGGTATGTAAGCTAATGGTTTGGCTTTGAGTAGTGGCGGCTTAATCGGGATGATGATTACACTACAGGTGAGTTAAATCTTTGATTTGGTTTCAAATGGTTTGTTCTTCTTTCTGGCAAATCAAATATTTGGCGGTGCTGCAAGTGGGTTGGGTGTGGCGAGTCGCTCATTACCAGCCATTACTTAAAGGCTTGTGTTATCTGATGGTTTTCATTTTTTTGGTTTATTATTTGTCATTTTGGGCATGGTAAAAGTCCGAGCCAAATAAAAAATCTTGAAATAAAAAAACCTAAGATTAAAAGTATTATTCCGCTGATTAATTTATGGTCAGTCCACTTATAAATTTTATTTAATATGCTTGATTCTTGTGTTTTTTGGTCCTCTTTTTTTGGTTGTGCAGCATTTATGGTTGGTTCTAGGATTGTTGAGTTGTGGCTTGACTCTAAATTCCCGAAACGCGATGATAATCCAACTTGAGAGTCGCTTATGTCTCCATTTATAGTTAGAGATTTAATTATGTCTTTGTTTTTATTTTCTATCCTCCAAGCGTTAAATCCTCCTAATTCAATGGCTTCATGTCCGTTACTCGTCAAGTCAAAGGTGTTACCTCTTTTTGAAATTAAGTCAAATGCAAGCAGCTTTTTAATTGCTTGCCTAAACAAGTCAGGAGTGTCTTGTGATAATGCGAAAAGTTCACCATTTTCCATTCTTAAAAGAATGCTGTCCATCTGTTCTTCTAAATTCATATATAAAATATTTTTACTATCAGATTAACGGTCGTGGCTATGAGCAGTTGGGGATTTCTCGCCCAAACTTTTCGGTTTAGCACTAACCTTTAATTATATTTTTATTTTAGGATAATTACTTATGCCCCAATTGCTTATAGCCGTTGTTGGTAACAGGCTTTTTCCGTTTCTTTAATTCAAATAGTCAACTTCCCAAATGCTTTTCGATAACTCAAATAGCATTTCCTGTCGTTCGTTAATTGTCAGTTGGTTCCATTCATCAAATGATTTTAACCTTTGGTTTATTCTCGTAATTGCTGTATTTGTTCCAACATTTTCGAGAACCGAAATTGATTTGGTCAAGTAGATTGTTGATTTTGCATATTCGCCCATTTTGTGGTCGTAAAAATCGCTATTTCCAATTGAAGCGTTTATGCTTTTTTCAAGCAACGTTAAATTGCCAAGTTTAATTTTGACCTCGTCATATTCTTTGCCAATCTTTTCTCGCAATCCGTTTTCTGGTGTAAATGGTAAGATATGCTCAACTTCAATTCCTTTGGTTATGTAACCGTCAAGATTTTGTGGTTTATACGAACCTAATCTCTGTTGGTCAATATATTGAGCTATTTTAGCCAAAATATATCTCATACGATATTGTTGAACAGAATGTTGATTAAGTTCGAGGAAACTACTTCTGTAGCTATTTCGTTTCTCATTTACTTCGGGCTCAATTTTTTCCTTAATGAACTGGTCTAATTCTTCAGCAGTTTTAATTTCAATTAAGTCTTTAGCCCACTTTGAGAAGTTTCTTTCAAACTCTTTCGTTGGCTCTCGTGTGATAAAGTAATAGAAAATTAAAGTCTCGATTTGTTTCGCCAAATGGTCAAAAAGTGGCTTTGGTAATCTGCGACCTGCCAATAACAAAATCAAATGTTGACGGAAGGAGCCACCACCTAATTTACGTATGTTGTTTAGGTAAATATTTTGTCCATCGTGGTCTTCGCCCTTAAAATATTTGACGAATATTGATGCGTTTTCGATTAGCAATTCAACAAATTCAAACGGCTCTTTTTCATAGTTGCATTGTCTTGCGTTTTCGGGTTTGGTTATCCATTTGTAAATTTCATCTTCACGTAAAATTTCATCGCCTTTTGGACTGTTTACGTTGTAGTTTGCCATTATGAAATAACGAAGAAAACGTAAAGGCTTTTCTTTGTTTTTATCCAAAATTTTGACAAGCTGTTGCCATCTGTGATTAAGTTTTGTAAACTCGTCCCTCTCGACTTGTCTGAAAATTAAATTTTTGAGCAAATCCATTGGATTTAGTCCAATACCTCTCTCATTTATCGTTTCAAAAATTTTCAGAGCATCATTTATTTCTGGTGTCTCTATTTGGATGAACTTTAGTTTACGATAGAGGTAAACAAAGAACTTTTTGAGTTGGTCCGATTTTTCTTTTTTGAAGTTTTGTGTTAGAAATGCAATAATGTTCTCATAGGCGTTAAATAGCCTATCTGCCGAACCTTTTAAATTCGCTGGTCTATCGCCAAGCGAGGAAATTACTGTTAAGATATTCGATGAGTCTTTATATTGAAGTTCCAATTTAAATTTGTCTATCGAATCGCCCAATGAATTGACGGTTTTGTCTTTTATCATTCGGTCGAGCGTATCCGTGTCCAAATTCCATTCTTTGTAGATTGCTTTTATCGCACAGATTATTAAAAATAGGGTGGTGGTTCTTTGTTGTCCGTCAATTAGCTCATAACAACCATTATTGTCTTTAAAAACAACCGTACTCCCAATAAAATATTCTTTGTTATGGTTATTATCGAACTCCTCGAAAACGTCCGATAATAATTGGGTTACTTGTCTTTCTTCCCAAACGTATTCTCTTTGATAATCGGGAACTACGTAAAAATTTTTGAAGCATTTTTCCAAATCAAGGTAGTCAAATTGGATTTGGATATTGTTTGTGTCATTCATAAGTTTTGATTGGATCTGTTGTTTGGTTTAGCTTGTTGCCAACAAGCCTATATACGCAATACCCAAAAATAACCTTTATTTTTTCAAAGCGACAAATGCTTGTAAGTAACTTATTATAAGTATAAAAAACGACAGTAAGCGTTTCTTAACGGTTACTAACAGCTAACTGTTTGAACTCTTACACGCTCTCCAAAAAAGCATTAAAATCAACATCGGCTTCCAAATTGAATTTCTTCTTGAGGCGGTATTTTGATTTGGTGATGCTGTCGGGTTGTACATTGAGCATTCCGGCGATTTCTTTGGTGCTAAGCTTCATTTTCAGGAAGGCAGCGAGTCGTATTTCGTTATCGGTGATGTCAGGGGCTTTTTGTTTGAGTTTGATGTCAAAATCATTGTGCACTTGAGCAAAATGACTTTTAAATACCTCCCAATTGGCATCTGAGGCATTTTCCTGCTGAAGATCTTTGATGATCTTACCGATTTCCTTTGTGCCCACCTCGGTTGTCTTTTTGATCTCTTTGAGGTTTTCCTTCAGCTCCTGAATGAGTGTGTTTTTATTCACCAAGTGTAGAGTTTGACTCACCAGCTCCTTCTTTTTGTACGCTAGTTCATGAGCTATCAGTGCTTTTTCCTTTTCGTACTCTGCCATATTTCGTTTGTTACGCTGTCTTAAACTAAAATAGATGAGTCCGGCTATCACCAATGCGGAGATCATTCCAACCCCAAAAAGGGTTTTACGCAGGTTGCTTTTCTCTACTTCCAGGTTTAGGGTTTCTATCTCTCGCTCCTTTGTTTCGGTATCAAACTGAATCCTCAGTTCCTCTATTTGCTGCGATTTTCTTTGATTCAAAAGACTATCGCTGATGTTTTTATGCATTTCAAAGCTTTGAAGTGCTTGCACAGGCTTGCCCAGTTGTTTGAAAGCTTTGCTTCGCAATAAATAGGCGTCGCTTAAAAGTTTAGTATTCTCTGAGGCCTGTGAATAGTGGATGGTAGAATCGGTTAATTCAAGGACAAGATTAGGATTACCCTTGGCCATATAGGCCTCTGAAAGTTGGTTTTGAATGCTGGCTTTAAATAGTTTTTCGTCACGCCCCGTGGTGAGTTCTTCTATTCTTTCCTGACTTGCCAATACCTCCGAAAATTGTCGGGTGCGTATGAAATGGTCATTTAATTCTTTGAGTGCTGTGAGTTCAAGGCTCTCATTTTGCGTTTGTAAAGCATAGTCAAGAGCCTGTCTAAGTTTGTTTTCTGCTGCATCATACATTTTCATTTCAGAATGTACACCACCAAGCCCTACGGAAGCATAGGCCATATAGGGTTCATCGTTTTCTTCTTGATAAATAGTGTAGGCCAGTTGATAATGATCTTTGGCTTCTTTGAAATGCTCCAGTGCCATTTCTACATCTGCCAGGGCAAAGTATGCGTCTGCCACCCTAAAACGTTCTGATTGTGTGAAAAGAACATTCAGACTCCTGGTCAAATACTCAATGGCGATTTTATAGTGACCTCTTTTTTCACTAATGTTTGCCAGATGATTGTAGGTGACGCCTATACTCAGGCTATCGCCGGTTTGAACCATGAGCTCTAAACATTCGGTGAAAAGCTGCTCGGCCTTATTGAGGTTTCCTTTTTCTAAATTACTTACTGCCAGTCCACTTTTGGCTCTGGCCTGGCTGTTTAGGTTTTTCAGTTTTACTGCTATATCATAGGCTTTTTGATAAGCCATTTCTGCAGAGTCCAGGTGTTCGTAGGTGTAATAGTAGTTGCCATTCTGGTAATGAAAGAGATTTAAACCCTTCTCATATTTTAAACGCTGACTGAGCCATAATCCTTCATCTATGAATTCTTTGGTCTTGATAGGGTCTGCATACATAAAGGCGTTAATAAGGTGATTTATTACCCTTATTTTGTTTGTGTCTTCTTCGGCTTGTTCATACACAGCCAGCAGACTATCGGCTCTGGAGTTATACTGTGCCGTAGCAATAAAACTGTAGAAAATCAGACAACAGAAACTGCAGAAGCGAAGAGCTTTCATTTGAAAGAATTGGTTTATCTTAAGGGGCTTTGATCTCAATGGCAAAATATCTGATTCATCAAGATACTTATTGTCAGTGAGTTTAGAGGTTAAAAAAAGGATTCTTTGACTTGAGTCATTTACTAACTATTGAAACAAAACACCTAACACATGAAAAAGTTAAACCTCTGTTTAGTACTTCTGCTTAGTCTTTCATTAGGAACTACAGGCACTTTTGCACAGCAAAAATCACCAGATTTTAATACAGAAAAGGATCTGCTTTTAGGTCATTTTGATTGTAAAACCGATGTGGATGACCTTCATACCGTAGCCGCTTTGGTTACTTTGATGGCCAATGAGGCCTTTCATGATGTACAGTACCACGCCGTGGCCGGCACCTATGGTGAACAGGAAGGTCTATATGTACCACCTAATCCGCTATTTCAAAAAGCATTTGGGAATAACTGGTCAGACGCTCATGCCGATTTTGAAGGTGCTGTAAATAAAGTGACGGCCATAGCCGCAAAGGTTTTAGATAGCGGAGGTGACTTATGGATAGCCGAGGCTGGTCAGTCTGATTTCTCCGCAGCTTTGATAAAATCTATTCAAAAACTATATCCTCAAATGAAAATAGCCGAACGTGTGCACGTAGTACAGCATAGTAACTGGAACGAAGAAGTGACCAATCAGGAGGATTTGGCTTATACTAAGGCTACAGCAGATTATCACAAAATTCCCGATGGCAATGCCGTGGGAAACGGTACTCCGGGTTTTAGAAATGAGGCTGTGGCCAATTTCGACTCAGATGTAAAAGATCCATTTTTATTATCCACCTGGAAAATGGCTTTTGAAATTTCAAACAAGTATAATGGGGTGGATGGTCGATACCTCAATCATGCTGTTGAAAAAGGTGGATATGATTTCTCAGATCTTTCCGAAGTCTGCTACATTTTAGGCATCGCAGATATCAAAGATACCGTTGAGTTTTTTGAGCGATTTTAAGGTTTGTTATTTGCCTAAAACAAAAAAAAGGATTGGCCAAGGCCAATCCTTTTTTATTGAAGCTATTCCTCTTACTCTCCTCCAGATGTACTGGCTGGAGTTTCGTCGGTTTCTGTTTGCGGGCTAGCAAATTTTTTGGCAAAATCACCGGCTTGCACCATGGTAAGCTTAGAATTGTCAACATACTTTCTGAAAGCATTATTGACATCGTCAAGTGATAGGCTTTCCAGTTTTTGATCAAACTCAGCATCGTATTCCATAGTTCTATCCAGGTACAGATAGCCATTTAGTTTGCCTGCTAGTTCATTATCTTTTGATCTTGAAAGCTGACGAGATTGAATCAAGCCCTCTTTAGCTTTGGCCAGTTCGTCGGCCGTAAAACCTTCATTTCTTACACGATTGATCTCTTCATGAATCCCTTGAATGGCTTTTTCATTATTCTCAGGAGCCAGGATGGCGTAAACCATGAATTGACCTGTCTCGTCAATTGGAGAGGCATTAAATTGAGTTCCTGCTCCATAAGAAATACCATCTTTCTGACGCAACCTTGTAGCTATTCTACTATTCAGGAAGCCACCACCCATAAGATAATTGGCAACGTACATGGCAGCGTAATCAGGATTATCATCCTTCATTTTTAGGTTAATACCCGCCAGAAGAAGTGCATTTGCTTTATCCGGAGTTTCAATTTTTTCTCCGCCTGCAGGATTTGGTTTGTATTCGCTGGCTACTCTTTCAAAAGTAGTTTCACTTTCCCAAGTGCCAAACTTCTCGTTTAGATCCTTGAGAGTAGCTGCTTCATCAAAAGAACCAACCAAAGAAATGGTGGCATTACCCGTACCGTAATGAGAAGAGTGGAAAGCTTGCATATCAGCGATGCTGGCTTCATTTATCATCTCCAGCTGCTCAGCATAGGTAGGTACATAACGTACATCGCCCTTCGGGTATGGGTTCATGGTTCTTCTGAAAACAACGCCACCTACTGCCATTGGCTGGCTCATATTGGCTTCTATCGATGTTTTCATTTCCGTTTTCATATTGCTGAACTCTTTTTCATCAAATGCTGGATTTTTCAATACATCTTCTACGATAGAAAGAACCTCTGCCAGGTGCTCCTTCGTGGTATTTATACCCACAGAGACTGTATTACCGCCGCCATTGATGCTCACAGAGCTTTTCATGGCATCCAATTTATCTTTGATTTCCTGGCGACTTAGATTTTTAGATCCTCTCATCAGCATAGAGGCCGTAAGGTTATCGGTCATTCCTATTCCGGTTAATGACTCCTGATTACCTATTCTCAGTGTCATACTTCCAGAAACTACATTGCCACGGGTTCCTTTCGAAACAAGTGAATATTCCATGCCGTTTGGCAATGTTCCTGTGGTGTTTCTACCGTCTATATTTTCTGGAGTGGCTTCAAAAACCTCAACCACCTCTTCAATCTCACGGCCTTTATAATCTTTAACCAGCTCAGCCACGTCAGGAGCCTCAGGTAAGTGTACTCTGTCTGGCTCCTCAGTAGGGATAAACATACCGACAGTTCTATTGGAAGGCTTAAAGTAAGTTTTAGCCACTCTGTTCACATCTTCCACCGTTACGTTTTCTACGGCATCTCTGAAAATGAAGAAGGTTCTCCAGTCACCCAAGGCAATAAACTCGGTTAGCATTTTGGCGAATGATTCAGAATCACGAGTGACCTGCTCCAGGTATCTGGCTGTTTGACTTTTTGCACGGTCTACTTCTTCTTGTGAAAAACCATTGGCCACTGCCTCATCTATTGCTTTCAGGAAAGCTTCTTTAGAGGTTTGAATATCCGTTTCTTTTGGTACTACTGCCCCAAAATAGGAGAAACCCGGTTCTTTCAATGCTCTGGCAAAGCCAAAAACATTAGAAGCCAATTTGGTATCAACCAAAGCTTTATACAAAGGCCCACTTGGGCTGTAACCCAGGGCATCAGATATCACATCAACAGAAGCGAAGTCTGGATGTGTGGCCGGAGGAACATGGTAAAGTGCTCCTAAAAACTGTACATCGCCCACTCTTTCCAGAACAATGTTTCTTTCGGTATCCTGTGCTGGTTCTTTGGTATAGGTATCTGTTAGAGTTCTTTCAGGTTTTGGGATAGGCCCAAAGTATTCATTGACCAGTGCAAGAGTAGCTTCCGGCTCAAACTTACCGGCTACAATTAGTATGGCGTTATCAGGTTGATAATACTTTTTGTAGAAGCTTTGCAATTTGTCAATCGGCACACGCTCTAAATCTTCTCTGGAGCCAATGGTGCTGTTTCCGTAATTATGCCAAACATAAGCGGCAGAGGTGATTCGCTCCATCAGGATGCTGTTAGGGTTGTTTTCACCCATCTCAAACTCATTTCTTACCACGGTGTATTCAGATTCCAGATCCTCTTTTTTAATGAAAGAGTTTACCATTCTGTCTGATTCCAGATCCAAAGCCCATCGTAGGTTTTCCTCTGTAGCATTAAAGGTTTCAAAATAGTTGGTTCTGTCTAGCGAAGTCGTACCATTTGGTCTGGCTCCGTGGTCAGAAAGCTCTTTTGGTATATCAGTATGTTTAGGAGATCCTTTAAATACCATATGCTCCAGAAGGTGAGCCATACCTGTTTCACCGTAGCCTTCATGACGGCTTCCTACCATGTAGGTGATGTTTACGGTAATGGTTTGCTGGGTTTGATCTGGAAGTAAGAGTACTTTCAGTCCGTTTTCAAGGGTGTACTCTGTAATTCCCTCTACAGTGGCTCCTTTTACAGGGTCTGCCAGCTCGGGCTTATCCAGAACCACTTCTTCGATATTTTCTTGTGTCGATTCTTTAATTGGTAGGGCGTCAATCGCCTTTTCCAATTTGGCCTTTAGCTTGGCCACTTTTTTCTCGGCTTTGGTCTGTGCATGAAGCTGTGTTAAAGGTGTCAGCAGCAGTGCCAGCATCAAGACCATTAAGGGGTTTTGTGATGGTTTAATTTTCATTTGAGTTTAAGATTAAGTAAAACTTATCAGAGAAAAAGGTCTCGTTTGAGACGCTTTGACTCATAATTTCCAAGTTACATTAATTCGCTTGATTATCGGGCTTAAAATGTGTTAAACGGCTGTTTGTCTATACCAGTTCTTATAAGAATGGTAAAATGAAGTTCGGAAGGACAACCCATCTACGTGGACCATTAAATTCTGAAGAATAATTATAAGCGAAGTTAACACCAAAGCCTACTTTGAAACCCATAATGGGTACCAATACCACCTGATTGATATAAAGATCTACCTCATATTGACCTTGCTTGAAGGAGTCAATCGTGAGGTTTTCTAGTCTTTTAGTTTGGTCTAATTCAGACCAGGAGAACCGATGTCCAATGGCAATTTGGGGTTGAAACCAACTGATTTTTGATTTGATCAGGTTTTTGCCAAAGTAATGAACCACGTCGGCGTAAATGTATCTGTTTGAGGCAAATTCCAGGAAATTGCCAGAGACAAAACCAGGTTTATTGAAACCAAAAAAGCCTCTTGAGCCGCCAAGGTTATTATAGAGAAAATTATACGGGGCTTCTCCCCAAATATTACCTCCATGAATTCTAATGAGGTCGTAGCCGATTCTTTTCCAGCGAATCTGCTGAGTGAGGTCAAAAGAAAAGCGATAGAAAGGGGATGAATTGATCGGTTTAAATTGTTCGGCATTAAAAGCTAGAATAGGGAAGTAGTTGCTAACTACATTCTCAAAAAATCCATTTCTTACAAAACGTTCTTTCCGAGCAAATCTGAAGTTTACACCCCAATGATAAACCTTGTTTTGAGCATTTTCTTCGCTTATTGAATAATTGAGTTGTGTGACGTTTTGCTGCTCTGCAAAGAAACGAAACCAGGTCCAGCGAATGGGCTTAATGTACAAGGCCGCCCCAGTAGTTTTAAAACCATCTACTATATAGCCTTTTCGGTCAAAAAATAAGGATTGAGGGTAGGGAGTACTGTAGTTTGGCCCCAGAAAATTAACCTGTCCCGGCGGTCGAATATCCTTGATATGATAAGTACTGAGCCTATTGTATCTGTCTTTTGTAATAAACCAAGAGGCAGAAGTATGGTATTTGAAGGTTCTGTCTCTCAAGCCAAAACCTACACTGGCCCTGAAACCAAAACGAGGATTAGCGAGGAGGTTATTCTGAAGCCCAAGGCCACCACGAGCTAGCTCATGGTAATTCGTATGGTTTTGGTCAAGAAGGAGTAAAAAGGGGCCTATTGGCAGTGAGGCTTGCATTATCCATTTGCTGGGCTTCTCCATGAGCTTCAACCCCGCTGCTATGATTGGGATTTTCTCCAAGGAAGATTTGGCTCTTTTATACACTATTCTTTCTTCATCTGAAATGACAATGGGCCTGAGCTTTTCAAATTCCTCAAAACTGGTGGTATCAGCTTTATCAATAACATATTTGGTGCTGCCATCAAAATAGACTTCACCGAGGGTCAGACTGTCGTCAAAATGACTCAGGTACTGAGAATTGGTGAGTCTTATTCTCATAGACACACTGCTGTTTTGATAGGGATACTCCCAGCGTACTGTTCTGAATTTTGGGTACCACTTGTCTTTCTCAAAAACGTACTCCTGTTTTAGGTAGATTGAGGCGTTTTGTAAGGAGTCGGCATTTTCGACTTCAATCTGCTGAATTGCATAAAAATTAGAACTGATCCTCAATTCACCTTTCAGAGCATTTTTAGTGTTTTTGTAGGGTTTAAATTGTATCACAAAAACTGAATCATAAATACTGTAAAGTGTATCTGTGAGTTGAAAATCATAGATAGAAAAACTGCCTGAGTTTAAGGGATTGATGTAATTCCGTTCGTAGGCATTGCCATCTGTGGTGTTAGATGACTCAGTATTTATCTTATAAAAAGGTTGATAGAATCCAAGTGGGTTTTGTTCGTCAGAAAACAATAAGTTGACCGGGAACAACTTTGGAATATTTGATACCGTATGCCGTACCACCTCTTTTTGTTGACCTTTTTTGAAATAGAAATCACCAATGTTTTCCAGTAAAAGAACATTCAAATACTCCTGCGTTTCTTTTGACTTTAGTCCTGTTTTAAATCTGGGATTTAAAGAGTCGCTATTTACGGCCACCAGACTATCTACCCGTAATCTTATCTTGGTATAGCTGTCTGCTTTAAATTCGTCGTATTTCTGTGGGTTATTCCGTTTTTCGTTTTCACGGGCAGCACGAATGATTCGCCAAGCCGGGTTTTCATCAGGTGTTACCAGGACCTCGTTAAGCTCATTCCGACTTTGTTTGAGATAAATTACACCTCCCTGAAAGAAGGTATTTTTAAGAAACGCTCGGCTCTCATACCCTACTAAACTTATTCTTATGAACTCAGACGGGTTAGAAGATTTGAGCAGAAACCTCCCGAGACTATCTGTTTGGGTGCCGGAGTTGCCTGAGGTGATATTGACATACTCCAATGGCTGGTCAGTTTCTAAATCCTTAACTATTCCTGAGAATTGGTTTTGAGAAAAACCAAAGCTAGATATGAAGAGTATGAGATATAGGTAGAGCTGTTTTATGGAGGTAGCCTTTTATGATCAAACGCAATATTAGAGCAAATAATTGAGTAAAGGCTATTCGGAAAGTAAAAAGGCCTCCGTCAGGAGGCCAATGTTCTTTATTTCGTTTTGTTGAAAATATAAGAGCGATCTTCATCTTTGAAAATGGCTGTGCTATTTTCAAAATCAAAGGTCACTTGTATCCCTTCTCTGGTATGGTAAAAGGTATCATCACCGAGGTACTCCAGGGGTAAAGGAGCTTGAGCGGTTAATTTAGCAACCAATTTTTCATTTTGGTACGTGAAATCTGCCATGATGTTGAACTCTTTATTTTCGTATTTGCCCAGGTAGGCATTTACATTTTCCAACTTCTTCACCAGTTCGGGTTTAAAGGCCTCGATGGTATTAAGATCATTGGTATGCTGAAGCCTGGCCATTAGTCCCATTCCGTAAAAGTCATTCGCCAGGGCAATTGTAAGTTCATTTCTTCCTTCGTGAAGATTGAGCATGGCTTTTCCATTTCTGATGGAAAGTCTTCCACCGGGGTCTTTCTGCATGTTTTCTACATAAAGATTTTTGTCTATGGCAGTCAGTTTATTATCCAGAAATAGCCAGTATTCATTGCTAAAGCCTAGCTCCAGTTCTATGTTTTGATCCTTATTACTGGTGATGATGGATTTTAACCAAACTACTTCTCTTTCACTGTTTCTGCCGAACTTTCGGGTGAGGTTTAATAAGCCTAGTCTTTCAGCTTTGATAGTTTCAGTATAAGCAGCACTTGAAGGGAGCATGTCGGCAGTAACCTCATGTCCTTTGGGTATGCTCATCGGTTTGGTAGCTGCCCATTCACGTATATAATTCGCCTCGTGGTCGCTTAGATCTGGGGCCTCTGTGGCAGGTAGATCTCCCACTTTATTATGTTCTATCTTAATATTTTTGATAAGTGAACCTCCATCAAATGAAATAGATCCGGTTCTACTTCTAGCCTCCAGTTTAGGGATATCCAACACTTTTTTGCTGTTAGCAAAAACTCTGAGCCTTTGACCGTGAATTATATATTCCATGTGATTCCAACCATCAATAACCAGGGGAGCCGGAGCCTGATACTGTGGGTAGATATCCCAAAGGTTAATTCCATCAAAATACGGGGCATATTGAATGGCATTATTATTCAGATGAGATACTGCTCTAGGTATTCTTAAATAAACAGTTTCTTTTTCCATGTCATTTTGCTCATGAAAAAAAAGAGAGACAAAGAAGCTCTTAGGTAAATTCTTTATGTCGAATGAAATAGTGCCGTCTGTAAAGCTCAGGTCTTTTATTCTGACGATCTCATTTGATGTCACCTTTAATAATTTGTCTTTTCCTTCCTGAATAAATTCGGCGGCTCCGTCTTTGAATTCAAAATTGGCAGGGATGGCCTCTATAGATTGTCCTCTTGTTATAAATGGGGTCAGAACTAACAGTAAAAGACCCGAGAATAGATTTTTCATTTTATCGTTTTTTTGACAAAAGTGTATTTCTAGTCCTCAAAACGGCTGTTCATAAGCTGTTCATTCTGATTTCATTATAATTTCGTTTTAGAAATAGCCGTAAGTTTGTGTTCATTTTTCTCTTTTCCAGGATCGACTAAATCATCGTTTTTTGCCATGCTCAATGAAGATAATCTTAAACTTTTGAAAGCTGCTATGGAGGCTAAACTTGGCTGGGGTAAAAGTTCCGGCTGGGGGAATTATGATTTTGAAAAGTTAAGTGAGGTTATTTTTCAGGAAACAGAAGTAAGCCTAAGCGTATCTACTTTGAAGCGTTTTTTTGGGAAGGTGAAGTATGAGCATAAACCTTCCATGACTACATTGAATGCTCTTTCCGAGTATGTGGGTTATGCAGATTGGAGAGCTTTTGAGGCAGAGCAAAATGAACCTTCTCCAATACAAAAAGAGGAGGTAGTTTCTGTAAGTGACTCAAAGGCCAAAAAGGTAGGCGTATTTCCCTTTGTACTTTTGGCGGGTTTACTGGTGATGATTTTGGGAGTATTCCTGATGTTCAGATCCAAACCCAATTATACGCCCGAGGATTTCAGCTTTTCTTCTAAAACCATCCAATCTTCAGGACTACCAAACTCAGTTGTTTTTGATTACGATGCCTCAAAAGCAGACGAGAATGACTCGGTATTTATCAGCCAGTCTTGGGATGTAAGACGTAAGGTTCAGGTCTCCAAAAAAGGGGAAAGCCATTCGTCGATTTATTATTATCCAGGGTATTTCATCGCTAAACTATTGATAGGTAACACCATCATTAAAGAACATGAGGTGCAGATACTCTCCGATGGCTGGCTGGCTGCTAATGCCGTCCCATTTGGTGAACCACCACATTATTTTAATGAGGAAGAAATTTTATCGAACGATGAAATTCTCGTTTCTGAAGAAATTTTAAGTACTGCCGGTATTTCACTAGAAGGACATATCCCCGAAATCAGGATTTTTAATCAAAAAGACATCAGTGCTATTCTGAGTGATGATTTTGAGTTTGAAACAGAGGTGAAATCATTATTTAAAGAAGGGGAGGCTGTATGTCAGCCCATACAAATTTACCTGATTGCTAAGGATGATGTCATGATAATCCCTCTCTCTCAGCCAGGATGCATCGGAGATTTGTATTATTCTGCGTTTGGTTACGGCGTCCATAGTGAAGCCGCTGATTTAAGCAACTTTGGTGTCAATACCTCTGAATGGGTCAAGGTAAAGGTTAAGTCAGAAGAAGGAGAGATTAATGTATATGTGAATGAAGGACTCGCTTACACCAGTTTTATAAAAAATACCCCAACTGAGATAGTCGGGGTACAATACCGTTTTTTAGGGCCGGCTTCTGTAAGAAACACAATGCTCAAAAATGACGAGAAAGAAGAAGTATTTTAGTTAAACTGTCTTTTGCTTGAGAACCTTTTGGTAGGGAAGTCCTCCGGAATAGGAATCGTCACTTTCTTGGTGGCAGCCCACTCAGAACCTCTTAGGAAGGTTGTCATAAGACCCACACATTCCCAGCTTTTGTCATCATGCCCCATAGGTGTATGAAATACTCTGCCTCTACCATATTTGATGGTCATCATCATGGGTTCATGATGGCCAGAGCCTCTCTTAAAAGGTGCAGAGTAGGCAGTAGCCAAAATCTCCATTTTCTCTGCCGGCCCTCTCAAATGATCATAAAGCTCATCAATGGTATGTCTCCATTCCGTAGGCATTCCTTCGGTGATGGGGTGCTTAGGTTGTCTGATCTGAATAGTGTACTCATGAGCCGGACCGTGAGAGCCCGCCTTACCTGGTGTCATATCTCTGTAAAGTTTATCACTTTGGTCAAAATACACGTAAGGCCCATCTTTCTCGGTACGGTCTCCCCAGCCACCTACACCTATCATTCGGTTATAGGCCGTCCAGTTTTGAAAAGAATTATCAGCAGCGTGTACTATTACCACTCCTCCGCCTTTTTTGACAAATTTTTCAAATGCTTTTTGAGTGGCTGAAGGCCAAGGGGCGGCATTCCAGCCAAAATTAATCACTACCAGATCATAGTCCTTGAATCGAGGGCTAAAGTCAGGGTCGGCTTTTGATTCTTCCAAAGCCTGAGTAGGAGTCATGCCTTCGATGGCATAATCTTCCAAAAACTCTTCACCTCTCCAGGTATATTGAGTTCTCTGCACATCTACCTCAAAAAGACCTGTTTCTTCCATATAGTCTTTCATCATGTAGGTGATCATTGGCCAGTGTACATGGTTATTCTGACCATCCACTATCAGGGTCTTTATTTGACCAAAACCATTAAAAGTAATACAGAAAAGTACGAAGAGAAGTAATTGTTTTTTCATTTGATATTTATCGAAATTTTCAGGTCCGTGTCTTCTTTTAAAGCTCTTCGGACTCTTTTGGTTTTAAAGGGTATTTAATTCAAAAGTAAGTTTTTCTTAGCATTTGTTGCAGAGCAAAAAGCACACCGTTTATAGTTTTATCAATTTCAAAACTTTTTGACTTTCCATGTTTTGCCATCTCAAAAAGTAAGTTCCCTGAGGCCATTGATGTGCATTGATCGTTTCTATGTGCATTCCTTCTTCTTTTTCCCCTGAAACGGGTACTTCAATTTCCTGTCCGCGGGAATTGAAAACCTGAATCATATTATACCCGCCAAAGCTTTTGTATTCTACCCTGAAAAAGTCAGAAATGGGGTTAGGGTAAACTTTTAGGCCGTTTTCTTCTACCATCTCGGTGGAGGTGATAAAACCACAAGCACCGCCCTGAACAATCGGAAGAGATTGGAAGGATTTTAACATGACCTCTGAGACAGTGCCACTATCTAAGCAAAACCATCTTTCGAGTACAGAAGAGTAAACAGACCTAAAATCATATTGCATCGGTACATTTTCATCATCTTTGGCAGAACTAGGTAAAATTGGATTCTCACCGAAAACCCTGGAATTGACCTGTTCTCCAAACAGAAACATCGGTGCAGCAGCTCCATGGTCTGTACCATTACTGCCGTTTGATTTTATGCGTCTACCAAATTCAGAATACGTCATGGTCAGCACATTTTTGCTCACTCCATGTTTTTCTAAGTCTCTGATAAAGGCATAGACCGCTTCAGAAAGGTTTGTCAAAAGGTCGGCATGCTCACCTTGGGTGGTATCAGAGGTCTCTACCTGGTTATCATGTGTGTCAAAACCTCCAATTTGAACAAAATAGAATTTGGTTTTTAGTCCGCCTGCTATTAAACGAGCTACTATTTTCAATTGATTTGCTAAACCTTCATCTGGGTAGCCTGTTTGATCTTTAACTTTTTCTCCTGCCGACCGAATGACGCCCGAGTATAGGTTGGTTTGGTTTGCTACCTGCTTCAGAAAAGCCAATTCTTTTTCTGCATACGTACCACTTGTTTCAGAAGGTGTCTCTGCTACCAATTCATAAAAGAAATCGGGGTCTGCTATAGCCATACCCATTGGATATACCGGCCCTTGAAGGCTGGTATTTAAAATAGACCCAATCTGTATGGATAATGGGTCTGGATGATCTTCATTCGGGTATCCATTTGGGTAATCAGGATTTTCTAAAGAAAGGTACCGCCCTGCCCAGCCACTTAAAACTTGCTTGTCAGAATCTGAAGCAGAATTCCATATATCTGTAGATCTGAAATGCGAGAAATCAGGATCGGGGTAGCCCACATCATGGATTATGGCTGCCTTATTCTCGTCAAAAAGTGTCTTTATGTTCGAGAGAGAAGGATGCAGGCCTATTTTATCTGACTGGGCAATACTTAAAAGCTTATTTTCTTTAATGGCAATGTTTTGCCGTGCATTTTGATAGTTACTGTATTGATCTATCGGTATTAGAGTATTAAGGCCGTCATTGCCGCCGGCAAGCTGAATAACCACCAGCACTTTATCGTCTTCCAAAGCGGTGCTGTTGAGTGCACCAAAAGCTTGCATTGGAAGGCCATTCATAAATAGTGGAGCTATACTACCCGCAGCGATATTTTGGAGGAAATGTCTTCTTTTCATAGCTAGATCAATTGATATTCTGGAAGGGCAGTAATAAATAAGACTAGTACTCTGAGTCGCTGTATGACCATATTTTGAACTCTTTCATCATCAGGTTTTTCTTCAAGGTCATACCACAGCTGTGTCCAGTAGTAATCGTTAGATTGACCAGAAAGTAGGATGTCTTTCTTGAATTTTTGTTTTACGGCCTCATCAATGGCAATTGGCAGAAGCATCTCTGATAGATCGTCTACTAATTGGTTTGGTTCCTGCGGATTTGGCAACTTTTTTACCAGTTCTACTACATCTACAATCACACGGTAGCCTTCTCTTCTAATCTCGCTGTAAATAAGAGCCAGTAAACCTTGATTGCGTTTTTGATAGGTGTCAGAGTTTATCCAAAGCTGATGGTATAGCGGAGTTTGGTGATAAGCGGGCCAGCCAGATACTGAAGGTGGATCACCAATAATCTGCTGAGCTACGCCAGCAAAATACATATAAACGAAACTGACATCGTAATGAACAAGAACGTCCTCTTCCACAGTCGGGATACTCGGGTTTAACATCCTGATTGATTTGATGACAAACTCAAGAGGACTACAAATGATGGCTCCTTGGAAGGCTTCATCATGGAAATGCTCGCTGGAGAAAAACGCTTTAAGTAGAGGCATTATCTCGTAGTTGGCATTTCTGAAAACTTCAGCCAGAGGCTCTATGAAATCTCGTTCAACGTTATCTGAAATTTCATAGTAAATGAAGAATCGATAAAGTTTTCTGACAATGAATTTGCTGACTTCATTTTTCTCAAAGATCATCTCTATGAGTTCGTCGGTTTCCTTGGCACCATCTGCTCCTTCTCTGCCTGTTATTATTCTGTTACCGTAGAACTCTGAGAATTGTTTATCCTCTGAATCGTGTCGGCTATTAAAGAAGTTATACTCTCCAGTTAATCTTCTGTAGCCGTGTCCGGTTAAAATTCGTGCTGCCTCTCTCACATCTTCTTCAGTATATCCACTGCCAGCTCCGAGGGTAAATAGCTCCTGAAGTTCACGAGCATAGTTTTCATCCGGAGCTTCTTTGGTGTTTAGGTTTCCATTGAGGTATTCCAGCATTGCCGGGTCAATGGTAATTGCCTTTACGAAATCTTTGAAATTCCCTAATGCGTGAGTTCTGAGAGTGTTTTGATGGAAGTAAGCAAATTTAGCGGCCTCATATATTTCTAATTGCGTAGCAAAATGATTATGCCAGAAAAGCACCATTTTTTCATGAATAGTGGCCTCTTGAAACCACATTTGCTGAATCCACCAGCCACGGAACGAGTTGGCCCGTCTGGCATTTACCATTCCATTTCCAAATGGAGCATGTACCCAGGTTTCGCCTAATTTTACGCCGGTGGTATCCGGCTCTTTGCTTTCATAATGATTTAGGGGAGGGGAGGGCAGAGGAGACTCTCGTAGAACAGCATCAATGCTTTCGCTGAATGACTTTCCTTTCAGCGAACTTAAATTCTCGGGTGTACAGCCAAATAAGGTTCTATTCAGAAAATGTCGTTTTTCATTGTCCGTCCATTCACCTTTATACGGTTCTGCACTAAATGTTTTGATGGTTTTCATGGAAAGGGTACGCTTTAGCCAGCTATTGAGTCATCTCAATTACTACGCCAAATCTTAAAATTCATTGCTTGCTTTGATGTAAAACCGCCCTGAAGGTTTAATCTTACTCTGCTTTTGAAAGTAAAATTGTAAATTGAAGCAAACAGAAAAGTTGAATCCTATGAAATCAATGACATGTAAACAGCTCGGCGGAGCTTGCGATGAAGTGTTTGAGGCCCAGACCTTTGAGGAGATGGCCGAACTAAGTAAGAAACACGGAATGGAGATGTTTAAAGCTGGCGATCAGCCTCATTTACGAGCCATGCAGGCGATGCAAAAATTGATGCAAAAGCCGGAAGATATGAACGCTTGGTTTGAAGAGAAAAGAAAAGAGTTTGAGGCTTTGCCAGAGGCTTAAAACCTCAAACTCAAATGTACTATGCCGTTCCCTTTATGGTACCTCTGCTATCTTCGGATTCTCCATTATTAGCGGCTACAGAATTATTGAAAGTAATATTGACCGCATCACCCTCAAATTGACAAGTTAACGTATCGCCGTGAACGGCTTCAATAAACTTACGCGAGATCTGTAGTGTATTATCATTTAACCAGGTGGCAGAAGAGGCGATCAATGACGGAACATGAATTCTATTCGCCAATGGGAAATTATTGGTCGTATACGCATCATTGACAAACCAAGAGCCCATACCAAAACGTAATATATTATCACCCTCATCTGAGGTGATTTGCACTTCACCCTGATCGTTTGCGATATCAAAACTTATCGTTTTGACCCCAAAATCGTTTTCGGCTAGTTGATATACTCTTTTATTGATTTCATTACTCAGTTCAGAAGAACTTGAAACGGTTTTTGACTTAAGAGTTAGACCAGCACTAAAACTTCTCAATTCCTCTAGCTTCGATTGGTCCTCAGTCAGTGCTTCATTTTGAATACCGGGAAGTAGATTGTCCCAGATGATCTGCATTGATTTTCCCATATCAAAACTTTCGGAGTTGACCGCAATTACCATTTCATAATCGGGGATGATGATGCAGTATTGACCGTAGGCTCCATCACCGCGGAAGAAACCTGGCTCAGGCTTACATCTCCAAAACTGGTAGCCATATCCCTGACCCCAGTCGCTATTATTATCTTGCGAATCGGTCTGTTTACTGGTGGCTTCATTCACCCATTCTTTAGAAAGCAACTGTTCATTTTGCCAGGCTCCTTCCTGTAAATACCACTGGCCAAACTTGGCAATATCTTCTGTGCTTACCCTTAAGCCCCATCCGGCTACATTTAGGCCTTGAGGCGACTTCTCCCAGTCGTAATTCTCAATTTCAAGTTTGTCAAATAGTCTGGGTTTTAGGTATTCTTCCAGCGTTTGACCAGTTTTCTGATGAATAATAGCACCGAGCATATAAGTGGCTCCGGTATTATAGAGAAAATGACTACCAGGCTCATGAATTACAGGATGTGCCAGAAAAGACTTCACCCATGATTGCTCCTGATTAGAGGTCATAGGACCGGTGGTATCGGTATCATGACCAGTATTCATGGTCAGAAGATGCTTTATTTTCATTGACTCCAAATTCTCAGATACCTCTGGTGGTAAATCGTCAGGAAAGATGGAGATTAATTGATCTTCAACTGTGATCAAGCCTTCTGCTACCGCAAATCCAATGGCAGAACTTGTGAAGCTCTTACTTAAAGAATATAAGGTGTGTTTCAGACCTTTTTCAAAAGGTGACCAATAGCCATCTGAGATAAGTTTTCCTTTTCTCAAAATGGCATAACTATGCCATTCCAAATCTGAGGCATCGGCTGCTTTTACAAAATCCAGAACAGCTTGAGAACTAACTCCGGTAGATTCCGGGCTACCGGTATCAAAAGAAAAAGCAATGTCTTCTTCCGGGGTGTTTTGGCAATGTGTAAAGAGAGGAATAGCAGCCAGGCCAAGGGTGCCTATTCCGGCCTGTTTTAAGAAAAATCGACGTGAAGAGGTATTCATTTCAATAGGTTTTGAGTACAAAAAAGGCGGCTTCAAGAGCCGCCTTTAAGTTTATTTGATTTTGTATGCCACTACATTATGGCCGTGGAAAGTAGGGACTACCACCAGATCTTTCCCTTCAGGAATATCAATATCCGCTGCACCTATACCGTCTGCAGAGGTGTCAACCAGTAGCTTTTTCTGATTGTTTTTATTGATGTAGTAGATATGGCCATCCCAGCAAGAGATGATATATCCATCACCCCAAGCCTCTATTCCGTCTCCTTTCATCAGACCATCAGTCATTAAGGTTAGAGAGGTATCCTGAAGAGAGAATAGTTTACCACTATTAAAACCAATCAATAGGATTCTCTCTTGCTCTGCAAAAGCACCATTGAGTCTGCCCAGGCTGTCGTTTTTATATAACAGATCAAATTGACCATCGGTCAATGTAAAAACAGAGTTAAGGTCAGAGTCTGTAAAAAGAATTTCACCATCAGGACCGGTAGCGGCATCATTGAGGTACTGAGCACCGTCGGCAAGTTCTATCGTCACTTCTTCGGTATCCGTATTGACAGATACTACTTTATTCAAATCTGATGCGTAGAGCATATTTCCTGAAAGGGTTAAACCCTTTGGGTCATCAAGTCCACTGATCCAAGGGTTTGCTAATATTTCACCGCTCGATGAGATTTTTGCGATGTATCCATTTCCATCAAATTTACCGGTGGGGTTGAGACCCATACAGCTAACATAGTAAACGTCTTTTTCTGCGTCATAGATGACTGACTCAGGAGTGAGAAGGGTGGTGTCTGTTTGCCAGACCATTTCCAGACTTGGACCGGCTACTTCGGGAATTGTTTCAGTTGTAGTTTCGGAGCTTTCTGTGTCTGTTGAGCAGCTCCAAATGGCCATAGAAAGCCCTAAAATTGAGAGGGTTACTAATTTCATTTGTTAAGAGTTAATGGTTGAACTGTTGAAATTAATAAAACCTTTTTTGCTTTAGAACTATCGGTCTATCAATTGAGAAATATTGTAGCTGAAAACCAAATAGTGCTTAGTTATTGATTAGGCTCTCAAAATCTGTAGCAATATTCATGTGGATTTCGCAGCCGTCCAGAATTGCATTATTGATCAAAAGTTTTGAGTCTAGTCTGATATTGATTTTGCTTTCAGATTTTTTGAAAAGCAGTTCTGGGGTGTTTCTTAGAAGTTTCTTTTCATCCATATCAATATTCAATGTGAATTTTTGAGCACTGCTTCCATTGATTTTTACTTTTCCCATTCGCCTACCTTTTAAAACTTCAGGATCATCATCAATTTGAAGGCTGTAAGAAGGGTTAAGTAAGACGATCGGATCATTACTAAAGTTGACGACATTGATAGTGACTAAAAGCTCTCTCTTCTTTTTGCTTAGCAAATGATTTAACTCCATGCCCTCGAAACTAACCTCAGGCATTCTAAAGGTTGGAGATTTAAGCGTATGTTCAATTTCCAGGGTGTCGGGAACAAAAAAGCTCGGACTTGGCTGAATAAAAGAAAGGTAAATGTGATAATTGGTGCTGTCTGTAGATGTAGGAGTCAGGTGCTTGGTTTGTCGTTTTACGGTTTCGCTGTAAAGCCTTACCGGTAACTTAAAAGTGTTTTTGGTCAATCCTTTTAATTCTAGAGGTACTTCACCAAAACTCTCTGCCAGAGTTTCATTATTGGCTATAATCTTCATTTTGAAGTTTTCACTTCTTATTTTCAAAGGCAGAGGATTTTTCAGCGTTACCTGTAGATTCAGATTGCTATGATTTTCCTCAAGCTGATTATACTGAAGTATAGATAGATTAACCTTCGGCCTTTTCTGAGCAAAATGTGCGACAAGGACTATCAGTAGTACAATGACAGAGCCCAATATGAGTGCTATTCTTCTTTTTCGACCTTGAAACATAATGTGGTTTTTGGTTAACTATAAAAAAGTGTTCCAAAACGAAAAGAGGTCAAAACTGTGAAGTTTTGACCTCTATATTTTCAATTAAGCGAGCTCTAGATTTCTTCCAGAATTCTTTCAATAGCTACTTCCTTTGCAATTCTCTCTTTAAGCTCTGCAATGGGTACTCTTTCCTGCTCCATACTATCTCTGTGACGTATGGTTACACAGTTGTCTTCCTTGGTATCATAATCCACAGCTATACAGTATGGCGTACCAATGAGGTCCTGACGAGCATATCTCTTACCAATAGCCCCACCATCATCATAAATAGCTCTGAAAGAAGATTTTAAAGAGTTGGTGATTTCCTGGGCTATTTCTGCCAAGCCATCCTTTTTAACCAACGGTAATACAGCTGCCTTCACTGGGGCCAATGCAGGGTGTAGTTTTAAATAGGTTCTTTCTTTCTGCTTTTCGCCTTCTCCCACCATCTCTTTTGTGAATGCATTACAGAAAGTGGCAAGGAAAAGTCTATCTGCACCTACAGAAGTTTCTACCACGTAAGGGATGTAATTACCAAATGGTTTTCCTGTTTCAGGATTTACAGTTGGATCAAAGTACTGTTGTTTTTTCTTCGATAACTCCTGGTGATTTCTTAAGTCAAAATCGGTTCTGGAGTGAATACCTTCAATTTCTCTGAAACCAAAAGGGAATTTATATTCAATATCCACGGCTGCATTGGCATAGTGAGCCAGCTTCTCATGGTCATGGTATTGTAGATCTTCTGCCGGCAAGCCTATAGCTTTGTGGAAAGAAAGTCTGTTTTCTTTCCAGGTTTGATACCATTCCATTTCTGTACCAGGGCGTACGAAAAATTGCATTTCCATCTGCTCAAACTCTCGCATTCTAAATGTGAACTGGCGAGCTACTATCTCATTTCTGAACGCCTTACCAATCTGCGAGATTCCAAAAGGAATCTTCATTCTACCACTTTTCTGAACATTCAGGAAGTTTACAAATATCCCTTGAGCCGTTTCTGGTCTTAAATAAATCGTGTTTGAATCCTCAGCCACAGAGCCCACCTGAGTAGAGAACATGAGATTAAACTGACGAACGTCTGTCCAGTTTGAAGTTCCGCTAACCGGACAAACGATCCCTTCTTCAATGATCAGGTTTTTAACACCTTCAAGGTCTTCAGCACCAAGCAACTGGCCCATTTTATTTAATAGAGCCTGAGCTTCTTCTTTCTTGCCTTCATTGGTTAATATCTCGGCCTTACCTTCTAATAATTGATCTGCACGGTAGCGTTTTTTACTATCCTTATTGTCGATCATCGGGTCGTTAAAACCATCTACGTGACCTGAGGCTTTCCATGTTAGTGGATGCATAAAGATAGCCGCATCAATCCCCACGATATTATCGTTCAGCTGGGTCATGGCCTTCCACCAGGCATTTTTGAGATTATTTTTAAGTTCTACACCATTTTGACCGTAGTCATAAACGGCCTGTAGCCCGTCGTAAATTTCAGATGAAGGAAACACAAAACCATATTCTTTGGCGTGTGCAATAATATCTTGTAGGGTAGTGGCTGGTGCCGACATGTTTTGTTTCTTTTCGTTTGGTAGAATAGTTTTTGAAAGACGAAGTGACTTGAGACATAAGACAAGAGACGTGTGATAAAACTGAGTTTTTGTGTAGACAAAATGTTAGTCTTTTGTCTTGCGTCTATTGCCTTGAGTCTAGACTCATAGTCTTTTCATCAAAAACGAGGTGCAAAATTAAGGAAATGCTCTTAAATTCGGTCAAATAACATTGAATAATGACTGAATTGCAATTACCTGAAGGACCTTTAGTTTCTGTAGAATGGCTCAGCCAGCATATTGATCACCCACAAGTCAAAGTGGTTGAGTCTAAAATGAAACCTATTGGTGCACCGGATGATTGGGAGTCTGGTCAAAAAATACCGGGTGCAGTGCAAATGGATATCAATGCAGACTTTAGTGTTCTGGATACTCATTTGCCACACATGATGCCAGATGAAGCGTATTTTTCGAATGCAGCTCAGCAGATCGGTGTCAATCATGATTCTATCATTATTGTTTATGATCAGGTAGGAACCTACGGTAGCCCAAGAGCTTGGTGGAGTTTTAGAGCAATGGGGCATGCGAATGTGTATGTATTAAATGGAGGTTTTCCGGCATGGCAAAAGGCTGGTCATCAGACAGAGAAAGCAGAGTGGCCAGTGATGGATAAAGGAGATTTTGAGGCGAAAATGGATTCTTCCTTACTCTATGAATCTGAGGATGTGGTGAAAATACTGGGTAATTCAGATTTTCAGATCATGGATGCCAGATCACAAGGAAGATTTGATGCTACAGCCCCTGAACCTCGAAAAGGCTTGAGAGGTGGGCATATGCCTGGAGCGGTATGTCTGCCTTGGCAAAATGTACAATCTGGGATTTTTATGAAATCAAAAGAAGAGTTGACGGAGGTCTTCTATGAATTTGAGATTACTGACAAAAGACTCGTCATGACCTGTGGTTCGGGAGTTACGGCATCGGTCATAGCTCTCGCTGCTGAAATTGCAGGTTACCCCAATGCCGCCGTTTATGATGGCAGCTGGGCTGAGTGGGGCATGCCGAATGACCGGTGGCCGGTGGAGGTTTAAGGTTCTCCATATCAGCTTTAAGTGTTCGTATTTTAGATTAGTTTGTATGTACATGTAATTGCATTATTGATACTAATTATTTTTACGTTTAGTGGTTTGTTATGAGCTTTATAAATCACAATTTTTAAAGTTAAACCAATGAACACACACAAAATCATTCTTCTTGGATTAGTATCTCTTTTTTTATTTCATTCAACCGCTCGAGCTCAGACAGAGGAATGTTTTGAGTTGAGCAACTCTTATGTGCCAATTCCACCAGGTACATTGAATTCCTGTGATCTTAGTGATTATTATGGAGATTATGATAGATCAGCTTTTACAACAATTTGGGGTTACGGATCCCCAATTTGGCTAGGGGAATCGCCAATTCAAAATGGTGTACCCCAGTTTTCTTCTTACAAAGCTGGTTGGGATGGTTCTAATCATGCCGCTGCATATGGTCCTTCAGTTATACCAATTGACAACAGGCACATGTTTCGCAATGTGGCCCAGTTCATCTCTGAAGCCATTCTTGGCGACTCTGAGTTGAATTCCAAATATGGCAGTAATACCTACAATTGGGGGGCAATTTCGAATACTGATGCGGAAAAGATTGGAAGACTATTTCCCTCTTCTGCGGTTTGGGATGTAGAAACAAGTTTATATAAACCTGTCAGGTATTTCACATTTGACGAAGAAACTACTGGGGCAGATTCCTTCGGCAACATAGTTCCATTTACAGGTAGCGTCGTCAAAGGTATGAGAGACGTTCACCCAGATATGAGAATAACTTTATATGGTCATGCTACATATCGGGTTCCTTTTTATAGAGGAACTCCAGAAAGGTTCGACTTAAATAGCAGCAACCCATACACTCAATCAGATGTTAATTCATGGGTCTTAAATAACCAATTATTTGAGGATCCTCAAATAAAAGCAAGTCAGGCTTACATAGATGGAAATGTTAGTTATTTTAAGGCTCCGTACCCGCAGTCACAATCATTATACAAAAAAGTGAATGGTAGCTATATTCTAGATTCGAATGGAAACAGACTCTGGAGAGATGATGCTTTTACGGAACAAGTAGATAATAAGACTACCAATTGGTATCCTAATATCCAATACACACCTGACCCAAATAATGCTAGTATGCCATCAAATAAGCCTGATACCAAGTGGGCTGTTGAAGGTATTTACAGGATAAATGCGATGAATCAATTTTTTCTCATGGCAAGCAATGAAGCTACCAATGGATCATTAAGCATCACAAATCAAGTAAATAGAATCAACAAATTAAGTTCAATAGTTGCCCTTTATACTGAAAATTATACCTACGGAGGTAACGCCATAGAAAAGCGAAATTTGACTAGAAACCAAATAGAGTGGTTAATTAAATCTGCTTTATTTAAGGGTTTTGACCAAATTGAAACTTGGGAAAACGGAAATTTAAGCAACGGTCTTACTAACTCAAATAACCCTGCACCATTTCATTCTGGTTCTTTACAAACAACCGGAAATCCTATCTACCGTGATCATAATAACCCTAACGAGGAAGATCAAACTTTAGCCGATGATAATTGGAATCGATATAAAATAGCTACTAAAGCTATTACCGACATGAGAGAAGTCTTTGAGGTTCATCCGAAAACAGACCCTTCATTACGATATCTTCAATTTGCAAAAAATATTGATGCTCATTATAACAGAGAGATACTTATTGATGGTCTATACTCTGGGAATACTGTTACCTTGATGCTTTGGTACCCTTTTAATGACCCTGCTGACAGTCAAAATATTGATTTTTACATGGGAAATACAAAGACATCATTCACACTTAACGGAAGAGAGCTTAAAACCGTAAGATTTCATAATATTCCGTCAGGTTTATCAGCTTCTGACTTTAAAATAGTTTACACAAACATTTCTGGTCAGGAACTGAGATTGACTGGAGATATTATGAATCATACTTTCTCTAATTTACCTTCTAATACAGTTCCTTTTGAATGCGGGCAGGTAGCGTCTCCTTCCAACTTGAGATATGAATGGTTGAACAATCGTCTATTTCTTTATGGGAACTGTTCCTTTGGAGCGGAGTTACAATGGGAGGGAGAGAGTTCATATGGAGCCGGTTCAAACCTAAGTGCTAATGCCTTCAGTAGCTTTGATATTAATGCAGTTGTTCCTGAGTGTCAAAATTATAGAGCCCGCTGTATTACGAAAGATGGAAATACGAGCAATTGGTCAACTTTGAAGGTTTGTCCGCCAAGTAATTCAGGGCCAGAAGAAATAGATGTTACCACAGAACATCAGAATTTACTTATTTCCGCGTCCCAATGGAATGGCACTCTGAAAATTAATACAAATCATTCTGGTGGTCCATTAAGAATCGGAGGAGAAACATTTAGCACAGGCTTAGGAACTCACTCGATTTCGAATATTAAATATGATCTTGGCGGCACTTACGTCAATTTTTCCGGGAAAGTTGGTTTAGATGACGCTATAAATGGTCAATGTGGCGATAACAAAATTATCTTCAAGATATATGGGGATAATACTTTGATTTGGGAATCTGCATTATTAGGTAAGGATGACCTAGCCGTTGGTTTTGATGTCTCTGTTTCTGGAGTTCAGGAACTTGAGTTAGAAGTTGGAATGGGTGATGGGAGCATATCCTGCGACCATGCTGATTGGGTTGATTTACGACTTTCAAATCTTCCAACCCTCACAGAGCCTACGGATTTAGTTGCTGGCCCTAATCCCATCGTTGTTCTCAACGGAAGCTCTACTTTAACGGGAAATTGTATCGTTGGTGTTTTAGAATGGGATGGACTTTCAGGAACATCCCCTTCTGTAAGTCCAACTCAAAATACTGTTTACCGGGCGAGATGTACAGAAGGAGGTAGCTTCACGGATTGGGTAGAGATTGAAGTATTTGTAGATAATACCTCTACATGCGAAGTGGACTTGTTGTCTATTCACAATAACATTCTCATTTCTGCCTCACAATGGAATGGTACGTTAAAACTCAATACTAATCATAGTGGGTATCCACTTAAAATTGGAGGAGTTACTTATTCTACAGGTTTAGGTACACACTCAGTCTCAAATGTAAAATACAATTTAGGAGGAACATACTCCAGTTTTTCTGGTAAAGTAGGTTTAGATGATGCGATAAACGGGCAATGTGGTGATAATAAAGTTGTATTTAAAATTTATGGTGATAATAGCTTAATTTGGGAATCTCCTTTGCTAGGAAAAGATGATGCTGCATTCGGTTTTGACCTCTCAGTTTCAGGTGTACAAGAACTAGAACTGGAAGTAGACATGGGAGATGGAAGTACCTCATGTGATCATGCGGACTGGGTTGATCTAGTGCTAGGCTGCCAGCCGGTAACTATTGGCACACCTGTAAATGTTTATGCAGACCCTAATCCAATAGTTAACCCAAATGGATTTGCCCAGCTCTTTGCAACTTGTCCAAGTGGCTTACCTGAATGGGAAGGCCTGTCGGGTACATCTCCCACCGTTTCTCCATTGACCGATCAAATTTATCGCGTTCGATGCAAATTGGGTAATGACCACAGTTCATATGTACCTATGACCGTAAGAGTCGATATTTCAGGTGGCTGCCAGACAAATTTAACTTCTTTAAATCCTTTGGTTGCCTCTCAATATAGTGGTACTCTTAAAACCAATCTGGATTATTCAGGGTATGGATTAAATATTGACGGCACTGATTACTCAACAGGACTTGGAACACACAGTGTCAGTTATATTAAATATGATGTTAGTGCGGGATATGGTGCATTTACTGGAAAGGCAGGAATAGATGATAATATTATCGGACAGTGTGGTCAAAATGAGGTAGAATTTGAAATCTGGACTGATGGAGTGAAACAATGGGGCTCAGGTATATTAACACCAACTTCTCCTGCTGCTCCTTTTGTGGTTCAACTTGCAGGGGTCTCAGAGCTCGAGCTTAAAGTAAATGCTGGCACAGATGGCTCCTCTTGTGATCATGCCAACTGGGTTAACTTGTTTATGGACGGGTGCCCGAGTCAAAATACTCGGAGAGGAACTAAATCATCCTATTCACCTAGTTCTCAAGTTGAGATTATTTCAAACGTCAATTTATCTATATACCCTTCTCCTGCAGTGGACAAAATATCCTTTGGTCTTGATAAGAATATAGAGATACTAAACGCTTCAATTATGGATGTGAATGGAAGAGTTCTCATTAATAGCTCAGAGAAGGGAGAGGTTGATATTTCGAGTCTAAATCCAGGGAAATATTTACTCAGAGTAGAATTAGAGGAGGGGTCTTTATCAAAAGGCTTTGTCAAGAAATAAGTGCTGTATGAATTATTCAAAAAGTCTGCAATCGTCGCAGACTTTTTGTTTTTATGGATTGATTTAAATTTGAAATAAAATGGTTTATTCCGCTTCTTTGTAGCCTGTCCGCTATTGTACGAAAGAATACTAATTAATGGCTAAACATTTTGCAATTATAACTCCTTGTTTCAATGAGGGAGAGACAGTAGATATTTTTCTCTCTGAAGTTCAAGATTTACTTTTTAACTCAGATTTCGAATTCACTATATACGTTATTGATGACCACTCAACGGATGACACCTTAACTTATCTAAAAGAATTTAAAGTTAAATATGATAATGTGCATCTCAAGATCATTAGGTTAAAATATAATATGGGACATCAGGAGGCAATTAGACAAGGTTTGCTGTTTATTAACCATTTTATAGATGAATATGAGTCTGTTATAGTAATGGATAGCGATGGAGAAGATGATCCTGCTGCAATACTAAAAGGTTTAGAGTTTGACGAATATGATATAATTGTTTTTGAGAGAGGGAAAAGAAATGAGGGTTGGAAGTTTCAGATTGGATACCTGTTATACAAGGTTTTGTTCAGGATTGTTACCGGTAAATCAATTACGTTCGGGAATTATTCAATTTTAAAGGCAAATGTTGTAAGAGCAATTTCTCAGCAAAAGTTTTATCATTTTCCGGGATTTTTATCCAAACAGAAATATAGAATAAAGAAGATTAAATTTGACAGGAGGAGTAGAATCAATGGGGTTTCTAAAATGTCGTATAATGGATTAGTACTTCATGGTCTTAAGTCTTTGGTTGAATACTCTGAAGAACTATTATACTTCTTCATAAAAAATTTGGTTGTATTAATTTCATTTTCTCTGATATTTGGATTGGTTGTCCTATACAAGAAATTTATTTCACACGAAGCTATTCTTGGTTGGGCAAGTAATGTAGGTATTGGATTAATACAGCTAATTCTAGTGATCTCAACCTTTCTGGCTTCGAGCCTTTTACTCTTATCAATAAAAAATATGCTAAAAAAGTCCGATGAAAACTTGTATGAGTTGATTCGGGATTAACTTTGACTGTTTATGGAGTTAAAATTAAACCTTAAAAACTACTCAATTTCATCTTATTAAGAATGCCGATAATTGATATACTCGATAGCACTGTAATAAAGGTTACTATATTCCTTGTTTTCCTATCACTTTTAGTATTCGAAATGAGGAGGGGGCAGTTGAAAAAGTTGTCAGGCTATCTTCTGTTTTTTCTTTCAGTCATTTTCATGTTTACTTTCAAATGGTATCCATTGGTTTTTAATGGTCCTTTGAATGGAGATGAGGCATTCGTGTACAGTACTGCATTAACCTTATTAAATGTCGACCCCATACCCTTCAGGTATATTGATTTTACAACCTTAGGTCCGGTTCACAATTACTTTTTCTTAATTCCTCAGTTCCTAGGTTTTAAAGTGTCATTTACCGGAATACGATGGGTATGGATTGCTTCTTTGATATTGACTCTGATATTGACATATAAGTCTTTGGTCAATTTTTACGGAAAAAGGAACAGTCTTTTGTTTTTCTTTTATCCTTTTTTGCTTTGGGCCACTTCTTACATATATGACTTTAACTTCTTTTACAATGAATTGACCTGCTCTTTATTCTTGTCGGCTGGACTTTATCTATTCTCTAAAAATCTCAGAGAAAATGAAATACATAAAAATTTGTTTGACTTTCTTTCTGTAATTCTTCTTTCTATATCTGTATATGCTAAACCTCATGCCGCTCTTTTTGCGTTTACTATTGTTTTCTTTATAATGTTGAATAAACTCATAAAGGAAGGGCTGAGCCCGGTCTACATCCTAAAATTTATTGTTTCTGGTTTTGCGTTTTCTGTTTTTTTTCTCGGATTTCTTTATTTCCATGATAGTCTGGATGAATTTTTCCTATTTTACATTGATATAAATCTTGGTTATGGAAATAAGATTGGACTACAGGAGAGAATATTTAACGCTTTTGTGGTGAGGTCCACTACGGAGCCTGGTCTCAACTATTTTGTAAAGCACCTTTATTTGCTTTTGACTTTAACAATGCCCGTTATCTTATTGCTGAGAAAGAGGTTCTGGAATATTAAGTCCATTTTTATTGTTGTTTTTTCTGTGGTAACAATAATTTCAATAAGTATTCCTGGTACAAATTATGGGCACTATTATAATTTCATTTTACTTAGTTTGCCTTTAATGATTGGTTATATAGGACAAGAGTTGAAGGGGTTCTGGCAGAGTCTATATAAATGGTCCTTAATTGTCCTTTGCACGATATTCTTTATGTTCTCCTTAAGAAGTCATACTTTTAGATATGATAATCTAAAAGAAAATGAAAGGGATTATTACACAAATTTGGTCAGGACGGATGTTTCCAAAACGTTGTTGAAGAAGGCTTCTGAATATAAAATGGAAAGTCCAAAACTTGCCATCTTTGATTGGAGAAATGAAATATATATAGAGACGGGCTTTATGCCTGCTACACACTACACAATGCCAGAGAGACTTATAGGTGGTCAGGTTCCTGATCTAGAAATTGTATCTAAAACTAGAAAGATATACCTAGATGATTTAAAGAAGAACAGGCCGGAATTCTTCTTGGTGGCTAAAGGAACTACATATTCATATTGGGACATGACTCTTGAATCAATGAAAGAAATGCCAAACATCTACGAATACTTTGTCAACAATTATAGTCTTATTGGTGAACAAAGCGAACTCGAAATTTATATCCGAAATGATTATAAGGGGTTATGATTAAATCGAGAATTGTTGGCTTACAAATCTGAGCTTATTTATGTTTTTAAAGAAATATAAATAAATTAATGAAAGGTATGCAAACTTGTGAATAGCCTATACCATTGCCCCCTCACTACAATTTTTACAAATCTCCACCTCTGAACGGGATTTGACAAGGGCAGCTCTAAACTTCTTGTAGCTTGTTGAATTCCAGATTTCTTTGAAGCTGAATTCGCTTAATGAGCCCATAGGGTGTTCTGAATCCTTATCGAAGCAACATGGTACAAGCTGGCCGTCCCAGGTGATCACACAGCTATGCCACATTTTCCAACAATGATTCAGGAGCCTGTTTTTGATGGAGTACGTACCGTCTCCAATATTATGG
This sequence comes from Jiulongibacter sp. NS-SX5, assembly GCF_052828545.1. The sequence goes on from NZ_CM128248.1 coordinate 4,127,775, forward strand.
TAACGTGAGTATTTATCTATCGTAGGGATCAACTCATTGCCATGCTCATATTCATAAATCTGAGCTGTTTTGAGTTTTACCTCATCAACGCCATATTCTTCCGCCAATCGGTATACGTCATCTATTTGATGCTCATTGGGCTTCACCACTAAAAATTGGAATATAGTATGCGGAGTAGAAGAGTTTAACTTTTTCTTCGCTTCTATAAGGTTCTTTGTGCCCTCTAAAACCTTGGATAATTGACCGCCCACGCGATACTGCTGATAGGTCTCTTGTGTAGTGCCGTCAATAGAAATAATAATTCTATCTAGTCCACTCTTTACCGTTTTCTCCGCCATTTCGGGAGTGAGATAATGGGCATTGGTGCTGGTGGCCGTATAGATTTTTCTAGAGGAGGCAAATTTGACCATTTCCAGAAAATCTTTATGGAGATAAGGCTCGCCTTGGAAATAAAATGTGAGATAGAGTAGAGAGTTTTTCAACTGCTCAATAGTGCTCTCATACATATTTTTGGCCAGCATTCCGGTTGGTCTGGTAAAAGACCGAAGACCACTGGGGCACTCCGGACAGCGGAGGTTACAACTGGTAGTGGGTTCAAAACCAATGGCCATTGGCAAACCGATTATCGATGGCTTTTGCGTGATTTTTGACAAGCCATATGATCCCAAAATGCCTAGGGCATTTAAGAATCGCCGCGGTGTGATTTTACTGGCAAAATTTAGCTTGTCTCTCCAGGTCATACACTAATCAACGGGCAGCTGCTTATAAAGTTCTTTAAGTTGTGGATGTTTTTCAGAGCTGATAATTTCACGAAGAGCCTCCATAGCTTCAGGATGTTCTGTGAGCAAGAATATCGTTTGAGTGGCCGCATATCTACCTACCCAAAGCGACTCGTTTAACGCAATATCTTTGACAAAATCGATACTTTTCAGCTGGATTTCCTGAGGTGCTGCTACCAGGTAACTTCCCAGAATTCCCATCGTTTGATAGAGTTCAGAGCCTGTAAACTCTGACATTCTTTTGGTAAACCATTCATAATGATCAGCAGAAGCCTTTTCTGCTCTGTGATTGGCTACGGCAGTGAATATATTGACGTCATTTATGTCTGCCATTTCATGACAAAGTGAGTCAGCATCTGGTGGAGTACTGATAAGAATCGCCTCTAAAGACGCGGCCCTTACTCCATAAGACGTGTCTGCCAGTGCTTTTCTAAAAAGAAGGTCATTCTGAGGGTTTAGGAAGTTCTTCATAGCCAATATGGCTGCCGATCTTACATTTGATTTTTCATCGGTTCTGATGATGGACTGTAATTGACGTTCTACTTTCAAAAAGTCGTCTCCGTCGTAATCAAAGAACTGGTGAACTGCCAATTCTCTAATCCTCCAGAACGGGTCTTCGAGTAGATCAAGAGTCATATTTCTTCTGTCTTCATCAAACATGGCATTTAAGCTCAATTCTCCACTCAATTCCTCAGTATTGGTTAGCTTTCTGAAGGCCTCTGCTCTGGTAACTACACCTTTTGAATGAGTGGCCATTGCAAAAAGCTCTTTTTCACTATGCTCCATTTCTACTTCTCCGAGAAAATCAGCAAACGGATCTACATTGACAAATGAAGGTTCATCATCCAGTTTAAATTCCACGCTCTGAAGGCTGTCATTCACATAGACCGTTTTTAGGACTGAGTTATCTCCTTGACCAAGCTCTAAAGTCAAAGGGAATTGGTAAATCGTTTGATTTACAGAATCAAGTTTTTGGCTGATGTTAAGTTTGAGCCTGCCGTTCTCAAAAGTTTTGTCAATATGTAATCTCGGATGACCTGGTTTTAAGAACCATTGTTCAAAAATGCCATTTAAATCTCTTCCCGTGACTTCTTCAAAGGCCTGTCTTAAATCATGAATCTCTGCATTCTGAAAGGCATTATCCTTTAAATAAAGCTGTAGCGATGCAAAAAAAGCTTCATCCCCAACTTCCTGTCTGAGCATATGTAATATTCTGCCACCCTTGGCATAGGTGTGATTATCAAACATATTCTCCTTGTCTTCATAGGCATATCTTATGACAGGTAACTGTTTGTCCTCTGCTTCATCAAGGTATTGCGATCGAGCAATAGAATTTTGCCATTGACCTTCTTCAGCTCCATAATAATGAGCTTGCCATAGGTATTCAGAATAATCGGCAAAAGCCTCGTTTAGGGTTAGATTAGCCCAAGACTCAGCAGTGACAATATTACCAAACCAATGATGGAAAAGCTCATGAGCGATAACTCCATCATTATTACCGTCTATCAGCTGATTAGCTGTTTTCTGTATTCCACTGCCATGAACGGTGGCGGTGGTATTTTCCATAGCTCCACTTACATAGTCTCTAACGGCTATCTGAGCATACTTTTGCCATGGAAACTTCATGTCCAGAAGGTCTTCAAAATACCAGATCATAGCTGGTGTTCGACCAAAAATGGCTTGAGCACTTTCTTTAAACTGCGGCTCTACATAATAACTGACCTCGTATTCCTTAAAACGCTCATCTACCACTTTTTCAAACTCACCCGCAGCTATCATTGTCAGGTATACGGCGTGTTCAATATTCTGATACCAGGTGTCGGTTCGAGTTCCGTTTTTATTCTCTTTAGACTTAATGAGAAGGCCGTTTGAAAGCGTTTTGTAGGTTGTAGGAACAGTTAGACTGATGGTTTGTGTGTGTTTTTGATTTGGACTATCAAGCGTAGGAAACCAAACGCTATTGTATTCAGTTTCTCCTTCTGTCCAGAGTTGCTCGGGGCTTGAAGTGCTTTTATTGATAAAATAGAGCCCTTTAAATCCTTGGTCTTTAAAGGCTGGCACCTCTTTTACCAAGTCTGGTTTAGCTGTGTAGTCTACATTGATCTGAAGAGTGTCGCCTTTGGTATACTTTCGGTCTAAATGAATTTTCAATTTCAATTGATCATATTCAAAACGAGCTTTTTTGTCTTTTATTCCTACAGAATGGATGGTCATGCCTTTGGCATCTAAAATCAGTTCATCCTGTGCATAAAACCAAGGCTTGAGTAAGAGCTCTGCAGAGCCTTCCAGTTGATTTCTGGTCCAGTCCGGCTTGAGCTCAAGAGTCGTATGAATGAGGTCGAAAAGTTTCGTTTCTGACCCATGATAAGTGTTTTGAGCTTCTGCTTTGCAAAGCAAAAAGAACCCAATGACTAACAGTAAACACTTCTTCATACTAGCGAGCTTTTTTCAAGTCGTTATAGAAATACTCTTTCAACAGATTCAGCTTGTAACCGTAAGCATCATCTTCATCCAGAAGGCTCACTTTATAGACTCTTTTAAAAATGAAGTCATCTAAGCTGGCATAGCCTCCCTTGATTTGCAGCGTAAGCGTAAGGTCTGCAGGGTTGTATTGCCAACGGCTTTGTTCTACATCCATATCCAGGAAATCTACACCTGCACAGGCAAAAACGTCTTCGCTGCTTTGATAATCATATTCTAGTGAGCCGTTTGGTAAAAACTTCCAAATCATGGTATTTAAGGACACCTTGTCTTTGGTGTAATTTTCAAACACAATTTCCTTTTTCTCAATCTTCGGAGTCCTTAGAATCCAACTTTGAGAGTCATCTAATAATTGTAAAAACTTAGATACGTCCTGTGCCTTGAGGGTGATTGATCCTAAAGTCAAGAGCACTAATAAAAGTCCTTTTTTAATCATAGGTGGTCATAAATTTCTCGGCTTTTCTGGCAGGAAACCAGCTGGCCAGGAATGCGATATTGATAATACCGATTAGCGAAAATAATACGTCTGAGGTTTTTAATAAAACGGGGTAAGCATCTACTATGGCAAACTCCATTCCCATGGATAACCAGCCAAATTGCATTTGACTCCAGCAGATTCCAACACCAATAACCAGACCCAGTAATGCTCCTGATAGTGAAATGATTCCTCCTTCAGTGATAAAGATTTTTCTTACCAGGTTTTTGTCTGCCCCTAAGGCTGATAAGGTTTGAATATCATCTCGCTTGTCTAATACAAGCATTGTCAGAGCGAAATAAATATTAAAGCTGGCTATGCCAATGATAAATAACAAAGCCAAAAAGATAAAAAGCTTCTCAATTTTGATAGCTCTATACAAGGCAGCGTTTTGTTCATCACGGTCTTGCACCTTGAAGCCTTCACCAAGTAAGCTGATAAGTTCTGATTTTACTTTTCCACTCAATTGCTCATCTTCCAGCCTTATTTCAACAGCCGTTCGCTTGTCATAAAGTTCGGTTAGATTTTCCATGACATCCAGTGGAATGTAAACGAGGTTGTCATATTTCTGCTCCAAAACGAATGTCCCGGAAACCGGCAGGTATTCTCTGTTGATATTGTCTTCCGGATTTATGGCATTGATTTTTTGATTTCTTGGGTACCACAGCTGAATAGGGCGGAGGTAATTAAAACTCTGGAGGTTTAAGGTCTGGAATACACCAGCACCTACAAAAGCAAAATTCTCATCACCTTCCTGAGTTAATAATTCCCCGTCAAATTTATTCTCGGCCAATGGATTATTTATCTGAAAAGTGCTGTCTACCCCTTTGACCACCACTACGATTTGTTGATCTTCTCTTCTGGCCAGAGCATTATCTTCAATTACCTCTGTCGCCTGGTAAACGCCTTCAATACCTCGAATTTTAGAAATGTCAATATCCTCCAAAGCAAAGGTTTTTCCCGAAGTCGGACTAACCTTAATATCAGGGTCTGAACTTTTGAAGATGGTACGGTTCAGATCTTCCAGACCGTTAAACACCGAAAGTACGATAATGAGGGCAGCAGTTCCAACGCACACCCCAAGCATAGAAATTATTGAAATGAAATGTATAAAGCCTCTCTTCTTTCCTGAGAAGAAGTATTTTTTCGCAATATGGAAAGAGAGATTCATGCAGTCAGATTAGCGGCTGTAAGTTTCATCGTCTTCCTCATCTTCAGGAGCAGGCGGAATCTCAAGGTCTGCAAAAAGCTCGTTCATACGCTGAGCATATTCCGCGGAGTCATCAATGAAAAACTGGAAGTTTGGAACAATCCTGAACTGATTTCTGACACGATCGCCGAAAATTCCTCTAATCTTCTTGGTCTGCTGACGAACCTTCTCCAGAGTTCCCTCTTTATCATCTGTCATCAGAAAACTTAGATAAACACGAGCTATGGCCAGGTCTGGCGAAACTTTCACATCTGTAATGGTAATAAACGCATTATCAAATGCCAGTTTGAAGTCCTTCTGGAAGATTTCTCCCAGGTCTTTTTGTATTTGTCTAGATACCTGTTTTTGCCTTTTATTTTCCATCTCGCTTATCCTTTGCTTTAGCCCTGCAAATATCTCAGTTTATTTTGGTTAATCGGTGTGCTATACTATAATTTTGGCCACGAAAATCATAAATAGCTGCCCTTTGATAACACTTTTCAGAGTAGATACGTTCTTCCACATTTTCTCAGTTTTAGTGGTGCTTTTGCTCCTAAAACTGCCCTTTATCTCCGGTGGTTTGCCAGTGTTACAGCCAGAGATGGAGTGGCTTATTGTGGGACAGCGACTTAATGATGGGCACAGCCTTTACGCAGACATCTGGACCAAAACCGGACCGTTGGCGGCCTACATTTATGGTTTTGTGAACTGGTTTTTAGGAGATGATCAGGTGTATTATGAAATGTTTGCCCTTGTACTGGCTTATTTTCAGTCTCTGTATTTTGCGTACATCATCAATAAAAACAAGGTCCTCATTGAGAAAAATTATCTGCCAGCCTTGTTTTACGCCATTTTGATTTCCATTTCATTTGACTTGTCAAAGTTAAGCCCGGCTCTTTTGGCCAATACTTTCGTTTTATTGGCTTTGAATAGTCTGTTCAAACATATTGACAAGGCAGGCGAAACGTCAGAACATGTTTTTGAAGTGGGTTTGCAAATAGGAATTGGTTCGTTAATAAGCTACACCTTCCCTTCTTTCTTTATTTGGTCTGTTTTGAGCTTGCTGATGTTTGCTCCGTTTAAGGCCAATCAGGTGTTTTTAATGATCTTGGGCTTTGTTTTGCCTTTGGCAATTTCCGTCCTGTTTTTCTATTTCAATGGGACTCTGGAAGGGTTTTACCAGCAATGGATTCTCCAGATTTACGATTTAATACCAAAGGTGGGTTCTGAGATACTGGATGTTTTGATCATATTCGGATTACCTCTCGTTCTTTCTGTCTTTGGGATTTTGAAGGTGCTGAGCAATGTTCGTTTTTCAAACTATCAAAACAGAAAGCATCAGATCATGATCTTACTTGGTCTGTTTGCACTATTGCCTTACTTTTTGGCTAAACCGCATGGTACTTTTCACTTGGTGGGTCTGGTGCCATATCTTGCTTTTTTTCTTTCTAGTTGGTTCGTTTTTATTAAAGGGGCCTATCGTTCTGAAATCATTTTCTTGCTCTTTTTAGGGGCAGTGGTTCTTATAAAGTTTCAGGGTGTAAGCCCAATCATAGGCAATGGTTATGAACATCTCGCCTCAATAAGACTATATTCTGAGAACGAAAAGGCCTACGTTAAAAATCGAAAGATTATGGTGACAGGAGAAGCCATGGATGACTTTTTAAATGCTCAGTCCGGTTCAGCGTTTGTGAATTGGGAGCTGTCTTCAAATATCTTGGAGCATCCTGAAGTCTATCAAAACCTGGCGGTTATTTTCAATAAGTTTGAAAAAGAAAAACCTGAGTACATTATTGATAATGCTCAGGTTTTTCCGGATATATTTTTGAAGATCCCTTCTTTGAATGCCGCTTACGAAAGGGTAGAAGGAACCCGTCATTTCAGACTAAAAGGAATTTAGGCACAAGCGATTTTACCCACTCTTCTTTGATGTCTACCACCTTCAAACTCTGTGGTAATAAAAGTTTTGACAAACTCAAGTGCTGTTTCTTTCTCAATAAATCTGGCAGGTAAACACATCACATTGGCATTATTATGCAATCTGATAAGTTTTACTACCTCTTCATCCCATACTAGACCAGCTCTGATGCCTTGATGCTTATTGGCCGTCATACAAACACCATTTCCTGACCCACAGATCAGAATTCCGAACTCATATTCTCCTTTTTCTATAGCATCACATAATGGGTGTACGGAGTCAGGATAATCGAATGACTCATCGGTGTATGGTCCAAAATCAGCGGTCTCAAAATTCTGCTCCTGGAACCATTTTAAAATGTGCTGTTTGTACTCAAATCCGGCGTGATCGCCTCCGATTGCAATTTTCATCTCAGTATTTTTTTGGCAAAAGTACCATAGAATTTTGATGAATCAATTTCTGAAAGGAATTATCAATACTTCCATTCCAGAGCAGAAACGTTCTCTCCGATGCTCTTCCCTTCTTCCAGTCCTCTAACATTATCCTGCGGCGTATGAATTCCACCTAAAATTCTAGACCACCCACATTCTTCGGCAAAACCCCAAATGGTACTGAAACTTCTGGATTTAAACTCAACTTGTCTGGCCTGATCCATAGGTCTGCCTTCATGAAAATCATCTGTCAAGGGTGTTTCATTCGGGTAAACCGATAATAAAGCTGTGGCAGCTGCAGCAGCCTGAGTGGAGTGACCAGAAGTGAAAGCCGGGAAAGGAGGCTCTGGCCAGAATTGCGAGTATCTGGCATTGATATATCTATTGATAAACGCAGTAGGTCTCTCGGCATGGTAATGATATTTGCATTTCCAGCATCTTACAAAAGCATCTGAAACGGCCATACCTACTTTGGCAAATACAGAGGCTGCCTCAAAAAGCTGAGTTCCTTCCTGGCTAACAAGCTTATTGGAAAGGTAATAAGAGTGGCCTGGAGGGCTGGCAGAGAAAGCAGGGTCATCACCCCACCAGAGTGCATCTTCTTTTTCTTCCTGCGTCAGGCTGATGTTTTTCTCATAGACAGTTCTCATCTCTTTGTAATACTGACTAGCAGTATCTGAACTATATTCAGTTATTTCCGGAATTGGAAGCTCATCATTGGCTGGAATAAACAACCTGTTTTCACCCCAATATGGATGCATAGGAAGAGGTATGGCCGACTGACCGATAACTGGTGGTTTCCAGTATCCTAATCCTGATGGGTAAGAATAGTTAGCGTCAAAAGTTCGGTTATAACCTTCATGACCATTATCATGTCTAGACCATTCATAGATAACTTCGGCAATATACTCGCCATAGGAGGCAGAAGCAGTCAATAAACTGTCTGAGATACCTGCATTTCTTCTGGCTTCGTATAGCTCATTATACAGGCTGGTAATTCCTTCTTTAACTTCAGTGCTAGTGTGCTCATAAAGCAAACTGAGAATGGTCTTTTGACTTGCATTCAAGCTGGTTTCCCAATCTAATCCTTCTCTGGTTGGTAATTCTGAAAGGCCGTTTAATTGGGAAGCAACAGATTTGAATATAATACTGCCATTTACCACAGACTCATACATGGCAAGTCCCGTATACCCTAGAGTTCTTGAAGTATAAGTGGGGGAGTTGTCAGGAGATTCTTTTACGACCTCTAAAGTTTTTGCTGCCCATTTTTGGGCAAATTCAGATGAGATTTCCAGTTCTTTAGGAGGTTCAGGGATTACCTCTTCTTCTTCAGGTTTTGAACAGGCCCAAATTATGGAGGCCAGTGCAATAAATAATAGTGCTTTTAACTTATTCATCTTGTGTTGGGGTACTAAATTTTACATAAGGTTTCATAGCTTCTAAATCATTTTCGGTTAAGCTATGCAACTTTTTTAAATCATTGAATTCAGTAAAATAGCCATGCTGTCTCCGATACGCTAAGATACTTCTCTTTTTGCGATAGCTGATCAAGCTTCCTTTCCAATTTTCAATGTCAATCGTATTGAGATCAATCTTTCTGGGCGGTGTTTCTACCAAAACATGCTTTGAAAGCTCTTGGAAGGTACTGTCCGCCAAACCGTAAACGTTTTTCAACTGGTTAACCGAATAAAATCCACCAAGGCCATCTCTATACTTTAATATCCTTTTGGCAAAAACCTGACCAATTCCGTATACATGAGTTAAATCTTCTTCGCTGGCGGTATTGATGTCAAATGAAAAGTCTTCTCTTTCAAATGGCTGTGCTACTTTGACTTGTTTAACATCCGGGGTATTGGCAGATCCTTCATAAAGTGTTGCAGTTGAATTGGATAAATAGTCCTCTTTGGATGGCAACTGTATATAAGATTCAATTTTAGTATAAAATCCCTCATCTATACCATAAACCTTGGCCAGGTCTTCCTTGTATTTATAAACCTTTCCTTTTTCTCTGAATTTTATCAGATTGTTCGCCGCATAGCTGCTAAAGCCAATTTTTTGAAGCTCTTGAGAGCTTACCGTATTCGGATCAAATAGACTCAATACGGGACTTTTAGGTTTGCCTTTTGATGGTTTTTTCGATGTTGTGGTGTAGACTTTGGTTGTTCTTGGTTTGAGAAATTGACCACTATTTTCGTAGGCCTCAAATTCAACAATAGGGTCATTTACATCAGTTATCCATGAAGCAGTGAGTATGATTATTGGAACGAGAAGAAGGGCGATAAAGCCAAATAGTACACTTCTGGCTTCTGTTAAATTTAGTTCAAAAGCTTTTTGGAGGCTGTCGAGGATTCGCATTTTACTTTAAGTTGTTTATGGATAGTTGTTTATCAAAATTATGATTCTTCTTTAAAAATTGAAAGGCCTTAGCAATTGATGAATACTTTGGGAAATGACCGCTTTGTATCTTTGTTTTGAAGGATAATCTGAAAAGAGGATGCAGAACATGCCATTGGCCGAAAGGCTGAGACCAAAAACACTGGAAGAATACATAGGACAGGAGCACATATTAGGTCCTGGAAAACCCCTGAGGAAAGCACTGGAGGCGAATCTGGTCCCGTCGATGATTCTGTGGGGACCTCCAGGTGTAGGGAAAACTACCCTTTCTCTAATGCTGGCTGAGATCACCAAAAGGCAGTTTTATGCTCTTTCGGCCATTAGTTCAGGTGTGAAAGACCTGAGAGAAGTATTGAGCAAACCTTCTGGTCTGTTTCCGCCTATTTTATTCATTGATGAGATACATCGATTCAATAAATCGCAGCAAGATACTTTGCTGGCGGCGGTAGAGCGGGGGCAGGTAACTTTGATAGGTGCTACCACTGAGAATCCTTCCTTTGAAGTCAATTCTGCCTTACTCTCCAGATGTCAGGTTTATATTCTTGAAGCTTTTGGTTCTAAAGAACTTGATCAGTTATTAGACAGAGCTATTACTCAGGACGAGCAGCTGCAAAAAAAGAAATTCAAGATAGTTTCTAAGAAATCTCTGTTTAGAATCAGTGGAGGTGATGGTAGAAAACTGCTGAATCTTCTTGAAATGGTGGTGACTGCTCAATTTGGAGCCGAGGAAATCATCATAGACGATGAGAAAGTAGAGGAGGTGGTTCAGAAAAATCTGGCCAGATATGATAAAAGTGGCGAACAGCATTATGACATCATATCGGCTTTTATAAAATCAATGAGAGGTTCAGATCCCAATGCAGCTTTGTATTGGCTTGCCAGAATGCTTGTGGCCGGTGAAGATCCTAATTTCATAGCTCGTAGGATGTTGATTTTAGCTTCTGAGGATATTGGGAATGCCAATCCTACAGCTATGATTATGGCCAATAGCTGTATGGAGGCCATGAAGAAAATTGGTTACCCTGAGGGTAGAATTATTCTTTCTCAAACAGTGGTTTATCTGGCGACCTCCCCAAAGTCAAACGCCTCATATATGGCCATTGATAAGGCTATTGCATTAGCAGAGAAGACATCCCATTTGCCTGTGCCTTTAGACTTAAGAAATGCTCCAACAAAACTCATGAAGGAAGTTGGTTACGGTAAAGACTATAAATACAGCCATAGTTATGAGGGGAACTTTGCACAGCAAAATTTCATGCCCGATGAGCTAAAAGGAGAAAAGCTTTATGAGCCCGGAGCCAATGCCAAAGAAATGGAGATCAAAAAGAAGCTTCAGGCCTGGTGGGCAGACTGGTATAAATACGAGTAAATTAGGCCTTAGTGAGTTCCAGACTGTAATTAATGGTGGTGATTTGACTTATCAAAACCTGTAAAAGGGCCTGTGAGAATGGATCTAAATCGGCTCCACTAGCCTCAAAAGAAGTCAGCAAATCCTTTTCGTTTAATGATAGAGTCAAAGTTCCGGTCATGCTTTCAGACATTCTGAAATACAAAATGAATGGAACGTTCAGGTCGGCTTCGGTGATCTTCAGCTTTAATATATTGTTCTCTATTTCATAGGTATTCTTATTCTCAGAGCTTGATTTCTCGATGTTCCCGATTCCTACATTAGCGTTTGTAGTGTAGGTGCCATCTGCTGAAAATGTAAAATAAATACCCTCTGAAGAAAAATCTTTATCATTGATCTCCGGTTCCTCATCCTGAATAATTACCTCGGAGTTTACTTGCTTCAAATCATAGCGGCCATCGAGAGTTATAGGCTCTACATCATCCTTTTTTGAACATGAAACTATGATTAGAGCTAAAAGTGAAAGAAGTTGTGGAGGAGTTTTTAAACGCATTTATTCGTCTTTTGTGAAGCTTAACGCAAAACGAGCTTCGTTTATTCGATCAGTAAAATCATACAAAGCGATTCTGATATCCTGAGGTAAATCATTGGCAGATTGACGAACGCTGGTGATATAATCAACCGTATTCATGACTAGCTGAGGTGTTTCAGAATCTATGTCGACTACCTCAAAGATAAGGCTGACATCTGAATTAAACTGTGCATCCTGAATAGTAATTTCTACGTAATCTGCTACTGCAGTTTGGTCATAATCATAGGAGCCCCTCAGGAGGTTGCCAGGAGCGAGCAATAACTTGTTTAAGCCAAGGTCTGTATTGGTTTCGAAATTCCCGTTTTGGTCAAACTCAAAGAATAAGCCTTCGCCATTATAATTTTTACTCTTGGTTATAAAGGGAGCTGAACTCTCATCTAGGCTGGAGTTGATATCTTGTAAGATCCATCTACCTAATAATGCCTGTACTTCGGGGTCGGTAGGTAGGCATGAGACTGTCAAAAGGCAGAAGCTAGCAAGAATCAGAAAGGTTCTGTTAAATCTCTTCTTCAATAACATAGCTGATGTCTGATGCATTTTGTTTGACAAAGAGTTCACCTAAGAAACCGGCCAGGAAAAGCTGAATCCCCACCATAGCAGCCAATAATGCCAGGAAGAATAGTGGATTATCGGTTACATTTCTAAAAGGAAGATGTTTCCAGATGTTATAGAGTTTTTGACCAAGGAGAAACACCGTAATAGCTGTACCCAACAGAAAACTAATCACACCGAATGCACCAAAAAAGTGCATTGGTCTTCTTCCAAATTTATTGACGAAAGTTATACTCAGAAGATCGAGAAAGCCATTTATGAATCGGTCAATACCAAATTTGGTATGCCCGTACTTTCTTGCTTGATGCTTTACCACTTGTTCTCCGATATTTGAAAACCCGTTCCATTTGGCTATGACGGGGATGTAGCGGTGCATTTCGCCATATATCCTGATATTCTTGACTACTTTTTTATCATAAGCTTTTAAGCCACAGTTGAAGTCGTGAAGCTTAACTCCAGATATTTTTCTTGCAGCCCAATTAAAAATCTTGCTAGGTAGGTTTTTGGATAAAACCGGGTCATGACGTTTCTTTTTCCAACCACTAACGAGGTCAAAACCGTCCTCAGTAATCTTTTTGTAGAGTTCCGGAATTTCTTCGGGGTTATCTTGTAAGTCGGCGTCCATGGTAATAATGACATCACCTTTTACCACTTGAAAACCTGTATCTAAAGCGGCAGTTTTGCCATAATTACGAGTGAATTTAATGCCTCGTACTCGTTCGTCTTTTTGCTTGAGCTCTTGTATGACTTTCCAGGAGTCATCTTTGCTGCCATCATCAACAAATAATACCTCAAAACTCAGTTTAGCCTTATCTAAGGTTTGCTGAATCCATTGATAAAGTTCTGGCAGCGATTCGTCTTCATTCAGTAGAGGAATGAGAACGCTTATTTGCGGGTCAGACATGTTAGGAAAGCTTGTTTGTAGCTCAAATTTAAAAAATTAAATAGTAATCTTTTAAAAGTGTCTCAAAATCATGGGTATAGGTCTTGGAGTCAGTCTCGTAAATCGCCAAAGTATTCATCAATGGCTCAGTTTTTACCCTTTGAAACATCGAAATCTCCCTGAATACGGGCTTTAATGAATTATGTCTTATTTGGAGCTTTTGATATTCAAATAAACCGCTGGTCTGCATGAAAGAGGTGAATTTTCTCATCTCCTCTGGAGGCAATAAAACTGAAGCCTTTCCATTTGAATTTAGTTTTGAAGCTATAATTTTTGCCAGTTCTGCCAGAGACAAGGCACTGCTATGCATGGCTTTATTCTTATTTTCTTCAGGTGAGTTCAGCTGATTTTCATAGAATGGGGGGTTACTAATAATTAAATCAAAACCACAAGGCTCGTAGTCTTTAATATCTGTTTTGGTGACTGTAATTTGATTAGCAAAAGGGCTTTTTAAAACGTTATCATTGGCCTGGTTGGCGGCATTTTCATCAAGTTCAATTGCTTCGATTTTGGAGGTTGTACGCTGTGCCAGCATGAGACTCAAAAGTCCTGTGCCTGTTCCTATATCGAGAATTTTGCCTTCTTTTGGAGTAGGTGTGTAGGCCCCCAGAATGCAAGAATCTGTGCATACTTTCATTGCACATTTATCTTGTTCTATTGTAAACCTCTTGAACCTAAACATGGCGTTTAATTATTTACGACCAAAATCAGCCGGGTTTTCTCCCCAGTTTTTGGTGTCCCACTTCAGGATAATATTCTTGTAAGTGTTTTGCTCTAACCACTTTTCAGCCCTGTCTATAAGTTCGAAAAGCTCTTGATTGTGTTCAGTTTTTTCCAGCTTAGTGTTAGCTTTTTTCTTCCTGACCCAGCTCATTGCCGTGCGGCTATCACTATAAATTGGTAAATCCACTCCATGATTCTTTAACAAAGCTAAAGCATGAACAATGGCTAAAAACTCACCAACATTATTGGTGCCGTCCTTAAAAGGGCCTTTTTTGAATAAGAGCTTACCCGAATTGAAGTCAAAGCCCTGGTATTCCATATCTCCGGTTCGGGTGTTCCAGGCAGCATCTACAACAATGCTATTTTTTGTAGGTGGTTTGGCGTTTGGATTGACTTGTGCCTTTTTCTTTTGACCTCCTTTGGTAATGGAATGGGCATAAGATTTGGAGAAGGCATCAATGGCTTCTTTTTCACTTTCAAAGGACTTGTATTGGGCTCCTTGAAATCCGTCGATTTGACGTTTGCAATCTTCCCAGCTGCCGTAAATTCCTCTTTTGTGGCCTTTCCAAACCACATAAAATTTCTTTTTCTTCTTAGCCATCAGTGTCAATTAGTTCTTCGGTAGAAGACATAAAGATGCTGTCGAACCTGGACTTTAATTCCGCAGTTTCTATTCGTTCTACATCAAAATTGACCTCACAGGCGTAAATTTTTCTTATGGCTGCTGTTTTGTCAATTAGTGATTTAACAAAAGGGTGAATTCCTCCAGCAATGCTTTTTCCGAAATCATTGATATCTGCCTTGTACATCAGATTTACAGGAATCACATAATGCTTCCCATTTTTTGCAGAGCAAATAGCTGTAGGTGTAGAGTGTTCTGAAGCAGAAAGCTCATTGAATTTTTGCTGAGCGGTCAGGTATTCTTCCTGGTTTTCGCCAAAAACTACGGCCACTTTCTTTTTGATATCCATTTGAGCGAGGCTCATATTTTCGTCAATTGCCTTTAGCAAAACTTTCATCTTATGATGATGTTTTCCCTCTAAAACTCTCTGAGCTATTGATTGCCTGATGAGGTAATTTATGGCCTGAGTAATACTAAGGCCAATCTCTGCCATTTGCTTGAAAATCAAACTCGTAGGAGACATCCCTGGAAGGGTATTCGGATCGTGGAAGATGATTTTGTTTTCAGGGGTAACGAAACCGTCAATCCTGCATATCACATTCATTCCAAGGTCTTTAAAAGCTCTTTTGCTTAGTTGTTCTAACTTATCGAGGTTTTCCCGGGAAGTTTCTATTGGGATCCTCTTTTTAGTAACCTCAGATTGATATTTTGATTTAAAATCAAAGGTTTCTATTTCACCATAAATCTCTGTAGGAGGAAGGGCGTAAACATTGAAGTTTTCATCTTGAATTAAACCAATAGAGAATTCCTGCCCTTTGGTAAATTCTTCAATTAATACATATTCTTCAGCATGAATCGAGGTCAAAGTAGCTTCAGTGTTCGTGGCTAAATGAAGGTCTAATGCCTTTAGGCAATCACCAGGGTGATTGATGATTTCATCATTTAAGACTAAAGGGAAGCCGATTCCTTCACTAAGATTAAGTGTTTTCTCAAGAATATTCTTTTTCTGCCTTTTGGTGAGTTTTGTCCAGTCTTTTTGAAGGATAATCTGCTGAAAGAAGCACTGTTGCATTTTCTTAGTGAAGTCTTCCATGCTTCGTTTCTGCACTATCCCCACACCAATAGATGAGCCCTGATGTGGAGCTTTCACTACCAACGGGAAACCAAGCTCACTCGTCAATGATCTGAAAAGTGCAGATCTGTCTGCTTTATCCCACTCCTTACGGGTGATGATTTTAGTCTTCTTCTCCTGACCGCTAGATTTGCTTAGAATGTCATTTTGAAAAGGCTTATTTATGCCTATTGCCGAAGCTAAAACATTTGGTCCTACATAAGGGATGCCAAACCATTCTAAAACTCCTTGAACAGCCCCATCTTCTGCATACGGGCCATGCATCACCGGAAAAGCAATGTCAATGGTCTCCGCAAGTTGTTCGGGCTTGATTTGTTTGCCAATCTTATAAATTAGCTTGTAGAGTTGGGTGTCGTTTAACTTACCAAGTGCCTCAATATAAAGCCGGTACCCTTTGTTTAAGTTTTTAGATGGATAGATATCTCTTATAGATTCGGCGTAGATATGCTCTGGATTAATTTCAATGAAATGACCAAGGCTGTCTACAAAAATCAGTACCGGTTCATAGAGACTTTTATCAATATGTTCGTATGCTGTTCTACCACCTTTAAATGAAATCTCACGTTCTCTGGATAGGCCACCGAAAAGAATACCAACTTTGAGTTTTGTGCTCATATTGAGTTTGGGCTAAAATTGAAAGGAAACACGAAGTTGATGCAAGTTAAATAAAAAAGCTACTTGCCTGAGCAAGTAGCTTCTCATTTTTATGCTATTGGAGGCGTCTTAAGCCGTTGTTAGGTTAAGAGCTTCCACTTTTTTGATTTCTGGTACGGCCTTTAGAATTGCTTCTTCCAGTCCTCCTTTAAATGTCATGGTTGACATTGGGCAGCTACCACAGGCACCCGTAAGTTCTAAAGTAACCACTCCGTCTTCTGAAATATCAGAGACATTAACATTGCCACCATCAGCTTCAAGGTAAGGTCTTACCGTATCAAGGGCAGCTTCCACACGTTCTCTTATCGTACTCATTATTGTGGTGTTTATGATATGTCAAAATTACATCCAGATATTTTATTATCCTAATTCTTAGCTGACCTGAACGCGTTCTGTTACAGGAGCTGTAGCGTTTCTGATAGCCAACTGCTGTGCCAGCCTCTCTGCTGTTTCTCTAAAGGCTACAGAGGTCGGATTTTCATCTTCCATCATCAAAGGCCTTCCTTCATCTCCTCCTTCTCTAATGCCTTGTACCAAAGGAATTTCTCCGATCAATGGTGCTTCAAACTTAGCCGCCAGTTCTTTACCACCATCTTTACCAAATATATAGTATTTATTGTCTGGCAGTTCTTCCGGTGTGAAATAGGCCATATTCTCTACTACACCCAGAATTGGGACATTGATCTGAGGCTGTTTAAACATTGCTAATCCTTTAGTAGCATCAGCAATAGCTACTTTTTGAGGAGTAGTGACGATGACCGCACCAGTTACTGGTACTGTTTGTACCAATGATAGATGGATGTCTGATGTGCCTGGAGGTAAGTCAATTAAAAGATAATCCAACTCTCCCCAGTCTACATCACCAAAGAATTGTCTCAAAGCCTGACTAGCCATTGGACCTCTCCAAACCACGGCATTATCTTTTGGTGTTAGGAATCCTATTGAAATCATCTTGATTCCATATTGAATAACAGGATGAATCATGTTTTTCCCATCCTTTGGAGAAATAAGGGGTTGTACATCCTCAGCTCCAAACATCAATGGAATTGATGGACCAAAAATATCGGCATCAAGAATTCCCACCTTGGCACCCGATTTCTTAAGTGCCAGAGCAAGGTTAGCCGTTACAGTAGATTTACCCACACCACCTTTACCGGATGAAATTGCTATAATGTTTTTTACGCCGGGAAGTACAGGAGCACTGTTTCTGATTGAAGTTACTTCAGCGGTCATGTTGACGGTTATGTCATAACCAGAGCCAATATGCTCCTCGATTGCATCAATACATCTAGTTTTGATCAGTTCTTTGAGCGGACAAGCAGGCGTAGTAAGCACTACGGTGAAGCTAATTTTTTGTCCTTCCGTCTCAATATCCTTGATCATATTCAAGGTAACGAGATCTTTCTTTAAATCAGGTTCCTCTACATGAGAGAGGGCGTTAAGTACTTGTTTTTCAGTAACCACAGATATTCTTTAAGTCCAAGTTTGCTGTTCTCAGTGCAAAGAACATACTCTTTATTCTTAAAGTTTGTAGAAAATTGAAAAATCTTAAATCAATTGAGCTTTAACAAGTTCCTTTTCTTTTTCAACATTTACACTCTCAGCCATGGCCTCCAGCTTATTGAGTAATTTTCTAAGGAAGTTTTGATGTGCCTCAGAGGAAGGTTGGAAAGGTTTATGGTGAAGTTGATTTCTAACTTGTTTCCATTGATCTATGAATTCATTCAGCTCTTTTGAGAATGCAGATTTGCGGAAATTCTCAATAACATATTTTTGACCTGTCTCGTTGACATGAATCATGTCTTCCTCATAATACCTATAATCTCTCAGGTCATCCATTAGGATTTCATAAGACGGGAAATAGTGAACATCCTTAAAGTCATTGCAGAAGTAATGCGTAGCCAGCCTTAATAAACTCTTACTTAGATTATTTCCTTGCAGAGTATCTTTAGTGTGTCTAACAGGGCTCACAGTAAAAATAATTTTGATACGGCTATTGACCATTTTCAGTTTCTCATAAAACTGTCTGAACCGAATTCCAATTTCTTTTTGCGTCAATAATTCTTTTTGAAAAAGATCAGCCGGCTTTTTATGACAATTGGCCACCACATGCTGATTGTGAGTCAATCTATATACGTAAGCAGTTCCTAGTGTAATAATTAGATAGTTTGCCTTTTTCAATTGGGCTCTTACCTGCCCATGAATATCCTCAAGGTCGCTTGTAAGGCTTTCAGGTGTGCTTCCATTAAGCTTTGAGTGATAGTCATAATGGTACCAGTTCCCGTTGCTTTCAGTTAAGTATTTACGCATTACAGGCCTTTCTGATAGGCTGTGGAGCAAAAGTCTGAAAATAGAAACAGGGTTAAAAATGACACCGTAAGGGTTGCTCAGGCAGTCTACTTTATTCTCTTTTAAGAATTCTCCGAAATGATCGGAGAAACAAGAGCCAACGCTAATGATTTTATCATTTTGACCAATGGCAAAAGGAAAATTAACCGGCTCAATCTCGGTTCTGAAGTTCATAGTACTTTAGTGGGTTTTCCGCTAGGGCACTAAAGCTATGAACTTTAATTGGCTTAACAAAAGGATATTAGGCACAATTTGCTTAATGCGATTCTCTATCGACGATATTCCCTGATTTACCTACCAAAAATTCCATGTCTGCACCTTCATGAGCTTGGTTTACGGTATTGATATAAAGATTGATGTACCCTCTATCAAAGCCCAGATCTATCGGCTGCCATTTCTTTTTACGTTCCGCAAGTTCCTCGTCAGAAACATGCAGATGAATCTTTTTGGCTTCTACGTCACATTCTATGATATCACCATTCTCCACCAGTGCTAAAGGGCTACCTAAAGCGGACTCAGGTGAGGCATGTAGAAAGACTGTACCATACGCAGTACCACTCATTCTGCCGTCAGAAATCCGCACCATATCTGTAATCCCTTTTTGTAAGATTTTCTTCGGTAAGGCCATATTGCCAACCTCAGGCATGCCTGGGTAGCCTTTTGGTCCAACATTCTTGAGTACCATTACACAATTTTCATCAATGTCTAATTCAGGGTCGTCTACACGTGCATGATAATCTTCAATGGTCTCAAAAACCACTGCACGACCTTTGTGTTTGAGTAGGGAAGGAGTGGCGGCAGATACTTTTATTACTGCTCCCTCTGTACACAGATTGCCTTTGACTACTGTAATGCCACCTTCTTTGATAATTGGGTCTGAAATTGGTCTGATAACGTCCGTATTCCAGTTTCTAGCTTTTTCAGAGTTTTCTACCAAAGTTTTACCATTCACAGTAATGGCTTCCTGGCTTAAATGTTCTTCGAGCTCTTTAAGAATGACCTGGATTCCTCCGGCATAATAGTAATCCTCCATGAGATACTTACCTGAAGGCATAAGGTTTAACAAGAATGGGATCTTAGAACCATGAATATCGAAATCATCCAAAGTCAACTCTACTTCTGCCCTTTTGGCAATCGCCAATAAATGGAGAACAAAATTAGTAGAGCCACCAACCGCAGAGTTTACTTTTATGGCATTTTCAAATGCTGGTTTGGTCAAGATTTTTGAAATATTTAGCTCCTCTTCGGCCATCTCCACAGCTCTCATACCAGTCATATGTGCCATCATTTTTTTGCGACTATCAGCAGCAGGAATTGAACTGACTCCCGGTAATGTAAGCCCTAGTGCTTCTACCATTGTAGCCATTGTAGACGCTGTTCCCATGGTGTTACAATGCCCGATACTTCTACTCATGCAGGCTTCTGCTTCTTCCATTTCCTCCAAGGTCATTTTCCCGGCCTTCACATCTGCATCAAATCTCCAAACGTCTGTTCCACTGCCTAAATCACGGCCTCTAAACTTTCCATTGAGCATAGGTCCACCCGAAAGTACAATTGTAGGTAAGTCTACACTTGCGGCCCCCATAACTAAAGAAGGAGTAGTTTTGTCACAACCTGTCAAAAGTACAATGGCATCAAATGGATTGGCTCTAATGCTCTCTTCTACGGTCATTGCCGCCAAATTTCTATAAAGCATGGCCGTAGGGCGGATGATCGTTTCACCAAGAGACATCACCGGAAACTCTAAAGGAAATCCACCTGCCTCATAAACTCCATTTTTTACAAATTGAGCTAGTTCTCTAAAATGACCGTTACATGGGGTGACTTCTGACCAGGTGTTACAGATTCCAATAACTGGTTTTCCTTTAAACTGGTGTGCCGGATATCCTTGGTTTTTAATCCAACTTCTGTAAATAAAACCGTCTTTACCTTCTTTGCCAAACCAGTTTTGACTTCTTCTTTTAGGCGTTTCTTTAGATGCCATTTCTTATGCTGTAGGGTTGAATAAATGATTGTATTGTATCGCAAATACTCCATTTTTTCGTTGTTTTGCAATTGGATTTATAAATTGATTAACAGAGTAATTTACATGACATTATTTCAAAAGTTTGACAGTGTAATAAGTGATGAATTGATCGAGGAGTTGAAATCACTTTCAGATCGAAATCTCGGTGATACAAAAGGTGCTATTTACGCTATTTTTTATACAATGCTTGCAGGCCTAATCAGGCGAGCTAATAGTGATATGAGTACCGGAATGCTGGTGAATCAGATCAAGAAAATCAATAGCAGAGATTATAGTGAATTAGATATTGAGGAGGCGGTAACTAAACAGGCTAATTTAAAGGCTTTAGTGGATTCAGGAGAGAAGAATATGAGCCAGATTTTTCCATCTTTTAAAAGTCAACTGATGAATCTTGTAGTGATTCATAGCGGTACTTCAAAAGCGGAAAGTTCTAAATATGCAGGTTTTGTTAATTCGTTCATCATAAAGGTGTTGTCTCGTAAACTTGAAGAAGGAATGGACAAGCACGATCTCATGAACTTCTTGAAAGAGCATCGTGATCCTTTATTTGAGAACGCACCTGGCTCGTTAGTGGATAAAATGATTCCAGCCATGGGAATGCATGAGTTAAGAACTATGAAAATGACTTATGCGAAGAAGGTGGAGGAGAAAGAAAGAAAAGAAAAAGTAGAAGCTAGGATTGAAGAAGAAATCATAGAATCTACGCCGGAAGAAGTCACAGAAACTTCATACGAATACGAGGAAGAAGAGAAATCTTATAAAGTACCATTATTAATTGGTTTGGGGGTATTACTTCTTGCTCTGCTTGGTTACTTCTTGTATGAGTCAAGAGAGGAACTGTTTGGTTCAGAAGAAATGAGCCAGTCTTCGGTTATAGAAGATGAAATTCTTGCTGAAATGGATTCTACGGCAAACATTGTGGTGGAAGCTCCAACAATTGATCCGGCTTTATCGGCATTTGGTGAAATCATAGATGCACCTAACCTAAACAATGGTGATGAGATTAGAGTTGAATCTTTGTCTTTCGCGGCAGATTCTGTTGTGTTGACGAATTTATCCAATCCTATTATTGATACTTTGTTGAATCAGTTTAAGACAAATCCAAGATTTCAGGTTCAGATCAAAGGTCATCATTCAGGAGGGGATACCCAGGTGGCTATCAAACGAGCGTTTTATTTAAAGCGTTTGCTCCAATCTAAAGGAGTTGATCCGATTAAGATCGATGCAATTTCGGATCCTGAGAAAATTGATTATTTGAAGCTTAGGATAGTTTCAAAGTAGAATTAGGTATTTATAAATAAAGGACCTTTCAAACGATCGTTTGAAGGGTCCTTTGTTATTATAAAAGGAATTAATTTCCAGAATACGGAATAGCCAAAACTATCTTAAATAGGGTAGAATTGGCGTCTAGATTACGTGTATACAAAAAGGAATCGTAAAAGCTTTCCAGGATTCTGATATAATGTACACGAAATTAGCTGATTATAAAGTGTTGATCTTTTTGTGACCGACATACGTACGATGAGTCTCAATTGATATATCAATTGACCAACTTGATATAGTCAATCAGCTTGTTGATAACTTTTTATGGGAATTGGATGAAAGATAGTGCTTTAACTTAAAGCTCATAATATCAGGAGATTACATTTCTTTTAAAGCGAGGGTTAAAGGCTGCTGATCCATTATTTAAGTAAGTGGTTGATTGTGAAGTATTTTTTGGCATCAGATTTGCCTTTTTATATAGTAGTCCAAAAACAGAGAATTGATTTATGTCCCCATTTTTAAATCGAACTTCACGACTTAATAATTTTTTAGCCTTTCTGATTACGGTGTTTTGCATCGTAATTCTTAGTGAAACCAGAACTCAGGCCCAATGTACGGTCGGTTCAACTTCAATCACATGGTCAGGAGCCGGCTCAGGTACTCAAACGGTGATACCAACTTCTGGTAGTCCGGGTGGTCCACCGTCTCCGGTCACAGATCAGGTTGATGGATGTACCAATACGAACAGCATAAACCCTTTCAACTTCACAACGACCATTAGTGATCCTGATGGTGTTTATGACCGAACTCGTTCTGGGACAAACGGGATTTATGGTCCGGGAAGGTTCTCTCTTACTTTGGACAATTTTGATGGGGGATGTTCGACTTGTGATGCGTCTAATAATTCGGCTTATTCACCTGGGGACGAGGTGATAGTAACCTTTACTTTTGATTATCCAGTTAACATAACTGAATTGTTAATTGTGGATGTTGATCAGGCAGACAACGCTAATCCAACTGCTGGTCAAAGTTCTTTTCAGGATGTTATTACCATGTCAGCAACCAGCATAAGCGGAGCAAATGTACCGCTTAATCTTTCCATGGTTTCTCCTGGTCGTGTTACAATTAGCGGTCAAACAGCCACGGCCAATTGGCAGGGTGGAGCAAACAATAATGTAGCTGAGACAGATCCTTTAGGTCACTTAAGAGTTTCGAGTACCGCAGCGGTAAAGACGCTAACCATGAGGTATATAGCAGGTCCTAACGATCCTAATCCTGCTCAACAGGCTATTGCAATTACTAATTTTAATTTTTGTTGTCCGGTCGTTGTTAATTTATCTGGTAATGTATTCAATGATTGTGACGCCCTAGCGAATAATACTGTTGATGGTTCAGGCCTAGGAAATCCTTCTGGGGTTACTATGTATGCTAATCTTGTAGAGCCAAGTTCCAATAGAGTAATTGCAGTTACCACTGTTGCAAGTAATGGGTCTTATTCCTTTATAGATATTCCGGGTAACGTAACGTATAACGTAAGACTAAGTACTGTTGCTGGTACAGTCGGTGCTGCCCCTCCTTCTGCCTCATTACCATCAGGCTGGTCAAACACGGGTGAAAGATATGGAACAGGATCAGGTTCAGATGGTAATGCAAATGGCATACTTACAGGTGTTAACGTAGGTGGAACCAATGCTTCAAATGCAAATTTTGGAATTAGAAATAATAGTCTTCCTACATGTTCAGCCTCCAACTCTGGGCCTGTTTGTCCAGGTGGGGTCTTAAATTTAACGGCCACGGGTACAAACGTAACTTCCTACTCTTGGTCAGGACCTAATGGGTTTAGCAGTACAAGTCAAAATCCTTCTTTATCGAATGTTTCTTCAGCAGCGAGTGGTATTTACACGGTTACGGTAACAAATGCATTTGGGTGTACTTCGACGTGTACAACTAATGCTGTAGTTTATCCTGATAACAGCGTAAGTACATCTACTTCTACCCCATCAATTTGTGAAGGATCTCAAATAGAATTAGATGGGTCTGTAAGTAATGGAGTTCTCCGAGAGTATTTTCCTAATATAGGAGGGGTTGCAATAAGTGATCTTAAAAATCATCCATCTTACCCAAATAGTCCGAGCGTAATAGAGTTACAATCTGGTACAACCGGTCCTGAAAATATTGCAGATGATTATGGAACAAGAGTCAGATATTATTTTACACCTTCTACCAGCGGTGCTTATCAGTTTATAATTTATGGAGATGACCAGACTCAATTAGAATGGAGTGGAAGCTCCGCAACTTCTCCTTTATCTGTAATTGCTTCAGTACCAGACTGGACAAACTCAAATGAGCTGACTAAATATCCTTCTCAGCAGTCTGCTACTTTAAATCTTACTGCAGGTACTCAATATTATTTTGAATTACATCAAAAAGAGGGAGGAGGATTAGATCACTATGGTGTTTTATATCGTCAAGGAACTTCAGGAAGCTGGTTAAATATTCCGGCTAGTAATTTAACAGCGGCTCGCCATCAATGGACGGGCCCGAATGGTTTCACAAGCAGTCAATTAGATCCAACTATTTCTTCTGCTACACCAGCAGCTTCCGGAACTTATACCTTAACTATTACCGATTTCTTTGGATGTCAAAAAACATCGACAGTAAACGTAACTGTTAATGCAAATCCTGCGGCAACGGCTTCAAATAATGGTCCGGTATGTGTTGGACAAACATTAAACTTAACTTCTTCTGGAGGAGTGAGTTATAGCTGGGCTGGTCCGGGAGGATTTAGTTTAACTGCTCAAAACCCGTCAAGAACCTCTGCTACAACAGCGATGTCTGGTGTGTACACCGTTACAGT
The DNA here is from genome assembly GCF_052828545.1 of Jiulongibacter sp. NS-SX5. Next base: position 4,152,503 of record NZ_CM128248.1, read on the forward strand.
AACAAGTGCAGCCGGATGTTCTTCAACAGCAACGACAAGTGTAACTGTAAATACATTGCCAACTGCTTCTGCTAGCAATAATGGGCCTTTATGTGCAGGCCAAACGCTTAATCTAACTTCTTCAGGGGGAACTAGTTACAGTTGGTCTGGGCCAAATGGATTCTCATCAACTCAGCAAAATCCAAGTATTTCAAATATTTCGGCTGCTGGAAATGGACCTTACACTGTGACCGTTACCAATGTCAATGGATGTACAGCATCGACTGTTACTAATGTTACGGTAAATGCTTCGCCTTCAGCTTCGGCAGGCAATAATGGACCTGTCTGTGCTGGTCAAACACTGAATCTAACATCTTCAGGAGGAACGAGTTACAGTTGGTCAGGCCCTGGAGGTTTTAGTTCAACAGCTCAAAACCCATCAAGGACATCTGCGACAACTGCTATGTCTGGTGTGTACACTGTAACAGTAACAAATGCTACCGGATGTACATCAACTGCAACTACAAGTGCGACTGTTAATGCATTACCAACAGCCACAGCAGGAAATAACGGACCTGTCTGTGTTGGTCAAACGCTTAATCTAACATCTTCAGGAGGAACGAGTTACAGTTGGTCAGGCCCTGGTGGTTTTAGTTCAACATCACAAAACCCATCAAGGACATCTGCAACAACAGCAATGTCTGGCGTATACACTGTAACAGTAACAAATGCTGCCGGATGTACATCAACTGCAACTACAAGTGCTACTGTAAATGCATTACCAACAGCCACAGCTGGCAATAATGGACCTGTCTGTGTTGGTCAAACATTGAATCTAACATCTTCAGGAGGAACGAGTTACAGTTGGTCGGGCCCTGGAGGTTTTAGTTCAACAGCTCAAAATCCATCAAGAACATCTGCCACAACTGCAATGTCTGGCGTATACACTGTAACAGTAACAAATGCTGCCGGATGTACATCAACTGCAACTACAAGTGCTACTGTAAATGCATTACCAACAGCCACAGCTGGCAATAATGGACCTGTCTGTGTTGGTCAAACATTGAATCTAACATCTTCAGGAGGAACGAGTTACAGTTGGTCGGGCCCTGGAGGTTTTAGTTCAACAGCTCAAAATCCATCAAGAACATCTGCCACAACTGCAATGTCTGGCGTGTATACAGTGACTGTAACTAATTCTTTAGGTTGTTCTTCAACTGCAACGACAAGTGCGGCTGTTAATGCTAATCCAACTTATACACTTTCGTCCACAGATGTGAGTTGTAACACCGGAAGTGATGGTACATTGACAGTAAACCACACAACTGGTACATCACCTTATACTTATAGTTGGTCAACCTCGCCTGTTCAAACAACTCAAACAGCTAATGGTCTTTCAGCCGGAACATATTCTGTAACTGTGACTGATAATAATGGTTGTGTTACAACATCATCAGCCTCAGTTGTTCAACCAGCAGCTGTAGTAGCGAGTGCAACACCAAGTCCAGCAGCTTGTAATGGTGAGAATGGCAGTGCCGCTTTATCAGCGATAGGCGGAGACAATACCTATACCTTCACCAGCACAGGCGGAACGGTATCGGGCAATACACTAACAGCACCAGCAGGCACCTATACAATTACAGCGACGGATGGCAATGGCTGTACAGGCACAACCACTGTAACGATCACAGAACCAGCAGCTGTAGCAGTAAGTGCAACACCAAGTCCAGCAGCTTGTAATGGCGAGAACGGCAGTGCCGCTTTATCAGCGACAGGCGGCGACAATACGTATACCTTCACCAGCACAGGTGGAACGGTATCGGGCAATACACTAACAGCACCAGCAGGCACCTATACAATTACAGCGACGGATGGCAATGGCTGTACAGGCACAACCACTGTAACGATCACAGAACCAGCAGCTGTAGCAGTAAGTGCAACACCAAGTCCAGCAGCTTGTAATGGTGAGAACGGCAGTGCCGCTTTATCAGCGACAGGCGGCGACAATACGTATACCTTCACCAGCACAGGTGGAACGGTATCGGGCAATACATTAACAGCCCCGGCAGGCACCTATACAATTACAGCGACGGATGGCAATGGCTGTACAGGCACCACAAGTGTAACGATCACAGAACCAGCAGCTGTAGCAGTAAGTGCAACAGCGACGGCAGCGAATTGTAATGGCGAGAATGGCAGTGCCGCTTTATCAGCGACAGGCGGAGACAATACGTATACCTTCACCAGCACAGGTGGAACGGTATCGGGCAATACACTAACAGCACCAGCAGGCACCTATACAATTACAGCGACGGATGGCAATGGCTGTACAGGTACAACCACTGTAACGATCACAGAACCAGCAGCGGTAGCAGTAAGTGCAACACCAAGTCCAGCAGCTTGTAATGGCGAGAATGGCAGTGCCACTTTATCAGCGACAGGCGGAGACAATACGTATACCTTCACCAGCACAGGAGGAACGGTATCGGGCAATACATTAACAGCCCCGGCAGGCACCTATACAATTACAGCGACGGATGGCAATGGCTGTACAGGTACAACCACTGTAACGATCACAGAACCAGCCGCTGTAGCAGTAAGTGTAACACCAAGTCCAGCAGCTTGTAATGGCGAGAATGGCAGTGCCACTTTATCAGCGACAGGCGGAGACAATACCTATACCTTCACCAGCACAGGTGGAACGGTATCGGGCAATACACTAACAGCACCAGCAGGAACCTATACAATTACAGCGACGGATGGCAATGGCTGTACAGGCACCACAAGTGTAACGATCACAGAGCCAGCAGCTGTAGTAGCGAGTGCAACAGCGACGGCAGCGAATTGTAATGGCGAGAATGGCAGTGCTGCTTTATCAGCGACAGGCGGAGACAATACGTATACCTTCACCAGCACAGGTGGAACGGTATCGGGCAATACACTAACAGCTCCTGCAGGCACCTATACAATTACAGCGACGGATGGCAATGGCTGTACAGGCACAACCACTGTAACGATCACAGAACCAGCAGCTGTAGCAGTAAGTGCAACACCAAGTCCAGCAGCTTGTAATGGCGAGAATGGCAGTGCCGCTTTATCAGCGACAGGCGGCGACAATACCTATACCTTCACCAGCACAGGAGGAACGGTATCGGGCAATACACTAACAGCTCCTGCAGGCACCTATACAATTACAGCGACGGATGGCAATGGCTGTACAGACACAACCACTGTAACGATCACAGAACCAGCAGCGGTAGCAGTAAGTGCAACACCAAGTCCAGCAGCTTGTAATGGCGAGAATGGAACTGCCGCTTTATCAGCGACAGGCGGAGACAATACGTATACCTTCACCAGCACAGGAGGAACGGTATCGGGCAATACACTAACAGCTCCTGCAGGAACGTATACAATTACAGCGACGGATGGCAATGGCTGTACAGGCACAACCACTGTAACGATCACAGAACCAGCAGCGGTAGCAGTAAGTGCAACACCAAGTCCAGCAGCTTGTAATGGCGAGAATGGAACTGCCGCTTTATCAGCGACAGGCGGAGACAATACCTATACCTTCACCAGCACAGGCGGAACGGTATCGGGCAATACACTAACAGCACCAGCAGGCACCTATACAATTACAGCGACGGATGGCAATGGCTGTACAGACACAACCACTGTAACGATCACAGAACCAGCAGCGGTAGCAGTAAGTGCAACACCAAGTCCAGCAGCTTGTAATGGCGAGAATGGAACTGCCGCTTTATCAGCGACAGGCGGAGATAATACCTATACCTTCACCAGCACAGGAGGAACGGTATCGGGCAATACACTAACAGCTCCTGCAGGAACGTATACAATTACAGCGACGGATGGCAATGGCTGTACAGGCACAACCACTGTAACGATCACAGAACCAGCAGCGGTAGCAGTAAGTGCAACACCAAGTCCAGCAGCTTGTAATGGCGAGAACGGCAGTGCCGCTTTATCAGCGACAGGCGGAGACAATACGTATACCTTCACCAGCACAGGAGGAACGGTATCGGGCAATACACTAACAGCTCCTGCAGGCACCTATACAATTACAGCGACGGATGGCAATGGCTGTACAGGCACAACCACTGTAACGGTCACAGAACCAGCAGCGGTAGCAGTAAGTGCAACACCAAGTCCAGCAGCTTGTAATGGTGAGAATGGCAGTGCCGCTTTATCAGCGATAGGCGGAGACAATACCTATACCTTCACCAGCACAGGCGGAACGGTATCGGGCAATACACTAACAGCACCAGCAGGCACCTATACAATTACAGCGACGGATGGCAATGGCTGTACAGGCACAACCACTGTAACGATCACAGAACCAGCAGCTGTAGCAGTAAGTGCAACACCAAGTCCAGCAGCTTGTAATGGCGAGAACGGCAGTGCCGCTTTATCAGCGACAGGCGGCGACAATACGTATACCTTCACCAGCACAGGTGGAACGGTATCGGGCAATACACTAACAGCACCAGCAGGCACCTATACAATTACAGCGACGGATGGCAATGGCTGTACAGGCACAACCACTGTAACGATCACAGAACCAGCAGCTGTAGCAGTAAGTGCAACACCAAGTCCAGCAGCTTGTAATGGCGAGAACGGCAGTGCCGCTTTATCAGCGACAGGCGGCGACAATACGTATACCTTCACCAGCACAGGTGGAACGGTATCGGGCAATACATTAACAGCCCCGGCAGGCACCTATACAATTACAGCGACGGATGGCAATGGCTGTACAGGCACCACAAGTGTAACGATCACAGAACCAGCAGCTGTAGCAGTAAGTGCAACAGCGACGGCAGCGAATTGTAATGGCGAGAATGGCAGTGCCGCTTTATCAGCGACAGGCGGAGACAATACGTATACCTTCACCAGCACAGGTGGAACGGTATCGGGCAATACACTAACAGCACCAGCAGGCACCTATACAATTACAGCGACGGATGGCAATGGCTGTACAGGTACAACCACTGTAACGATCACAGAACCAGCAGCGGTAGCAGTAAGTGCAACACCAAGTCCAGCAGCTTGTAATGGCGAGAATGGCAGTGCCACTTTATCAGCGACAGGCGGAGACAATACGTATACCTTCACCAGCACAGGAGGAACGGTATCGGGCAATACATTAACAGCCCCGGCAGGCACCTATACAATTACAGCGACGGATGGCAATGGCTGTACAGGTACAACCACTGTAACGATCACAGAACCAGCCGCTGTAGCAGTAAGTGTAACACCAAGTCCAGCAGCTTGTAATGGCGAGAATGGCAGTGCCACTTTATCAGCGACAGGCGGAGACAATACCTATACCTTCACCAGCACAGGTGGAACGGTATCGGGCAATACACTAACAGCACCAGCAGGAACCTATACAATTACAGCGACGGATGGCAATGGCTGTACAGGCACCACAAGTGTAACGATCACAGAGCCAGCAGCTGTAGTAGCGAGTGCAACAGCGACGGCAGCGAATTGTAATGGCGAGAATGGCAGTGCTGCTTTATCAGCGACAGGCGGAGACAATACGTATACCTTCACCAGCACAGGTGGAACGGTATCGGGCAATACACTAACAGCTCCTGCAGGCACCTATACAATTACAGCGACGGATGGCAATGGCTGTACAGGCACCACAAGTGTAACGATCACAGAGCCAGCAGCTGTAGCAGTAAGTGCAACACCAAGTCCAGCAGCTTGTAATGGCGAGAATGGCAGTGCCGCTTTATCAGCCACAGGCGGAGATAATACCTATACCTTCACCAGCACAGGTGGAACGGTATCGGGCAATACATTAACAGCACCTGCAGGCACCTATACAATTACAGCGACGGATGGCAATGGCTGTACAGGCACAACCACTGTAACGATCACAGAACCGAGTACTTATGTTACAGCTTCTTCAGCTGATTATACCTTAGACTGTTTCGAGACAACAGGTGATATAGTACTCTCAGTATCACAAGGTACTTCACCTTATACTTTTGATTGGGATAATGATGGAACTGGAGATTTTGATGATTCTCAAAATTTAATAAATGTACCTGAAGGAACTTATAGCGTTACAGTTAGAGATGCAAACGGTTGTGAAACAACGGCTTCAGCTGATGTAATTTTCACTCCATGTCCAGATATAGAAATTGTTAAGGATGTAGATCAGTCTGTTATTTCCGAACCTGGAGTTCTAAATTATACAATAACATTAACAAATTCTGGGAATGTACCATTGACCAATGTTAACCTGTCTGATGATTTAGCGGGAGCGGCATCATTGATTAGTGGTGATCTAAATTCAAATTCTCAAATTGATACAAACGAGGTCTGGGTTTATACAGCTAGTTATACAGCTACACAAAGTGATATTGATGATGGTTCAAACTTGGTGAATACAGCAACGGTTGTCACAACAGAGACTCCGACTCCAATTTCGGATGACGCTGTAACTACAATTAACCAGGCACCAGCCTTAGCGATCGAGAAGACA